>CAJOEM010000021.1 GCA_905233725.1 uncultured Synergistales bacterium
TTCATACTCAGCAATTCCAGCTTCTTCCATTCCTGCAATCGCTCCAAACGAACGCGCCCTGACTAACGCTGCACTCGCTACTACGTCCCAATACTTATAACCACCAACTTCACCACTTAACGCTCTTCGTAATTCACTTTCAAGTTCTTTGCGTCCTAAGCCAGTTTCGATTGCTTCACGAGTTATCGCTGCAATTTTCTCACTGACATGCTTGCCGTAATGTTCACCAGCCCAGTAACAATTATGCTTCGTAAAAACTTCCGCGGGAGTGTGGATTAAAAACTTGCTGTCTCAGCAGGATACAATCAGCTAAATGCTGCCTTGTTCTGTTGCTGCTACGCAATGGGATGTGTAAACGAACAAAAAAATACACAATCTTAATCCTTCAGAATACCTTGCTTTAAATCGCGTATCTGCTGGCATAAATGGTTAAGATGCGTAACTCTTTTCTTTTTCTTGCCGACCTTAGTTCCAGTTTGTACACCGGATTTCTTTTTTTGATAGCAAGCAAAAGACTCACGAGAAATTAACTAAATGACCAAATTTCAATCTCAAAGGCAAAATAAAATAGGTTCGTCGATTCTCTTCAAGTATACATGGGACTTTTATTTTTATAAAGTATATATGACAAGCTGATTTTTGTTTTTCGAAGGAAAGGTTGTGATAATATGGATATTGCAGATGCAGCGCTCATATTCCTTTTGAGAACAGAGCATTTTTCTTAAGATGGAATGTTTGATTCATATATGTAGAGAAAAGGCTCGGTCTATAAAATACTATCTCGTATCTTAGAGACATTATCCTGATTATTATGTTATGTTAAGAGAATTCAGGTTCGAATCGAGAAGCATTAAGTGTGCCTGGATTAACGCATTCTTCGCTCGGAAAATTGCAGGGATTTTTTGATGAACATACTGTTGTAGTGTGAAATATGTTGTGTAGAATCAAGAGCTTTTACCGAGAAAAAGCCTCTGCGCTAGTCTCGTATTTCGTTCCGTGATTTTGTCATTCTTTACGGCAATGTAAACAGCTTTTTTCTCACCAATCAGAATCAATCCCTCTTTAGCTCTGGTGACTCCCGTGTAAAGCAGATTACGCTGCAGCATCATGTAATGGCTCCTCGTCAACGGCATGATTACATACGGAAATTCGCTCCCCTGAGATTTGTGTATCGTAGTCGCATATGCCAGAACAAGCTCGTCAAGGTCTGTCATATCATATTTCACAGGTCTATCGTCAAAATTCACGACCAACTCGTTGTCCTCAAGATTCACTGACTCAATAAAGCCAATATCCCCGTTGAAAATCCCTTTATCGTAATTATTCCTGATCTGCATAACACGGTCATTTACGCGATAATCAATGCCAGCTCTCTTCAAACTTGCTCCTTCAGGATTCAACGCAGCCTGTAAACGCAGATTCAAATTCGCCGAACCAGTTTCTCCGCGCCTCATCGGAGTCAAAACTTGAATCTCGTCAGATATTATCCCTTGTCTAGGCAAAACATCAACGCACAAATTTACGATTCTGTCCGCAGCTCTCGCACTGTTTTCATCTGAGGTTTCGCCGCCTTCTTCGGGTAAAAAAATAAAATCTGAAGCACGATCCGTCAAAAATGGCATGTCTCCATGATTGATCTTGTGAGCATTTGTGATTATCATGCTCTTCTGTGCCTGCCTGAAAATCTTGCTGAGCTTCACAAACGGAATCGCTCCCGAAGCCAAAATATCAGCCAAAACTTTCCCTGCACCAACGCTGGGTAACTGGTCAACATCGCCAACCAGGATCACAGTCATATTATCCGGAACAGCCCTGAGTAAAGCATTCATCAGGATAATGTCAATCATTGAGCACTCGTCAACGATTAACACGTCGCCATTAAGCGGGTTATCCTCGTTACGCTGGAATCCCTCGGGCGGTCGCATTTCGAGTAATCTGTGAATAGTCTTCGCTTCCATTTTGCAGACTTCGGACATTCGTTTCGCAGCACGTCCGGTCGGAGCAGCCAGGAGAATTTTCGCGCCGGCATCACGATACGCCTGAATTATCCCGAGTGTTGTCGTAGTTTTGCCGGTTCCTGGGCCTCCGGTTAAAACCATGACTTTGTTTTTAAGAGCAGCTTTGATAGCTTCAAGTTGCGCCTCGTCATAGTGAATCGCGTCCGGATCAGGCGTGTCAAATTCGTGGCGAATCCTGAGACATGACGGCGAGTTTATAAGCTCAAGTAATCGTTTCGCAGTCCCGACTTCTGAGTAATAATACAGGGGCAAATATATCGCATCGCTTTCACCAGGCAACTCTTCACGTATGATTTCCTTGGCTGCGAGCATTTTCTGCAGCGGCGTTTCCAAAAGTGATTCCTCGACTTCCAGCAGCTCACCTGCCGCCTGAACAAGTGCGTCTTTGTATGCGAAACAGTTCCCGGACTCAGAGAATTTATTCAGCGTGTAAAGAATGCCGCTTCGGAGCCGTTCGATTCTTTCATGACCAAAGCCGAGTTCCTTCGCAATCTGATCCGCCGTCTTGAAGCCAACACCCCAAATTTCATCAGCAAGCCTGTACGGATTTTCAGTTACGCTCTGAACTGAACGAGCACCGTATTGCTTGTAGATTTTCGTAGCAAGTGATGTGCTGACATTGTGCGATTGCAAGAATATCATTATGTTTCTGACTTCTCGTTGTTCGAGCCAGCTCTGTTTGATTTGCTCAAGGCGTTTTTTCCCGATGCCATGGACTTCGCATAATCTGTCCGGATCATTGTCGAGAATCTTAATAGTATTTTCGCCGAATACGTCAACAATTCGCGCCGCATAAACCGGTCCGATACCTTTGATTAAGCCGCTGCCAAGATATTTCTTGATTCCGCTTACCGTTGCAGGCATAACTTCCTCGCAAGTTTGAAAGACGAACTCTTGACCGTACTTGGGATTTATTCTCCATTCGCCGTAAAGCTCGAACATGGCACCAACGCGAACTTCTGGCATTGCTCCAACCGCTGTGACAATATCCGGAAAGCCATTCGCCGCGACTCTCAAAACCGAGAAGCCGTTAGTCTCGCTATGATAAATTATTCGCTCAATTATACATTTAAGTTTTTCCATTGACATAATCGCTCCGTAACAAAATTTTCAAAATTCACATTTCACACTAAAACTCGAAACTCTCACGACGCATAATAATTTAACTAGGAATTGTCCCAATCGCATAAGAGTATTTTTACGGAATTTTCGCGATTACTTGCTGAGAAACTTTCATTGACACTTTTCGTTCACGAGTTGTATAATGCGAGAAATTCGGGAATATGTCGAGTTTACAGGAGGATGCGAATTGGAAGGAAAATTGGAAGAAAAACAGGTTGCAATATTAATCGACGGGGATAACGTTTCGCACAAATATATCGAGAACATCATTCGTGAAGCTGAGCAGGAAGGCAATATCAAGATACGCCGCCTCTACGGATCAGTTTCGAATCTCTCGACTAAAGCTTGGTACAGTGACATGCCGTTGTGGGGAATTACGCCGATGTTGCAGATCGATTACATAGCCGGCAAAGGCAAAAGCGTCGCGGATCAGGCACTCACGATAGATGCAATGGAAATGATTTACACAACTCATGTGGACGTCGTGTTCCTGATAAGCAGTGATAGCGATTTCACAAATCTCGTTTACAAATTACGCGAACACGAAATTAAAGTCATCGGCATGGGCGAGACAAAAACAAAGATGGCTTTAGTACGCGCTTGTGACGAATTTCGCTTACTGGACGTGATTTACGGTCGCAACGAATCACTTGAAAAGGAAAACGCAAATGAAAACGAGGATCCAGTCGATATTCCGTCGATTGACACAGTGATCCAGATAATTTGCGATTACGCCGTCGATGAATGGAAGAATCTCTCAGTCGTGGGGAATTATTTGCGCCAACAAATTCCGGGCTTCGACTCCAGAAATTACGGCTATGAGAAACTCAAATTGCTGGTCGAACGCTACAAAGACAGAATCGATATCAAAGACGAACAGCCAAGACCAGGGCTTCCCACGGTGTGCTATATCAAGCTGAAAAAAGCACCCCCTCGAAACACGCAAAAACATGCTGTACACTGACTTAACCAAGAAAGCAATGCGCCTCTCGTACAGGCAACATAACGGACAGATTGACAAATCAGGGCTGCCGTACGTATTTCACCCGTATCATTTGGCGGAACAAATGGGCACGGACGAGTACGCAATTTGTGTCGCACTGTTGCATGACGTAGTTGAAGACACGGATATGACTCTGGAAGATTTGCAGGCTCAGGGATTTCCGAACGAAATTATCTCGGCTGTGAAATGTCTCACGCATGAAGAACACGTGCCGTATCTGGGAGAATATATCGAGAATATCAAGGCTAATCCGCTGGCAAAGAAAGTCAAACTGGCAGACCTGCGTCACAACTCGGATTTGACACGCCTGCCTCCCGCGGAAAATCAACAGGAGCTGCGTTCACTTGAAAAACGCTTGCAGAAATACGCCGCAGCAATCGCGTTCCTGGAATCAGATTGAGTTGAGAACATGACGAAAGTAAGGCGAATTATAGAATCATATTACGCCGTTTACAAACTCAAGGAACTAGGCATGTGAAACGTGTTGTAAATATTCCCGGATAAGTCTTTCCAAGCGAATCCGTCATCGTTCAGGAGCATGTAACTGTTCTTGCTGCCACGTCTGGGCAGAGATACAGAGCCGGGGTTGAAGTAATATCTGCCGTCTCTGTACTCCCATGACGGAACGTGCGTGTGTCCCTGCAGAAAAATATCTCCGGGCAAGAGCTTCGGTTTGAGCAATTTGTCATGACCGTGCGTTGCGAAAATCATTCTGTTGTTCAAAATCAGCCAGGAATACTCGGACATAATCGGGAATTGCAGCAATCTCTGATCCCATTCTGAGTCGCAATTTCCACGAACGCTCAAAATTCGTATCTCAGCGCAAAGATCGTTCAGCATTTCGGCAACATCGTCGTAATTTTCCCCGTCGAGAGTATCCCCAAGCAATAGCAGCGTCTCGGCATTCTCAGAACGAATCGCTCTCACAAGTTTCTCGCAGTAAAATGCCGAACCGTGAATGTCCGATGCAATTACGATCCGCATTTCATCACCCGTTCAGAAATTCCACTGAGCCACTGTCGATGTGATAGATCGCGCCGACTATCTTGGCTGGAACTTTCGCATTTTCGATAACTTCGCAGCTGTTTCGCACGTTCAATTTCACAGCCAGGTACGGGTCAGTTTCGGATTTGATTGCGCAGGAAATTTCCCGGATTATCGCGCCAAGCTTTCCGGAGACGTGTTCGTGTTTCAGAGCAGTTTCTACGGCTCCGCATTGCGTGTGTCCCATAACGACGACTAATTTCACGCCTAAGTGTTCGACCGCGTATTCTATGCTACCGAGTGCAGCGTCATCAAGCGTAAAGCCAGCCGACCTGATCACGAATAATTCACCGATTCCAGCCGAGAAAATCGCTTCCGGAATCACTCTCGAATCTGAACACGTGATTATAACAGCGTACGGAGCTTGACCGTTCTTGCTGGTAAACTCCCGGATTTCTGGCGAGACATTTCCAGACGGAGTTTTTGCCGCGAGATATTCCCGATTGCCATTGATCAATCGCTCAAGTTCATTCATGATTTTCCCTCACAAGCCCTCACAAGTTCTACGGTGTTGCTGTCCATTTTGCCGGCGAAGAATTTTTCGAGAACACGCTGAAAAACTGAATCGTTCTCAGAAATCATTGCGAACAACGTCATGCAAGATTGCAGCTTCATGTCATCAGGACTTCCCATCACGGCGTTCGCGTCATTCCCGTCGAGTTGCAAGAGCGCGTCAGAAATCTCGACCAGGCGTTCCCCAAGAATTTCGTGTTGCAAATAATCTCTAGCCTCGTCAAGATTTGCGATCCCGTAAAATTCAGAACGTTGGCTTCGTCCCAAACCCTTCAGTTGCGGGAAAATATACCAGATCCAGTGGCTGCGTTTGCGTCCGGATTTGATCTCGTTCAGAGCTGTCGTGTAAGTATCGCCGAAATTCTGAGCCTTCAAGAAACGTTCCAACATTCGCTACGGCCTCTTCGCAGGAATTATCTCAAGCCAATAGCCATCGGGATCCTGAATAAAATATATTCCCATCGCCGGATTCTCGAAGCAAATGCACCCCATCTCGGAATGCAACTTGTGAGCTGCGTCGAAATCGTCAACGTGAAATGCCAGGTGAAATTCCTCTTCGCCAAGATCGTATTTACCCGGGTGATCCGCCAGCCAAGTCAGTTCAAGCTCAAATTCTGACGCATCATTGCCAATATACACGATTATGAATGAACCGTCCGCTGCTGATTTTCTGCGCCGTTCCGTCAATCCGAGAGCTTTCCCGTAAAATTCCAGCGATTTTTCCAAATCCTGAACGTTGTAATTCTCGTGTACCATTTTGAACTTCATGTGTTATCTCCTCACTTTCGACTTAATAATTATACCCGCAATTTTTTCACGAGCGCGAATTTTCCCAGGACTGTTTTCATATCGGCAGGCAAACGTTTTTCACATTCGATAACAAATTCGTCCGGGATTTTATAAAAGGCTTCTGCAATTCCGCCAGCAATACATGTCAACGTGTCGCAATCTCCGCCGAGTGACACAGCAGTTCTGATTACGTCCTCGAAACTTTCGCCCTCAAGAAACGCTGTGATAGCTTCAGGAACAGTTCCCTGACATGATTCTACGTGATGATAATTCGGTCTGATTTCGTCACATGTACGCGATAAATCATAGCTGAAATTTTCCGTTATATATTCGCGAATTTGTGATTTGTCGTGAGCGGTTCTTGCGAGAAAAATTGCGCTTGCTGTTGCTTCTGCGCCTTTGATGCCTTCGGGGTGATTGTGCGTGACTTCAGCCGTGAGTTTTGCGACGTGTCTTGTAGTCGTTAGGTCGTCGAATAACCAGCCTGCTGCCGAGACTCTCATTGCGGAACCGTTGCCGAAGCTTCCGTATGGTTTTGGCTCGCGTGTAACCAGCCATTGAGCGAACATTCCACCGTAACCAGCTCTTGGATATTTTCTGCCCCAAGTCTGCATTGACTCGATGATTCGTGTTTTGACAGCGTTGTCGTTTTGACCGAGTGTGTCGATTAATGCCTCAGCGACTGCGATTGTCATGACGGAATCGTCCGTGAAATGTGAAGCCGGACTGAATAGCGCGAAATCCTTGGACTTCTTGCCCATGTCAAATTCGAACGGCGCGCCAATCATGTCCCCGAGAATTGCTCCGATCATGCTTGAATAATCCCTCCGTTTTTGTTTTGTGAATGCGAATTGTGAATATTATGCGTGAAAAACTCGTGTTTCGGAATCGGTGATACTCTGGATTTTGAATCGTGCGATTGATGCTATGATTTCTAAAAGATTTATATCAATAAGGAGGAATTGTAATGCCAAGAAAGTTTTTTGCGCTAGTGTTTGTTTTTGTCATGGTATTCTCGCTTGCAGGAGCTAATGCAGCAGAGTTATCGCTGAGTGATGTGAACGCTTTTCTCAACAGTTCAGCCAAACTCGGTGAGGGAAGCAAAGCCAATCAAGTTGCCGTGATCCCGATTAATCACATCGACGGTCCCAAAGAAGAAGACTTGTTCTACGCTTTTGTGCCGTTCAAGTATGTTGCGAGAAATTACGTGAAGTATCAGGTTACGTTCATTTCCTGCACGTGCAGACCAGCCGATTCGAATTTGTGGACGACTGCATATATCGAGTTGACTCTGCCATCGAGCGGAAAAATTGAGGACGCAGCGATTAGATTCCTGAGTTTTGATTCGGATTCGACGAAGCATTATCTGGGCGGTTTCTGGGGAGACAGCGATCCGCCTCCGACAAATCCCAACGCGAAATTCGAGAAAGTCAAAGCTGAGATGTTGCCGTATTATATTAATAAAACTTACGCGCAAATCAAAAGTTTCAACACGATTGACGACATGAAAGATTACACTCAGGGCGAAGGTCGTGCGGATCTGAAGATTGACGCTTTCACGGGAGCAACAGTTTCGGCGAATAATATCCTGCGAATGGTTCAGGCAATTTACGCTTATCATGCGACGGACTCGTTCTTTGACGGCGATCCCAAAGCTCTTGAGATGCGCGCAATTTTCGAGGGCAAGAGAGAAGCTGCCAGTGCCGCGAAATCCGTAGCGAATGCAAAATCCGAACAGACACAGCTTCCCGCACCGGTTGACACAAAGAAGACTTACAAAGCTAACAAAGACGACACCGAAGAAACTGTGTGTGAACCCGGGAATTTTGGTCCGACATGCTCAGCGATTAATTCCGAGAATTTGCGCGAATATCTCGGACGCAGCGACGTAGCGTATATTGACATTCGAGATTATGCAGATTACGCGAAGAAACATTTGAGAAATTTCGAGTGTATTCCGTATTTTGCTCTAATATTCGATGCCAATGCTGACAAAGATCCATCATTGCCGCAATTATACGGTGGCACGACTGACAATCCTGTTCCGGTTTACGAAGAATCCGACGAAATTCTCGCAGCACTCTTCCCGAAGAACAAGAATATATTCCTGATGTGTCAGGGCGGCGGACGTGTGAATAATCTCATGAAGATTCTCAGCGCGCGTGGCTGGGACATGAGCAAAGTCTATAATATCGGCGGAATGGGACATTATGCGACACCGGCATATCGCGACATAACGACCGATACTCCGGAAATTATTCTCGAGACGACTTACAAGTTCGAAGGCTTAACGAGAATCGCGCCGAAATAATAATCTCACATGAAAATTGCAGTTGCAGGAACGGGCTACGTTGGGCTGTCACTGGCTGTGCTGTTATCGCAGCATAATGATGTCACAGCAGTAGACGTACTACCCGAGAAAGTTGCGAAAATTAATTCGTGGCAAAGTCCTATTCAGGATGAATATATTGAAAGATTCTTGGCTGAACACTCGGTCAGGAATCTTTCATTGCGAGCTACGACCGATGGAGACGAGGCTTATTCGCGCGCGGATTTCGTGATAGTTGCTGCCCCGACAAATTATGATTCAAGGCAGAATTTTTTCGACACGTCCGCAGTTGAGTCAGTGATTGAGCAGGTGTTGCGAGTTTCGGAAGAGGCTATAATTGTGATCAAGAGCACGATTCCGGTTGGCTTCACTGAGCGTATTCGTGAGAAATTTCACACGGATCGCATAATATTTTTCCCGGAATTTCTCCGAGAGAGCAAAGCCCTGTATGATAATTTATACCCGAGCCGAATCATCGCAGGCTGTGACGAAAAAACGCGTTCCAAAGCTGAAGAATTTGCCGGATTACTTGTAGCAGCTGCTGAGAAAAAAAATATCGACGTGCTCTACATGGGAGCAACCGAGGCCGAAGCTGTGAAATTATTCGCGAACACGTATCTGGCTCTGAGAGTTTCGTACTTCAACGAGTTGGACACTTACGCGGAAATCAAGCATCTAAACACTCGGGACATAATTCGTGGTGTGTGTCTTGATCCGAGAATTGGCACGCATTATAACAATCCGTCGTTCGGCTACGGTGGCTATTGCTTGCCCAAGGACACGAAGCAATTACTCGCAAATTATCGTGATGTTCCGGAGAATTTAATCGAGGCTATTGTTGATTCGAATCGCACGCGCAAAGATTTCGTAGCGGATCGTGTTCTTGAGAAGGCTGGTTATGATTGGAATTCTGAGCGTGAATGTGACTTGACAATCGGTGTATTCAGGCTGACGATGAAAGTTAATTCCGACAATTTCAGGCACAGCAGCATTCAGGGCATCATGAGGCGTATTAAAGCGCGTGGTGCGACGGTGATAATTTACGAGCCTACGTTGCCGGATGATTCGAAATTTTTTGGCTCACGAGTTGTGAATGACATTGCGAAGTTCAAGCATGATTCAGACGCGATAATTGCGAACAGGTACGACAAGCTTCTCGATGATGTTCGTGAGAAAGTCTACACGCGAGATTTATTCGGCACGGACTAGAAATTTTTGCAAAAAAAATATCTCCCGCGGGAAGATCGCTCTTCCTGGAGAGATATTTTTTGATATTTTGCGTTAATAATAATTATTATTCGGTAATTGTGTATAGAGCTACTTCGTTGATTTCGCGGTTTGTGCCAACGATTACGTCAACACCCTGAGAGTTCTTGAAGTGCATCGCGTTCGCACAACCCGTGTTTGTGTCGATCATGTCAACGTGATAATCTCCGGCTTCAGCGTCCCAGCTTATCGCAATCGTGTTCTTTGTGCCTTTACGCCAGCCGATGATCCAGGTTTTCTTCCCGAGCAATTCGCAAGTCCAAGTCGCGTGGATCATTTCGGTTTCTTTCTCTGGTCTCGGGTATTTCCATTGAGGCACGTAATTTCCGTATTCGTCCAGATGATAAATCGTCAGGGAATTTCCGTGGAATGGCGCAATACAGCCAAGCTCGAGTTTGCCGTCACCGTCGAAGTCAACCAGGACTGAATCGCTCGATGGCAGTGAGTGAATCTTTTCGACTTCCCAGCTAGCTCCCAGAACAGCCGGAGGTGAAATCAAGAACGTGCCTTCTTCACACGCAATGAGTGCAGCATCGTGTCCGCCGTGAGAAATTTTTGCGTAACCGTGATTTCTGAGCAAGCCGTCGCAGATTAGATCCAGTTTGAGCAGGTTCGAATCGTTGAAGCCGGATAAATCTTCTGGCAAAACTGCACCGAAACACGCGCCTTTGAAACGCCAATCGTTCTTGAACTCGTGACCTGTTTTGAGAGCGCAAGCAATGAGATAATTCACGCCAGCCCTGTTCAGGATTCCGAATCTGTGAACGAACGGGATTTTTGCGAGAGTACGGATTTCCCAGTTATTTTTCTCTTTGGGAGTTGCGATAATAATTTTTGCGTTGAGAGAATCGTTTGGCGAATAGAATCTGTGTGTCGCAAGAAATTGTCCGTCCGAATTTGGAACGGGTGTCATAGTCATAACTCCGCCGGGTTCGGTCCAGACGGTTTCGAGTTGCTCGCCGTCCTCGGAGAATAAGTAGCACGGATCAGTTTTCTCGGCAGCGACCAGGAAGCAATTTTGCCCGTGATAATTCAGGCTTGAGATTGCGTAACACTTGTTGAGACTGGATATTACTTTTTTTGTGACTTTCATGTGAAATTTTCCCCCCTGAGCTAATTAATAAGCAATTTTGTCGATTTTCTCGGACATAGTTTTGCACGCGAATTTTATGTCGTCCTTCCAGCTTGCGTTACCAACGTCCCACATTTCCGTTACGAATCTTCGAATGCCAATATCCCAGGCTTTCTTGATAATTGCGTCGAAATCAACGTGACCGGTTAAGAATGGAATTTCGCGGAATTTTCCCGGGACAGTTTCTTTCAAGTGAAGAGCGACGATATGACCGCGGCCTGTTTCGAGATCGTCAAGTACGCTTGTGCCGTAAGTTTTTGCAGCATTCGTCAAATTTCCAGCGTCAGGATATACGCCTAAATACGGATTGTTTATGATATTCACGTATTTCATGGCTTTCTCAGTCGTGTTCATGAACTCGGTTTCCATTGTTTCGAAGCCCAGCAACACGCCTTTGTCAGCTGCCATCAACGTAGCTTTTGCGAGATTTTCCCGGAATAATTTTTCGCTCTCTACAGTTCCCGGTTCGTAATAAACGTCGTAACCTGCAAGCTGAATTATGCGAATCCCGAGATCGTCTGCGAGTTGTACGGCTTTTTCCATTATTTCGAGGCTGCGTTTGCGAGTTTCAGGATTTGCCGAACCGAACGGATATTTTCTGTGACCGGATAAGCACATAGATCTTATCGGCATGCCAATTTCCTTCATGTCGCGGATTAATTCGAGGCGTTCATCCTGAGACCATTCGAGGCGCGATAATTTTTTGTCTGTCTCATCGATGCTAATCTCGACGAAATCGTAACCGCATTCTTTAGCACAAGATAATTTCTCTCGCCATGAGAGCGAATCCTGCATTGCTTTCTCGTACAATCCGATTGAATATGGTTTCATGAAAACAAAATCTCCTTTCTAAATCTAAACTAAAATCTAAATCTGAAATAAAATAATACAACGAATTAAGTAATCTATCACTTGATTTTGGAATCTGGATCATGTATATTTTAGCTCAGTGCAAGTGATTTAGCAATTATTATCGGATTTTCCGGTAAAAATTAATATTATCTGAAGGAGGTTTTTCATAATGAGCAAAATTAGTGAAATGACGCGAGAAAAATGGATCATGAGTACGTTCCCTGAGTGGGGCACGTGGCTCGTTGAGGACATTGAGAATGAAGTTGTTGCGCCAGGAAATGTTGCGATGTGGTGGCTTGGCTGTACGGGAATTTGGTTCAAGACTCCCGGCGGTGCGAATATCACGATCGATTTGTGGTGCGGCAATGGCAAGAGAACTCACGGTAATGGCAAGATGGCTGTTGGACACCAGATGGCGAATATGTGCGGTGCTCGTGCAATGCAGCCGAATTTGCGAAATGTTCCGTTTGTGATTGACCCGTTCGCGTTTAAGCAGGTTGACGCAGTTTTGGCGACGCATTATCATCAGGATCACATGTCAGCAGAATGGGCAGCTCATGTCTTACACAGCAACATGACGACAACTGACGGCGATGGCAAAGAAATCCCAGTTCCGTTCATTGGTCCGTTGAAATCCGTTGAGACCTGGGTGAAGTGGGGAGTTCCCGAGGAGCGCTGCAAGATTGTGAAACCCGGTGACTCGTTCAAGATTAAAGACATGGAAATCATTTGTCTCGACAGTTTTGACAGAACTTGTATCGTAACGACTGATTCAACTGGTCCGGATCGCGAGGAATTAACCGGCAAATGCCCGACTGACATGGACGAGAAAGCCGTTAATTACCTGCTGAAGACACCCGGCGGAAATATCTATCACTCCGGCGATTCGCACTTCTCGATTTATTTCGCGAAACACGGAAAAGATTATGATATAGACGTAGCGTTCGGCTCATTCGGCGAGAACCCGATCGGAATGCAGGACAAGATGACTTCGACAGATATTTTGCGCATGGCAGAGAATCTCCGTTGCAAAGTTGTTGTGCCGATTCACTGGGACGTTTGGACGAATTTCCAGGCGGATTGTGAAGAGATCAAGTTGGTCTACGATTTCAAGAAGGATCGCAACGAGTACAAATTCCACCCGTTCTTCTGGCAGGTTGGCGGCAAATACACGTACCCGTTAGACAAGGACAAGATCTATTATCATCATAGGCGCGGATTTGAGGATTGTTTCGAGGCTCCTCAGAATATTCCGTATCGTTCATGCTTGTAATTCGAGGGGAAAATCATGTCAACAGTTTTACAGGATATTGTCGAAAAGAAGCACTATAAATTTATTGACGGTGCTGGCTTAACATGGCAGGAAGCTGTGAAAATCAGTACTGAGAGTTTAATCGCTGATGGCAGTGTTTCGGCGGATTTTTATAAACAAATCGTCGCGTGCATCGAGAAATACGGTCCGTACATGGTGTTCGAACACAACGTCGCAATGCCACACACGACTGAGAATGCTGATGGAGTTTACAAGACTGGGATTGGCTTCATGGTCTGCAAGAGCTTGATCGATTTCGGCAAAGATGAGGACGGCGAGGAGAAGAAAGCGAATCTATTCTTCACGCTATGTTCAGCGAATCCGGCAGAACACATGAATAATATTCAGCAATTAGCGTCGATTTTCCAGAATGAGCCGTTACTGGACGCGCTTGTTGAGGCGAAAACTCCGGAAGATATTCTCAAAGCTGAGAAAGATTTCCCGTGCGAAGATGATTAAGAATAATTACGAATAATCGCAACTAAATCTAACTAAGATATACTAAGATATAAAGATATGAAAGGGAAAAAACATGTTTATATTAACTGAGATCTGGACTTTCTTTGCAACATATATTCTACAAAAGGCCCCGTACATGGTCGGTTTCTTGACGTTGCTGGGTTATTGCTTGATGGGCAAGAAATGGTACGATACGTTAGCTGGAACTTTGAAAGCTATAATCGGAATGCTGATTTTGAACGCAGGTTCTGGCGGATTGACCGGAAATTTCAGACCGATTTTGGCAGGTTTGAAAGAGCGATTTAATCTCACGGCGTGCGTTATCGATCCGTATTATGGACAGAATGCAGTCACAGCCGGTGTCGAAGAAGTTTTCGGCAAGGGATTTTCACAGGTCATGACGTTGTTGTTAATCGCGTTCATAGTGAATATTTTGCTCGTAAGATTTAATAAGATCACGAAATGCCGCACACTTTTCACGACAGGTCACGTACAGGTTCAGCAGGCAGCGACGGCTTATTGGCTGATTATGTTCGCGTTGCCGGGACTTCTGAATAATGATATTTATTTGATGATCGTCATGTCCGTAATTTTGGGCGCGTATTGGGCTGTTGGCTCGAACTTGACCGTTAAACCTATGCAGGAATTGACTGACGGAGCAGGATTCGCCATTGCACACCAGCAGATGTTCGGAATCAGATTCGGCTATTGGCTCGCTGACAAATTATTCGGTGACAGAGGCGGAAAACGCAAAATCAAGAAGGTCGGCGAACTTGACATGCCAGGATTTTTCTCAATTTTCAACGAGAACATGGTTTGTACGGCAATCTTGATGACAGTTTTCTTCGGAATTATCATGGGGATCATCGGCAAAGACTTCTTCGTGAAAACCGGCGCGACGAAAGAATCCGAGAATTTCGTGTTCTATTGCTTCAACACGTCTTTACAATTCGCGGTTTATCTCGCAATTTTGCAGTTAGGCGTCAGAACGTTCGTCACGGAATTAACAGCATCGTTCCAGGGTATCGCTGATAAATTATTGCCGTCATCAATTCCTGGAGTTGACTGCGCAGTTTGCTACGGATTCGGTGATTCAAACGCTGTTACGTTCGGATTCTTGGCTGGTCTCGTTGGACAGATTGTCGCGATTTTGGTCTTGATATTCTCTGGTTCACCGACGATTATTATCTGCGGATTCGTGCCTGTATTCTTCGACAACGCTACGATTGGACTTGTTGCGAATGAAAAGGGCGGTTTGAAAGCATGTTTGATAATCCCGTTCATTTGCGGCTTGATTCAGGTTTTCGGAGCAGCGTTGATAGCTGGTTGGGTAGGACTTGCGAATTACGGCGGTTATCTTGGAATGTTCGACTGGGATACGGTTTGGCCTGCGTTCACATGGATAATGCACTATGCCGGCTACATCGGAGTTGCGATTGTCGTTGTTGTGTTGCTTGCGATTCCTCAGATTGAATACTTGATGGATCCGAAGGGCTATTTCTTGATCACGGAAGATTACGAAGCTTACAAAGCTCACAGAGCAGAGTTGGCTGCGAAAAAAGCATAATATACACTTGAAAGGACTTGAAAAATTATGGCAAAACTCGACGGAAAAAAATTATTAGCATGTTGTGCAAACGGTGCAGGTTCATCACTCTTGATGGAAAACGCAATCAAGAAAGTTATGACGCGAAATAATATTAAGCCCGCAGC
This sequence comes from uncultured Synergistales bacterium, assembly GCA_905233725.1. Lineage (GTDB taxonomy): Bacteria > Synergistota > Synergistia > Synergistales > Aminobacteriaceae > JAFUXM01. The sequence goes on from CAJOEM010000021.1 coordinate 15,553, forward strand.
AATCAGTCATTGTGCAGTTTCTGAGGGCAAGAGTGCAGCGGCGAATTATGACGTTGTTCTGTGTGCAAAACCGTTCGCGAAAACTTTTGACGGCATCGACACTTCGAAAACCGCGCTTATCACGCTGAAGAACGTAATGTCCGACAAAGAGATCGAGACCGCACTGAAAGACGCTGGCTTGCTTGACTAGTTGCAGATGTCGGGAGCGCGGATTGAAACTGGAATAATCAAGAGTGTGATATTTGATATAGATAATACGCTCTATGATTTCAAGTATTCGAACGAGATTGCACTTGACAAACTCAGAGAATACACGCGCGTGAATTTCGCTTGGACTGCTGAGGATTTTGACGAGAAACACTTGGCAGTTCAGCGCGAGATTTACTCGCAGATTGGCTATAACGGAAGCTGCAGAGATAGAATGCTCAGGTATCAAAAGATGCTCGAACATGAGTCTCTGCCTCTTTATCCGCACGCAGCAAAAATTTACGAGTTGTACTGGTCAACGATGCTCGAAACTTTGCAGCCACACGCTGATCTCGTGAAGTTGATGCAGAATTTGAAGCGCATGAATTTGCGAATCGGAATCGGAACTGATATGACACCGTATATCCAGATTTTAAAGCTCGATAAGTTGCGAATATTGCAGTATATAGACTTTATCGTAACGAGTGAGGAAGTTGGCGAGGAAAAACCGTCACCGAAAATTTTCCAGATGTGTCGTGATAAAAGCGGATTTTCTGCTCGTGAATGCTTGTTCGTGGGCGATGATCTCAGAAAAGATTACGAGGGCGCGAAAAATTTCGGAATGAATGCGCTGTTGTTCGACAAGAATGATGCTTGCAGCGATGAGAATGTTACTCGCATAAAGTCGCTCGATCAGATTCTGGAATTTGTTTAGATTTGTGTAAATCATGGAAGAACTGGATATTTTCTCAAGATTTTTGCCGTATGTTCCGGGGATAATAATATTTCTGGTTGGTTCTGTTCAGGTTGAGAATTGGCTCAAGAAACGCAAGGTAAAGCCGAATTATTTGCGCGATGAGGCAGCGATTTTTCATCCGTTGGTCATGATGTTCGGGGGAGCGTTGTTGATTTTATTGACGCTGTTCGAGAATCAGAAACGTGAAGTCGAAGCGATGATATGCCTGACGATAATTTTGCTCGGAGCCGGTGTTAGCTTGCTCTGGAATTATTTCTCACTCAGGAAGCGCAATCTCCAGAAAATCGAGGCCGAAATAACTGAAATTTTCACGCGACAATTATCACGGGAGACGAAAATCTGGCGAGGCTCAAAGTTCACGTATTATCCGATTGTGAAGTACGTTCTGAACGGTCAGGAATTTTCGCGCAAATGCAATATTAATTCAAGCGGCAAAAACACTTTCAAGATTGGCGACAAATTCGACCTGTATCATGATCCGGAATCTGGCGCAGTTCTTGAGAAACACGCTCATGTAGGCTTGCTGATTTCTGGCACGATAATTTTCGCGATCGGCGCGTTGGCGGGTTTGAGCATATTGTCAGTAGTGTTATAAATTATGAAGGGGGAAAAAACATGCTCGAAGATTTGAAGAAAGTAGTTTACGAGGCAAACATGATGTTGCCGGAATACAAGCTTGTGACGTTCACGTGGGGAAATGTCAGCGCGGTTGACCGTGAGGCGAAGTTGTTCGTGATTAAGCCCAGCGGAGTTCCATACGAGGATTTGAAGCCCGAAGATATGGTCGTAGTGGATTTTGACGGCAATAAAATCGAAGGCAAAATGAATCCGTCATCAGATACGCCAAGTCACGCTGTCATGTATAAATATTTCGAGAAAGTCGGCGGAATCGTTCATACACACTCACCGTACGCGACAAGTTGGGCGCAATCCGGACGCAGCATTCCGTGTTACGGCACAACTCACGCGGATTATTATTACGGGGAAATTCCGTGTCTGCGAGTTCTGACTGCTGAAGAAATCGACGAAGCTTATGAACTTAATACTGGGAAATTAATCGTGAATGAGTTCAAGCGCATGAATAAAGATCCGATGGCTGTACCGGCGTGCCTGTGCAAAAATCACGGACCGTTCGCCTGGGGGAAAAATGCAGTCGATGCAGTTCACAGCGCGGTAGTCCTCGAAGAAGTCGCAAAGATGGCACTCAGGACAGAAATCATAAATCCGAAAGTCGAACCAGCTCCACAAGTTTTGCAGGACAAGCATTACTACAGGAAACACGGAGCAAACGCTTATTACGGACAGGGAAATAACTAGGAATCACGAGCCGATGTGAAAAGCACCGGCTATTTTTTTGCAAATTTATAATCACGAATCATGAGGGAAATTTCGATTCAGGAAATTAGTACGTTAATAAATATCGGACAAGTTGAGAATATTTCTGCTGGAACTGGCTGTACGGTTGTAATTGCGCGTGACGGCATGAGAGCTGGGCTTTCTATCAAAGGCGGCGGTCCTGCTTCACGTGAGAGTCAGTTATTGAATCCGCTGATGAGTGCGAAAGTTTTGCACGCGATAATTCTTGCTGGCGGCAGTGCGTTCGGATTAGATGCTGGCGGCGGAGTCATGAAATTTCTCGAGGAAGCTGGAATTGGCTACGATGTCGGCATTACAAAAGTTCCGTTAGTTGCTCAAGCTGATTTGTTTGACTTAACGGTTGGAGATATGAACGTCAGACCGGATTTTGCGATGGGCTATCAAGCTGCGAAATGTGCTTTGAACGAGAATAATTATCGCGACGGAAATTTCGGTGCTGGCTGCGGTGCTACAGTTGGGAAAATTGCCGGAATGAACACCTGCATGAAAACCGGAATCGGCAGTTACGCGCTTCAAATCGGCGAATTAAAAATCGGTGCGATAGTCGCGTTGAATGCGCTGGGCGATATTTTTGACTGGAAAACCGGAACACAAGTCGCTGGACTCCTGAACGAATCTCGAACGAAATTGCGCAATACTGAGTCATACATGCTTTCACACGCGAAAATTCTGGCTGAGAACAAATTCACGGGTAACACTACGCTCGCAATAGTAATCACGAACGCGAATTTTGAAAAATCTGCACTATGCAAAATCGCTGACATGTCACACGACGCTTATGCCAGATCGATTCGTCCTGTTCACACGTCGGCTGATGGTGATAGCATTTACGCTGTCTCAGTCGGGAATGTTCTGGCTGATCAGGATCTTGTCGGAATCTTGGCTGCGAACGTCGTCAGTGAAGCAATTCTAAACGCCGTGAAATTTGCAAAATCTGCGTATGGCTGCGTTTCTGCGAGTGAACTTCACACAATCTCAAACAAATACGCACAACTCTCGAAATCGTGACGTAAAACTGGCAGAGCAAATCCCGAGTCCATCAAGGCATCTGAGGCGTAAATCTCACCAGTGCTAGTGTTCCTGTAGAATTTCCCGGGTTCAAGTCCTCGTGGCGTAACGTAAATTCGCGGCATGTTCCCGTGATTTTGCGGAATAACAACGTTCAGCAAAAATTCGCGTTTGTCACGTGAGACGTATTCCCACGCACAGAAATTCTCGCTTGGGTTTGACAGGCGATAATACAGACCGTCAGTTATGATCTCACGCAGAGACTTGTATCTGGAAATTTGCGCCTGAATTTCAAGTTGTTCGTGTTCGGACAGTTTCGCCGGGTCAAGCTCGTAGCCAAAAGCTCCAGTCATTGCGACAATCCCACGAGTTGAAAGCGGAGTTATTCTGCCGTTCTGATGATTCGGACAAGTTGATACATGCGCTGCCGTGACGCTCGCCGGATAAGCGAATGATGTGCCGTATTGAATATATAATCTGTCAATCGCGTCTGTGTTATCGCTGCACCAAATCTGCGGAGTATATTGCAACATGCCTGCGTCAAATCTCCCTCCGCCACCGCTGCAGCCCTCGATAAGAATTTCCGGATATTTCGCGTTAATCTTGCCCAGAATTTCGTACAAGCCAAGAATGTACTCGTACAGGACTTTCCCCTGATTTTTCGCAGCGTGTGAGTAAACTTCGGAAATTGAGCGATTATAATCCCATTTGATATATTTCACGTTCGTTGAAGCCAGAATCGCAAAGATCGAATCCAGAATATATTTTCGCACATCACGATTCGAAAGATCCAGCACAAGTTGATGACGGCTTTTCGTGGGATTTTCGTTCGGGATTACAAATGCCCAGTCCGGGTGTTCGCGATACAAGTTGCTGTTTTCGCTGACCATTTCGGGTTCGAGCCATAAGCCAACGTCAAGACCAATCGCGTTGATTTTTTTCACGAGTGATTCCAGATTCATGCCGAGTTTTTTCTCATCAGGTGTCCAATCGCCGAGCGCGTGTAATTCGTCGTTGCGATTTATGAACCAGCCATCGTCGATTACGAGCATGTCAACGCCCAATTTTTTCGCGTATCTTGCCATCTCAAGAAGTTTTTCGCCGCTAATATCGAAATAAAACGCCTCCCAGGAATTCAGAATCACCGGTCTAGCTTTATCGCGCCAAAATCCCCGGCAAATATTTTTCCTGATGCAATCGTGCATATTATGCGAAATTTTCTCGAAGCCGCTTGAACTGAACGTCATGATAACTTCAGGAGCTGTGATTTCTTCATTGGGTTCGAGCGTGTATGAGAATTTCTCGTCCTCAAGTCCCATTTGAAATCTGGTCTGGTCGTATTGATCGCGCGAAATTTCTGCCTTGAATCCGCCGCTGTACACGAACATCATTGACCAGCATCGCCCAAAATTCTCGGTTGCATTATGATCAGCCAGGATCACAAACGGGTTACTCTGGTGAGACGACATGCCGCGCCTGCTATCGATTACGAGCGATCCGTGCAAAAGCTCCCTGCGCTCAAATTGACGTTCCATCGCGTGTCGCCCCTGAAAATTTATCACGTCGAAATTCCCGTGCGTGAAGTCCAGACATGCAGACTGCAATTTCTCAAGCGTGAATTTCCCGTGACCAGAATTTTTCACGATTGCGCTGCGAGTGATTATATCCAGTTCAGGCAAAACTCCGTAGAGAATTTTCACACTGAGATTTAATCTGTCATTGCGCAAAATTATCTCGAGAGTCGAAGCATTATCACCGGAATTTTCGTAAACAGCAGGCAAGCCATTCAACGCATATTTCCCGGAGCGAATCTCGTGAGAATCATAGCGCAATTTACAGCCGAATGTCCCGAACTCATCACGCACGATTAATAACGGGCTGCGGAAATCACCGGTGCCTTGGACTGGAAATTCTTGCGGCAAATAGTCCAGCGAATGGCTCTCATCTTGTGAAGCTTGTGAATCTTGTGAATAGCCGAATACTCCGGAGAAAGCTCGGGGTTGTTCGTGCAAAAAATTTTTCATGAAGCCGTCACTTTTGCGTCCGTAGTACAAGTGCAGCAAATTCCCGTCAGAATCAATCATGAACTGGTAAGTCGAGTTGCGTGTATTGAGCGTGAAAATCCTGTGTTGCTCGTCGTAAGTTATTGGCATATTGTCACCTGTCGAATAAATTTAGGAGCAGATATTATACAACACCTGCCCCTGTACGTTCAAGTTAAATTATTATTTCACAGCGCCGTTGATTACGCCGTTGATGATTTGTTTTTGCGCGACCAGATAGAAAATTATCATTGGTAGCAACGCCAGCAAATACGATGCAAACGCCAGATTATAATTCGTGCCAAATTGCGTCTGGAATGTCAACTGCGCGAGTGGTAGCGTGTTCATTCCGCTGCCGGACATGATTACCAACGGGGTCATTACGTCGTTCCAAGTTCCCAGAGCCGTCAAGACTGAGACTGTAGCGTGCATTGGCCACATCAACGGGAAAATTATTTTCCAGTACGTTGTCCAAGTCGATGCGCCGTCAACGTGAGCAGCTTCTTCCAAAGCAACCGGAATATTCTTGAGATAACCCGAATATAACAGCACGTTCATCGGCATGTAAAACACCACGTACAAGATTATTACGCCGAACACGTTGTCGATTTTGAGCTGAGCAGTCTGTTTGACCAGCGGCATCATCAAGATCGCAAACGGCACGAACATTCCGCTTACGATATAATAATACGAGAACCTGTAGAATTTGCTTTTGCCCATGTTACGCGCAACTGCATAACCCATCAGTGAATGCAAAATCACAGAGATTATCATCGTAACCGCCGTAATCAAAAAACTGTTGAATAACGACCGCCAGAAATCCGTAACGCGCATTGCTTCCCGGAAATTATTCAGGCTCCAGCTTTTCGGCAGCGATAGAATTCCGGAGATGCTATTCGTCATTTCACTTGGCTGCTTGAACGCGATAACGACAGTCATGTACAACGGGAACAAGACCGTGATCAATCCGATTATCAGCAATATCGTGACTGACCAGTTGTATTTCTCTCGGACTTTGAGTTCTTCCATTATAATTGCTCCTCTCTCTTGTTCAAAAATCTCATTTGCAAAACCGAAACCGTCACGATAACTATGAAGAATATCACGGCGTTCGCACTTTGGAATCCGAATTGACCGCCTGCCATGCCGTTATTATAAATCAGGAACGAGATTGACTCAGTGCTTTGAGCCGGTCCGCCATTAGTCAACGCCATAATCTGGTCAAAAACCATCAAGTTATTTTTCATGCACAAGACCATATTAATCGTGAAAAACGGCATTATCAACGGGAAAGTTATGTACCTGAATTTGTTCCAGCCTGTTGCTCCATCGAGTGACGCGGCCTCGTAAACGTCTTCGGGAACTGTCTGCAATCCGGAAATGTATATCAGCGTGTTCATAGCTATTGATTGCCACGCACAAACGATAACGATTGCGATCCATGCGAGATTTTTGTCAGCCAACATGCTCGCAGTTCGTGTGATTGCAGGTAGTATATACGTGAAAATATAGCTGAAGATATAGCCGACGACCAACGCTCCGAGAATATTCGGGATAAAATACATTCCCCTGAGAAAACTCTTGAATCTGATTTTGCTGTTCAATGCCAGAGCCATAATCAAGCTCAGAATATTTATCAAGATCGTCGCTACGATTGCGAGTTTGAACGTGAACCAATATGAATTTCCAACGCGCGTATCCGTGAATAAATCCGCGTAATTTCTCCAGCCTACCCACTCGTAAGAGCCGTAACCCCTGAAGTTCGTGAAACTGTAAATAAATCCCTTAATCAACGGCAGCGTGTTAAATCCGAAGAATAAAAGCAATATTGGGATTGATATTAACAAAAACGTTCGTCTTCGTTCGTTCTGACTTTTCATGAATTACTCCTCCGTTCTGTGACTGTGAGTTTGATTGTATCTTCGTACTTTTGCGATTAAGTCACGATTATATCTGATCCAATCCGTGTCAAATTTCTTCAGGAACGCATCAACATCGCCGTTCAGCAAAAACGTTTGAATTTGCGCGTCAACTGCCATCTCTGACGGATAATGATGATCGTGGAAATCCGCAACTTTTCCCGAGATGATATATTCTTTCATGCCGTCCAGCATCGGTGAAAGTTTAAAATCTCCCTTTGCACACGGGACAGCATTCTGCGCGTTAATATATTTCTGAATGTTCTCGTGCTTAAACAGGAAATCCAGAACTTCGTAAGCTTCAGGTTTGTGGGGACAATTCGCCATTACACAGAACATCAGGTCTACGCCGGAATTCAGCGTCTGACCATCCGGAGAATTGCTGCCTGGCATTACGAACGAGTCGATATTCATGTTGGGATTCACCGACAAAATCTGTGGAACTGCGTAAGAGCCAATCGTGTACATTGCTGAATCTCCGTTTGCAAAAGCTGTGCACGCGTCATTATATCCGTAAGCGAACGGGCCGTCTTCAGCGTATTGCAGCAACGCCTGAATTTTCTCGGCAACTTCACGGTAATTCTCGATGAAAGTCGTATCTCCGGCATTAACTCGTTGGCATACATCAGCTGGAGCCAAGTCCACAGCGAGTGCGTTCCACGGTGCTAAAGTCGTCCAGGTGTCTTTGAATCCGAAATACAACGGACGGATGCCAGCAGCTTGAATCTTTTCGCAAAGTGCCATAAATTCCAGCCAAGTCGTAGGAATTGTCCAGCCATGTTGCTCAAAAATGTCGCGATTATACAGAACTCCAGCAGCGTTCGCCATGTACGGAACTCCGAAAGTTCCCGGAGTCGGCACAAATTCAAGGCCTTCGATTATGTTAATATACGTCTGCTTGATATTCTTGATGCCTGCGTAATCCGAAACGTCTGCTAATAATTCCGCGTCCAGGAAATTCGAGAAGTCCATATCTCCGCCGATGCCGATTATATCCGGATAATTTTCGCGGATAAATCTGGTTTTCAGAATCGTAATTGCTTGAGTTGGCGATGAAATTTTCAGGTGAATATTCGTGTGAGTTGCGTTGAATTCGTCCTCAAGCTGCTTGAAAATTTCCAGAGCTTCCTGTTTATAATGCACGAGTTCAATTTCGACTGGTGCAGCTGCTGCGATATTGCCGATTAACAACAGCGCAAGAGTTAGCAAGAAAATTTTTCTAATCATGATCACACGCTCCGATCTGTTCTGGATTAATGCACGATTGCCAGTTCAGTTTCCTTGTCGAAAACGTGAATCTTTTCCATATCGAACGCGAAACTAACTTCGTCACCGACTGCCGCACGACTTCCCTGACCGACTTTTGCCGACATAGCTGCGTCTGCGAAATCGAAATACAACAGGACTTCTGAGCCGAGCAACTCGAACACGTTGACCTTTGCTGAGAACGGAGCCGTCAATTTCTGAAGACTTTCGACTTTAGCATCGTGAACATTTTCTGGACGAATGCCAGCGATTACGATTTTGTCTGTGTAGCCTTTCTCGCGCAAAACTGCTGCCTTCTCATCAGGAAGCGCGAATTCAATTCCGCCAGCTTCGAGTCCTTTGCCATTGAACGCTGCCTCGAAGAAATTCATCTGCGGAGAGCCGATAAATCCTGCGACGAACAAATTTCCTGGTTGATTATAAAGAATCGTTGGGGAATCGACCTGCTGTATAATTCCGTCTTTCATTACGACAATTCGGGTTCCGAGTGTCATTGCTTCGGTCTGGTCGTGCGTAACGTAAATAATCGTTGCTCCGAGGCGATCATGTAATCTTGCAATTTCCGCGCGCATTTGAACGCGTAATTTTGCGTCGAGATTTGATAACGGCTCGTCCATCAGGAACACACGCGGATTTCTGACTATAGCACGTCCCATTGCGACACGCTGTCTCTGACCTCCTGAGAGTTGAGCTGGTCTGCGATCAAGAACCTTCTCAAGCTCCAGAATTTTAGCTGCTTCCCGCACTGCCTTGTCGATCTGATCTTTCGGAGTTTTCTTGAGTTTCAGAGCGAATCCCATGTTATCATAAACCGTCATATGCGGGTATAACGCGTAATTCTGAAATACCATCGCAATATCACGATCTTTTGACTCAACATCATTGACAACACGATCGCCAATTTTCATAACACCGCTGCTGATGTCCTCAAGCCCTGCGATCATCCTGAGTGTCGTGGACTTTCCGCAACCAGAAGGTCCAACGAAAATTATAAACTCTTTGTCCGCAATCTCCAGATTGAAATCCTTGACTGCTTCGTAACCGTTAGGATATTTTTTCCAGATGTGTTGAAGTGATAATCCTGCCATGAACAACTCTCCTTTTATAAAAAATATTTGAGAATATTCTAGAATTTCCCGGTGAAATTGTAAATAGCATAAAATTAAATTTTTTATCATTATGCTATAATAAACGCGATTTCGATAAAAATTGCTAAAAATCATTCAGGGGGTAAAAATGCACGAGACAATTTTTTCGGTGTTTCAGAATCAGAGTTTTGTGGATTTGAGACTGTATTAATTTGGTCTGGAAGCTTGCAAACCCGGACATTTATTCGGACCAGCACGCCGGCAGCGTTACTTGTTTCATTACGTGATCTCGGGCGAGGGGAAATTGTTCTCGAACGATTCGCGCAATCACACGAACACTTGGAAAATTCATAGCGGTGAGGGATTCTTGATATTTCCGGGACAATTAAACACGTACGTTGCAGACACGAACGATCCTTGGGAATTTGATGATGTCATTTATTCAATTTTTAAAGTTCTTTAACTATATCTATCGGACGAGGAACAGAATTTCCTTTTGAAGTTTACGGCAGTCCATATCTTGAAAATGTTGAAGGAGTTAATTTTTCGTTTACGCCACGAAGTATCGAGGGAATGCAAAATCCTCCATTTGAAAACGAAACATGTTATGGAGAGGATTTAAGAGATATACCAATAGAAAATATTTGAGTGAGGGAATTTCTTGATTATTTGGTGAGAGCGTACAGAGCAGTGAAAATAAAATCGCCTGATGAATCTTTTTGGGAAACTTCTGATAAAAACGGGATATATTGGATTGATAAGTTAATATGGGGAGGAAGTTTTTTTTGAATTTTGTTTTTTATATTGACACCGTGTTGTTATGTGTGTATAATCATTACAACATGATGTTAATATTAAAAATTAAATTTTAAACTTTAAAAAGGAGGTTACAAAAAAAATGCCAAGAGGCTCAATAGAATTAACAAACTCACGAAAAGATGAAATAATAAATGCTTGTGCGTCTCTTTATGAGACTATGAGCTTCAAAGAGAGCTTACAACTTGCAAAAGAGCAGCAATTTATAATTATTTTCAGACAAAAGAGGAAATTTTTCTTGCTCTGCTTCAACGAGAATATGAACTTTGGGCTGATGAATTAAATTCCATAACTGACAGCCGAAAAAAAATGACTACTGATGAAATTGCTCATGAATTAGCTCATTCACTGGAAAAAAGACAACAAATGCTCAAACTTTTCTCGATGAATCATTTCGACATGGAAGCTAACAGTAGGCTTGAAAACTTAACAGAATTTAAAGCAGCTTACGGAAAATCAATTAATGCCGTCGAAAAATGCCTTGAAAAATTCTGTCCTGATATGTCAGAAAAAGCTCGTCAAGATTTTATTTATTCATTTTTCCCGTTCATATATGGAATTTACCCTTACACAATCGTTACAGAAAAACAACGCAAAGCTATGGAACAAGCAAATATAAATTATGTTTATCTTTCGATTTATGAGATAGCTTACACGTGTGCTAAAAAACTTTTAGGAGTTCAGGAATGATGAATAAAATTACGAAAATGTTGCCGTTGGTGGCACTTTATTATTTGAAAGCAGGAAATAAACATGAAAATTAAAACACTCAAAAATTTTAGCGTAACAATTCTTACAATTAGTCTGTTTTTTGCAACAAGTACTAACGCTTCTGAAATTCGACTTGGAATGTCAGAAAAACAGCAGTACATCGAAAATAAAATATACAATACTCTTCACCCTGCTTCTGATTTCAAACCTTACAAATTTGAAGCTCCTGAAGGTTGGACACTTGAAACATTAACGTTAAATAACGTTGGCGTTGAACGCTTGAAAGCAGAACACCCTAAAACAACTCGAATAATTCTTCAGCTTCACGGCGGCGGTTATACTAACGGACTTACAGAAGGTCATCGCTTACTCGGTGCAAAACAAGGAATGCTAATCGGTGCAGCAGAAGTTTATTATGTGCATTACAGGCTTGCTCCAAAAAATGTTTATCCTGCGGCACTTGAAGACGCTGTAGCAGTTTATAAAGAATTGCTTTCATCTGGCATTAAACCCGAAAAAATAGTCGTAATTGGAGATTCAGCAGGCGGAAATTTAGCCCTTGAATTATCTCTTTATTTGAAAGAAAAAGGAATTTCACAGCCAGCAGCGTTAGCCCTAATATCACCTTGGGGAACTTTTGAACAAAATGCTCCTTTAAGAGTAAAAAATATAAGTCGTGATTTAGTGCTTGGCAGTAAAGGTTTTCCGCTTTATCAAGAAGTTCAAGTCAGGAAACCTTCTTATGCTGGAAACATGGAGCTTAACGATCCTAAACTCTCACCGATCTATGCGGATTTAAGAGGACTTCCTCCAATGCTTATTCAGTTGGGAGGATATGAATTATTCGTAGATGACGGCTTATCTCTTATTAACAGAGCTTTGTCAGATGATGTCGAAGCAACTTTAACATCATATCCTGGAATGCCTCATGATTTTCCGTTGCTTTTACCGGAACTTCACGAAACAGAATTATCTTTAAAAGAATTTAGAGATTTCGTAGAACGTTATCTTTAAATCATAAATTTATTTGTTTATTAGAAAGGAAAATTTTTTATCATGACAACACCCAAAATCGCGCTCGGAGCATGGGCTTGGGGCAACGACGGAACATTCGGAACTAACTTCACAGAAAAAGATTTACGTCCGATTTTCGATGCAGCAATGAAATCAAAGCTTAATCTTTGGGATACAGCATATGTTTACGGTATGGGAACTTCTGAAGAAGTACTCGGTAAATTTTTACGTTCTGTTCCTCGTGAAAGTTATTTAATCTCAACAAAATTCACTCCTCAGTGTGCAAATCCTGAAGCCAAAAACGCCGTAATAGAAATGTACGAGGGAAGCGTTAAACGTCTTGGTACAGAATTTATGGATTTTTATTGGATTCATAATCCTGTAGGCGCTCCTGAATGGACTCGAAAATTAATTCCTCTTGCAAAAACTGGTAAAATCGGTAAAATTGGTCTCTCAAATCATAATCTCGCCGAAATCAAAGAAGCTGCTGAAATTTTAGAAGCTGAAGGTTTAAAAGTATCGGCTATTCAGAATCATTACAGCCTTTTGAACCGCTCTTCTGAAACATCAGGGATTTTAGATTGGTGCAAAGCTAACGGAGCTACATTCTTTTCTTACATGGTACTTGAACAAGGAGCTTTATCAGGAAAATATGATACCTCCCACCCGTTCCCCGCTGAAAGTGCAAGAGGTCAAGTTTATAATCCTGTGCTTCCTCAGATTGAAAAATTAAACGCAGCCATGAAAAAAATAGCTGATTCTCATAACGTCGAAGTTGCTCAGCTTCCTGTAGCATGGGCGATAGCTAAAGGAACTCTGCCTATTTTGGGCGTAACTAAAGTTAAACACGTTGATGACGCAGTTAAAGCAGCTAATCTTGTCTTATCATCTGAGGAAATCAAAACGCTTGAGGAATTAGCAGATAAAGCTAATATAAATACCATTCGTATTTGGGAAAAGGAGATGAAATAGTCATGAAAAAAAATATCGGTTCAAAAATTGCTCTTTATCCTACGCCTCTCGTAGTTGTTGGAGCTATGGTAAACGGTAAACCTAACTGGCTTCTTGTTGGACATCTCGGAATTATGGGACACGATCACATAATGATAAGTCTTGCAAAGGCTCATTACACAAATCAGGGTGTTATTGCAAATAAAGCTCTTAGCGTCAATATCGTAACTGAGGAGTGG
>CAJOEM010000022.1 GCA_905233725.1 uncultured Synergistales bacterium
CGCTTTTTTCATGACCAGGCTTAGCCTAGACGCAAATAGCAAATCAACGACGAAATATCTGTTTCAAATCTTCGAGATTAAGAGCAAGCCAGGATTTCTCACGATACCACTTGATACCCGTGCGATTCTCGATAAAGCTCATGAACTCAGATAGATTCTCGGGATTGATGTGAGAAGTGACAGTTCTCTTGTCAAGCATGCAGGCTTCGTTATGCAGTTCTTCAAATCAACGACGAAATATCTGTTTCAAATCTTCGAGATTCAAAGCAATCCAAGATTCCTCACGATACCACTTGAGACCCGTGCGATTCTCGATAAAGCTCATGAACTCAGATAGATTTTCTGGATTGATGTGATAAGTGACAGTTCTCTTGTCAAGCATGCAGGCTTCGTTATGCAGTTCTTCAAATTACCGATGAAATATCTGCTTCAAATCTTCGAGATTCAAAGCAATCCAAGATTTCTCACGATACCACTTGAGACCCGTGCGATTCTCGATAAAGTGCATGAACTCGGATAGATTCTCGGGATTGATGTGAGAAGTGACAGTTCTCTTGTCTAACATGCAAGCTTCGTTATGCAGTTCTTCAAATCAACGACGAAATATCTGTTTCAAATCTTCGAGATTAAGAGCAAGCCAGGATTTCTCACGATACCACTTGAGACCCGTGCGATTCTCGATAAAGTGCATGAACTCAGATAGATTTTCTGGATTGATGTGAGAAGTGACAGTTCTCTTGTCTAACATGCAGGCTTCGTTGTTAGATATAAATAAATAGCAATATTCTGCTTGAAAATTCGTAGCTGAGTCTAGGTAAATTATTCTTTCGCATTTCGAGAACTTTGTCTGCTTGAACCTGTGCTGGGAAATCCGGTGTCGAAACCAGCCAAGCTCCCAGCAACAGCAAAATTCCCTTCGCCCACATGTAAATACTCGCAGCAGCAGCCGTTATGATCATAGCAAGTCCAACGCAAAATCTGAGGACAATACGCGTCTTCCCGTAAGAATAATATCTCGTGCGGAAAAGGCGCGTGATTGTCTTCCTGTTATGTTCGATATTAGCGGAATAAATGCAATTACTCATTCTTTATTCTTTATTCTTCATTCATGCCGATTAAGTCAAATTTCTCAGTCGAGACTACAACATCAAAGCGATCGTTCTTGGGCAATGCAAACTTGATCATTACGCTCTTGTCTGACATGTTGTAATACCAGCCTTCAGTCGCTTCGTCGAAATAATCTCTCACGATAAAGCGCGGAATTTTCCTGCCATCAACACTCACCCAATACGCGCCTTTGAATCTGCTGAGAACTCTCATGGAAATTCTCTCGATGCTTGACGGGTAATTGCCGGTTTTTGCGAAAGAAATTATCTTGCGTTCACCGGATTTCACGTCAAAGCTTATCTGCGAGTAAATTCCGGATTTGTAGTCTTCAGTGTGTCCGTCATCGTCATAGAAAGTGAATTTGCTGTCTGTATCCGCTGAGATTAAAACATCAAGAGTTCTCATCGTGTCAGTCATTATGTGCTTCACGTCATCGCAAGTCACGAATACAGCGCCATCTCGCAAAAACATTGGGATACTCGCATTATTAACCGGAATCTCGATTGTCTGAGCGCCCTCGTAAAATCTAAAGTTGTCGTGCATATCGTACCAGCCTGAACCAGCCGGCAGATAAATTTTTCTCACACACGCAGCTCTCTCAAGAACGTTAGCAACAAGAACTGAACTACCAAACATGAACGTGAAATTAGCATCTGAGTAGCACTTGTTATCATCCGGGAATTCGAGAAACAACGGGCGCATAACTGGCATGCCGCTGACCGAAGCTTCCCTCATGAGCGAGTAAATATACGGCAGCATTCTGTAGCGCAAATCGAAAGCCTCTCGCACATACGGCAGAATTTCCTCGTACATGAACGGCTGAGTAACAGTGTTGTCATCGTTAGCAGAATTCAGAACAAATCGCGGCTGGAAAATTCCGTTCTGAAGCCATCGCAGCAACAATTCAGAATCAGGCGCATGACCAGCGAAACCGCCAATGTCACAACCCATGTTCGCACAACCCGATAGACCCATGCCGATAATCGTCGCAATGTTGAATTTGAGAGTCCGCCAATCCGTGAGATTATCTCCGCCCCAGACCTGAGCATAACGCTGAATTCCTGCAAAACCCGCACGGTTTATAACATATGGACGCTCGTTTGGATAGACGTTCTTGATAGCTTCGATAGCAACGTACGCCATCATGTTCGAGTGAATTATTTTTAGCTCTGCCATAGTGCCCTGAGCGCAAACAGCTTCACGATCTTCAATGCCGTCCATCTCGCAATTATCATTCCAGACAGTTTTCGTGCCTTTACTCAGAATATTTCGCTCAAGAAGTTCGCGCCACGCGTTACGCCCAGATTCGCCCGTGAAATCTATGAAGCGTCCTTCACCACCCCACCAACGACCGTAATAATCGCCATTTCCGTCAGCAGTCTTGATAAATGCGCCGCGTTTCTCGTAGAAATCAGCGTACGGATGATTTTTTAAAACCCCGGGTTTCAAGTTGCAGATTACGTTTATTCCCATAGCATTCATTCGAGCGAAAAATTTCTCAGGATTTGGGAAGCGTTTCTTGTTCCAGTTGAACGTGTATCTCAGACCGTCATTTTCACCGGACGAATAGCCCGATGCTAACCAGAAATTGTCGATATAAATTTTCTCGCGGAAGTGCTTGTCGATGACTTTGTAGATTTCCTCGTCGCAGTTTTCTTCGAGTTCAGCGTAATACATCGTCGAGGCACAATAACCCAGAGATTGCTTCGTTGGCAGAATCGTTCGCCCAGTCAGCCACGTGTAACGCTCGATTATGCTCTTTATGTCAGGACCGTTGATTAAGAACAAGTCTATATCTCCGCCGTCAGTCTGGTAATAGCAATATCTCTCCCAGTAGCCGCTGATTTCCTGTCCCATGTCGAACACGCAATCGTAAGAATTATTATAAAACATTCCCAGAGCGTGTTTATTATTCTCGTTGAACCTGATGTAGAACGGGATATGTTTGTACATTGGGTCGCCGTTCTCTGGGTCATGACCGATAGCATCTTTCGGGGACATTCGCATTCTCCGGAATTTTTTGTCGAGCATGCCAGTCTTCTCGCCGAAACCGTAAAAATGATCGCTCACTCTGTCCATGCAGGAATAATGGCTCAAGCGTCCGAGTTGATCTTTCTCGAATGCGCGTTCGGGCAAATCCCTGTAGAAAATTTTCCCGTTATGATCTTGCAGCGAGAATGAGAACGGATTTTTTCTCAGCGTTAATCTCAGAGAGTCCGTCGAAAAATTCAAGCTTTCGGCATCTTCGGATTCTAAACAGGGAACGTCCAGAGCCTGTATTCTTTCGCGTTCGTTCTGAAACAGCGAGTCAAGTGCGTCCGCCCAAGCAGTCTTCACAAGAGCGTATGATCTCTCAGGAAATTTTCGGGTGAACGACACTCTGATTCTGATTACGTCATTAGAAAGAAAAATCAAGAGAACGTCAGCACTGTCGCCGTGAAGCAAATAACCGTTCTCTGTCTTTTCACACGAAATAAATTTTCTCAGCAGCATTTTTACATTCCGATTAAATCAAAGTCTTCGAATGAAACTGTGAGCGTTATGTTTTTGCGCGGATTAGGATACTTCACGATTACGGCTCTCTTAGTCTGGCTGTAATACCAACCTTCAGAGGCGCACGAGAATTTTCTGCGGTTCAGGAAGTGTTCGAGCTTTCTGTCACCAAGAGCTACCCAGAACGGGCTTCGATCTTTGCGAATCATCTCAATCGTGACATCTTCGACAAAATCGCCATAATCTCCAGTTGAAGCGAAATTAACTTTCACGACATCTGTTCCCGTCATGTTAATCTCAGTCTTACGGAAAACTCCCCTGAGGAAATCATTCGATACGCCGTCGTCATCGTAGAGCGTGTAAGTTCTGTCCTGCCCCGGTGCCATCACGATATTGAGCGAAGTTACTTTATCATTTGCCATACTCATGGGCTGATTTTGTGCCATCGGGATTATCGCGCCATCGCGTATGAACATCGGAATGCTCTCAAGCGTGACTGGAATCTCGATAGTCTGTCCACCGTCGTAGCACCTGAAATTATCGTGAACATCGTACCAGTGAGTGCCGGCTGGTAAATATACGCGCTTAGTCTCAGCTCCCTTGTCAATTACGTTTGCTACAAGAATATCACGCCCGAACATGAACTCGAAACTATTCTGCCAAACATTCGGGTCATTCTGGAACTCGTAGACCAAAGCCCGCATAATCGGCGCGCCAGTCAGTGAAGCTTCATACTCAAGCGAATACAAATGAGGCAGCATCCTGTAGCGTAAGAGAATCGCGTTACGAATCAAATCCGTCGAGTTCCTGAACATCCAAGGCTCTGTCACGGTATTATCATTGCTTGCTGAATGAATCGAGAATCTCGCCTGAAAGATTCCATGCTGAACCCAGCGCACAAATAATTCCTCGTCAGGAGCAGGTCCAGCAAATCCGCCAATATCCGCGCCCTCGTTAGGCTGTCCGGAAAGTCCCATGCCAGTGATCGTCGGAATATTATACTTGAGAGTGTCCCAGCTTGTGAAATTATCGCCGCACCACGTCTGTGCATATTTCTGAATACCCGAGCTGCCACTGCGACAGACTATGTAAGGTCGTGCGTTCGAATTATGTTCTCTGACAGCATCGCCGCCAATCTTGCACATCAGAGTACTCATCAGGGGTTTCAACTCGCCGATTGTGCCGCCTTTGCCATCGAAATCAACACGTGCGTCCTTGTCGAGAATGCTGTCGTACTCGCAATTATCGTCCCAGACTGAGTCCGTTCCAATGTCAATCACGTTCGCAATCAAGTAATCTTTCCATGCACGGCGCGCAGATTCTTTCGTGAAATCCCAGAATGCGCCAATTCCGCCCCACCAGCAACCTTCGGCGAATTTCGAGCTGTCCTCGCTGTCTTTCACAAACACGTCTTTTCGCACAAACTCGTCAAATAACGGGTGACACAGCAAAATTCCGGGTTTTACGTTTGGAACGTTCTGAGCACCTTTAGCGTTCATTTCGGCGAAATATTCCCGAGGATTCTTGAAGCGTGTAGTGTTCCAGGCGAATACGCAGCGTTTGCCGTCAACACTCGTGTAGCCTGACGACAAGTGAAAGCCGTCAATCGGGAAACCCTCGTCTTTAATCGTGTCGATAAAATTCAGAACTGCATCGTCGCTGTCTTTCTCGAGTTCGGGATAATACATCGAAGAACCCTGATAGCCCAAAGCACGTTTCGGAAGCAAAGCCGGTCTGCCGGTTAAGAACGTGTAATTGTCAACGATTCGCTTTATGCTGTCACCGCCAACGAAGAACAGGTCAATATCTCCGCCGTCTGATTGCCAGTAAGTGTATCGTGGCCAGTAATTGCTCTTCTCGCAGCCCATGTTGAAGACTGACTCGTAAAAATTATGATAGAACAATCCAAGAGCTTTCTTTGTGTTTCTGTCTAAGCGAATATAAAACGGAATATGTTTGTAAAGCGTGTCGGTCTTGACTGGATCATAACCCATCGCATCAGTTGCGCGCTGCCTGATGAAAGTTTTGTTCTTGTCGAGTAATCCGGTTTTCTCGCCGAAGCCGTAAAAACAATCGTTCTCATTCATGCGGCTGTAGTGTGTGATTCGCCTGTTCGAGTCAAGTGTAAACGGGTTGCCAGATAATGAGCTGTAAAGTTGCGTTCCAGCGGAATCAAATAATTTCACGCATAACGGGTCTTTGTCAATTTTCAGACACAGCTTTGAAGTCTTGAATATAAAACTCTCGCTGGTTTCGTCAAATTCAGGGAATACAGGCTCAATGCGCACACGTTCGTTTCTGAAGAGTTCGTCCAGTCTGTCAGGCCAGGCCGTTGTCGAAAGAACGTATGACTCCTCGGGAAAATTCCTGTCGAAAGAAGTTCTGACACGAATGATCTCATCGGTCAAGAAATATATCTTAATATCCGCACAGTTCGCATGAAGCACGAAGAATTTTTCAGCGCGTTCGAAGCCGGTAATTTTCGAGCATATCTTCATGTTATCTCAGCCACCCCATACTCTTGATAAGCCCCGTCCAGTAAGGCAGGCTCAACGCAATCTGAGGAATATACGTCACCAGTAACAGCGAAATTACCATTGTGATGAAAATCGGCACAATATATTTCGTCACACCCTCGATTTTCACGTTAGCAACTCCGCAGCCGACAAATAAGCACGATCCAACCGGAGGAGTTACAGAGCCTATGCCAAGATTCAAGATCAGCATTAATCCGAAATGCACGTCGCTCATGCCGATTCGTCTTGCGATTGGCAGGAATATCGGCACAAATATCAAGACCGCCGGTGTCAAATCCAGGAACATTCCCATCACAAGCAGGAACACGTTCATGATTAACAGGATTACGTAACGATTATTCGACACGCCCATGATCATTCGTGAAATTGCGTTCGGAATGCCTGTTCTTGCCATTACGTAAGCCATGATTGACGAAGCCGCTATTAAAAACAAAATCGTAGCTGAACTCTTCATAGTGTCGGCTAGTAAATTATAAAGAGTTTTTAGATCCATTTCGCGATAGAATGCGGCAAGTAATCCGCAATACAGACACATGACAACGCCAGCTTCAGTCGCTGTGAAAATTCCCGCCAAAATTCCGCCCATGACGATTATGACAGCCAAGAGTGACGGTATAGCATCAAGCCAGATTTTCAACGCTGAGTCCTCTTCACTGACTTCAGATTTTTTGTAGCCAAGCCTGACAGCCAGGAATATTGCCATGACAGCAACTGCAACTCCCAGAATCGCTCCGACAAAATATCCGCCCATGAAAAGAGCCGCAACTGAAACTCCACCAGCCGTAATCGAGTAAAGAATCAACGGACCAGACGGGGGGATCAAAATTCCGGTTGGAGCCGAGCATATATTAACAGCAGCTGAGTAATCCGGATCATAGCCTTCGTCTTTCTCGAGTGGCGACAGGATCGACCCCATCGCAGAAGTTGCCGCAACTGATGAACCCGAAACTGCTCCGAAAAACATGTTTGCGAGAACGTTGGTCGCTGCTAAATACCCGGGAATGCTTCCGACAAGAAGCCGCGCAAGTCTGACAAGTCTACGGGCAATTCCGCCTTTGTTCATGATATTGCCGCCGAGTGAGAAAAACGGCAATGCCAACAACGAGAACGAATCTAATCCAGAGAAACATTTCTGAGCAGCAGTGAACGCGAAACCCTCAAGAGTCGTAACGCCACTGACACACGCCGCAATTACCGAAGCAATGCCAATTCCAGCCGAAATCGGAACTCCAGCGAATAGCATAATAAAAAACGCGATAAATAATACAACCGTAGCAGTGATTACCATCTAAGAATTTCCCCCGTTTCCGTTTCCGTTTTTCTTGTCAAAGAACGCCTGAGCATAACGCAGCAATCTCGCAAGAATTATCATTACGCCGCAAAGTGGCTCGATTAGATACAGCGTCTTCATTGGGATTCGCATGACCGACGAGACATTCGTAGCCGTACTCGATAGCTTAATGCCTCCGTAAATGAACACGTACACAACGAAGAATAATATACACGCTTCGATAAAAATATTCAGAACGGTCTTGAACACGCCTCTAGCTTTGTCTGTTACAAGAGTGAGCGCGAGATGTTCGTCCCGGTAAAAGCAATACGCTGAACCAATCATGCCGGCAATTATCAGCACATAACGCAGAAGTTCATCGGTGAATGTTGACGGGTCTTTGAGAACCCAGCGGCTGAAGATTTGCCAAGTCCCAAACGCTACGAGAATAAACATGGAAAACGCCATCAAGAATCGCATGACAGCATCTAAGATTTTCTCAAAAGTTTTCAAGTTATCAACTCCCGGATTATATATAAATTATAAAAAGAGCGGTTCTCACTCTAGAATTAATTAACTCAGAATGATTAACCGCTCGGATTTTGTCGGATTAATTAGCTGCCTGAATGCGCTCAACAAATTTGAACGTCTCCGGATCAGAACTCTTCAGACCTTCATAAATCGGCTGAACCGCTGTCTGAAACGCTGCCTTGTCAACGTCCTTAACGTACTGAACTTTGTCGCCAACCTGAGCTTTTACGTCCTCTTCAAATTGTGCCCAAAGCCCTTTGTATTTCGCAACCATTTCGACTGCTGTGTCGTGCATGATTTTGCGCTGTTCGTCGTCCATTGAGTTCCAGACTTTCGCTGAGATTACAATAACGTCAGGAATCATCGTGTGTTCGTCGTAGCAATAATATTTCGTAACGTCCGCGTGATCACGAAGAGCTGTGATATTATTCTCTGCTCCGTCAATAACGCCCTGTTGCATTCCGGTGTAAATATCGCTATAACCCATGACTGTCGCAGAACCTCCGAAAGCGTTCATCATGTCGATTGCCATTTGCGAATCCATCGTGCGGATCTTGAGGCCTTTCAAATCTGCTGGAACTCGTACGGCTTTATCAGCTGTGTAAAAGCATCTTGTGCCGGATTCGAGCCAGGTTATACCCATGAAGCCGTCTTTCTCCGTGAGCTTGTAGAGATCATTGCCGATTTCACCGTTCATAACGTTATAGAGATGATCTTTGTCTCTGAAAACGTACGGAACTGAGACGCAATTCCACGCTGAAGCAAAGTTCGAGAGTGTTCCGGCTGAGACTTTTGTCATTTCGAGCTGACCTGCCTGAATCTGTGAAACACAATCTGCTTCGGAGCCGAGTTGACCGTTGGGAATAATATTAATCGTTATCGAACCGTTCGAAGCCATGTTCACAGCGTCCGCCCAATCAGTCATTGCGATGTGTACGGCGTGGTCTTCAGCCAAATTGTGAGCGAGTGTCAAAAAGAAATCCTGACCTGCTGCCATTCCAGAGAAAACTGCAATAATCGTAAAGCAAAAAACAAACGTTAAAACTTTTTTCATACTAGAAATTCCTCCTTAGAAATCAAATCTAAACTGTCTGGATATTACATGCTAAATTCGTGATTGTCAACCGCAAATCTCTGATTCAGCTGATTGTTCACTAATGTGAGCTATGCTAGAATTTTCGCAGATAATTAACTTAACTTTTGGAGGGATGTATCATGAAAAAAGTTTTTTTGTTGCTCGCAGTTTTGGTTCTTGTGAATGCTGGCTGTGTTTTCGCTGCTACTGATTACTGGAACGATTCAGTTTACCGTTCAATCGAGGAAACAGTGAAAGCTTCTGCGCCGTCATTCCCTGATGTTGATTTCGTCGTTACTGATGCGAAATATGCGGCTCTGGTCTCTGACATGGAAGAAGAATTTTTCGTCGGTGATGGTCAAGACGGTCATTTACGCAAAACCCAAAGCGTCAAAGACTACACGAAGGCAATTCAGGCTGCAATCGATGACGCAAATGCATCGGGCGGCGGACGAGTCGTGATTCCTGCACAGGATGGCGCGTCAAGAAATAATCCCACGATTTATTACACCGGCTCTATCGAGATCAAAAGCAACGTCAATCTGCATCTTCAGGAAGGCACGGAACTCAGATTTGTGCGCAACATTTCGAACAAGTACTACCCGATGGTTCTGACAAGTTTCGAAGGCAATGACACGTACAATTACGCTTCACCGATCAGGGCATTTCACGCGAGGAATTTTGCTCTGTCCGGTAAAGGCACGCTGAATCCTCAAGCTGATCCGTATAACTGGCAGGCTTGGAAACGCGGCTCATTCGGCTTCGAGAATCAAGCTACTGTTGTTGACGTGCTTGTAAAAGAATGGAGCGATAAAGCTTATCCTGTCGAACGTCGATTATTAAACGATGGCGCAAGTCCGTTGCCCGAGAAAATTCCGACAATGGCAATCGACTGGGACAATATCGAAAAAATCACTTATATCGACACTCCGAAAGATATTACACCGTTGCGTTCACTCTTGAGACCTTGTACCGTTGAGTTCTACGCGTGTGAAAACATTTTGCTCGAAGGCGTTCGCATAATCAACTCTCCGATGTGGGAAGTTCACCCGTTAAGATGCAGAAACGTCTGGGTCAGAGATCTCGAAATCGACTCTCACGGCAGCAATAACGACGGCGTAAATCCGGAATCAACTCATTACGTATTAATCGAAAATTGCTCATTCAGCACCGGCGATGATTGCATTGCTATTAAATCCGGCAAAAATCGTGACGGCTACAATCGCGGAAAAATCGGCGGAGAATCTTGCGGAAATATCATAATCCGTAATTGCGTCTTTGCTGATGGACACGGCGGCGTTACTTGTGGCTCTGAATGCACGGGCGGAATCAGCAACGTATTCGCTCACGATAATCACTTCGACAGCTTAAATCTCCAGCAGGTTTTGCGCTTCAAGACGAATTCTTACCGAGGCGGCTTAATCGAGAATATTTACTTCCGTGACAACACCGTCGCAAAATGTTCAAACGCTCTCATGTACGGCGAAACTCAGTACACGCTCGGCTCAGCTCAGGATAAAGAGGGCGATTTGGGACCTTACACTCCGCAGCTGAAAGGCGTTTACATGTCGAATATCACTGCTGGGAAACCAGATGATCCGGTCAAAGCTAAGAACGCGATTCTCTGGAAAGCTTACGAACGCGCGCCAATGACGAATATAAACGTTAAAGACGTAACAGTTTACGGTGTCGAAAATGCAATCAGCCTCTCCAACGTGAAAAATTTCGTGCTTGAGAACGTGAAAATCAGTCTTGTATCCGATCCTGCGAAACTCGAAACGTTCAACACAAACACAATCGAGATCAGCGACGTTAAGCTCAACGATTACGATTTATCCGAAGGCGCTAGATTAACATTGCCCGATGATTTCGACAAGAGCAAATCCGTAACAATCACCGGAACAATCACAACGAATGACGCGAATTTTGCTGAGGGTAAAGGCTCTGTGAATGCGTTTCTTGACCGCGGAACTCTCGAAGCCGGCAGCAAAGCTCCTGTTATAACTCCGTACGCTGCTGAGATCACGAAAATTTCTGACGGGAAGTATTCGTTCAAAGTCAATCTGTTCCTGAGCGACAAACCCGATTATCAATACGCCTATCGCCCAGACACAGAAGCCGAAAACATGAATCCGGGTAATCACATAATCTCAATCGTTGCGACTGGTCTTGAGTATAACCAAAACACGTGGAATTATAACGTAAAGTGCAAAGCTGACTAGTTCAAATTCGCACACAAAACAAAATGCCGTTGACCAGAACTCAATCCGATCAGCGGCATTTTTCTTGCTCAAAAATTCTCGACTAAACTTACACTCCGTAGCCGAACAGCATTGGCAGCCACAAACTAATCTGCGGCACAAACGTTATTAACAAAAGCGTTACCAACATGCAAATATAGAACGGCAACGTAGCCTTGACAACTTTCTCCATCGGGAGTTTCGCAACAGCTGAGCCGATGAATAAAACCGAGCCAACCGGAGGTGTTAACAAGCCAATTCCGCAATTCAGAATTACCATGATTCCAAACTGAACTGTGCTGATGCCGATTGACTGAGCTACGGGCAACAAAATCGGAGTTGCGATCAAAATTATCGGCGCCATGTCCATAATGCAGCCAAGTACAAGCAATATCGCGTTCAACATCAGAGCAATCGCTACAGGATTATCCGAGACACTCGTTATTAACGCAGCAGCTTTCGCCGGAACATGCAAAACCGTCAGACAATATCCGAACGCAGCCGATGTAGCTATCAAGATCAACACGATAGACAGCGTCTCTACGCATGTGTCCAAAGCTTTCCAAACGCCCTTCCATGTCAATCCTTTGTAAATAAACACCGACACAAACAGCGAATACACAACTGCAATAGCCGCCGATTCAGTCGCCGTGAAAACTCCACCGACAACTCCGACAACTACGATCAAGATCGCCGCCAATGCCCAGAAAGATTCCATCAGCTGCTTCACAAAAACCGACATTCTGAACGGCTCACCCTTGGGATAATTTCGCTTCACGGATATTATATACGAACCAAGCATAAGCGAAATCGCCAGCAATGCTCCGGGCAAATATCCCGCCATGAATAACGCTCCGACCGAAACTCCACCAGCAGTTGTAGCATAAATGACCATGTTGTGGCTCGGGGGAACGAGTAATCCTTCACATGATGACGTAATCGTTACTGCCGTCGAGAAATCCGCGTCATAACCCTGATCTACCATCATCGGGATCAAAATCGATCCCAACGAAGCCGTATCCGCCGAAGCCGATCCGGAAATTCCTCCGAAGAAATACGACGCTACGATATTAACCATTGATAAGCCGCCGCGCATCCAACCGACCAGAGAATTTGCCAGCGCAATTAACTTGTCAGAAATTCCTCCTGTACCCATCAATACGCCCATCGTGATAAAAAACGGCACTGCCATCAAGCTGAATGACCAAATTCCCTTGACCATCTGTTGCGGAACTGTGACGAGAGCTTGCCCCTGTGATAATAAGCAAAACACCGTCGAAAGTCCTACAGCGTACGCAATCGGAAAACGCAAAAATATCATAACGAAAAACGTCCCGAGTAAAATCAACGTAGAAATATTCTCAGCACTCATAATTATTATCGCTCCATTCCCTATAATTTCTGCAAATCTTGCGGATCGAAAATCTCTTCCAGTCTCTGAATGATCTGCTCAATCTCGAAAATTACCATGCCTCCGCCAGCAACAGGAATCGGCAAATACATCCAGAAGCGGCTCAACGTCGGAATGCTCTCGTATTTTCCAAAGCGCGCTAACGGTGACTGACAAACTTTGATCCCGTAAACAAGCATCACAACGCCAAGTCCGAACACTGCAATATCCGCCAGCAAATCAAGAACTCTCACAATTTTCGGTGGCAAGTACGAGTCAAACGCTGTCATGCGAATATGCGCACGTCTGCGAATCGCCAAAGTTGCCGACAAAACCGCCATGTATACCATCAATGTCAGAACAATTTGCTCACTCCACGCTGGGTCAGGAATAAACGGAATGTAACGTCCAGCAACAGCCATCGAAGTTATGCACACGTCGCCGATTAGCAACAATTTGCACACAAACATCAGGAATTTATCCGTTAAATTATAAATCGGTCTCAATATCCGAAGTGTCTTGAGCATAAATTATCAATCCCTTTCGATATAAAATAAATTTCGCTATCAAAAAGAGCCAGGGAATTTACGTGAAATTTTCTCAAGAATCCCCCAGCTCTCAGTCATTCATATTATTTTTATTAATAACGCGTCAAAATTATTGCAGGTCTACAATCTGCTTGTACAAATCTGCTTGGCTGCTGGTGTTGGCTTTGATTGTGCCCTGGCAAGCTTCTACCCACTCGGATTTGTCCTCAACATCGATAACATGAGTTCCACCGGCTTTGAGCTGCTCAAGAACTTTTGCCTCGGCTGCTGCGGAAATTTTCGCGTTCTCCTGCTGCACGTATTTGCCAGCTTCCATGAGCCATTCTCTCTGCTGATCGTTAAGCTTTGACCAGCCGGAATCAGCTACGATAATCTGGATTGCTCCGAGTGTGTGTCCGTCAAGAAGCAAATATGGCGCAACTTCCTGAAACGCGTTCGAACGATAATTTGCGATGGGCTGTTCGGCTGCGTCTGTAACTCCGGTCTGAAGCGCGCTGTAGAGTTCCGTGAAATTCACGACTGTTGGGCTTGCTCCGAGATCGCGAACCATTCCTGTCATAATCGGATCTTCTGAAACGCGAATCTTCTTGCCTTTGAGATCTTTCAAGCCAGAGACTTTGTCCTTGAAAAAGAAATGTCTGAAGCCTTCCTCACCGTAGCAAATTCCGCGCAATGGCAGGCCGATTTCCTGCGGCTCAGCGAGAAATTGTGCAGCAAGTTCGCTATTCGCAAATTTCCAGAAATGTTCACGGCTTACGAACGTATACGGGATCGAAAGCAACATAGCCTTCTGGCAGCCGTAGCTCGAAAGTGCAAACGCTGAAATTCTCATAATGTCAACAGTATCGCCGCCACCGAGCATTCCGTCCAAAATCTGCGCTTCTGTTCCCAAAACTCCGCCAGCCTGAAGATCGATCTTGACATCGCCGCCGGATAATTCCTCGACCTTTTGCTTGAAGAGTGTTCCGACTTGTCCAACGATCGTGTCAAGCGGATTGACTTCAGCGTAAACCAACGTCACCGGTGCTGACATCGCCGGCGTGACACTAAAAGCAACGAGTAAAACAGTTAAAGCTATTAAAAATCTTTTCATAAAAATCCTCCTGCTTCAAAACTAAACTAAAAATTTGTGAAATATAACAATCTAAGTTTATATTAACGTCCGTAAATTTGCCAATGTATTTTCACGTATTCTTTTATAACGTCGTGCCGGTTTTAAAAATCGCCATACTCTGAAATTCGTTCTGTTCGTTGCGAGTTTTCCTGCCATTTGCGATCTCAAGAACAAAAGTGAATAATTCCTGTGATTTCTCCGTGATTGTTCCGCCATTCACGAGTGTTCCAGCGTTGAAATCTATCCAGCGGGATTTTTTCTCGAACAGCGGCGTATTACTCGAAATTTTCAGCGTGGGAACCGGGCAGCCAAATGGAGTTCCGCGACCTGTCGAGAATAAAACAATCTGTGCTCCTGCTGCTGCGAGTGCCGTTGCTGCGACAAGATCATTGCCAGGTGCAGACAGCAAATTCAAGCCGTGCTGCGTGACTTTGCCTCCGTAACTCAAAACATCAGTCACTTGCGAACTTCCGCTTTTTTGCGTGCAACCCAGCGCTTTGTCCTCAAGAGTCGTAATTCCTCCAGCTTTGTTGCCCGGTGAGGGATTCTCGTAAACTGGCTGACCTGATGCTTCGAAATACGCTTTGAAATCATTTATCAGCTTCACAGTTTTCTCGAACGTAGCTTCATCTTTGCAGCGATTCATCAAGATCGTCTCTGCTCCGAACATCTCCGGAACTTCTGTCAAAATCGTAGTGCCTCCGTGAGCGATCAAAATATCCGAGAAACCGCCGATTGTTGGATTAGCCGTAATTCCTGAGAGACCGTCGCTTCCGCCGCATTTCAGACCAACGATCAAATTCGAAACGCTGCACTCAGTTCTGGAATCATGATTCATTAACGCAGCGAGTTCTTCGAGAATTTTATAGCCGGCTTCGACTTCATCTTCTACATCCTGCGAAATCAAGAATCTCACACGCTCCGGGTCAAAATCTCCCATGCGTTTACGTATCTCATCGACACCGCTGTTCTCGCAGCCAAGTCCCAGCACCAACACACCGCCAGCATTCGCATGAGTTGCCAAATTCGCCAGTACAGTCCGTGTATTCTCCTGATCTCCGCCTAATTGCGAGCAGCCATACGGATGAACAAACGCACGAACATTCTCGACATGATCATTCACGAAAATTTTCGCTTTCCTCTCGAGTTTCTCAGCAATATCATTCACGCAGCCAACCGTCGGAATTATCCATAACTCATTCCTTATGCCGACTTTGCCATTCTTGCGAACGTATCCCATGAAAGTCGCTTCTGAAACTTTCTCAGACTGAACATGCTTTGGCTCGTAAATATACTCTTTCGCACCCGATAGCGCACTATGCAAATTATTCGTGTGGACGTGCGTGCCCTTGTGAATATCGCTCAACGCCGTGCCAATCGGGAAGCCGTATTTAATCACAGCTTCTCCAGCCGAAATATCTCTCAAAGCGACTTTGTGTCCCATTGGAATATCTTCGAGCAACTCGACCGAGAAATCTCCGCCGCTAACCGGAACACTCCTGCCCTTACTCAACGCACATAACGCAACTGCTACGTCATCATTTTGCGTAATCCTGATAAGTTCGTTCATGATTTTACACCCCTTGCGATTAATCTGACGCTAAATTATAATATAATCCCGTTGAATACGACAAGTTTTTGCAAAAGGAGATGCGAAAAACATGGCACAGTTAAATTACAAAGTACTCGATGAATCCGGCTACAAAGGCTACGTTCTGAGAGATGCTCCGGAGAAAGTTATGCAGTTCGGCGAGGGAAATTTCTTGCGCGCATTCGTTGACGATTTCTTTGACATTGCGAATGAGAAAGTGAATTTCAACGGCAAAGTAGTCCTCGTTCAGCCGATAGCGTCAGGTTTAACCGAGATTATAAACAAGCAAGAAGGTCTCTACACGCTATATTTACGCGGCAATGAGAAAGGTCGCAAAGTTGACGAGAAACGCGTTATCTCAGCATGCAGCCGTGCTCTGAATCCGTACGGTGAATGGGACAAAGTTCTGGAACTCGCACGAAGCAAAGATCTCGAAATAATCGTTAGCAACACAACAGAAGCAGGCATAGTTCACGATAACGAGAGCAAATTCGACCAGAATCCCCCGATAACTTTCCCTGCGAAATTGACGCGTGTACTCTACGAAAGATTCAAAGCTAAGCTTCCTGGCGTTGTGATTCTCAGCTGCGAATTAATCGACAACAATGGCAAAGAATTATTGCGCTGTGTGAACGAGTATATTCAGGACTGGAATCTCGAACAGGATTTCCGTGACTGGGTAAATAACGAGAATACTTTCTGCTCGACACTTGTTGACCGAATCGTTCCCGGACGAATACGCGATGCAAAAGAGCTCGAAGCAATCAACGCTGCAAATGGCTACGAAGACCAGTTAATAGACGTTGGTGAAATTTTCGGCGTATGGATCATCGAAGGCTCAGAATCTCTCGAAGCGAAATTACCGTTCAAGAAAGCCGGAGTGCCTGTGCATGTTGTGCCGGACGTGACTCCGTATAAAAAGCGCAAAGTCCGAATCTTGAATGGCGCGCATACAGGCTTTGTTTTGGGAGCGTATCTTGCGGGCTTCGACATTGTACGCGATTGCATGAACAACGAGAATATTCGCGGCTTCATGAACAAGATGCTATACGACGAAGTTATCCCGACATTGCCGCTCGATAAAAAAGATCTGACTGAATTTGCCGAAGCTGTTCAGGATAGATTCAACAATCCATTCGTGAATCATGAACTCATGAGCATCTCACTGAACTCGACATCAAAATGGAAAGCGCGAAATATGCCGAGCTTCTTAGCTTATATCAAGAACAATAACGGGAAATTACCGGCGTGCTTAACAATGAGTTTGGCTGCGTACATTGCGTTCTATTCAAGCGATATTCAGGAGCTAAACGACAAAGGCTTAGTCTGCAAACGTCCCAAAGGAAACACATACACAATTTCGGACGATCGCTGGGTTCTGGAATTTTACGCTCAACACAGGAACGATTCTCCCGAAGAATTAACTCACGCTGTACTCTCGAACACGAAAATCTGGGACGAGGATTTATCACAAATCGCTGGTCTCGAAGAATGCGTGATTCGCAATCTCAAGAAAATCCGAACTGACGGAGCTGAAGCTGCTTACAAGAGCTGCTTGTAAACCTGAATCAAAAATGCCGCCGATCTCGGATCAGAACAAAGCAATTCCGGGATTGACGGCATCTTTGAATCATATCTAGAATATCTAGATCTAGAACTAGAATCCGAAATATTTCTTCGCGTTTGCGTAACTTACGGATTTAACGATGTCTTTGAGCGTGTCGAGATCTTCAGGGAAGAATCCGTCCTCAACCCAGTTGCCCAAGAGCCTGCACAAAATTCTCCTGAAATATTCGTGTCTTGGATAACTCAAGAAGCTGCGGCTATCCGTCAACATTCCGACAAATCCAGCCAAGTATCCCAAGCTAGCCAAGGATTTCATCTGCGAAGTCATGCCGTCAAAGTGATCCTCGAACCACCAAGCCGAGCCATGCTGAATCTTCGAGACAGGTGCGCACGTGTCACTCTGGAAACAGCCGCAAATCGTATCAATCGCTGCGTTGTCATTGCCGTTCAAGCTATACAGGATCGTCTTCGGCAAAATTCCCTTCTCCTCAAGTGAGCCGAGAAATTCCGCGGTCTGAACTGAAGGCGCGCTGTTATCGACGCAATCGTAGCCTGTATCGGGTCCGAGTTTCTTGAACATCGTGTGATTATTATCGCGATGGCAACCGTAATGAAGCTGCATAACCCAGTTTCGCTTTGAATATTCACCTGCAGCAAACGTCATGAACGCTGTTTTGAATTTGCACTCGGATTTTTCGTCAGGAATTTTTCCAGCAAGACGTTCCGCGAAGATATTCTCGATTTCAGAATCACTCGCCGGAGCATACATGACATAATTCAGAGCGTGATCACTCAATGAGCATGAGTGTTTTGCGAAATAATCTATGCGATTCACGAGAGCTTTTTTCAGAGCTGCGAACGAGTCGATTTTTACGCCGGAAACTTCAGATAATTTCTTCACGTAATCCAGCCAGGTCTCTTTCTCGATATTCATAGCTTTATCTGGTCGCCATGCCGGAAGAACTTTTGTCGCGAACGTGTTGTCAGCTGCGATTTTCTCGTGCCATTCGAGCGTGTCAATCGGGTCATCAGTCGTGCAAATCGTCTCAACATTGCTGCGTCTGATCAAGTCACGAACTCCGAAATCCTCACGGTGTAATTTCTCGTTGCATAAATTCCAGACTTCTTCAGCCGTTGAAGCGTTCAGAACACCGTCATAATCAAAATATCTGCGCAATTCTAAATGGCTCCAATGATAGAGCGGATTGCCAATAGCTTTCCCGAGAACTTCAGCCCACTTCACGAACTTGTCATGAGCGCTGGCATTACCCGTGATGAATTCCTCCGAAACTCCAGCACAGCGCATCAATCGCCACTTGTAATGATCGCCGCCGAGCCAAACTTGCGTAATCGAATCATAATGCAAATTCTCCCAGATTTCTTTCGGACTGATGTGACAGTGATAATCTATAATCGGGCATTTCTCCGCGACTTCGTGATAAAGCGTGCGAGCTGTTGGTGTGTTCAGCAAAAAATCCTTGTCCAAAAATGCTTTCATGTTCAAAATTCCTCCCAAATATTACCAATTAATAAACGTATTTCTTCAAAGTTGCTCTGACTGCTCCAGGACCTGCCAACATTTCCGCGAACATATCCTGAACTTTCTCAGCGAGTCCGACTGATTCGAGATTCACGCCGAAAATATTCACATTCGTCAGAATCGGTTCGAGAGCTTCACGTGCTGATTCAGGTTTGCCAAATTTCACGGATTTCAACTCGTTCTGAAGCTGTTCGAGCATCGGGTCGGGGCTGAGTTTCATTTCGTTTGCGTTATCGTCAATGCCCAGCAAGTAACGCAGCCAAGCCGCCAAAACTAACGGTATCGCAACAAGTTTCCCTGCGTTCGTGTTATAGCTCTTCAACGTCTCCCCGAAGCGAATCGCAATTTTCTGGCTTGTATCCGTAGCGATTCTCTGAGGCGTGTCGGGCATGAAAGGATTCGGCAATCTTTGATTTATAACTTCGTCGATAAACGCTCTGGGATCCAAAATTCCAGGGTTCGTTACAACTGGTAAGCCTTCGTCATAGCCTATGCGTTCGACTAATTTGCGCAAATCCGGGTCATTCATTTCGTCGGCGATTTTCTCGTAACCAAGCATACAGCCGAAAACAGCTAATCCAGTATGCAACGGGTTCAAACATGTCGTAACTTTCATGCGTTCGGTCTTGTTCACTGTATCGCGATCTGTCATGTATACGCCAGCTTTTTCGAGAGCGGGTCTGCCGTTTGGGAATCTGTCCTCGATTACGAGATACTGCGGAATTTCTGCGTTCACGAACGGAGCGATATACGTGTGCTTTGACGTGATCACGACTTCCATATTATCAACTCCGAGTGAAACAAGCTCTTTATAAACCGAGTCTGCTGGTCTGGGCGTAATCTTGTCAATCATCGTCCACGGGAAGCTGACTTTGCTTTCGTCAGAGATCCAGTTCACAAATTCCTGCGTTACGAATCCGTTCGATTTCCAAGCGTTGACAATTTCCAGAACACTCGTGCGCAATTTCTCGCCGTTATGGCTGCAATTATCCATGCTAACAACTGCAATCGGAGCTGCATTTGCCTTGAAGCGTGCGTGTAATAATGCTGCTGTGATGCTCATGGCGTGTTTAGGATTCTCCAGACCTGACGCAATATCCTGAGCGACAACTCCCAAGTATTCGCCCTTCAAATCGCGAATCGCGTAGCCTTTCTCAGTTATCGTGTAGCTGATCATTTGCAGTGACGGTTTCGTGAAAATTTCCCGTAACTCGCTCATGTTTTCAGATTTTACACCGTGAGTTATTGACGCTATGATATTTTTCTCAGTCTTGCCATCTGGGCGCAAACTTACCATTAATGTCATGCTGTCATGCGGCGCGTAAATCTTGTCTATTATCTCGTAATCGAACGTTTCAACAGCAATTATCCCAGACTTAGCAAGCCCCTGATTCAGCAATCTATCCTGCAAGCCAGCTATAAATCCCCGGAAAATATTTCCAGCTCCGAAGTGAAGCCAAACTGGATTCTCACGAGTACTCTCGCAAACTTTCGCCCAATCATAAGACGGAAGCGATACGCCGATTTTCTGCCAACTTGCTTTATCTTGAATGCCCTGATAATTTACCTGCATGATTTCTCGATAGCCTCCCAAATTCCGTTCAAATATGCTGCACCCAAAGCTCTGTCATATAAACCATAGCCTGGTCTAGCTTGTCTTTGTCCATCTGCTTCTTCCCAAATCATTCTGCCGTGATCGGGTCTGATATACGTATCGGGGCATGTGTCGTGAATAGCTTTCATAATCTCGTACATGTCAAGATTTCCCGTTGATGACAGGTGCGCTGCTTCTCGGAATTTGTGATGTCCCAGGTATTTCACGTTTCGAACGTGCATTGCTGCGATGCGATTCATGCTGCCGAAATGGCGGATTATCTCTGGAATGTTATTCTCAGGATTCGATCCCAATGAGCCAGTGCAAAGACAAATTGCGTTTGCCGGTGAATCATGAAGCTTGACAATCTGCTCGTAACCGTCCTGATCGTGAGCGATTCTTGGCAGGCCGAAAATGTCCCACGCAGGATCATCAGGGTGACACGCCATTCTAACGCCGACTTCTTCGCAAACAGGGATCACTGCATCAAGAAAATACTTGTAATTCTTGCGCAAATCATCAGGTGTCATTCCTTTGTAATTCTTGAGAGTCTGTTCGAGTAGCGCAAGTCGTTCAGGTTCCCAGCCCGGCAGAGTGAATCCGTGAGAATCTTCAGCAGTTTTCCGGACAATATCCAGCGGCGTCATTTCCCCGAGTTCCTGCTCATCAAAATACAGGCTGTTCGAGCCGTCCTCAGGAATCACACGTGCTAAATCAGTCCTGAGCCAGTCAAACACCGGCATGAAATTATAAATCACGACTTTAATTCCGTATTTTGCGAGATTGCGTATAGTCTGCGCGTAATTCCGGATATATTCGTCGCGTGTTGGCAAGCCGAGCTTAATATCCTCGTGAACGTTTACGCTTTCGATTACTTCGAGTTCCAGACCTGCTGCGTGAACTTCATCTACAAGTGCTTTGATCTCAGCTTCTTCCCAAGTTACGCCGGCTGGTTTATCTAACAAGCCCATCAAGCCAGTCATTCCCGGGATTTGCTTCACGTACTTTAACGGTATCGGATCTATATTGCTGCCGTACCAGCGAAATGTCATTTTCATGTTAGCGTTTCACCCTCGCGCCAGCACCGCCCATGATAGCCTCGACTTCTTTTACGCTAGCCATCGAAGTATCACCCGGTGTCGTCATTGCCAAAGCTCCGTGAGCAGCTCCGTAATTCACAGCCTTCTCAGGATCACCAGTCGTCATTAGCCCGTAAATCAATCCGGACGCAAACGAATCTCCACCGCCGACTCTGTCCATGATTTCGAGACCGTCATAGGCTTTTGACATGTATATCTCGCCATCAGCCCAGCAAATCGCTTTCCAGTCATTCACCGTTGCAGTTCGGACAGTTCGTAATGTCGTAGCTACTGCCTTGAAATTCGGATATGTTTTTGCAGCTTCACCGATCATTTTCTTGTAGCCGTCGAGATTCAATTCTTTCAAGTTAGCGTCATTGCCCTCAACCTGGAAGCCCAAACACGCCGTAAAATCTTCTTCGTTGCCGATCATGACATCGACGTATTTCGCGATTTCCTTGTTGACTTCCTGAGCTTTTGCCTGACCGCCGATTGCGCTCCACATTGACGGTCTGTAATTCAGGTCATACGAGATCAGCGTTCCGTATTTTTTCGCAACTCTGCACGCCTCGATTACAGTTTCGCAGGATTGTTCGGATAATGCAGCGTAAATTCCGCCCGTATGAAGCCAACGCACGCCCAATTCACCGAAGATTTTCTCGAAGTTTAACTCGTCCGGTTTTGCCTGAGAGATTGCTGTGTTAGCTCTGTCTGAACAGCCGACTGCGCCTCTGATGCCGAAGCCGCGTTCCGTGAAATTTATGCCGTTACGACAGATTCTCCCGATGCCGTCAGTTTTTTTCCAGAATATCAAGCTCGTGTCAACTCCGCCCTGCTCGATAAAATCCTTCATGAGTTTGCCGACTTCATTATCAGCGAACGCCGTAACAACAGCCGTATCCATTCCGAAGCATTTGTGAAGTCCGCGAATGACGTTATATTCTCCGCCGCCTTCCCAAGCTCTGAACGAACGCGCCGTTCTGATTCTGCCTTCACCCGGGTCCAACCTGAGCATAACTTCGCCCAAACTCACCGCGTCAAATTTGCACTTGTCCTTAGATTTCAAATTAAGCTGCATGATTATTACCCCCGAATTTCCTTCACGATGTCAGCTGCTTCACGAACCAGTTTTGCAAGCTCGCTCCAGTTTTCTGAGTTGACAAGATCTTTCTTGACCATCCAGCTTCCGCCACACGCAACGATTTTCGAATACGCAAGATAATCCCGAACGTTCTTCGCATTAATTCCGCCCGTTGGCATAAAACGCAAATTCACGTAAGCTGCTGCGACTGCCTTGATCATGTTCAGACCGCCTGATGGTTCAGCAGGGAAGAATTTCACGACTTTGAGACCGAGTTCGAGAGCCTGTTCCATTTCGGACGGAGTTTGCGTACCCGGAGTTACCGGAATATTTTTCTCGATGCAATACTTCACGATCTTTGGATTGAAGCCCGGACTCACGATGAATTTTGCTCCGGCGTTGATTGCGCGATCGACTTGCTCAGTTGTCAGGACAGTTCCAGCTCCGATAAGCATCTCCGGAAATTTTGCGGACATGATCTTTATTGACTCTTCAGCAGCAGCCGTTCTGAACGTAACTTCGGCACAAGGCAGACCGTTCTCGCACAGGACTTTCGCTAAATTCTCGGCGTATTTCGGATCGTCGAGGACTACTACAGGAATGATTCCGATTTTCTCAAACTGTTCAAAAATTGTCATTTCACATCTACACCTCAATTCGATATTTGATTTTGATTTTATGACAGCAAATTTCTCCTGTCAACGTGACATTTACTCGTGAACAAGTATTGCTTTCTCGGGCTGGATATAAAATTCGTGTGTTAAAATTAGCAGCAAATCTAACGGGAAGGTGCGTTGACATGAACAGAAAATTTATAACAATCGGGGAAATTATGTTGCGATTAACTCCTCCGCATTATGACAAAATCAGAATGGCTTCAAGCTTCGAGGCAAGTTACGGTGGCAGTGAGGCGAATATTGCGTTAGCTCTGGCGAATTTGGGAATTGATAGCACGTTCTTCACGGTTGTGCCGGATAATTCACTCGGGAAAAGTGCCGTTCGAATGTTGCGAAGTAACGACGTTCATTGTTCGCCTGTGATTCTATCTACGCCTGAACAAACTCCGACGCATAGACTGGGAACGTATTATCTCGAAACTGGTTACGGCATTCGTCCAAGCAAAGTGATTTATGATCGCAAATTCAGCGCTATAACCGAGTATGATTTCTCTGAATTTGACATTGACGGATTGCTTGAGGGTTTCGACTGGCTGCACATGAGCGGAATCACCCCTGCGTTGTCAAAGAGTTGCGCGGATTTCACGATGAGTTGCATTCGTAAAGCTAAAGAGAAGGGCTTAATCGTGAGTTTCGACGGGAATTTCCGGAGTACGTTATGGACTTGGGACGAGGCTCGGGATTTTTGCACGCAATGCCTGCCATATGTCGATGTTTTGCTTGGGATCGAACCGTATCATTTATGGAAAGACGAATCTGATCACTCCAAGGGCGATTACAAAGACGATATTCCGTTACAGCCAAGTTACGAGCAGCAAGACTCGATTTTCCAGATTCTGGTCGAACGCTATCCGAACTTGAAATGCATTGCGCGACATGTACGTTACGCTCATTCAGGCAGCGAAAACAGCTTGATGGCATTCCTTTGGTATCAGGGACACACGTTTGAGAGCAGATTATTCACGTTCAACGTTCTGGATCGTGTTGGTGGCGGAGACGCGTTTGCTTCGGGATTAATTTACGCGATGATGCACGATTACAAGCCCATGGACATGGTGAATTTTGCGGTTGCCAGCAGCGTGATCAAGCACACAATTCGAGGCGATGCGAACATAACTGACGATGCAGAAAGTATCAAGAACCTGATGAACATGAGCTTCGATATTAGACGCTAAAAAAACACGAGTGAGGGACATGTGCGCGAATTTTCCCTCACTCATGCTTTAGCTGCTAAATATTATTTAACATTCCGGGAACGTTTCAGCAAGAACATCAACGCCATTACAGCAATAAAGCCAAATCCAGAATCACAGCCACTTGACCCTGAGATAAAATTCTGCTTGTCAAGTGTTTCGGGTTCGGGTGTAATCTCGCTGGCAAAAACATTCACGTCCATCAAAGTGTTCTCGAAGCCTGTGTCATAATCATAGCTAATCCTCGCAGGATCGCCACTGAAATTCACTTCGCCAGTTTCGGTGTCAAGATTCACATCGAGTTCGTTACCATCTTCGTCATAAGCCTTCAAGTTCTTCACGTTTTCAAGATACGAGCTATCCTCATTTGCAGCTGAAACTCCAAACCTGCCACGCCCAAACAAAAGATCGATGAAGTTCATCAACTTTGCAAGAGGCTTTGTTGCGCTCTGATGACTGCACTTCAAACTTCCAAGATTACGAAACTCTGACGCATTCAACATTAACAAACTGTTGTTGCTGCAATCCAAGGCGCTCAGTTTTTCGCAACCGTCGATTTTTAACTCTTCAATGTCGCATGAGGCACAATAAACCGTCACCAGATTCGTGCAATCCTGAACGTTCAGCTCAGTTATTGCCGTCCCACTCACGTCAAGATATTCGAGATTTTCGCATCCCTCAAGATTCACTTCTTCGAGATTTTCACAGCCTTTTGCGTCAACTATTTCAACGTTGCTTCCTGCTAAATTCAACGTGGTCAAAGTTTCGTTGTCCGTTATCTCAACTGTCGTGATTGACTGGTTGCCCTCAAGAGTTATGCTCTCAAGTTGCGTATTTTCGAGCTTCAATTCCGAGACCCCCGTTACCTGCGATAAATCAAGTGTCGTAACGTCAGTCAACGTCTCAAG
This sequence comes from uncultured Synergistales bacterium, assembly GCA_905233725.1. Classification (GTDB taxonomy): domain Bacteria; phylum Synergistota; class Synergistia; order Synergistales; family Aminobacteriaceae; genus JAFUXM01. Next base: position 25,535 of record CAJOEM010000022.1, read on the forward strand.
TCTTTCAATCGTCTCCGAGAGATTCTCAACATCTCCTGTCAGTGAAATTTCCGTATTGTTCCCGATCGTCTCTGAGAGTTCCTCATCGGTCATGTTCGAGATTTCTTCCGCTGGCACTTGTACAGCATTTGACGTTCCTGAACCTGAAGTTACTGTGATTGTTATGGTTATCGCTTCAGAGATCCCAGATTCATTTCTTGCCCGGACTGTGTAGAGATAATCCCTTGTCTCGGCATTAGACGAAACTGTTCCG
>CAJOEM010000023.1 GCA_905233725.1 uncultured Synergistales bacterium
CTCGAAGACTTACTGTATTGTTGCTAATGTATGTGAAGTTGTATATGAATGTACCGAATAATACGTCGTAAAGCGCATTATTAACCCAAGCATAGATAATTACCGGCAAAATCCCAACAAATAAACCTGCAATACCACTGAGAATATTACGTACAAGGCATCGAAAATCTCTAGCGATAACAAGTCTGTAGGCAACTATCAACGCAATGGGAAGCCACATGAGAACGTGATTAGCCCGTAAATTCATTACAATTCCGACGATAAGCCCGTGAACAAACATTATTGCCGGTTTATGTTGATAATTGCCAGACTTCATGTACACGATAGCAAGATATATAGCCAAAAACTGGAATGGTAGTGTATACTCTTCTGTAAAATTACCGCCTTGCATAGTAAATGGATTCAACATGCATACAATCATCAGCAATGATGATAGCAGAGCTACGTTCTTATCCTGAAATTCGGAACATATTTTGAAGACCAGCAAGGAGCTCATGAACATGAAAATCACTTCGACTAAGAATAGACCTATCAGCGATTCTTTGCTTATGATTGCAGCCAAGAAATTAATGAGATACAGATACCAGCCTTTGTGGTCAAAAAGTTCTTTGTAGAGTATCTTCCCAGACTTCATCGCTCTACCCATAGTTACAAAAACTGCGCTATCTCCAATAGATGTATCGAATAAAGGCGAAGAGTTAATTGTAAGTAGCATCATGCTAAAAACGCAAACCAACAAAAACATGTAAATCTTACGATTATTGAGAGAAACTGGCATCATGTGAATTATTCCTCCTAATTAAAATTAAAGCCAAGTAATATAATAGAATCCATGCGATAATCACGTAGACTAGCTCGATACTGTTCATTCTGGATTGCGTAACTCCCTTCAGTGGGAAATTGAAACGACTCTCGAGAAATCCGCAGACGTACAAACTTACTCCAGCGACGTAATACAAAAACGAATTTCTGCCGAAGAAAATTACCAATGCTGCACATGGAATCGCGATATACTGCAAGCCAATCGCCGACGAAAAACAAACTAAAGCAATCGTGTAGACCAGTATGCTCCTGGCAAGTGTCTCAGTTCTGAAAACGTAACCTGCTACAATCATGAATACGAAGAAGATACTCGTGAAATATCGAGATATGTATTCGGGAATAGAGCGAAAATAACCAATCAGATTCGCAAATAATAACGGGAAATTGTTGTTCGATGCGTAAAGAAATACGTTGTGCAATATGCCGTCCCAGCCATCTATTACGTACGGAGCAAAACTCATCAGAAATATCAACGGTGGAACAAATGCGTAAATGAGCTTCTTGTTTGAGACGATGTGCTTGTTGAACAAAATCCAGATTGGGAATGCGAAGAAAACATGTTTTGTGGCGAGACTGCAACTCAATAACGCAACTCCGACAAAATCATAGAATGTCACTTCACGCTCAGAACAAACTTTTTCAAGGCAAAATATTCCCCACAGAGCCATTGCAATCGCAATATTGTCAAACTGATTGTGATAACCAGTTACTATAAGCGACACAGGATTCAGGAAGAAAACAATTCCCCAGAATCTCCCTGATTTTTGCGAGACGAATTTCGCGATCGATAAGTCGGCACACGTCAGCAATCCTACTATTAATATCCTGTATACAAATCTCGAGTTGGCAAAACATAAAGCAACTTGATGAAAAATTCCGAGTATCATGAAAAAAATCGGCGCGTAGTTATAACGGCTCGTAGCTGCGTAAACATTTCCGCCAGAGTTCACAATTTCCCCGACGATGCAATAACTTTCAAAATCGTAAGTATTCCCCAACGCCATCATAACAAAACGCAAAGCAATTCCCAAACCTAACGCAGCAAAAAATTTCCTGTTCGAATCAAATATTTCCGTTCGCACGAATTTTGCCCCCTCATCTCTTGAAAACAAGAAATTTGCTCCCGACGTAATTCGAAATAATCACAAACACATCAGAAAGCACTTTTACAAACACGTCATGAAATCCCATAACGTCAACAAAAAGGCACATGAACACAATGTCAAAAATCCCCGTCGCAATCCTAACCGTGAAAAACGAAATTATCTCGCGAAAAATTCCCTGCAACGTGAAATTCTCGCTCATAAAAACCCATTTCCTGTTCGTGTAATACGCGAAAATTACAGCGACTGTCCACGCAATAATCGTCCCAGGAATCACAGCGAAACCAAAAATTCTCGTGACAAGCCAGTATGTAAAAATATTTGTCGCAGTCGTGAGAAATCCGAAAACAAGATAAAGAATCACGGATTTGTATTTCAACAGAAAATTTTTAATCATCGCGCTTTAACTCAAGTCTGAGAATCAGAAAATCACGCACTGCACGCAACCCAATCTTGACGATTCTTCTGACATTGATGAAATTTTTTCCGCCCTGCCTCGGTCTGAATGTAATGTCAAGAAATTTAACGTTCTCGCTGAAATATGCAAAATACGTCGTCAGCATCACGTTTGGCAAATTGAAATTCTCGGGGATTTTGGCGAGATATTTTTCCAGAATTGCGCGGTTCATTAACCTGAAGGGAGCGTTTGCATCAGGAACTTTCACGCCGAAAATAATTCTCAGGATAAATCTCAGAGTGTTTTCGACAAATTTTCGCGATTCTCCGTCGCCTCTGACAGGACGATTTCCCAAAATTGCATCGTATTCGTCTCTGAGTTGCCAAAATTTCCAAAATTCCTCAGGTAAAGTCTGACCGTCAGAATCCGTCTGGAAAATATATTCAGCTCCATGCTCAAGAGCGTATTTGTACCCGTGTATTAACGTAGCTCCGTGTCCGCTATTAGTCTTGTCTATAACTTCAAGAAGGGGTCTGTTGAGTTTACATTTCTCCAGAATTTCTAAGGTTCTGTCCGTACTTCCGTCGTTAATTATCAGCAGACGAGAGCCAATTTTCCCCCCCCCGTTCAAATTACATTCACACACAATCGGATACCAATCATTCACAAAACGTTCTATATTTTTCTCTTCGTTATAAGCTGGAACAATAATATAAAGCTTACTCAACACAGTTTCTCCTTCATGAATATAGTTCACAATCAAAATTTTTCAACGCTTTCGAAATTATAGCACGGGTTTTGTGCTATACTGAACGAAAAAATTTCTCGCATTATTATATAAGGAGTGATAGTTATGGGTTTTGGTTACGGTTATGGTCTTGATCCTACGATGTTGATATTAATCCCGGCGATATTGTTATCAGCTTGGGCTCAGTCGCGCGTGAAATCCACGTTCGAACAATATAGCAGAGTTTCAGCACACGGTGGTGTCACAGCTGCAAGTGTCGCGAAAATGTTGCTCAGCATGAACGGAATGCCAAATATGCCGATTAATCACGTCGCAGGTTCGTTGACTGATCATTATGACCCGTCGAAACGCACGTTGAATCTGTCGGACTCAGTTTACGCCAGCACAAGCATCGCATCAATCGGTGTCGCAGCTCACGAAGTCGGTCACGCAATTCAGCATTATAATTCATATAGCCCGCTGATATTCAGAAATTCGATCGTGCCAGTTGTGAATATTGCGTCGAATGCTTCAATGCCGTTGTTCCTGATTGGGCTTTTGATGGGCTTGCCTTGGCTGCTGAATCTGGGAATAATATTATTCTGCGGAGCGTTGGTGTTTCATCTGGTGACGCTTCCCGTTGAGATTGACGCAAGTTCCCGGGCTTTGAAATTGTTGCAACAAACTGGAACTCTCACGAATAACGAACTCGATGGCGCGAAGAAAGTTTTGACAGCTGCTGCGTGGACGTATGTAGCTGCGGCGTTGATGTCGATTTTGCAACTCGTGAGATTACTCATGATCAAAAATTCCCGAAGAAGATAGAAAAGAAAAGATAGGAGATAGGAATTTTGCGCGGAATAGAGGCTGCTCTGAACGTACTAAGCTCAGTTAATCGCAAGAGTCCTGACCAGAATCGCAAGTCCGGAAAGTTCGCGATAGAAATGTTACGGAAACTCGCTGCTCAGGAGAACATGAAATCTACGGATATTTCGCTGGCATCGTCGCTGATTTATATATCAATGCGTCGGCGTGAATTATGGCAGAAAATTGCTGCGGATTATTTAGTCAAGAGTAATCCCGAGGCGAATTTTGCAAAGTTACCCGGCTTTGTTCGTGATTGCGTCGTGATGGGAACGGGCGGATTGCTGGAGTTGCGCAGATTTTCCGGCGGAGTTCTGGTTAATGGCATTCTTGAGAATTTGCGTGCGAGAAATTTCGGCAAGTTCACGGCACTTGTGAATGCAATTTTACACAAAGTCGGCGAACTTGGCGCTCAGAAACTCGAAGCTATCAAGAACAGCTCACGAATCGAAGAACGCGCAATGTGGGCAGGGATTCCAGTCTGGTCATTGCCGGCGTGGCTGAAAACCTGGGACAGAACCGAACTGAATCAGATTTGCGATTACATGATCCAGCAACCTGCGTCAACACTGAGAATTTCGCCTAATCTGGATCAATCCGAAGTTATGGAACTCGTCGCTAAATTCGAGAAATTCGGCGCTGAAATCAGCAAATTATCCGGAGCAATTCACCTGAGAGAAACCGTAAATCCAACTGAGCTTGATGGCTTCAACGAGGGAAAATTCACGGTACAATCTGAGAGTTCGATCTTGGCTGCGTCAATCATAAACAAATTCGCAAATCTCGGTCGAAAAAATTTCGGGCATATTCTCGACATGTGTTCTGGTCGCGGCGTTAAAGCTGGGCAGATTCTTCAGGAGTGCGAGAGTTCTGAGCTTGAGTGTTGGGAAATTTCCGAGAATCGCCAGAAAAGTGCGTTGAATGAGTTGAAGCGATTGGGCGTTGTTGAGCGTGCGATTTTCAAGACGGGTAATGCTTTGGAACTTTCGCCGGAGAATCAGCCAGATTTCGTTATGCTTGATGCGCCGTGTACTGGTTCGGGAACTTGGAACAGAAAGCCTGAATCAAAATGGAATCTCAGCTGGGAGAATCTCGACAAGTCAGTCTACACTCAGAAAAAATTGCTTGCTCACGCCGTGAACTTGTGCAAAAGCGGAGGCTATGTGCTTTACATAACGTGCAGCCTCTTGAAGCAGGAAAACGAGAACGTCATCGCCGAAATTCTCGCGAAAAATCCCGGTTGCATAGACGTGACAAGCTTCTTAAACTGGAAAACTCGCCCGTTCAGAAAGGGAAAACCCTGGGGCGTGTACATCATGCCGGAAACTCCCTGGTTAGACGGCTTCTATTGCGCGTTAATTCTCAGGAAATGATTTTGTATTCGTAACGGAGGTAATGTTTTGGGAAAAGTGATTCGCTGGACGTTGTTGTTCGTCGTGTTGATAATTTTCGCGTCGGGAGGCGTTGCGTTTTACACGGTGTTTTTCAGACCAGAGGGCGATTTGAAAGTTCCGGATTTGAGAGAGCATTCAATAGTTGAGGCTGTTTCTGAGGCTGAGCAGTCCGGATTCATAGTTCAGGTCGAACACGTAGCGTCAACTTTGCCTGAAGGTCGCGTGCTTGCACAGTATCCAGAGGCTAATTCGAGCATTCGTAAAGGTCAAGTAATCGTGCTGCAAGTCTCGAAGGGTGGCGAGTTGCGTTCGGTTCCGGATTTGCGCGGACAGTCACTTGCTAAGGCTCAGAACTTGATTCGCGAACAGGGTTTCACAACCGGAGATATTATCAAGATCAAAGAACCGGATATTTCAGCAGGAACAGTCATTGCACAAAGTCCGGCAGCTCCGGCGAATATCGCGTCAGGTCGCAAGATAGATTTGCTGATTCAGGACGGCACAAATTCAGAAATGCGCGCAAATGAAGACTTGAAAATTCCGGACGTGAATCGCATGCCCGAACGTGAAGCTCGTGAAGCCCTGAGTGCCAGTGGTGTGAAAGTTCAGGCAGTCGATCGCGTTTACAGCCCATTGCTGCCCGAGGGTGTCGCAATCGAGACAAGACCGCCAGCAGGCACACAAATTCGTGCGGGACAATCCGTAGTCCTGAAAATTTCCACGCAAAGACGCCCTGCAGGATTTATCGATCCGAACTCGAATACACCGTCGCAAACGCAAGTTCAGAATCAGCCGAACTCGACCCAGACTCAGAATGGCAGTGTCAGGCGCGTGACCAGTCAACCGGAATCGCGTCAAGAATCGCAAACGCAAACACAAGCTCCAGCTCCCACACCAGCTCCAGCACCAACGCCAGAGCCAACACCTGCACCTGCACCGGCACCAACGCCAGCTCCAGCTCCAGCTCCGAAAGGCTCTCAGAAGAGTGCGCGCGTGATATATATCGTTCCACCGTTGTCAAGTCCTATGAATTTGCGAATCGAAGTCACGGATCCAACAGGAAAACGCGATATTATTAATCGTCAGGTCAAGGGCGGAGAGAGCATTAACACACAGGCAAATTACACGCAGGAATGCGTTATAACAATATATCTTGGAGGTAGATCAGTATGGCAGGAGAAGCACAAGTAATTAACACGAACACTAACACGAATATTAACAGGAAAGTTTACATCGCACCGTCAGTTCTGTCGGCAGACCCGTTGAATATTTCAGGCTCGATTGATTCGCTGCAGAATAATTTCGATTGGCTGCACTTGGACATTATGGACGGACATTTCGTTCGGAATTTGTCGTTCGGCACGGATTTGGCGCGCGCGCTGAGAAAACGTTATCCGGAAATTTATCTCGACACGCACTTGATGATTGACGATTTGAAAGTGATTTTGCCGCTGTTTCTGGATTCTGGTTCGTCGTCAATTACGATTCATGCAGAGACTGAGCCGCAATTATTACACGCTTCGTTGATGCAGATTAAGAAAGCCGGATTGAATGCAGGTGTCGCAATTTGTCCCCCGACTCCGATTGAGAGCATAAAATACGTGCTGGATCTTGTGGACTTGGTTCTGGTCATGTCAGTTACGCCCGGATTTGGCGGTCAGAAATTGATCCCAAATTCACTTGACAAAGTTCGCGAGCTGGTTTCGCTTCGGGAAGTGAACAAGCTCAAATTCCTGATCGAGATGGACGGCGGCATAAAAGCAAATAACGTTTCTGAAGTTGTGAATGCTGGCTGTGATGTTGTCGTGGCGGGCAGCGCAATTTTCGAGGCTGAGAATCCGTCAGAAGTCGTGAATAAAATGCGATCGGTATTATAATATGCAAAACGCAACAGTGAACAGAACAGACAAAACAGGAGGAATTTAGGACTTTGACAGAGCGTGACGAGATATTACGCGATTTAGGCAAACAAACGGCACAAATTCGAGAGAGCAGAGGCATTACGCTTGAGGACGTGTTCGACAAGACGCGAATTCGCATGGAATATTTGCGCGGAATCGAATCCGGAGATTATAGCAATTTCCCGGAGCTGGTTTACGTGAAGGGATTCGTCAGGACATATTTGAGCTTGATCGGCGCTGAGGATTTGCAGGAAGATTTCATGAATCAGCTTGATCAGAATCGTTCGGGGAAAAAACATGAACAGAACGTTACGAATATTTTGCGCAACGGTTCGTCTTTACCCGAGGGCTTCAAACCTGCGTCGCATTTCTGGCTATTCCTGGTTTTGATTGGCGCGTTGATTGGCACGGCTCTGTACGTTTGGTACGCAATATCATACGGCGGAATTGACGTGACGAATCTCAAGCTGTTCAGGTTCTCGGGAAATGGCGGCGAAGTTCCAGTAGTTCAGCTGGAAATTGTATCTGATGATGTGCCCGAAGAAATTTCTGGTGACGAGGACGTGCAGGATATTTCAGGAGATGTCGAATCCGCGGATCAGAAACCCGAAGTTCCTCAGAAAAACATGATTCAGGTTCACGCGATTAACGATGTTTGGCTGAAAATTACGATTGGTCAGAACGTTGTATTTTCGCGCACGATGAAACGCGGGGATTCTGGTTCGTGGGAATTGACGGCTCCAGCTACGATTCGATTTGGACGAGCGACTGCTGCACAAGTTATCGTGAATGGCAAAGATCTCGGCGTACCCAATCCGCGAGCGAAAGGTCCCGAAACGTATATTTATAATCTTGACGGAACATTCAGGAGAGCTGGCAAATAAGCAAATCATGAATTGTGAATCATGAATAATAATGCTAGAATGTGAAAGATATTTTAGATTTGCATTGGAGGTTCAGAAAATGCGTTTTGCTTTGAACAAGAAAATTTCTGCGGTTTCTGCGTTGTTAGTAATGCTTGCTGTGTTGTTTGCAGTTCCGGCTTTTGCGATGGATTTTGCCGAATTGAAGGGCTTGGCTCTGAGTGGCGATGCTGGAGCACAGAATGATCTCGGACTTGCATATATCGAAGATGATGACGTTCCGACGAATTATTACGAGGGCGTTTCTTGGCTGAGAAAAGCTGCGGATCAGGGACTTGCGTTGGCTCAACATAATCTCGGCTTGATGTATTACGACGGCGGTCAGGGTGTGCCTCGTGACAAGTGCGAAGCTGCAAGGTGGGTCAAGATGGCAGCTGAACAGGGACTTGCAGAGGCGCAATATAATCTGGCAGTGATGTATTTCGATGGCGAAGGTGTCGAGCAAAGTTACGCGAACGCTATGAAATGGTATCACAGAGCTGCAGCCAAGAATTACGCAAATGCTCAGTACAATCTCGGCGTAATTTATCAGGACGGTAACGGCGTGCCACAGGATTACAGTGCGTCGCTCAAATGGTATCACAGAGCTGCGAAACAGGGACTTGCAGAAGCTCAGTATAATCTCGGGCTCATGTATGTCAACGGGCTGGGCGTTCCGGAAAAATCCGAAGGTCTGAATTATGTTGAGGGCGTGAGTTGGCTCAAGAAAGCTGCTGCACAGGGAGATTTTGACGCAATAAATGTCTTGCACGAACTCGGCGAAGATTGCGTTGCGCATGAGAAGTGCAAGAAATAATAAATTATATAAATCACGAATAATTTTTGACGAGAAACTCAACTCCTGAAGAAGCAAATTCAACGGGAGTTGTGTTTTTTACGCGAACATAACATGAACGAAAGCTCAAACGTGAATCATGTAAATCTTGACGAGATGCTCGAACGTCGGGAGAAACGCGCAAATCTACAGGCTGAATTATTGCGCAAATATCACGAGACTGTAATCTCTTTCACGATGAATATTCCCGGGCAAATCAAGACGAGTAAGCTAATCAGAGCAGGTTTCGAAATTGGCAAAAAATCTCTGCTCGAAAAATTACACGCTAAGAATTTCCAGATTAACTCAATGTTCGAAATTCACGAGAAAACCGGCGACGAATTATTACTCTCAATCAAAGCTGATGCCGACGAACTCAAGCAAATCGCAATCTCAATCGAAGAGCAAAACGACTTGGGAAGATTATTTGACATTGACGTGATAAACTCTCAGGGTGAGAAAATTTCGCGTGATAAGTTCCGAAAGTGCCTGATTTGCGACAGACAGGCTCAGGAATGCGCACGTTCCCGCACACACTCAGTCTCAGAAATGCAGGACGCTGTGCGAAAAATTTTAGAAAACGCTGCTATAATAATTGCATGATGATATATTTAGTTCGGATTGGATTCGGAGGGATAATTTTTCTAAATGGAAGCGAAGAAAACTGTTGCGGCTGCGAGTAAAAAATGGGAAGTAGTTGTTTTCACGCTCGGAACAGACGCATTTGCTATAAACGTGAATAAGACGCGAGAGATTTTGCGATGGACAGGTTGCAGACCCGTTCCAACGACAACGCCAGCATTTGTTGGTATAACGACGGTGCGGGAAGCTACGTTGCCGTTAATTGACTTGCGCGTATTTCTTGGGATCAAATCAACCGTCCCGATGAATAAAACCAAAGTCATGATCGTTGAATTTAACGATATAAAGCTGGGATTTCTTGTTGACGGCGTTGAACGAATCCGCCAAGTTAATGCCGATGATCTTGATGCGTCGAGAATGCGCGGAGTTTCGCTCAAATGGGTTTTGTACATAATCCGGCGCGATGAACGGAATATTTTGCTGCTCGATTACGAGGCGATAATTCAGGAAACGGCACCTGCAGTTGCGAAGAACATGTTTGACCAGAACAAAGTCAACTCGTTTCACAGGCAGATCGGACACGTCGAGAATTTTCACATACTTGTTGCGGACGATTCGCCTTTACTGCGCAAACAAACCTGCGACGTTCTCAAGCAATCCGGATTTGCGAGCATATATCCCGTCAAAGATGGTGCTGAGGCGCGTGAGTTAGTTCTTGATAAAGGCGAGAATTTTGACCTGATAATTTCGGATATTGAGATGCCTATGCTGGACGGCTTGAGTCTGGTCGAGAGCATCAGAGCTGACAATCGCACGGCAGGAATTCCGGTTATATTATTCTCGTCAATCATGGTAAAAGACTTGCTGGACAGAGCCGAACAATTCAGAGTCGTTCACGTAATGAAACCTGACATTTACAAACTCGTCGAGGAAGTTGTGAGAATCTATCACGAGGTCAAGCGTCGGCGCGGATATTAATACGGCGGAATCACTCACACTCCGCCAAAATTTCTAACTCTGATCGTGGCTTATAAAGCGCTTAATTCCCCTAAGCACAATGCTGTTATTATGATCATCTGACATTATCAAATCGAACGATAACAGGGATTTCGCCTCACCGTTCTCTTGATACCAGTGTTCAACATCAACGGTTACTGCTCTATAACCAAGATTCTTGTAAACTTCATCTTTCATAAGCTCCAAAAAATTCTCCTGACCAAACGGGTCAGTGAATCTTTTCGGGATTTTCACCGGAATCGCTGCGAGGAAAAATTCTGCCTCTTGACGCAACGCATCTTTCGCGTGAATACTCGTCACGGACGCAACAGCTCTCTGCATAGTCTGCGAAATCATCAGGAACAACATGCCCGCAACTGCCATCGCCGCTAAAAATTCTGTCAAAGTCTCGCCTCTGCGCTTCATAATAATTTTTGACATAATACACACCTCGGAAAATTCCCAAAATCGTAAAACTCTCTCACAAATCTAAATCCATTCGAAAAATTTTGCAAGCTCGAAATTTCATGATATTGATTCAAATCGCCAATCTCAAGAATCACATAGCCGCCACGCTTCAGAAAGCCGCATGTATCTGAGAATATCAGCCTGTAGAAATCCATGCCGTCAACGCCGCCGTCAAGTGCAGAAATCGGCTCAAAATCCCGGACTTCAGGCATCAATTCGCAAATTTCACGCGTCGGAATGTACGGAGGATTCGAAATTATCAGGTCAAGGCTCTCAGAATTTTCCGGGTAAGAAAATTTCACACGGGACTCAAGATTATATCGCGCAACGTTTTCCCGAGCATAACTCATCGCAGCAGAACTAGCCTCAAGCAAATACGCGAATGAATCCCCAAGCTCAAGCAGCAGCGTCAAGCCAATGCAGCCCGAACCCGTTCCCCAATCAAGAAATTTTACCCCAGATTTACCGCGAAAAATTTCCAACGCAGCCTCAACCAGAACTTCGGTGTCATGTCTGGGAATCAGCACGCCCGAACCCACGCGAAAATCCCGCCCGAAAAAATCCGCCTCAGAGATTATATACTGCAAAGGCTCGTGAGATTCGCGACGTGTGATTAGCTCATCGATCCTGGAAATTTCCGAATGCGAAAAACTCTCGCGTGTGAAAAATTCCGCCTCCGAAATTCCCAGCGCATGACACGCCAGCCAGATAACTTCCCTCTCAGCATTGCGAATATTCGCTGCCTCAAGACGTTTCACGAAAATATTATGCTTATTAGCCCTCAAGATTCTGCAATTTCTGCGTCTGTTCAGCCAGTAACATCGCGTCGATCATCTCGTACAAATCGCCGTCCAGATACGCTTCGAGTTTATACAGCGTGAGATTTATTCTGTGATCCGTTATGCGATTCTGCGGGAAATTATACGTGCGAACACGCTCAGACCTGTCGCCAGAACCAACCATTCCGCGACGTTCTGCAACTTGTTCCGAAATTTGCTTCTGCTGCTCATAATCATATAACTTCGTACGCAAATACGACATTGCTCGCGCGCGATTCTTGATTTGCGATCTCTCGTCCTGACACGTGACTATTATTCCTGTTGGCAAATGCGTAATTCTAACAGCCGAGTCCGTCATGTTCACGTGCTGACCGCCTGCACCGCTTGAGCGATACGTGTCGATCTTCAAGTCTTCAGGTTTAATATCAATTTCGACTTCATCAGCTTCGGGCAATACCGCAACAGTTGCAGCTGACGTGTGAATCCTGCCGCTTGCTTCTGTAACGGGAACTCTCTGAACTCTGTGAACGCCGCTCTCGTATTTCATTTTGCTATACGCGCCTTTGGAATCAATCCTGAACACTACTTCTTTGAAACCGCCGATGCCAGCTGTGTTCGTGCTGGAGTCCATGACTTCCATTTTCCAGCGTTGACGCTCACAGAATCTCGTGTACATTCTGAACAAATCCGCAGCAAACAACGTAGCTTCATCTCCGCCAGTGCCAGCGCGAATCTCAACAACGACGCTCTTCTCATCATTCGGGTCACGCGGTAATAATAACAGCGTCAAATCACGCGTAAAATTCTCGATTTTCGGCTCAAGATTATCAAGCTCTTCACGTGCCAGCGCCTCTAAATCCGAATCGCCGCTCTTGATTAGTTCCCGAGCTTCTGCAATCGATGCCAACGCAGCTTTGTACTCGCGATATTTTTCGACAACCGGTTCCAACTGCGCGCGCTTTTTCCCGAGTAACTGCAACTCTTTCGGGTCAGACGAAATTTTCGGGTCAGCCATTTTGCGTTCAGTCTCGTTAAATTCCTGTTCGATTGCCTGCAATTTTGGCTCAATATTCACGCTAAATCCCTCCCTGCATAGCAACTCTCAGCGAAACCAGCGCTACTTCCGCCTGATTAATATCCGGTTCACGTGTTGTCAAATATTGCAGCGTCAAGAACGGGCTGATTATGCAGCGTCCGATTACTCCGGAATTTGCCGCGAGCCTGATTATCTCGTACGAAACGCCAATCACGAGCGGAATCAAGATTATACGCGCTAGAACCTGCAACAGGAAATTTCCCGCGACGAGAATTTTCACCGGCGAAAAAACTATTATGCTCACAATAACGGCTATCAACATGAACGACGTTCCGCACCGTGGATGAATACGCGAACATTTCATGATATTCTCCGGTGTCATTTCCAGATTCGATTCGAATGCGTTAATCGTTTTGTGTTCGGCACCGTGGTACCTGAATACCTGCTTAATATCGCTCCACATTCCGATAATCGCAACATATCCGATGAAAATCACAGCGCGCAAAATTCCCTCGAAGATATTCGCGTAAATCGCAGTAAGACCAAGTTTCCCAGAAATCCACAACGGCAACGCTATGAACAAGCCACCAACAGCGACAATCGCCGTAATCACAGCCAGGATTATGTCCTTCAGCGTCATTTCTTCGTCCGTTTCTTCAAGAGCAACTTCAGCAGATTTCGACAACGCTCTGAAGCCAACAGCCATCATTTCGCACATGATAACAATTCCGCGCAGGAACGGCAACTTCCACGGCAGTTTCTTTGTGCGTGATTTATTCGCCCAGTTATCCGTGAAAATTTCTCCGGATTGTTTACGCACAGCCAAGCCCCAGAGATTTTCGCCCTTCATCAGAACGCCCTCAATTACAGCTTGACCGCCAACTGGAATTTTCCTGGCCTCACTCGCGAAAAAATTCGTGGCTAATATCAACAGCAAATTAATTCTTCTCAGCAAATAACAAATCCTCCATGCTCTCATATTTTCTGCCACACGACCGCGACTCATGACACGAGCCGAATATGCAACTCGGACCAGCCTTCGCGAATAACACCGGAGCTTTCTCACGGCACAACACAAGCATTTGGCGCGCAAGTTCGTGAATTTCCCACTGAGCACGACGACACAATCGCAGCTCAAAAAAATGGTGCAATTCCCTGGCATTCATCGTTACAACCAGGCGCGTAGAATTTCCGTGTGGCAAAATGAATCTCGCGTCTTCCTTTGCAATTCCGAGTTCAAGCAATTTCTCATACGCTTCATACGCAGACTTAACCTGATTTGCGAAAATTTCCCGTGCCTGAGAATTTTTCACAATCGAGTCCGGAAATATCACATTTGATTCATCAGCGCTCATTTTTACGTAGCGTTGACTCTGCTGGCTGAAACTCGCTAGCCTGTGACGAACCAGCTGATGCGACGCGACACGGCTCAAGCCATCGACTGCAAACGTGAAGCTCACATGTTCAAACGTAGACATATGCCCACTCCTGAACAAATTCCCGAGCAATTTCTCCGACAGAATATTTTCCTCAGTTTTGAGCAAATCCGACGCAGAAATATCGCTATAACAAATTCGAGCGGCAGCAGCAACAAGCGCGTCCGGCTCTGGTGTGTGACTTAGCAAAAATACTCTCATACAAAAAACAGGGGTCTCGCACCCCCGAATGAATCCAACAATTCTGAGTTAAACTTCCGTTCTTTGACCGTAATTCACGCCTTGATATTTCTTCTGGAACTTCTCAAGTCGTCCGGCTTCTGTCAAGACTCTGCCCTTCTTGCCAGTGTAGAACGGGTGACACTGTGAGCAAACTCCCACGCGGATTTCCTTCATCGTTGAGCGCGTTGTGAACGTATTTCCGCATGATGTGCACGTAACTTTGCATTCCTGATAGTCAGGATGAATATCTTTCTTCACGATACAAACACCTCCGTATTAATGACGCAAACCAAGTCGTTCGATTAAGCTGCGATAACGAGCAAAATTGTTTTCTCTCAAGTAACTCAACAATCTGCGGCGAGTTCCTACCATCTTCAAAAGTCCGCGTCTCGAATGGAAGTCCTTCTTGTGAACCTTCAAATGCTCTGTTAATTCACGAATTCTCTCCGTCAGAACTGCAACCTGAACTTCGGGCGAACCTGTGTCCGTCTCATGCGTTCTGTATTCGGCGATTACTGCCTGCTTTTTTTCTTTCTGTATCATAAACGACACCTCTTGATTATAATCCCGCGAACTGAGAACTGCGCAAAATTCCGCAACAGACCAAGTCCGGGGTCGCGTTTATCTTACACTAACGATCCGAAATTTACAAGAGCTCAGCGTGTAAGCACCAAGCTTCTGCCTGAGTAATCTTCACGTTCACGAATTTGCCAATCAAATCCGGATCACCTGCAAATATTGCGACTTTATCACTCGGAGTTCGTCCCTGTAACAAATTTTCGCCCTTAGGAGCCGGAGCGTCAACAAGAATCTCAAACTCGCGCCCGACAAGCTTCTGATTAATATCAAGCGTTATAGAATCCTGCAATTCGTTCAGATGCGTCAATCTTCGCAAGCGTTCCTCAACTGGCAAAGCACCGCTCATTTTTGCAGCAGGAGTTCCATCACGCTCGGAATACGCAGCACTGTGAACCAGATCAAACCTGACTTCCTGCAAAATCCTGAGTGAATCTTCGAAATCAGTTTCGCTCTCGTCCGGAAATCCCACGATTAAATCCGTCGTTAAGCCTAAATCCGGAACTTTTGCGCGTGTGAAAGCAACTTTCTCCAGATATTCTTCGCGTGTGTATTTGCGATTCATGAGCTTCAACACACGATTGCTTCCAGATTGTACGGGCAAATTCAGCGATGGACAAATTACTGGTTCGCTCGCCATAACTTCGACAATATCCTCCGTGAAATCCTGAGGCAACGATGTGACAAATCTGAGCCTCCGTAAGCCTTCTGAACGCAAATTTGCAACTTTTCGCAACAAATCCGAGAATCGCATTTCGCCTGAGTCTTTGCCGTAACTGTTCACGTTCTGACCCAGAAGCGTTATTTCGAGAACACCGTCATGCAACAACGCGCGCGCTTCGTTTATTATGTCCTCGGATTTTCTGGACACGAACCTGCCTCGAACGTACGGAACGATGCAATATGTGCAGAAATTGTCGCAACCGTGAGCGATTGTTATGTAGGCTTTGTATTTATTTTCGCGCAGAATTTCAGCATTCGAATCGTCAAAATTGAAGTCCAGTGCAAAAAACTCCCGCGGGTCTGTATCCAGCAAATTCACGCGCAACTTGCGATTTTCGAGAACTTGCTCAAGATTTTTCGGAATCTGTCCGATGTGACGAGGCCCGGCAACAAGTCTTACCCATGGAAAACGCGCCAGTGCTCGAACGCCAAGTCTCTGCGCAACGCAACCAGTCAGAGCAACATACGGTCTGTGATTTTTCTGCCACGATTTCTCAAACAAGCCAAGCTCGCTCCAAACTTTCTGCTCAGCCTTAGCGCGAACGCTGCAACCAGTAATTATCACCAGATCCGGATCCTGAGAATCGCTCAACTCGTCCCAACCCATGAACTTCAAAACCGTACGCAACTTGTCAGCGTCATAAACGTTCATCTGGCAGCCGTAAGTTTTGATTGCGAAAGTTCTGCTCATTTTTGCGACATCACTCAAATCTGGCGAAAACATCATCAACCCATCTGAGATAGAAATTATTCTCGAACAAGGCTCTCAATCTCTCGGGCAAATCAGCGTGTCCAGTATTTTTCAGGCGCTCGTCGTTCAAAAGCAAGTCCAGAAATTTCCCGTCGCCTGCAGCAGTTTTCATTGCGTTTTCCTGAACGATTGCGTAGGCATCTTCGCGTGATAATTGCAATTCGTCGAGCAAGAACGTCAGTACACGCTGCGAATACACAAGTCCACCGGTCAGATTAATATTCTCGGCGAGTTTTCGCTCATCAATGACTGAACCGCGCAAAATTTTCGTCATGCTGCGAATCATGAATGCTGCAATATTAAACGCATCGTTCCAGATTACACGCTCAGTTGACGAGTGACTAATATCGCGTTCGTGCCACAGAGCTACGTTTTCGAGAGCCGTAATCAAGTACCCGCGCAACAATCTCGACATGCCACAGATTCGCTCACATTTAATCGGATTGCGTTTGTGCGGCATTGCACTGGAACCTTTCTGACCAACACCGAACGGCTCGAACATTTCCCGAACTTCTGTACGCTGCAAATGTCGGATTTCAAGAGCGATTCGCTCAAGTGTGCAACCCATCAATGACAGCGCGCTCATAATTTCTGCATGACGGTCACGCTGCAAAATCTGACTTGAAATTTTCGCCGGTTTAAGATCGAGCAACTCGCAAACTCTGGCTTCAAGTTTAGGACTACACATAGCATACGTTCCGACAGCTCCGGAGATTTTCCCTGCTGAGATATTCTCGCGAGCGTGTTCCAGTCTGCCCCTGTCGCGCAAAATTTCCGAGTGCCAGTTCAGGAATTTCAGACCGAGTGACATTGGCTCTGCGTGTATTCCGTGAGTTCTGCCGATGCATGGCGTGTACTTGTGTTTCTCAGCCAGGCCGAAAACTTCCGCGTCCATTTCGTCCAGAGCATTAATAATTATATCCAGACTTTCCCGCAGCATTATCGAACTCGCCGTATCCAGTATATCGCTGCTGGTCATTCCCAGGTGCAAGTATCTGCCATTTTCGCCGACATTTTCTGCAACTGCGCTCACAAATGCAACGACATCGTGCTGAGTTTTTCGTTCGATTTCCTGCACACGTGCAATATCAAATCTGGATTTCTCGACTATATCTTTCAGCGCGTCCTCTGGGATTCTGCCCTCTTCAGCCCATGCCCGAGCGACAGCAATTTCAACATCGAGCATGACTTTCAAACGGTGTTCGTCACTCCAAAGTTCGCTAATATCTCGTTCTGAATAACGTTCTATCATGTTAGACTACAACGCCTCTTTGTTATCATAAATCGCTCCGCCAGCCGTGCATGCCGCACAGAAGCAATATTTCGCACCCTGAGATTTCAACTCTTTGCCTTTTTTCACAGCTTCTGCAGCAACATCTGCGCCGAAAATTTTCTTGCCTGCGTCTGAACCTGCAAACGCAATCGTATCGTCAATCGAGTTCACATTTTCTTCGAGCGACTTGACCAGTGCGTCCGCGTTAGCTTTTGACGGATCGGCTTTGTAATTTTCCGCAGCAGTTCTGAGAGCCGCCTGGCACATCGGAGCCGCTATTAACTCATCGATCTTCGCTGATAATTCTGTCTTTGTCATGTGAAAAATTCCTCCTGCAAAATATATTTTCTCTCGGAATTCTAACATATCTTGTGAATTTGCGCGCATAATTTGTAAGCGTGTTTTCTCAGGCGTAATCTGGTAGAATTGTTAGCATGTAATCCACGGAGGGATTGCAAATTTACAGCACGGAGGTTAAAAGCATGCGCATAGTTCAGAGCAATATAATCGTGAATACGTCTGGCTACACCAGCAGACTCGAACGCGGTCACACAATCAGACGCACGGACACGCAGTTCGTTCACGTTAGAGAGCCAATCATGGTTCAGCGTCCACAAATCGAGGATTTCAATTCACTGGTAGTCGTACACGATCAGGTTGAGCAATATATATAATATAATTAGCCTGATTTAGATCCTGAATTTAGATCAAGAAAGTTCTCTCCCGAAAAACTCGCGCAATGGGGGAGAATTTTTGATATAATACGATTTCCGTTATAAATATTTTTAACAGGAGGATGTTTTATGCGTAAAATAATAATCGCAATAGCGTTAGTGTTTATGCTGGCGACGAGTTCGTTTGCGTTTTCGAATCACGTTCGATGGTCGTTCAAAGCTGAGGCACCTATTACGAGCGGAATTGCTGCGAATGAGAATTACGTTTTCTTCGGCGATGGTTCGGGACGTTGCTATGCGCTGAATAACTCGGGCAGACCTGTCTGGCTTCATAACGGTCTCGGCTCAGTTATCGGCACACCTGTAATTGCGAATGATCGAGTTGTGTTTGTGCGTTCGGACGGAAATGTTACGTGCTTGAAAATTTCTGATGGCAGCGTAATCTGGGACAATGATACTTCACATGACGCAAGCGGTCAGGATACAGCGCCAGATGGTGCAGCAATCGGTGACGGGAAAGTTTTTGTTTCGAAAGGCGACGGAGTTTTACACGCACTGAATCTCAATGACGGCAGACCGGTTTGGACGTACAAATCTGAGATTGAGTTAAGATCAGCGCCATCGTTTGGAGAGAAGCTTGTGTTTTTGGGTGAGTACAACGGAATTTTGAGCATTCTGGATCCAAAAGACGGCTCGCGAATCGGCGGTGGTGGTGCTGGCGGTGCGATTAATACTCTTGCAATCAAAAACGGCACGGCTTACGCTTCAAGTTGGGACGGTTCAGTTCAGGCGTTCAAAATCAAAGATATTATCCCGTTATGGAACGTGAAACTCGGCGATCCTGTTACAACGAAACCCGAAGTCAATAACGGAATGATTGCTGTAGGAACTGCGCGAGGACTTGTTGTCGCACTTGATGAGAAATCCGGGAATATTCTCTGGAGGTTCTCGAGTGACGCTGGAAATATCAACGCAAAACCTGTGATTGCTGATGGATTTGTTTTCGCACCAACAAGCAATGGTGTTTATGTTCTCGATGGCAATTCCGGCAGAGATCGCGCGTTAATTTTTGCGGATGAAGGCGGCAGTGATTCAAGTCCCGCATTCGTGAATGGCGTTTTGTACGTTGGCTGCAACAGTGGAGCAGTTTACGCTGTAAATTAATATTTTAATTTGATTTGAAAGGTGATATATCATGGCATTATTCAGGATACAGGAAACTAAGAGCAGTGTTGTGACGGAAATTCTCGCAGGTATCACGACGTTCGTGACAATGAGCTATATAATTTTCGTGAACCCGGGAATTTTGAGCCAGACTGGCATGGATTTTGACGCGCTGGTTGTCGTAACGTGTTTAGCGTCAGCTTTGGGAACGTTTTTGATGGCGGTTTTGGCGGATTATCCGATTGCTTTGGCTCCGGGAATGGGATTGAATGCGTTCTTTGCGTTCGGAGTTGTTCTGAACATGAAGATCAACGGCGCGCCGGTTACATGGCAGATGGCTTTGGCTGCGATATTCATCGAGGGACTTGTGTTTTTCGTTCTGACACTCACAAGGATTCGCGAAATGGTCATGGACACGATCCCGAAGTCATTGAAGATCGGAATTTCGGCGGGCATTGGCTTGTTCATAACGTTCATTGGCTTGCAGAGTGCAGGAATCGTAGTTGATAATTCTGCGACGTTGCTTGAGCTTGGAAATTTCAAGAATAATATTCCTGCGTTGTTATCAATGGGCGGATTGTTCTTGATTGCGATTTTGACGGCATGGAAAGTTCAGGGCGCGTTATTAATCGGGATACTTGTTATAACGGCTGTAGCTGCTGGTTTAGGACTTGTAACGCCTCCGGAGACATTCGTTTCTACACCTCCGTCGATTATGCCATTGGTCGGGAAATTCGATTTCTCGCTTGTGAAAGAACTTGATTTCTGGGTGATTGTTTTCACGTTTTTCTTTGTAGATTTCTTTGACACGATTGGCACGTTAATCGGAGTTTGCAACAGAAGCGGCTTACTCGATGAGAACGGCAAACTGCCCAGAGCTAGAGGCGCGTTAATGGCAGATGCTATTGCTACGATGGCTGGCGCGTTCATGGGTACGTCAACGGTTACGTCATATGTTGAGAGTTCGAGCGGAGTTGCTCAGGGTGGACGAACTGGCTTAACGGCTGTAACGACTGCGGTGTTATTTGTCGCTGCGATATTCTTCACGCCGTTAGTAAAAATGGTTCCGGGTTACGCGACTGCTCCGGCGTTAATAATGGTTGGCGTTTACATGATGATGAGTTTGCGCGATCTGAATTACGATGATTTAACGGATTTGATTCCGTCATTGCTCGGATTTTTCATGATGCCGTTAGCTTACTCAATCGCCGTTGGGATCGAATTTGCGATAGTTTCATACGTTGTGATTAAGCTGCTCACGGGCAAAGTACGCGACATTAGCTGGTTGATGGCAGTGCTTGCTGTGTTATTCATCGCAAAGGAAGTATTTTTCTAGAAATTAAACCAGAGATTGCCAATAACAAAAGAATCCCCCTGATTGAGTTCAAGGGGATTTTTTGATGCCTGCTATTTTAATATTGCTATTTTAACGCCAAAGCTCCCATTTAGATTGATCCGTGTGAAGCAAGTGATGCGATTTTTCACCCAGAGGCTTTCCGAGATATTCAGCGTAACACTGTTTGATTGACGGGTTTTCGTGCGAGAATCTCAGATTTGATTTCTGGTCGAGTGCGAGCAAAATTCTGCCACGATCCGCGCCGAGTTCCTTGCCAGCTTCGATCGGTTGACCGCCGCCACCAGCACAACCCGTCGGACACGCCATGCACTCAACGAAATGATAATCGACTTTGCCGGACTGAATAGCTTCACATAATTTGCGAATATTTCCCAATCCGTTAGCTACTGCAATCTTGAGCTTGTTGCCCGCGATTTCAAACGTAGCTTCTTTCCAACCGTCGTAGCCTCGAACGTCTTTGAAAGCGTCTGGATCAGGATTTTTGCCCGTCACGAAGTTATACGCAGTTCGTAACGCAGCTTCCATAACTCCGCCCGTTGTTCCGAAAATATGTCCGGCTCCTGAAGCTGTTCCCAAAGGTGCATCAAATACTCCCTCGGGCAGTTTCGAAACGTCGATTCCTTCCGAACGAATCAGGCGATCCAATTCACGAACGGTCAAAACAACATCAACGTCTCTAGCTCCGGAACTGTTCATAACGGACACGTCACACTCGTATTTCTTGGCTGTGCAAGGCATGAATGACACGTGATAAATTTTCTCAGGTTCGACACCGAGAATTTGCGCGTACCAAGTTTTGATAATTGCTCCGAACATTTGCTGCGGTGATTTTGCGCTGGATAATTGCGGCACTAAATCCGGAAATTCGGTCTTGATGAATCGTACCCAACCAGGGCAACATGACGTGAACATCGGGAATTTAATCGACTTGTCACCAGATAAAAACTTCGTGAGTTTATCGACAAATTCGCTGGCTTCTTCCATGATGGTCAAGTCCGCTGAGAAATCCGTGTCGAATACGTAATTGAAGCCGACTTCACGCAAAGCACTGACTAAACGTTCTGAAGTTGCTTCTTCGTGAGTTAATCCCAACTGTTCGCCCCAAGAAGTTCTGACGGCTGGAGCAACTGACGCAATCGTAATTTTATCCGGATCGGCAAGAGCGTCCAAAACTTTCTGAGTGTCATCACGCGCAATTAACGCACCAACCGGGCAATGCGTGATACACTGACCGCAAACTGTGCAATTTGTCTCAGTAATATCTTTTCCGGCGGAACATGCAACAGTCGTTTTTGATCCGGTTTTGGCAACGTCCCACACGTGCATACACTGAATATTATCGCAAACTTGAACACAGCGCATACACTTGATGCACTTCTCGTCATTTCGAATCAGCGGGAATTTCGTGTTCCAGTTAAATTCCGGAATATTCTCGTGATATTTCGGGTTTGACACGTTCAGGTCATTCGCTACGGATTGTAATTCGCAATTCTGAGAACGCACGCACTCAGCACATCGCGCATTATGTTGTGACAGAATTAATTCGACGTTGATTTTTCGAGCCTGTCTGACTTTTGGAGAATTTGTGAGAACAGACATGCCTTCCTGAACTTTCGTGTTGCATGATGAGACGAGTTTCTCAAGACCTTCGACTTCAACAACGCAAACACGACACGCGCCGATCTCGTTGATTTCTTTCAAATAGCACAGATGCGGAATATTGATATTATTCGCGCTTGCTGCCTCCAAAATCGTAGTGTTCTCCGGGACTTGAAACGCTTTGCCGTTAATCTTAATATTTACCATTTGAATTCACGCCCCTCTCTGAATTTTCCGAATCCGTAATAATCGCAGCGTAAACACCTGTTCGATTCTTGCTGCATTTCCTCTTCACTCATGCCTTTCTCAACAAGCTTGAAGTCATGAATACGCTGGTCGATTGGTCGTTCACGCATTTTCACACGTCCACAAGCCGGTCGATTATGCAAAACTGGTTCAGGAATTTCAACTGGCAATTCGATCGGGTGATGATAGCCCAAATACTCATCGATATTGGCTGCTGCAACTTTTCCGGCTGCGATGGCTCTGATAACTGTCGCTGGCCCTGAGACGCAATCTCCTCCCGCAAAAATTCCGGGCATATTCGCTAATTCTTCACTGTCGAGTGCTTCAATGCAGCCCCATTTCACAGCAACGCCGCTGTTCTCGAAATTCTTGGATTCGATTCCCTGACCGATTGCCACGACGATAATATCCGCTTCGATTCGAATTGGTTCTGCTGTAGCATTTTTCGGAGCAGGTCTACCGGCTTTGATATTGCTGATCATTTGCTGCTGAACCCACAGAGCTTTTGCTTTGCCATCTGAGCCGACTTCGACTTTCAACGGTGCAGCGAGTTCGAGAATTTCGCAACCTTCGACTTCAGTAGCTTCGACTTCTTCGGCTAGAGCGGTCATGTCTTCTTTGCGACGACGATATGCCAACGTAACTTTCTCTGCGTTAAGTCTGAGTGAAGATCTTGCGCAATCCATAGCGACGTTTCCACCACCGACTACGACGACTTTTTTGCCAGTGAAATCCGGGAAATCATTATCACCGATTCGTCTCAATAACGTAACGGCTGACATAACGCCCTCGGATTTTTCGCCCTCGATTCTGAGTGATTTATCCGTGTGCGCACCGATTGCAATATACACCGCGTCAAATTCGGATTTGAGTTTTGCTAACGGGTAATTTTCGCCGCCGATTGAGATTTCTTTGTGTACTTTTATGTCACCGGCAGTTAATAACGTGTTGATTTCCTCGTCAAGAACTTCGCGCGGCAATCTGTACGACGGGATTCCATAACGCAGCATTCCGCCTAATTGTTTACGCTGTTCGAAAATTTCGACCGAGTGACCCATTAAGGCGAGATAATACGCAGCAGAAATTCCGCTTGGGCCACCGCCGATAATTGCGACACGTTTTCCGGTTTGTTCTGGTTTAGGCTGATTTTCTTTGTAAACCGGAACATGTCCTGAATGATCGATCGCGTATAATTTCAAGCCCCGAATATTAATCGCGTCATCAACAATTCCGCGTCTGCATTTGTTTTCGCACGGGTGTTCACAGACCATAGCGCAAACACTCGGGAACGGATTATCTTTGCGGATTAATCTAACGGCATCGGCAAATTTTCCGGCATTCACGAGCGCAATATATCCCGGAATATCAACGTGTGCAGGACACAACGTTACGCACGGAACAGCTTTGAATCCGCCGAACGTGCAGTGATGATTCTTAACGTGTTCGACATATTCGTCTCTGAATCCGCGCACGCCTTTCAAGACCATGTTAGCGGCCTCGTAACCGATTGCGCAATCGGCTGAATCGCAAATTGTCTGTGCAGTTTTCTCGATCAAATCGATCGTTGACATATCCGCACGATTTTCAGTCACGTCGTCGATTAATTTCTCAAGCTGCGGCAATCCGATTCGACATGGAACGCACTTTCCGCAAGTCTGCGCTGCACAAACTTTCAAGAAACTGCTGGCTAAATCCAACGGACAGGAACCCGGTGGCGAAGAAATCACTCGTCGCTCTAAATCTCTGTGCAAAGACTCTACCGTTTCCTGAGCGTGTGTTGTGTTAGTTATGCTAAGACGGCTCATTTCACAAGTCCTCCCCCTCTTTTCGATCTACGCTCCACGATTTGAAATTGAAATTCAAAAGTGAAGGTGACGGTTAAGAAATTTTAATCTTGATTATTTGGTATAATTATATCAGGTATTGTGAAAAATATTTTGCGAAAATATGCTGACGTTTGAGAATCCAGTATTGTGTATAATGGAAGCAAATTTATTTTGTGAGAAGGAAGAG
>CAJOEM010000024.1 GCA_905233725.1 uncultured Synergistales bacterium
TCAGTAATTCATAATCGTTCACGAAGTTTTTCGCACACAAAAAGAATCCTGATCGCAAATTTCACTTCACGATCAGGATTCTTTTTTATGTCAAGATTTTTGCGCTGAAAAATTATTTGCTAGTTCACGCGCTCAAACGATATTACTTCAGTACGTTTGACGGCTTTTCCCGGGAAATCTTGATATTCCACCAATTCCTCGTCCTCTTCGTCGTACAATAATTCAGCCACAAAAGTAACGTGATTATTGTCAACGTACTCGAATGAACGCAATCGGTACAAATGATCGTGAGATTCTGAGTAATGTACAGCCTTCCCCCCAGAAATTTTGAACAGTAAACCGTTTCCATCATTGCCTATAACGTGTTCAGTACCGTGCGTTCTAGAATTATTTCCCTCAAAGTAAAGAGTTCCCTCGTCGCTATCTAGATAGTAGGAACTACCCGATTTAGTGACCGTAACTTCAAAACTATCTGACGCATCTTTAAGCAAATTATGTCGTGCAACTTCATTACCCAACACGTCATCATAAGTCAAAGTTCCGCTCGTTGGTTTCCAAGTTCCAGTCAATGAAGTCCAGTCTGAAGGAGTGTTCTCAGCATTAATCACGCGCTGCACAAGAACGAATTCAATTTTTCTCGCGGCAACGCTGCCGAAGGTGAAAACAAACGTATCTTTGTCGATATTCTCCTCAATCTCAATCGAAACTGATGAATTTGAAAGTTTGTCGCCTGAGACCGTCATATCTGAAGTTGAGCCGTCATGTGTGACAAAAAACTTTGCTAAATCAAGCTCTTCTTCATTTTCCGAATACATCGCTCTCTCCCTGTAACAGAAAGTGATTTTGCCTTGTTCGACGGTGTAAGGACTGCCAGAACCGGTGACGTTGACAGTGAAATTCTCTGTACTCGGTATAATCATTTACTGATGCGTCGTAAGAAATCATAATTCCGCTTGCTGGTTGCCAGGTTCCAGTTAAATCCGTCCAGTTATCAGGAACATTTCCGTGACCTTCGTAGCGTTTAAATTCATCAACGTCGTAGCTGCCATCATAGCCTGTTGGAGCATCGCCATCATCGTGTTGTTCTTCAGTAATGGGATACTCATTGTCCGACTAACCCAAGTCGCAGCCTCCTGACACAAAGACGCTGAATAACAGCGCTGTAACCAAAAGCCAAACATAATTACGTTTGCTCATAACAAAACGCCTTCTTCTAAAGGTTACAACAATAATTTCTGCACGACCTGATTCAACGCACAAATTTCCAAGCAGTAATGTAGTTTTTGCAGACCGTACTCTTGTAAATAAAAAATCATGAATAAATTTTAGCACAAGCATATTTTTATGTTTTTTCGGGCAGCAAAAACCCCTCGCTGATCGTGTCGATTTCGCTTTCGATTTCGATCATTGAGGGGTTCGTTGTTAACACGCAATCGTAACGCCGTTCGCATTCGAAATACTGTCGCCGGAAATTCTGAACGTGTAATTTCGTTCAACATCGTTTTGGAAGCCTTACCCCAGCACAAGCTTCAGCACAATCAGACACAAAAAAACCCCTCTCCGATCACACGTCATGATCTTTGAAGGGTCGATTTGTTTCGTGTATATTATTCTGGATTAAGCTATGCTCTCAAAGCCGGAAATTTTCCTGCCAGTCTCGAAATCATACAAGCTCCTGAAATTTCCCTCGACCATCGCGCCAACATCTTCTCGCGTGTAGAATGCCGTGTGCGGAGTTATTATCACGTTCGGAAATGAGCGCAAAATCGCCAATTTCGGATTCACCATAACTTCGCCCATTCGATTGTAATAATATAATCCGTTCTCAAATTCCAGGACATCAAGAGCAGCTCCAGCGAGTTTCCCGGATTCTATGCCCTCGATTAGCGCCTCTGAATCTACAAGCTTGCCTCGTGCTGTGTTAATGACGTACGCGCCATCTTTCATTTTTGAGATCGAATCGCGATTGATTATGTGATAATTCTCAGGATTAGCGTTCATGTGAAGGCTAAGAATATCAGACCTCGCGAAAATTTCATCAAGTGACACGTACTGCGCAAATTTCTTGACCGAATCTTTCTCGTAAAGATCATACGCAAGAATCTCACAGCCAAATCCGGATAAATGCTTCACAACAGTCTCGCCAATTCGTCCTGTTCCCAAAATTCCAACCGTACAGAACGAAAAATCACGCCCGAGTTTATTCTTGAGCGAGTAATCCTGAATTTCCGCACGCTTGAGAATATGCGCAAGTCTCCGAACACTCGCCAGCATCAGCATAATCGCGTAATCAGCAACTCCCGTCGGAGTGTACGAAACCGTGTCGACTTTCATGCCAAGTTCGCGCGCACGCTTCAAGTCTACGTGGTCATAGCCAATCGAACGACACAGAATATATTTAACGCCAAGCTCATGAAAACTCTCGAGAACTTTCGCTGACATGTCACACGGCGTGCAACTGATAGCGTCGCAACCTTTAGAAAGATTCATATTATTTGCGTCTGGATATTCTGTCGAGTACACATAATCTATTCCGTATTTTTCACGAAACTCCTCGCAAAATTCCAGTTCGTCAAATTCACGTAGCGCGTAAAAACAAATCTTCATTCGCTAATGCCCGGATCCTGTCGCGGAAATCGCTTCGAGAATCTCGTACCTGTACATTTGCAAATGCTTCTTCATTGCGAGAGCCTCTTCAATCGGAATTTCTTTTATGCTGCCTTCCTGAGTTCCGATTATGCAATTCGGGTGACCGTCAGCAAATGCTTTCACGGCGTAATAGCCCATGCGTGTAGCAGTCTCTCTGTCGCGTCCAGTCGGAGAGCCGCCGCGCTGAATATGTCCAAGCACCGTAACTCTTGGTCCAATGCCTAGCGCCTCGTGAATTTTTTCGCCAATCTCGATTGCACTGCCGGCACCTTCAGCCACAACTATCATGAAATGTGTCGCACCTGCAAGTCTGGCGTTCTGAATCGGCACAACTATGTCGCGTTCGAAATCAAGTTCGCGTTCCGGAATCAAAACAGCCGTCGCTCCAACAGCAAGTCCAACGTACAGAGCTAAATATCCAGCGTGACGACCCATGACTTCGACAACTGAGCAGCGTTCGTGTGATTGCATCGTGTCGCGCAATTTGTCAATGCAAGTTATAGCCGTGTTGCAAGCCGTGTCAAATCCGATCGTGTAATTCGTGCAGCCTACGTCGTTATCAATCGTAGCTGGTACTCCAACCGTCGGAATGCCTAATCGCGAAAGTTCCAGCGCACCTTTGAAAGTTCCGTCGCCGCCAATCGCAACGATGCCTTCAAGTCCGAGCATCTTACATGTAGCGACAGCTTTTTTGCGGCCTTCAACTGTCATAAATTCATCGCTTCGAGCCGTGTACAAAATCGTGCCGCCTCGCGCCAAAATATGCCTGACCGCGTCACCGTTCAAAATCATGAAATCGCTGTTGATTAAGCCATTCCAGCCACGCCTGATTCCTACGCATTCAATCCCGTAATAAATCGCAGTTCTCGCAACGGCTCTGACTGCAGCATTCATTCCGGGTGAATCTCCGCCACTGGTCAAAACTCCGATTCGCTTGATTTTCTTGGGTTTGCTTGCAACTTCAGCAACATTTTCGTTATTATTACTCATGGAAGTATAGAGGCTCCTTTCTGAAATTATATTCCCTGAATTATGAATCACTTGAACTTAATCGTCAACGGGTAAATCTACTTTAATCTTCAGCTCGTCCAAGCGCGAATCCTCGACAATATCCGGCGCGCCTGATAACAAACACTGAGCTTTCTGAGTTTTCGGGAACGCCATGACATCACGAATCGAATTTCCGTGACATAACAGCATAATTAATCTATCAACGCCCAACGCTAAGCCGCCATGTGGAGGAGTTCCGTAAGATAACGCCTCAAGAAAGAATCCGAAGCGTTTTTTTGCCTCTTCCGGAGTAATTCCCAAACACTTGAAGACTTTCGCCTGAACTTCGGGGTCATGAATCCTTATTGAACCACCGCCGACTTCGTTGCCATTCAGGACGCAATCATACGCACGAGCAAGCGCATTTGCCGGATCATTTTCCATAACGGACGGGTCTTCATCGAGAACAGGCGACGTGAACGGGTGGTGCATAGCTACCCAGCGTTTTTCCTCATCGCTCCACTCAAACATCGGGAAGCGCGTGACCCACAAAAATTTCCAGTTATTCGGCGAGTCATCGAATAATTCTTTAGATTTCTTGCCGAGTTCAAGCCTGAGTGTGCCGAGAATTTCGCAAGCTTTCGCTCTGGATTTATGAGCAGCCAGGAACAACGCATCACCGGGCTGTAAATTCGACAATTCGCGCACTTTGTCAACTTCTTCGGGTGTTAAGAATTTCACGAGAGGACCTTTCAACGCGCCATCTTTGTACAGGAAATTCGCAAGTCCTGATAATCCCAACTTAATCGCACGCGCCTCTAGCTCAAGAATTTCCTTTCGCGACAAATCAGCACCGCCGGGCAATCTTAACGCACGAACAACTCCGCCATCTTCGAGAATTTTTCTAAACGGCTCGAATCCTGAATTTCTGAACGCGTCAGCAACGTCGCATAATTCCAATTTCACGCGCAAATCTGGTTTATCGCTGCCGTACTTGTCCATCGCGTCCCAGTAATTCATGCGCAAAAACGGTGTCTGAACGTCATAATCCAGAATTTCCTTGAACAAGCCTTTCATATAGCCCTCGATCAGCTCCATAATATCTTCTTCAGTTATATAGCTCATCTCGAGATCAATCTGTGTAAATTCCGGCTGGCGATCTGCGCGCAAATCCTCGTCCCTGAAACATCGCGCAATCTGGTAATATTTATCAAAGCCGCTGATCATCAAAATCTGCTTGAACAACTGCGGTGACTGCGGCAATGCGTAAAACGTTCCCGGATTAACTCGGCTGGGCACAAGATAATCTCTCGCACCTTCCGGCGTAGCTTTCGTCAACATAGGCGTTTCGAGTTCGACAAATTCACGCTCGCCCAAATATTTTCGAGTGAATGCGTTAATCTTGCTGCGAGTTCTCATATTGAACTGCATTTTGTCACGGCGCAAATCCAAGTATCTGTATTTCAGGCGCAAATTCTCGTCAACGCTGTCAGTCTCATCGCCAACTTCAAACGGCACCAGCTTGGCTTTCGACAGCACAAGAAAATCACTCGCGACGATCTCAATATTGCCCGTTATCAATTCCGGATTCTCAGTTCCCTCGGGTCTGATTCGCATTTTGCCTTTCACAGCGACGCAATACTCATTTCTCAGACTTGAAGCCAACTTGTGAATCTCACCGGCTTCCGGATTAAACACGATCTGAATCGGCCCTGTCCAATCCCAAATCTCGATAAAAATTATTCCGCCTAAATCTCTTCTCGCACGAACCCAACCGTTAGCGCGAACTTCTTTGCCAGCGTCTGCCTCAGTAAATCTGCCACAAAGCGACGTTCTCTGCCATGACTTGTCAAATATTCTGTTCAAAATTATTACACCTTCATATTATTTTTTATTTTCGAGCTAATATGCTCCAAAGTTCTTCTCGTGTGTTCAGGAAAATTTTCTTCGTGCCTGAGAATTTGCCAATGATTGCCGAATTTATGCCCTGAGCTTTCAAAGCGTTCTGAGCTTCGTGTATTTTCTCCGGCTTCACAACAGCGATCAGCATTCCGGACGAGATCAAGTTCAACGGATCAAAATTCAGATTCTCCGCAGCAACTTTCGTCAAAGCATGAACGGGAATGTCATCGTGATAAATTTCTATTCCTCTGTTCGCAGCCTGTGAGATCTCGAATAGCGCGCCATATACTCCGCCTTCAGTCGGATCGTGCATGTAACACGCATATTCGCGCAGAATTTTCGCAGGCTTAAGAATCGAAAAATTTTCTCCCCAGGATTTCACAACTTGCAAATCTTCGTTGCTAAAAAATTCCGAAAGCAAATCCGAGCGATCATTCGCGATAATGCTCATACCCTCAAGACCTGCGTGACCAGTCGCAATTATCATGTCGCCGTCAGAAATATTTTTCACGCTGAGTTCATAACTCGTCATGCCAAACATCGTCGCTGAAATTACCGGCTGCTTATATCTATCCGTCAATTCCGTGTGACCGCCGGCAATCGCAACGCCAATTTCTGAGCAAGCCTCGTGAATTTCGCGCATGAATTTTTCGACAAGAACAGTTCCGCCAGCTTCGGGCAAAATCAGCGTAACGATTATCCACGCAGGATCAGCTCCTTTGCACGCAACATCATTCGCGTTAATATGCACGAGCAATTTCCCGGCATTTTTCTCAGCTCCTACAACAGGATCAGACGACGCAACCAACACGCCGTCCGGAACTTTTATCAACGCAGCATCTTCTCCGAGTCCGCCGCCGACTAACAAATCTTCGCGTAATTTCCCTGTGTAGCCCAAGACGCTACGTCTGAGAATTTCAGGCTGTAATTTTCCAGGCATCTTTCAAAAAATCTCTCCCTAAAACTTTTGCAAAAATTTCGCGTATGATTCTAGCATAATTATCACTCCTAAAATCACTCACAAAATCATTCCCAAAATATTTTCAGCAGCAAATTTCCGCCAATTTCCAAGCCCAACAGCGACGGTCTGCTCAGATATTTCTCAGGAACTTCCACAACGCGAACGCCAGAATTTTTCAGCGCAAGAGTCCAGGATCGCGCGTAAAATTCAGCCAGGTTCGTGTGATTCATTGCTCCTGTCTGGATAATATACACGTCAAGTCCGGAATTTAAACTCTCCAAGACACGCTCTATGCCGAACGCAGCTATAGAACTTCCGGGTCTAATCGCACTCGCATTTTTCGCAACGTTATTAGCTCCGGAAAGTTCCAGCAATTTCGCAGCCCATGAATCTGGCGCACACGTGTGAATTTCTCGACCAGTTGATTCGACGAATACGTTCAGAATTTTGCCATCGTGAAATTTCGCTTTCTGAGATTTCGCTTTCACGGCAATTTCGCGCTTGAGATTCGCAAGTTTCTCCAGAGCAGGCTTTGCGTCAAGTTGCAATTCATCGGCCAAATTCTGCAAATATTCCGGGAAATTCTCCCAAGTTGGCGGCTCAATCGACAAAATTTTCACGCCCGAGCTTCTCAGGACGCTATATAAATTCGGATTCAGCTTTTCTGCAAACGGTCGCGTCACGATTAAATCCGGCTTCATCGACAGCAATTTCTCCGCACCAACTCGCAGCGAAACTCTGGGAACTTCCGACAAAAAATCCGCGTCATCATTCTCCGACAAAGCCACAAGAATATCCCTGGATTTCTCGCCAGCCAATGCAGCAATATTATCCGAATGTCCCGGGTAAAGCGAGATCACACGCAGCTCAGCAAACGCAAATTTCGGCGCAAGCAACAGCAACATCACGAGCAAAATTCTCAGCACACGGCGTGCCACAAGACATCATTCCTTTCTGAATTCACATACTTAACAAAATTCGTGTCATAAATTTCGCGCAGAATTTCCGGACTAAGATTTTTCGCAGTGCCGTTCGAGATTAATTTGCCATTCTTCAGCGCAACGTAATAATCCGAGTAATTCAACGACGCGTTAATATCATGAACAGCAGCAATTATACATTTCCCGTCATTTGCAAGTTCACGCAAGAGGGCAAAAATTCTAAGCGATTTATCCGGATCCAGCGAAGCAGTCGGTTCATCAAGCAAGATTATCTGCGTGTCTTGAGCGAGCGCACACGCTAATAACGCCAACTGTCTCTCTCCGTCAGAAAGCGTCATGATATTGCGATCAAGAAATTTCTCCAGATGCAATTCCTTGGCTGCATTCAGAATTATTTCCTGATCATGCTCAGTCAGTCTTGCGAATAATTTTCTGTGCGGCAAACGTCCAAGTGATATTATCTCCCGAACTGTGAACGGATATGACGGCATGAAATTTTTCCCTGACAACATGACACTGACAGATTTCGCAAATTTTCCCCGTGATATTCTCGCGATCTCATAATTTCCGAGTCCAGCATGACCCGAATATTTTTCCAGACCGGCGAGAGTTCTCAGGAGCGTAGATTTTCCGCTGCCATTCTGACCGATTATCGATGTGAAAGATTTTCCCGGAATTTCCAGCGATATATCCTGCAAAAAGCATTTCCCGCCGTAATAACCCGAACACAAATTTTCAAGTACAAACATGATTTCACAATAAAATCCTCCCCGAAAACTTGCGATTCTTCAGGAAGGATTGTTAGTTTTAGTTAATAAAATATATGATTTTTTATGCTATTTCATTCTATTTTGAGCGATACAAGCCGATTTTTGTAGCGAAAATTCTCAACGCAAACCTGAACAGACCAAGATTTCTACGCCAACGTTCAGGTTCTTGAATCTGTCGATACAGCCACTCAAAGCCGATTTTCTGAACCCATGCCGGCGCACGCTTGAGTTTCCCTGCGAACACATCGAACGAGCCGCCAACTCCGACTGCCAGAATATTCCCGAGGATTTCGCGATTCTTCATGACCCATTTCTCCTGACGAGGCTGCCCCATCGCGACCAGCAAAATCTTCGCACCGGATGCTGCAACTTCACGTGGGATTTTTCGTTCATGAATATTAAAATATCCGTTGTGAGTTCCGGCAATGATTAGTCCGGGGAATTTATTCTTCAAGACTTTTGCGGCGATTTCTGCTCTGTCACCGGCTGCTCCAAGAAAATACACGGGCAGTTTCTCAGCTGCTGCGATTCGGCACAACTGCTCAGCAAAATCTATTCCTGCGACGCGTTCGATAATCGGCATTCCGAGAATCTTCAAGCCCAAGAATAATCCTGCACCATCAGCGAGAACTATTGCCGAATCATTCACACATTCCATGAATTCGCTGTCTTTCAGCGCAGTCTCAACACCCAGAGCATTCAACGTGAAGACTAATTGCGCCTTATTAGATTTCGGGTGCTGGATTAGTCCTCGTGCTTTTGAAATCGCGTAATTCATCGAGACGTTATCAATGCGAACTCCCCATAATTTCAGGCTCGAAGATTGTGCTCTGGCTTTCAACGGTCTGAGCAAAAGCAAAATCACAACTGCGATTGCTGCGATGCTCCAGTGCCAAATCGTAGCCATACTCGTCAAAGCATACAAACCCGCAACGTACTGAACTGCTTCGGGGTGTTCGAGTCCGTCGTCAAGCATTCGCCGGTAGAATTTGTCCGTGTGTTGTTTTTCTGAATCGTCTTTGAAAAGCCACATAACGAATCCGAAAAATATTTCCAGCATCGGTATGGCGAATAATCCCAGCGATAAAAATAACACCGTACTTAACACGATTCCCTTGCTGGTTCCGATTACTGACGTGCCTGCGATTATCACCGCCCACATCGAAGCCATCGCTCGTCCAGATTGCCTGTAAACGTTGCCATATCTGCTCCAGAACGCAATTATCAGGAACAAGCCTGCGAACGTCATGAAAAATTCTCCGGAGCCACTCACGAAGCACGCTGCCAGCATCAAAACGAACGTCACAGCGAGAATATGCCCGACCAATCCTGGAATCTCGTCGAGATAATTAAACACGAACGGGAAAAAACTGAACCAGATTGTCCCGGCTATGAACGAGAACAGCGGCGTTAGATAAATATATTCGCCATCGGGAAATCTTATGAAATGCACCGACGGACCAAAATACGCGCACAACGCACCGATTAACGGGAACAGCAATCGCCATCTTGAATCATTATAAATTTCCTCAGCCATTCCGACCAGCCACGCGAAAATTGCTCCGGCAATCACGATCTTCGAATTAAACGAGCCAAACCACGTCGCCAAAACCAGCCAAGCTCCCATCAGCACCACGTCTCGCATGTACGTATACTGTCTGAACGGCAGCAATCGCTTGATAAACAACTGCACAACCGCACACGCAATCGCTCCGGCAGCACAGCCAGCAATCAGGAAAATATTCCCAGCAAGTATCGAGTGCGAATATAATTCCGAAATCAGCGCGAATAATTTTGCAAATATCTCAGAGGTATTCGAGAAGTATTCAGACAGAGTTTCCGGTAAATAATTCGTCATGTTCAGTTCAGATTTATTTAGCTCAAATCTTTTCGATCTTTTTCAATCCGTCCATGTACGGGACAAGTGCTTCAGGAATCGTAACCGAGCCGTCCTGTTCCTGGTAATTCTCGATTATCGCGATCAACGTGCGTCCGACAGCAATTCCCGAACCGTTCAGCGTGTGAGCGAATCTGATTTTGCCGTTCTTATCTGGGTCAGACGGTCTGTAGCGCAAATTCATTCGGCGCGCCTGGAAATCCTCGCAGTTCGAACACGAGCTAATCTCACGATATTTATTCTGAGACGGCAGCCAGACTTCGAGATCATAAGTCTTGCACGAACCGAAGCCAATGTCGCCCGAACACAGATTCACAACTCGATACGGCAGCTTGAGAATTTTCAAGACATCTTCAGCATTACTCGTGAGTTTTTCAAGCTCATCATAGCTTGTCTCAGGAGTGCAGATTTTCACCATCTCGACCTTATCAAACTGGTGTTGACGCATCAAGCCGCGAACATCACGTCCAGCACTGCCGGCCTCGCGCCTGAAACACGGTGTGTAAGCTGTGTAATATAACGGCAGGTCTTTCTCGTCAAGAATGCTCTCGCGATTAAGATTTGTCAGCGGAACTTCAGCCGTTGGGATCAGCCACAGGTCATCATTTTGCAGCTTGTAAAGATCTTCGGCGAATTTCGGCAACTGACCAGTTCCCTCGAGAATCGCGGACCTGACCATGAACGGTGGCTCAACTTCGAGATAGCCGTGCTTCTGGGTGTGCAAATCCAGCATGAAATTCACGAGTGCGCGTTCCATTCTTGCGCCCAGACCTTTCAAGACCGTGAATCTGCTCTGAGCCAGCATAACGCCCTTCTCAAAATCCATAATTCCCAGCGGCTCTGCAATATCCCAGTGAGCTTTCGGTTCAAAATCGAATTTGCGAATCTCTCCCCACGTGCGCACGACCGGATTATCGTTCTCATCGTTGCCAATCGGTGTCGTGTCGCTGAGTTTGTTCGGCAATGTCATCAGGCAATCGTGTAATTTCTGCTCAATTTCCGCCAATTCCGAATCAAGATTCTTAATATCATCGCCCATCGCTTTAATCTCAGCTTTCAGAGCGTTCACGTCAATATCCGGATTATTTTTCGCGCTGCCGATTTTCCGAGAGCCTTCGTTACGTTTGGCTTTCAAATCTTCAGTTTCGCCGATAATTTTTCGCCTGCGTTCGTCAAGTTCAACGAGCGTCTTCAAATCAAAATCGTGTTTGCGAGCTTTCAAATATCCTGCCATTGTTTCCTGATTGGCAAGAATCCATTTAAGATCAAGCATGTATGAATATTACCCCTTATTACGCAAATTTTTTCCCAGAATCTTCGCGATTCGAGTTACGAATATTTTTCAAAAGATTTGCCATTTCGATTGCAACGTTTGCACAATCCGCGCCTTTGTTACCTGCTTTGCTGCCCGCGCGAATCAGAGCCTGATCAAGATTATCGCACGTCAAAACTCCGAACGCTATCGGGATTCTATGTTCAAGTCCGACACTCGCAAGGCCTTTTGACATTTCAGCGGCAACGTAATCAAAATGCGGTGTGTCACCACGAATTACAGCTCCGAGTGCAATTATCGCGTCATATTTTCCTGTTAGAGCCAATTCCTTCGCGATTAACGGCAACTCCCAAGCTCCCGGAACCCACGCAATCTCGATATTATTCGCCGAAACATCATGGCGCATCAGAATATCTTTCGCACCTTCGATTAACTTGTTCGTGATTAACTCGTTGAATCTTGACGCTACTATCGCGACTGATAAACCAGTTCCGATTAATTTGCCCTCGTTGATTTTCATGCTCATGTTGATTAATTACTCCTTTTCAAATTCGTTTTCAAATTCGATATTATCCAGCATATGTCCCATCATGTGTCCCATGCGAGACTCTTTCGTGTACATGTATCGTTCGTTAAATTCGTTCGTCGGGATCAAAATCGGCACACGTTCGACAATTTCGATACCGTATTCTTCGAGACCAGAAATTTTCCCGGGATTATTCGTCATTAGTCTGATCCGCTTCAATCCCAAGTCCTTCAGAATTTGCGCACCTGTTCCGTACTCGCGCATGTCAGGCGGAAAACCCAATGCAACGTTCGCATCAACTGTGTCGAGTCCGTCGTCCTGCAATTTATACGCACGCAATTTATTCAGCAAGCCAATCCCTCGGCCTTCCTGACGCATGTACAACAACACGCCGCGCTTTTCATGCGAGATCATTTTCATCGCAGTGTGAAGCTGTGGACCGCAATCACAACGCAACGAACCAAGAACGTCACCGGTGAAACACTCGCTGTGAACTCGAACAAGTACAGGTTGAGCTGAATCCGAAATATCACCCATCACGAGCGCAAGATGAGTGTGAGCGTCGTCGTCCTGAGAAATACTTCGCCACGCACTCACGTTAAAAATGCCAAATTCAGTTGGGATTCTCACTTCCAATTTTTTCTCGACACGTTTGAACGGTGATTTGTTAATTATTATCTCGTAATCGTGTTTATGACAGTCCAAAAAACTATTCACTCCCTGTTCTCGTGTATCTCACAAAATTTCTCATCATGAATAAATATAGCACAATATGAAAAAATTCGGACAATTTCGCCCGAACTTTCCGTGTTATTTTTTCGCGAAAATTTCGAGAGCGTTTTTTGTGAAAATCCTGCAAAATTTTCGCCGCATAAATTCTCCTGTCATAATCATTCTCTTGAGCAAAATCTGTAGCTGTAAATGTAGCTGTAAAAATTTTCTCTCGTGTCGCAAAAAGTGTTACGATTTTTTCTTTTTTCTTCCCTGTCTCAAATAAAGCAACTCCCATAAATTATTTTCGGGAGCAGCGTTTTTCAAAATTGGTCTTTGTGCGGAAATTATAGCATATTCACGTTAGGATTCCAGCAGTCCCATCAAGTATTCATCGCGTGATTTCGAGTGTGTCAGCAATCTCGCAACGTACTTTCCAAGAATATCCGTCTCAAGATTCACGCACGAACCCGTACGCAAATTCCCCAGCGTGCAGAATCTCAGCGTCTCAGGGATCAATCCCACGGAGAAATTCTTGTCGTTCACGTCAATCACCGTCAAACTCACGCCATCAATCGCAACCGAGCCTTTCGAGACAATGCCTGCGAGCAAATTATTATCCTGTGGTTCGAAAATTGCCTCACGAGTTTTGTCACCGTGAATTTCACGCAAAATCGCAATGCCGTCAACGTGTCCCAGGACTAAGTGTCCGTCGAGCCTGTCCGTCAATTTCATCGCACGTTCGAGATTTACGCGCGTACCCGAACGCAAAAATTTTCCGAACCAGGTTCTCTTGAAAGTCTCGCGCATAACTTCGACCTGAAAAATATTATTCTGCAATTTCGTCACAGTCAGACACGCGCCGCTAACTGAGATAGACTGGCCAATTTTTAAATCATCCATGGAATTTTCCGGCTGAATGCTTAACGTGAAAAATTCGCCCGATTGCATGAAATTCTTGACAATTCCTGTAGTCTCGATTAATCCTGTGAACATTCAAAACGCCCCTCTATTAATACATCCTGGTCAAACATTTCGGATTTTACGTCCCTGAGAATCTTCGCGCCAGACAAATCCCGCAAACTCAAGCCCGTTCCGAAACTCAATCCCTCGCCGATAATCTTCGGAGCAAAAAACACGTACATGTAATCCGCCAGATTCTCCCGAATGAATGAGTTCAGAATTTTCGCGCCGCCTTCGACCAGCAAATTCATAACGCCTTCTTCGCGAGCCAGGTGTTCCAGAATCGGAGCTAATATTAACTCGCCGATTTCGCCGTTTCTGAGCGGAGGTGTTGTATCAAGACAAGACTCGATCACTTTCACACCCAAATCACGAAACTTTTGAGCTTTCTCAGACTCATCTTTACTCATAAATTCGCCGCAGAATATCACGCACTTGCCATCGGAATTTATAATTTTCGCATCAAGCGGTGTTCGCAAAAATCTGTCGAGAATTACGCGCTTAGGATTATGAAATTCGTGATTATCCGCAAAAATTCTCACGGTCAATTCGGGATCGTCATTCAGAACTGTATTCACTCCGACGAGTACAGCGTCATTTTCCGCACGCAGCATGTGAGCTTTCACGCGAGATTTTTCGCCGCTGAGCCATTTGCTGATGCCGTTCTTGAGAGCTAATTTCCCGTCCAGACTTGACGCAGCTTTGAGATTAACCCAAGGTCTGCCGTGAGTGTGGAATTTCACAAAGCCGCGATTCAGCCATCGAGCCTCGGATTCAAGACATGATTCTACGACTTCGATATTGGCTTCACGCAAAATATTCACGCCCTTGCCATTCACGAGTTCGTTCGGGTCACGCATAGCAATAACTACACGAGAAATTTTTTCCTGAACCAGGCGATTCGCGCACGGTGGAGTTTTCCCGAAATGTGAGCAAGGTTCAAGATTCACGTAAAGACATGAACCCGGAATTTTTGCAGCGTTTCCAGATTCATAAGCGTTATTAATCGCCTCGATTTCAGCGTGAGATTTTCCGGCTTCGTGATGATAGCCTTGCCCGATGATTTCGCCGTCCTTTACGATCACGCAGCCAACCAGCGGATTCGGACTTGTGAAGCCCGTTGCAATTTTCGCGAGTTCGATAGCCTTGCGCATAAAAAATTCGTCGTTAAAATTAGTTTTTTCCATGAGGACAATTATAGCTAATAAACGCTATTATTAAAAAATATTTTTGCAGATTTCAGGAGGCTGTAAATTTTGGGAGCAAGATTTTTTAGAACGAGATTGCGAATTGCGCTGTTAATTTTAAGTGTGGTGTTTATGATTTGCAATTCGAGTTTTGCGTTTGCTGCACGGCGTTATGCGCGGACTTTGCGAGATTCGTATGACGTGATTGTTGCTGGCGGTGGAATGGCAGGGATTGCTGCGACGATTCAGGCTGCGAGATTGGGTGTGAGTGTCTTGACGATTGAGGCGACTCCGTGGTTTGGCGGTCAGGCTATGGCTGCGGGTTGCACTACGATGGACGATGCCAGCAGATTACGCAGCGGAATTTATCGCGAATTTATCGAACGCATGAGTTATTATTACGGAAATCGCGGAAAATCTATGGGGACGTGTTACTGGTCGAACACAAGCACAGCATTCGAGCCACATATCGGTCAGCAAACGATTCTGGCAATGCTCGACGAGACCAGGCGCAAAACTCAGATGGATTTCCTGATGAGTTCGGAAATTATCGCAGTTGAAAAAGATGGCAGGCAGATCACTGGCGTAACGGTGAAAAGTCCGTCGGGCAATCGCAAGTTCAAGTGCAAAGTCTTAATCGACGCGACAGAATACGGCGACGTAATGCCACTCGCACAAGTTCCGTATCGAGCTGGAAATTCAGTTTCGCGATTTATAAATAACGAAGCAATGATTCAGGACATAACCTGGATCGTAGTTATGCGCAGATATTCCGGTGGAGTGCCGAGCCATTTGCGTCCGAAAAATCCGTTACCCGGCTATGATTTAGCACGGCGAAATTACGCTGCGTTCGTTACGAGAGATGGCTATAATTTTCGCAACACGTTCCCGATTGAGACACCGTTGAATTTTGAATCGCATATTGCATATCGTGGCTTGCCGGATTCGTCTACGCCCTGGGGTTATGATGCAGAGCGTTCGAACTGGAAATACATCTCGAAGAGCGCGATTAACTGGGCGAATGATTATCCCGGGACTTATGCCTGGACAAATGGCAAACGTGGCTTACCGGTTGCGTATCTCGAAGACAGGCGCGTGCGTTTACAAGTTGAGCGTGAAGCTTTGATCAAGGCGCTGCATTTTGTGTATTACGTTCAAAACGAACTTGGCGAAGACTGGTCAGTTGCGGATGACGAGTATGATAATCAAGTTTTGCCGGAAGCTGCGAAGGGCTTGCCGCGTGAATGGCAGGAAATTGTCAGACACATGCCGCCTATTCCGTACGTACGAGAATCACGCCGTGCGATTGGAAAATACACGTTGACTTCGAGAGCGCTGCTTGATAATTCTCTGAGTTATCGTGACGGACACACGAACAGAGAATTTCCGGATTCGATTGCGATTGGGCGATATATTCTTGATTTGCACGGTGCAGCGACTGATGGCGATATGGAATGGGAACTTGATGAGAAGGCGAGTTCAGCGATCTTGAATCGTCCGCGTGGTCGTTTTCAAGTTCCGATGAGAATCTTGATCCCGGATTCGAAACATATCGAGGGATTTCTAGTTGCCGAAAAAAATTTATCTATGTCGAGGCTTGCTGCTGGAGCGCTGCGAATGGGTCCGATCTCAATGATGTCGGGACAAGCTGCTGGAGCGTTGGCTGCATTGAGTGTTAAATACGCGAAGAATCCCAGCGAAATTCCAGCGGTCTTGGTTCAGTGGGAGTTACTAAACGCTGGCGTAGTTCTGTCGCTTTGCAATTACTCTGACATTTTGCCGGAACACTCGTTGAACAAGACGATTCAGCTCTCGAATTTGTATGGGCTTGTGATTCCGAATGAATATCCGCATGCGTCGTCGCAGAATTATGTCTCGTCATGGAGCAATATTGACAACATAGCGTTCGAGATGGCGGCGATTCGTGAAGATGACAAGGGAATATTCGGAGTTGAGAATTTTATCACGCGTCAGGAAGCGTTTGAGATTTTGTCACGAGCGGTTGATGCTTTCAAGATTGAGGATGCGAATCTGAAACGTGAGGGCAAAGATTACGAGTACATTTCACGCGGAGATTTTGCGAAATTAGTCTGCAATGCGTTCCCGAAATTGCAAGAGGCGAATCAGGTTCAAAATGCGAATCATGATTCACGCAATTATTACTCGCGAACCAGATTGCCGTTCAAGATTGCTAAGAATCGCAATTCAGAGTACGTTGAGATTTTGGCGCGTGCTGGAGTTTTGGAGATTTACAGGATTGAGTCAGAATTTCGCTACGGTAAGCCCGTCACAAAAGGAGAAGCTGCTGACGTAGTTGTTCGTGCGGTTTTGGAAAATTCCCGGAGATAATTTGCGAAAAAATTTTTGAATCGCGCTTGACAAATTTGGGAAGCGATATTAAAATGCTCGTTGTGTTTGCAGGGCGGATAGTTCAGCGGAAGAATACCTGCTTTACACGCAGGGGGTCACAGGTTCGAACCCTGTTTCGCCCAGGTTAGAGTGTCGGCCTGTCACGCCGAAGGTCGCGAGTTCAAGTCTCGTCGGCCCCGCCAGATTCAAAAAATCAGGGAAGTGTCAAGTAAGGCGGGATAGCTCAGTTGGTAGAGCAACGGACTGAAAATCCGTGTGTCCCCGGTTCAATTCTGGGTCCCGCCACCAGTGATCACAAATCGAATATGTAGCATTAACAAGCGGAAGTAGCTCAGGGGTAGAGCACAACCTTGCCAAGGTTGGGGTCGCGGGTTCAAATCCCGTCTTCCGCTCCATTTTTATATTTGGGGAAAATTTTGCGAGAAAATGCGCGCATGAAAATAGGAGTCCCGTTTCTGAAACTCCCTTTTCGTCTAAATCTGAACTCTGTGAAAATGATTGCTGTGTTTAATAACCTGTTACGATTTCGAAGTGTAGAAGTGGATCGGAAAGTCTGAACTCCCCGATAGGAGGCTATTACAGCTTAGTTACGTTTGCAGCTTGCGGACCTTTCTCTCCGTTTACGATGTCGAATGCGACCTTCTGACCTTCGTTGAGAGTTTTGAAGCCCTCACCCTGAATTGCGCTATAGTGAACGAAGACATCTTTGCCCTCGTCCGCAGTAATAAATCCGTAGCCCTTGCTTTCGTTGAACCACTTTACAGTTCCCTGAGCCATAAAAAAAGCCTCCTGAAAAAAATAAGAATTATCGATAAGATTTTCGCCCCGCACCATTGCAGAGCAACTAGCATTAAGATTACATGTTAAAAGGCTTTATGTCAAGTTGTTCTCGAATAAACATGACTCAGAAAAATCGCGACAGTGCCAAAGTTACGCCCTCAGAAAAAATTGCTTTGCTGCGTAATAATGCCGCGTTTTTACAAGCAAGATTCTTCGCACACAAAATCGCCGCACGTTCGCACACGTTGTCCGTTCCGGTTAATTCAAGAACTCGCGCCGAACTCGCCAGGAAATATTCACGCCCGTCAAGCTGCATTAATTCCTGAGAACTGAACGTAAAAAATTCGAGATTACGTTTTTCTGCGAAATTCAGCAATGCAGGTTCGTGAGATTTAATATTAATCGTTGCGAGTGCTCTTAGCGACAATTCTGAGACACCAGCGGATTCGAGAAAATTTTTCGCGGCAATTTCGAATTCCTCGGGAGCAAGATTTTTTTTGCAGCCCGCACCCAAAACAAGATTCTTCGGACGCAAGACCAGAGTTTCCTGCCAGGGCGTGATTTGCAACTGTTCGGTTATGGCGATGCCGATTGACTGAGATGACTGAGAATTTCCGCGCAATAATTCAGCGGAGATTCGCTTGATTAGCTCGGGATTTTCGATTTCGCAATTATTTTTCACGGCCCATTCATCGATTGCAATAATATTATTCACGTCCGTAGCTGTTGTTATGACGGCTTGAGCGTGAATTAATCCGGAAATTTTTCGTGCCAGAGAATTTGCCCCGCCGATATGTCCGGATAAAATCGGGATAACAAACTCGCCGGATTCGCCGATTACGAGAACTGCCGGGTCTGATAGCTTGGATTTCACGAACGGAGCGATCGCACGAACTGCAATTCCACACGCTGAGATAAAAATTATTGCACGAGCTTCAGGAAATATTTCGCGCACGAACTCGTGAAGATTCTCGGGCTTGTGAATTTCGCATTCCGGGAAAAATTTCGAGATTCTTTCGGCAAGATTTAGCGCTCTTGACGTGAACGCGATGAAAATTATTTTCTCGTTTGGATTTTTCATGGCATGATTATATTGCATTGTGTTATACTTAACAAAAATTTTCACAAATTCGCACGCTTGTGTTTGCAAAGGTGTCGTGAGTTCTCGCGATTTTTGATACACAGGCGGAGGATTAATAACCTTTGGGAGGTAGTTTTTAGCAATGGCAGTAGCCAGCATGAAGCAGTTGTTGGAATGCGGAGTCCACTTTGGGCATCAGACCCGACGCTGGAATCCTAAAATGAAGCCGTATATTTTCACCGAGCGTAACGGCGTGTATATTATCGACTTGCAGAAGACAGTTCGAGGTCTCGATCGTGCGTATGATTTTATCAGAACGACGGCGGCTGAAGGCGGTCATGTTTTGTTCGTAGGCACGAAACGTCAGGCTCAGGAAACAATCAGAGACGAAGCTACACGCTGTGGGCAGTATTATATTAACCAGCGATGGCTCGGCGGATTGATGACGAATTTCCCGACGATTAAGAAGCGAATCGCACGCATGCTCGAATTGCGGAAATATGACGAGGAAGACGGCTGGGAGAATTTCACGAAGAAAGAAACCGCTGCATTGAAAAAAGAACAAATCAAGCTCGAAAAATATCTGGGCGGTATCGCGGCAATGTCAGCTGTACCCGATGCGATTTTCCTGATTGACCCAAGACGCGAAGAGAACGCAATCGCTGAAGCAAAGAAATTACACATTCCGGTAGTTTCGATTGTTGACACGAATTGCGACCCCGAAATGATCGATTATCCGATTCCGGGCA
This sequence comes from uncultured Synergistales bacterium, assembly GCA_905233725.1. GTDB lineage: Bacteria > Synergistota > Synergistia > Synergistales > Aminobacteriaceae > JAFUXM01. The sequence continues at coordinate 19,751 of CAJOEM010000024.1, forward strand.
ATGACGACGCAATCAGAGCGATTAAATTAATCACGGGTCTTATGGCGAACGCAGTTATCGAAGGCAGACAGGGCGAAGATGCAGTGATCCCTGTCGCAACACTCGCAGCTCCGGCTGACGGCGAAGAGGACAGCGAGGAAATGTATTTTGCTGAGAAAAGCGGAATTGCCGATCGTGAAAGACTGCACGAAAAATACGAGGGAAATATCGACGACGAAATGGAAAGGGACAGATAAATCATGCCAGAAATTACAGCAGCAGTTGTTAAAGAATTGCGTGAGAGAACCGGCTCAGGAATGATGGATTGCAAAAAGGCTCTTGCTGAGACCGGCGGTGACATGGAGAAAGCGATAGACTATTTGCGCGAGAAAGGTCTTGCTAAAGCAGCCAAGAAAGCTGAACGAACTGCAAAAGACGGACGCATCTTCCATTATGTTCACAATAATTTCAAAGTCGGCGCGTTGTTGGAACTCGACACGGAAACGGACTTTGTTGCCAGAACCGACGAGTTCAATAATCTCGGTCACGAAATTTGCATGCAGATCGCAGCAGCTAACCCGTTGTATGTAACGCCAGCCGAAGTTCCAGCCGAAGTTCTCGACAAAGAGCGCGAAATTTATCGTCAGCAGCTCATGGAGGACGAGAAGAACAAGAAAAAGCCAGCGAATATTATCGACAAGATCATCGAGGGCAAAATTGAGAAATATTATGAGATTAATTGTCTGCTCGAACAGGAATATATTCGTGATTCAGACAAGAAGATTAAAGATCTCGTAACGGAAATGATCGCGAAGTTGGGCGAGAATATCGTCGTGAAAAGATTCGCAAGATTCGCGATTGGTGAGTAATTTTTGAAATAGCAATCTGCCGGTGTAGAAAGCAATTTTTTGCACCGGTTTTTTGTGTTTTTGTGTTCGTAAATTTTTTAGAATATGCGATTCAAAAGAATATTATTGAAATTATCCGGCGAAGTTCTGGCAGGCGCGAGTAAATTCGGCCATGATTTCTCAGCGGTAAATGATTTTGCGCGTGCGATTGCCGAGATCAGAAATTCCGGCGTTGAACTTGCAATCGTTGTTGGTGGCGGAAATTTGATTCGCGGCCGTGATGTCAAAGCGTTCGGATTAGATCCGGTAAATGCGGATTCAATGGGAATGCTCGGGACTGTCATGAATGCGATTGCCCTGAAAGATTCTATCGAGAAATTGGGAATCAGAACTGATGTATACTCGGCTGTGCGCATGGAACCGATTGCGGATTTGTATAATCGCGCTCGCGTGAATGATTCGCTAAAGTCCGGACATGTTGTGATTTTCGGCGCGGGAACCGGTCACCCGTTTTTCTCGACGGATTCGGCGGCTGCGTTGAGAGCTGCGGAAATTGGCGCGGATTGCGTAGTGAAAGCTACGAAAGTGAACGGAATTTATGACAAAGACCCCGAAAAATTCAAGGACGCGAAGTTTTTGCCCGAATTAAGTTTCAGTGACGCGTTGAGATTAAATATCGAAGTTATGGACGCGGCGGCGTTTGCGATTTGTCGGGATAATAACATACCGATTTGGGTTTTGAGTGTTCACGAGGAGAATTGGCAGAGGAAAATTTGCAGTGACTCAGAAAATTTTGGGTCGCTTGTGAGATAAATATGTTTTGAGTATGTTTTGAAGGAGGCTTCATTCACAATGGCGGACGAATTAGGAATTTTGAAAGGCAACATGGACAAAGCAGTCGCATTTTTGCAGAGCGAATTTATGTCTATCAGGACAGGTCGCGCACACCCGGGTTTGGTCAGTGATATAAAAGTCGATTACTACGGAACCCCCACGCCGATTAAGCAACTCGCAAACGTTACGATTCCGGAGAGCAGGTCGATTCAAATTGCGCCGTTTGACAAGAGCGTTTTGAAAGCAATGGAGAAAGCGATCCTGGCTGCGAACATCGGCATGACACCACAGAGTGACGGTTCGGTTATTCGTCTCACACTTCCAGAATTAACGAAAGCCCGCCGCGTTGAATTGACGAAATTACTCGCGAAGAAAGCCGAGGAGTCAAAAGTCGTCATTCGCAATTACAGACGAGACACGATTGAAGCTCTCAAGAAACAAGAGAAAGCCTCGGAAATCACGGAAGACGATCTCAAGAAATTCACGAAAGATGTTCAGGATATTACGGACAGTTACGTGAAAAAAATCGATGAAGTTTATAAAGCAAAAGAGAAAGAAGTTCTCGAAGATTAAAAATTTATCACTGGAGGATTTTTGAGAATGGAAGATAAAAGCAGCTATAATTCGCCGGCATACACGACTTTCAAAGCGCAGTTGAAAAAACTGATCGGCATAGACCTGAACTCGTACAAAGACCAGATTCACAGGCGCACGCACGAATTAATGTCTCGTTGGGGAGCGAAAACTTATGACGAGTACTTCACAATGATTAAAAGCAATGATAAAAAGTTGCGAGAATTTCTGGATCACTTGACGATTAACGTGTCCGAATTTTTCAGGAATGATTCTCAATGGTGGAAGATGCGCGATATATTAATCCCGGAATTGATTCAGAAACGCGGAACTAAACGCCTGAAATTATGGAGCGCCGGTTGTGCAACTGGTGAGGAACCGTATTCGCTCGCGATTTTGTCGGCAGTGTGCGGGCTTGACACGATGAATCCTGTTCTGGCAGTTGACGTTGATCAGGGAGCAATTTCGATCGCACAGAAAGCTAATTACAGAAAAGCGCAATTATTAAACGTTCCGAAAGAATATCTGAACAAGTATTTCACAACGACTGACGGCGGCGATACGTATAACGTGATTCCGGATATTAAGCGTCGTGTGAGTTTCAAGCGCATGAACATGATCGAAGACTCGTTCGGCTCGAATTTTGATATTATCCTGTGCCGCAACGTCGTAATATATTTCACGGCGGAAACAAAGGACAAGCTGTACAAGAAATTTTTTGAAGCACTGGCACCCGGTGGATATTTTCTGGTTGGCTCAACGGAGCAGATATTCGGCTATCAGAAAATCGGCTTCGAATCAGCAGGCCCGTTCCTGTACACGAAGAAAAAATAGTTATGAACGAATTGGCTTTAGCGCGTTCGATGAGCGATACGATTCTTGGCTTGTGCGATAACATGGGCTTCACAAGAGTACGAAAAATCTTGCTGAAAGTCGGTGTCGTGAAGGACGTGAATCCGGAAGTTATGGTCTCGACGTTCGCAATGCTGTCAAAAGGCAAAGTTACAGAAGGAGCGTTGTTGGCAATAATGTTCGTGCCGTTGACGCTGAGTTGCTATGATTGCGGCAATCGCGGCTATCGTGATGATAACAAGCTGAAATGTCCAAAGTGCGGAAGTCAGAACGTGAAATTGATAACGGGACTTGAGTTTTCGATTGAGTCCATTGAGGTTGAGAAAAATCTTTCATGAGCGCGAATGATTTGTCAAGGAATAATGCAGCGAGTAGGAAAATATTAGCTCAACTTTCGAACCGTCAGCGAGAAGCCGTTACTTACACTGACGGTCATTTGTTGGTTTTAGCCGGAGCCGGCAGCGGAAAAACCCGAGTATTAACATGCAAAGTCGCGTGGCTGATCTCGGAGGAAATCGCAAAAGCAAACGAGATTCTGGCTGTGACATTCACGAACAAAGCTGCCGGAGAAATGCGTTCGCGCATAAATAATCTTGTGCCGGAAAATTACGCCGAGAAAATTCAGGTCGGAACGTTTCACGGATTCGGCTTGAGATTCTTGTTCAGGCATCAGAAAGCTCTCAGGGAAATTGCGAAATTAAAAGAGAATTTTACGGTTTTTGACAGAGCTGACAGCAGGAAATTGATTCAGGATATTATGACAGAGATGAAGCTCTCAACGAAAGTTTCCGCTCCGGCTGGGATCTTGGAAGCGATTGCGCGTGATTACATGGACTGGTCAATCACAAAAACTGACAGCAATCTTGAGGGCAGTTATTTAGTTATTGGCAATGAATATCGCAAAAGGCTGCGTGAATTGAACGCCGTGGATTTCGATGACCTGATGATTCTGCCGCTGGAAATTCTTAGCCAAGATTCTGAGATCAGGCATTATGAGCAAGAGAGACTGAACTGGATTCTTGTTGACGAATATCAAGACGTGAATCGTCCGCAATATTTGCTGCTGAAATATATTGCCGGTGAAAATTGCATCGTGAATGTCGTTGGCGATCCTGATCAGGCGATTTACGGCTGGCGCGGTGCAGACGTGAATATGATCCTGAATTTTGAGAAAGATTTCCGTGACGCGACGCGAATCGTTCTTGATGAGAATTACAGGTCAACAGGCTGTATTCTGCGTGCGGCGAACTCGCTGATCCTGAATAATACACACAGGTTCGAGAAAAATTTGCGCACGGCTCGTGAGTCTGGCGAGAAAATTTATAATCTGATTGCGACAACAGATTATCAGGAAGCGGATTTCATCGTGCGTGAGATTGAAAGACTGCACTCGAGATATGGCTATGCGTATAAAGACATCGCGCTATTATATCGCCAGAATGCCATGAGCAGATTGTACGAACAGAAATTTTTGCAGGCTGGCGTGCCGTATAGAATCGTTCGCGGCCTGGGATTCTATGACAGAATGGAAGTCAAGGACGTGTTGTCGATTTTAAGATTTGCGCTGAACCCGTTTGATTTCGCTGCGTTGGAACGAGTTGCAGATTTTGCGATTGACGGCATGGGTAAGAAACGCTGCAATGATTTCGAGGAATGGCTGAGTGATTTGCGCGAAAAATCCGGGGATAATCCGAGTGAAATCTGGAGCTTGATAGCCGGTGGAGCTTGGAAAGTTTCAGGCAAAATTGACGTGAGCATTCGTAATTTCGCAAGTCACATGTGCGCGCTGAACGAGATCGCTGAGAAGGGAATTATTCGTGCTGTAGATTATGTTCTGGAGGATTTGGCGTACGAAGAATATTTGCATGATAAAGATCCGGAATCTTTCGAGGACAGACTGGATAATGTTCAGGAATTGAAGTCTGTGCTTCCCAGGGGGAATTTGGCGCAATCGTTGGCTGAGGCCGCGCTATACACGGACGCAGATACGCAGGATTCTGGATTGGATTCGGTTTGTCTGTCAACGCTTCATGCTGCGAAAGGTCTGGAATATCCTGTTGTTTTTATCGTAGGACTCGAGGAGAATATTTTCCCGCATTCAAGATCAAAAGAAGACCCGGCTGAACTCGAAGAAGAACGCAGATTATTTTACGTAGGCATAACTCGTGCGGAAGAGCGATTGTACTTGACTTCGGCGCATACCCGGCATTTGTACGGAAAGCCAGCTGAGCATGATGTGTCGGTGTTTTTGCTCGAGATACCGGATAATTTGAAGCGAGTCGATGACAGGAATTTTGACACGAGAGGCTTTGTTTTTCGTAGTTCCAGGAAAAATTATGATAGCAATAGCGATAACTGGGGAAGTTGGCGCAGGTAAATCAACGCTCACGAAATTATTGCGCGAGAAATTTTGCTGTAAGAGCGTGAGTGCCGATGAAATTGCGAAATCGCTCTGGGATACGGAACAGGTGAGAGAAGCTGCTGTCTCAAGATGGGGCAGCAGTATTGTTGACGAAGCCGGAAATGTTATCAAGTCCGAAATTGCAAGAATAATTTTCGCGAATGAATCCGAGAATATCTGGTGCAATAATTTGCTGCATCCGCTGGTATTTTCGAAATTGCGCGAGATTGTGAATCATGAGAGATTGCTTGGTTCGGGATTTTTGCTTCTGGAGATACCGCTGTTGTTCGAGGCGAATGTTGCGAAATTCTGGGATTATGTGATATTCGTTACGGCGAAACTCGAGACTAGATTGCAGCGCTGTGAAATTAATCGGAACTGGTCGCGTGAGGAATTTTTCCGGCGTGAGGGCTTTTTTATGGATTCGCGTTTGAAAATCTCGTGCAGCGATTTCGTGATTGAAAATGATTCCGGACTTGGCGATTTAGAGACTGCGATTGAGAGAATAATTGGGAAAATCTGTCGTGAAATTACTCTGCGGTGATTGCTTCGAGTTAATGCGAGAGATCCCGGATAAGAGCATTGACTTGATATTGACAGATCCGCCGTATAATATTGCGGATTACAGCACGGGTAACATGAAATTCGATTGGCGCAATGAGATTAATAACGACTTGGCTGACTGGGACAGGAAAATTTTGCGTCCGGAGTTTTTGCTGAGGGATTTCAAGCGGATTTTGCGTCCGAGTGGGAATGTTTTCGTGTTTTGCTCGTATAATTTGCTGGGTGAATATCACAGAGTTTTTGACCCGGAATTTGACACGTTCCAGTTCATGGTCTGGCATAAGACGAATCCGACACCGAATATCAGGCGCAGTTCGTTTTTGAATAGCTGCGAATTGATAATCTGCTGCTGGAATAAAGGTCATACGTGGAATTTCTCGCGGCAAAATCAGATGCATAATTTTATCGAGTCGCCGATTTGCATGGGGCGTGAGCGCGTGAAAAATCCCAAACACCCAACACAAAAACCCGTTAAGATTCTCGAACATATAATCAAGATCGCGTCGAATAAGGGCGACACGGTTTGCGACATGTTCAGCGGAGTTGGTTCGACAGGAGTTGCAGCGGTGAATCTTGGGCGGAATTTCGTTGGCATAGAGTGCGATCCGGAATATTTCGCTGCAGGTCAGAGCAGGATTTTTTCAGCGTTGAATAATAATTAGTAGATTACGAGGGAAATATTTTTTTATGAGTGATTTTGAGAAATATAATTTGCGTGTGGAATTGTTGCGCGCAATTTCTGAGCATGGATTTGACAGTCCGATGCCGGTTCAAGATAGCGTTTTGTCTGGCGATTGGCATCGGGATTTGATAGTCAGAGCGAGAACTGGTTCGGGGAAAACTCTGGCTTTTTTGTTGCCGCTTTTGAACGAGATGAAGATTGGCGAACGAAAGCCGCAGATTCTTGTTTTAGCTCCGACACGCGAACTTGCGATGCAGACAGCTGAAGAATCAGAATTTCTCGGGAAATTTTTGCGCATTAACACGGCTTCGTTGGTTGGCGGCATGGATATTGTTGCGCAGTTGAGAGCGTTAAAGCACGGTGCAGCAGTTGTTGTCGGAACACCCGGGCGAGTTCGTGATCATGTTGAGCGCGGAAGTTTTGACACGAGTGAAATTCACAGCGTAGTTCTTGACGAGGGCGACTTGATGCTGGACATGGGATTTCGCGAGGAGCTTGAGGCGATTCTGGATTCGATCCCGGATTTTGATAAGCGCCGGCGCTGGTTATTTTCTGCTACGATGCCCGATGATGTGAAGGAACTTGCAAGTAATTATCTGCGCGATCCCGTGACGATTTCCCTGACCGAGGAAGGCGAGCAACATGAAGATATTTTGCACAGAGTTTACAAGATCCCGTCGAATAAGCGTTTTGAAGGTCTGGTAGATATTTTGCTCTGGGAACACCCGTCGAGAAGCCTGGTTTTTTGTCACACGAAAATGGAGTCGATTGAGATTGCGCAAAAATTACAGGATCACGGATTCAGTGCTGCAGCTCTTCAGGGAGACATGACTCAGGGCGAAAGAAACGCTGTCTTGGCGTCGTTCAAGTCTGGTTCTGTGCCGTGTTTGGTAGCGACTAATGTTGCAGCGCGCGGTCTTGATATTGAGGGCGTAAGTCACGTGATTCAGCTTGGACTTCCTGACGATCGCGAGACGTTTATACACAGAAGCGGCAGAACTGGCAGAGCTGGTCACGAGGGTGTGAATATAATTTTGCTTTCGCCGCCTGAACTTGGAAGATTTCGCGAGATGCTGAGAAATACGCAAATTCAGCTTGAATGGCGTGACGTGCCGAATATCGAGATGATTCGCGGCGCATGGCGTGAGTCAGCAGAACAGGATTTATTCGCAGCGCCGATTGATGAGAATTTTGGCGAATGTGTCGAGTGGGCGAAAGATTTGTTGACGCGTGCAGAGCCTAGAATCCTGGTTGCGAAGTTGCTGTCGATTTTGGGATCGCGGACTCGTGGCTATAGTCTGGATCGTGAGCTTGAGCGTGAAATGGCGCGAAGGAATCGCCCGAAAATTTCCGGTCAAATTAGAAATCAGAAGAATGTTGTTAAACTGGAAGCTGCGAGAAAACGTCCCAAAGGCTTGTTCAAGAAATTTACGCTGAATAACAAGACGCAGAATGTCGGGAAAATTTTGAATGCGCTTTGTACAGCTCTGAAGGTCGAACGCGATGAAGTTGGCGCGATAAAGCTGCGTGATAATTCGGTTTTGGTTGAGCTGATGCCGATTGCTGTGTCTAGGCTCGAGCAGGGCAGAGCAGGCTTGTCGAAATTCGGCTTATATCCGGACGAAGACGAGAACAGGAAACATGCTCACAAGAAATTTCACGGGAAATAATATGTTATGATAAATTAAGATAAATTTGCATGAGGGGAGTAATGATCATGTCATATTTAGGCGAAGATATTAAGAAATTGGGCTTCGGCTTGATGCGCTTGCCGAAAGTCGAGGGGGACGATTCGAAAATCGATGTCGAACACGTGAAGAAAATGGTTGATGCGTTTTTGTCTGCGGGCTTCACGTATTTCGACACGGCCTGGGCATATCAGGGCAGCGAGAACGCTATGAGGCAGGCTTTGATCGAGCGTTATCCCAGAGAGAAATTTCAGGTTGCGACGAAGAATGCTGCGTGGATAAATTGCAAAACTCGCGAAGATGCCATAGCTCAATACGAGACTTCACTGAAGCAATCCGGCGCGGGATATTTTGATTTTTATTTGCTGCATAATCTCGGCGAACACAGGACGAAGTTTTTCGATGATTTTGACCTGTGGAATTATTTTCTCGATGAGAAACGCAAAGGCAAGATCAAGCATTTAGGCTTCTCGTTTCATTCAACGCCTGAAGAACTTGAGGATATTTTGCAGGCTCATCCTGAAGCGGAATTTGTACAGTTGCAGATTAATTACGCAGATTGGGAGAATCCAGCGATTCAGTCCAGAGCATGTTACGAGATCGCGCGCAAGTATAACAAGCCTGTGATTATCATGGAGCCTGTGAAAGGTGGAAATTTGGCTAATCCGCCGGAGACTGTAGCGAAAATTTTCAAGGCAGCAGATCCTAATGCGTCGTGCGCGTCGTGGGCGATAAAATTTGCCGCGAGTCTTGATGGAGTCATAACGGTTTTGTCCGGAATGTCAAATCTTGAGCAAATGCAGGATAATTTGTCGTTCATGAAGGATTTCAAGAAGCTTAGTGATTCAGAAATGCAAGTTATCGAGAATGCGCGTGCAGAACTTGCAAAGATTCCTGTTATTCCGTGTACGACTTGTGATTATTGCGCGAAAGTCTGTCCGATGGAGATTGGAATTTCTGGATCATTTACGGCGCTGAACATGTACACGCTTTATAAAAATCTTGAGGGTGCGAAATTTCAGGAGGGCTGGCTGGTCGCAGGACACGGACGCAAACACGCGAATGAATGTGTGAAGTGTGGAGCATGTGAGGAAGCTTGTCCGCAGCATATTCACATTCGCGATGAGTTGGACAGAGTAGTTGAGACGTTTGGCTTTTGATGCTAGAATAATATTCCTGTGAAAATTTAGCAAAAGATTTGGAGGCGCAGATTATGATTTTCAATGCAACGAATATTATTGCAAAGGCGTTTGAGGAAGCTAATCTAAAGTGCGAGATACGTGAGCTTGGCGATTATTCATTTGTTGAGACCGGATTTTCGGGAGATAATTGTACGTTTAAGCTGCGTTTTTTTTCGACTGATAACGACAATGATGTTAAAGTACTAACGGAAGAATTTGCGAAGTATCCTGAGGATAAGCTTGAAGAAGGCTATGTTGTTATGAATGAACTTTCGCGTAAGTATAGGTATCTCAAGTTTACGCTGGATAAGGATGACGGAGCAGTGAGTGCGCAGTATGATTTTCCGGTTGCTTTGCCAGAAGAAGCGCTCGGTAAAGTTGCCATAGAGTTTGCAATTCGCTTTTCAAAAATTATTGATGACGCGTACCCGCAGATTATGAGATCTATTTGGCAATAATTAATAGCGAGATGTTTTAAGCGTTGAGAAAATTGAGATATATGATTTTACGGGTTAGTTCGAGAATGATTCGGGCTGCCCGTTTTTTTTTGAGAGCGTTTGTGATAGGCATTGAGTTTTTAAGCATAATTCCGCTTTGGAAATTTCCGGATTGGGATTGCGATAATTTGCGATATTTCTGCGCAGTGATCCCAGTTGTTGGCATTGTGATTGGGATTTTCTGGGGAATTGCGTTTTTCACGCTGAGTTATTTCGCGAGCTATTCGGGTATTTTTCGCGGAATATTAATGACGATTTTCACGCTGGGATTTACTGGCGGAGTTCACATGGATGGCTTGATTGACACGAGTGACGCAATATTTTCGCATCGGGATTTGTCGCGGCGTTTGGAAATTCTGAGTGATTCGCACGTTGGAGCGTTCGGCGTAATTTCTTGTGTAGTGATTTTGATTTTGAAGGCTGGAATATTCGGCGAGATATTTTCGCGTAATTCTGGAATTTTTCGAGTAATTATGATTCCGGTTTTTTCGAGATTGGGAGCTGCGTATTTGCTGAATAATCTTGAATTTGCAAAGAGTGACGGATTAGCGAAAATTTTGGGGAGTGCGCGAGTTCGCAGTGATAATATTTTCTTGGGAATATTCGCGCTTGTTTTGGGAATTTGCGATTGTAGAATTTTTTTCGTGTTTGTGCTAGCGTTAATATTTTGGCGGCGAGTTTGCGTTAGAAAATTTTGCGGCATAACTGGAGATTTAATCGGAGCGTTTATCGAGATTTCAGAGGTCGTGATGTTGTTTTGCATTTGATAATTGGCGGGCGATACATGGGGAAGCGAAATTACGCTGAGAGACTTTACGGGGAATTTTCGCGTGATGAGATTTGCGATTGTGATTCTGGCATTGACTTTTTCGGGAAAAAGCTGCTTTTGAATTTGCACTTGGGGATCAGGAATTTGATGCTGAACGGGATAAATGCTCATGAGTTTTTCGCGGATAATATTTCCAGTTTGCGAGATTGCGTGATAATTGGCGATGAGATTTCGTCTGGCGTGATTCCGATTGAGAAGTTTGAGCGTGATTGGCGTGACGAGACGGGCAAAATTTACCAGTTTTTGTCGAGTGAAGCTGATATAGTAGACAGAGTTTGGGCAGGATTGGCGATCAGGCTGAAAGGTTGAGAGGTGAGATTTTTTGAAGTACGTGTTTTTCGACATAGACAGCACGTTAGTTAGTCATGTGAACGGCGCGCATATTCCGCACGCAACACGCGAGGCGCTTAGACTGCTGAAGTTGAACGGACATGTTCCGGCGATTGCGACAGGTCGAGGAGGATTTTTGTCGCAGATTACGGCGCGGGAATTTGGCATAGATATGCTGGTGTGTTCTGGAGGCGCAGAAATTTTTCACAATGGCGAGAGAATTTTCACGCGATATTTGTGCGACGATGTTTTGAATGAATTTGTTATGATTGCGCGGAAATTTCCGGAAGTTTCTGCTGCACTTGATGAGAAATATTTGTACACGGATATAAAGTTCGAGGATTTTCGGGAATATTTTAACAGTCAGGCTGGCTATGATTGTTTTCGCCCGTTGAGTGACCTGCGACGCGCGATAATTTGCTATATCATGTTGCCGCCGGAGAAAATAGATTCTGCCTACGGATTTTTTTTCGCGGGAAATTCTGATTCGAGGATAACGCTGGAATTGATGCGAAATTTTGTCGAGGCCCGTGCGCTGAACATGACGAAATGGCACGGAATTGAATTTGCTGTTGAACGCGCTGGTGGAAAAGTCTCGGACGTGATCGCTTTTGGCGACGGTGCAAACGATGTTGATATGTTGCGTAATGCGCCGATTGGAGTTGCTGTGAAAAGATCGCATGAACTTGCGCGGGAGGCTGCGGATTTTGTTTCGGAAGATATTGACGACGGAGGAATTTTGAAAGCTTGCCGGGACTTGGGGCTTGTGAAAATCTGAGCGTGCTGTGATATATTGTGATAAATGTGATAAAATGGGAGCCACGAAGGGGAATGGTTCCCTTTGATTGGTATATTCACCCGTCTATCGGGATAACAAGTCCAGTATTAACTGAAACAAGCTAAACAAATAGTAGAGAGCAGTGATGAGGAGATTAACCTTTGCCAGGATATCCCACCACTGCTCTTTTCGAGTGCGTTTACGGTTAGATTTCTTCTTCTTCGCCATAACTTCACCTTATTTCTGCAGGGTAAGGACTAACCCGTTCAAGGCGAGCCCCCGTCAAACTCACCGGGCACCCCTTCATGGAAAGTATTATAGCAGAATGATTTTGTGTGCGGAAAAATTTTTTCGAATCACTATTGACAATTTCGGGAGTGTCTGCTAACCTTGTCAACGTTTGAAATAAAGTACTATCACTCGTTAATAGAGAGTGCTAAAACAAGATTACAATCAATAGGATCAGGAGGTGAGTTTTGATATTATGACAGACAGACAGTTGAGCATAATTCTCGCGGTTGTTTACGAGTACATAAAGACCGGTGAGCCAGCAGGTTCAAGAACAATCACGAAGAAATATATTCGAGGGCTGAGTCCGGCAACGATTCGCAACGAGATGGCAGATTTAGAAGAAATGGGTTATTTCTACCAGCCGCACGCGTCGTCAGGAAGATTGCCTACAGCCAGGGCGTATCGTGTTTATGTTGACTCGGTCACGACAAGAGCACGCAATCATTCACGCGAGGTCGATGATATTAAGAAAGAGCTAATCGGCCGCAGAAGTGGGATCGAAGATTTGTTGAACAACGTCACTCACCTTCTTGCAAGATTGACGAGTTGTGTCGCAGTTGCTGCCGTCTCAAGTTTAGATGACACGGAAATCAGAAATATAGATTTGCTCTTGATGGGCGGAAATAATATTCTGGCTCTAATAGTTCTGAAGGGCGGACTTGTTCATCATTCGCAGTTCACGCTGCCGTATGAAGTTGATCCGCAAGCTCTTGAGGAACTAGTTCGAAGAATTAACACGATTGCGGCGGGGCATTCATGGAGCGAAGTTCGTGAGGTTCTGTACCAGTATGTTTCGGTCGGTCTCGAGGAAGCTGAGGCATCATGCAAAGCAGCGTTGAGGGAAGTCGATAATTTCCTGACACAGCAGAATTACAGGTTCTTCAGTTCGGGAGCAAGACAGATTTTGACACTGCCGCATTTTCAGGCGTTGTCGCGATTGCAGGCCGTGCTGAGTTTGCTGGAGCAGGAGAAGCCGCTAGCTCGAATGGTCGAGAAATGCAAACAGAGTTCGAACTTGAAAATTTCTCTCGGCGATGAAAACGAAACTGAGGGAATGCAGGATAACGCGATGATTTTGATCCCGGCACGCGCGCATCAACAGAAAGCAGTCTTGGGATTGATTGGCCCGTTGAGAATGGATTACGAGAAATCGATTAACGTTCTTGAAGCAGTTGTCGAAGCATTGGACGAGGATTGATTGATTAGCAAAAATTTTTCAGGAGGTGAAGATTTTGGAGGAAAACGAAAATTTATTAAACGAAGAATCTGTAGAAGCTGTTTCGGGAAATGAAAATGAGAATGAATCTGAGGAACTGGAAAATTCACAACAAGCTTCAGGTTCGGAACTTGAGTCGAAAATCAAGCAGCTTGAGAATGAATTGGCGTTGTCGCGAGCAGATTTTTATAATTACAGGCAGCGAATGTCCAAAGAACGCCTCGAATTACGCAAACATGCTCAGGAGGATTTGATCGTTTCGATATTGCCGGTTCTTGATAATCTTGATCGCGCGCTGAGTGCAGCAAATTCCGAGGACACTAAGAGCATCGTTACGGGTGTTGACATGGTGAGAAGGCAATTTCTAAGCATTCTCGAAAATTTCGGAGTGAGCATAATCCAGACTGAGGGCGAAATTTTCAAGCCGGAATTACACGACGCAGCCGCTACTCAGGAAGTTGACGATCCAGAACAAGACGGCAAAATCCTGAACGAGCTTTTGAAAGGCTACAGGACGAAAGACAAGATTTTAAGACCAGCGCAAGTTATCGTTGGCAAATTATCAAGCGAAAATTAATAACACATCACACCACATCAATAATATAAATATAAATATATCGGAGGAAAATTATCATGGCAAAAGTTGTAGGAATTGATTTAGGAACCACTAACAGTTGTATCGCAGTTCAGGAAGGCGACCAGACTACTATTATCCCAAATAACGAAGGGGCAAGAACTACGCCGTCAGTCGTTGCTTTCACAAAAGAGGGCGAACGTCTCGTAGGGCAGCTCGCAAAACGTCAGGCAATCGTAAATTCGGACAGAACGATAATGTCGATTAAGCGCGAAATGGGCACGGATTACAGAGTCGAAATTGACGGCAAGAAATACACGCCACAGGAAATCTCAGCAATGATTCTGCAAAAACTTAAACGCGACGCAGAAGATTATCTGGGCGAAACTGTTACTCAGGCAGTAATCACAGTCCCGGCATATTTCACGGACGCTCAGAGACAGGCTACGAAAGATGCTGGAACGATTGCAGGTCTCGAAGTACTGAGAATTATAAATGAACCGACAGCTGCATGTCTGGCATATGGCGAAAATCGCAAGGAAGAGCACAAGATTCTCGTGTTTGACTTGGGCGGCGGAACGTTTGACGTGTCGATTCTTGACGTTGGCGAGGGAGTTTTCGAAGTCCTGGCGACTGCTGGCGATAACAGGCTTGGCGGCGATGACTGGGATAATCGCATCGTGGAATGGATTGTCAGCGAGTTCAAGAAATCTGACGGAATTGACTTGAAAGCTGACAGCATGGCCATGCAGAGATTACGTGAAGCTGCGGAGAAAGCGAAAATCGAGTTGTCGAACATGACTGAGACGACGATTTCATTGCCATTTATTACGGCGAATCAGTCAGGTCCGAAGCACTTGGAAATGAAACTGACCCGCGCAAAATTCGAGGAAATGACCGCGGATTTGCTTGATCGTACGGTTGTGCCGACGAAACGCGCACTTTCGGATTCCGGTCTGAGTGCTAGTGAAGTTGACAAAGTCTTGCTCGTTGGCGGTTCAACAAGAATGCCGATGGTTCAGAAAAAGATCGTTAGCTTACTCGGCAAAGAACCTACGAAAGGAATCAATCCGGACGAATGTGTAGCTGCAGGTGCCGCAATTCAGGGCGCAATTCTCAAAGGCGATCACAAAGACATAGTTCTCGTTGACGTAACGCCGCTGTCACTCGGTCTGGAAACTTTGGGCGGAGTTTTCACGAAGATTATTGAGCGCAACACAGCAATTCCTGCTCAGCAAAGTCAGATTTTCACAACGGCAGCGAATAATCAGCCTCAGGTCGAGATCATGATTTATCAGGGCGAGCGTCCAATGGCTGCGGATAATGTCAAGTTGGGACAGTTTGTTCTTGACGGAATCGCTCCAGCTCCACGAGGCGTGCCTCAAATCGAAGTTACGTTTAATATCGACACGAACGGCATCCTGAACGTATCGGCGAAAGACAAGGGCACAGGCAAAGAACAGAAAATTACGATTCAGTCGTCGAATTTGTCAAAAGATGATATTGAGCGCATGAAACGCGACGCAGAAGCCAATGCCGACGAGGACGAGAAGAAACGCTCAGCAGCAGAAGTTCGCAATGAAGCAGACGCAGCAGTCTTCGCAGCGGAAAAGCTTATGACGGATTTAGGCGAGAAAATGACTCCGGACGAAAAAGGCCGTGTAAATTCGAAACTCGATGTCTTGAAAAAGGCGATGGAGAATAATGACGTGAACGCTATGAAGGCAGCCAAGTCAGATCTTGATAAGACGATTCAGGAATTTGGCACGAGATTGTACCAGAACACCGGTGCAGGAAATCCTGGCGCGAATCCTGGAGCAGGTGCAAATTCAGGTTCAGGTTCAAGCTCAAGTTCAGATGGCGAAACTGTTGACGCAGAATTTACGGACAAGAATTAGGCAAGAATTAATCGCTCGAACGAGAAATTTTTTCGAAATCATTTGACAAGTTTTCTTTGACGGGTATAATATTCATGTTTTGAGTTGCGAAACTGGTGGGTTGGCCGAGAGGCTGAAGGCGCTCGCCTGCTAAGTGAGTATAGGGTCTAATAACTCTATCGTGAGTTCGAATCTCACACCCACCGCCAGTTTCAAGACACAAGCGATTGCGGCAGTAGCTCAGCTGGATAGAGCGAAGGCCTACGGAGCCTTAGGTCGTGGGTTCGAATCCTGTCTGCCGCGCCAATTTTGCGAATGACGTTTCCAGAATAAATAGCGCAAAAACTTTCTGTGAAATTAGTGAATAATAAATAGATCAAAGCAGCGAATCTTCCGGGAAATATTTTGGGAGTGAAGCTGCTTTTTTCGTGCGAGAATCTTGCTGTAATTGTGTATCTTGAGTTATTATTATGTATAATTGTCTGAATATTTATTTTCCGTCCGGTCGCGGAAGTGAATATTCTGGAACAAGATAATTTTTATTTTTATTACGAAGGAGTTTTTTATTCACATGAAAAAGATTTTTGTATGCACAGCGTTAGTTTTGGCACTTGCTGGTTCAGCGTTCGGTGCTCCGTTCAAGCTTGGCGGAACTGCTCCGTTGACTGGCGGCGCGGCGATTTACGGCATGGCTGCGAGAAATGGCGCGCAGATTGCTGTCGATGAGATTAACGCGGCTGGCGGCGATATTACGTTTGAATTGCGCTACGAGGACGACACGCATGATGCAGAAAAAGCAGTGAATGCTTACAACGCTCTGAAAGACTGGGGAATGCAGGTTTCACTCGGTTCAGTTACGTCAAAGCCCTGTGAGGCAACGGCTGCAGAGAATTTCGCGGACAGAATTTTCGCGTTGACACCGTCGGCTTCGTCTGCGGCAGTAACTGAAGGCAAAGATAACGTGTTCCAGATGTGCTTTGTTGACCCGAATCAGGGCTCAGCTTCTGCGCAATATATCGCTGAGAAAAAACTCGCCACGAAAGTTGCGGTTATCTGGAAAAATGACGACGTTTACTCGAAAGGCATTCGCGACACGTTCATCGAGAAAGCTCCGACACTGGGACTCGAAATCGTTAGTGACATGACTTTCGCTGATGGCAATGACACGGATTTCTCGGTGCAATTAACTGATGCGCAGACCAAGGGTGCAGAACTTGTATTTTTGCCGATGTATTATCAGCCAGCAAGTTTGATTCTCGCACAGGCTCAGGGAATGGGCTATGCTCCGAAATGGTTCGGTGTTGACGGCATGGACGGGATATTAACTATGGAAGGCTTTGACAAGTCGCTTGCAGAGGGCGTAATGTTGCTCACGCCGTTTAACGCTGACTCGACTGATCCTAAGACCGTAGCGTTCGTTGCTGAGTACAAGAAGCGTTTTAACGAAGTGCCGAATCAGTTTGCTGCAGACGGCTATGATTGCGTTTATGCTTTCAAGCAGGCCCTCGAAAATGCAAAGGCGAATCCGGATCAGGACGCTGATGAAATTTGCCCGTTATTAATCGAGCAATTCACGACGATGGTGTTTAACGGCGTTACCGGCGAGAACGTTCGTTGGAGCGCAAACGGTGAAGTCACGAAAGATCCTAAAGGCATGGTCATTCAGAACGGTGCCTATGTCGGACTTGACTAGTAATATTTGTTTTGAGAATTTGCAGGTGACCGGACCTGCGCTTTTTTGTGAGAAATTGCGAAAATTTGAGGTGTGTAATTCTAGATGGTATTTCTGAATTTTTTCATAAGCGGCATAAGTTTGGGGAGCATTTACGCGATCATTGCGCTTGGTTACACGATGGTTTACGGAATTGCCAAGATGCTGAATTTTGCGCACGGTGATGTAATAATGGTAGGTGCGTATGTGTGTTTTTATGCGGTTGCGAGGTATGAATTGCCGCCGGTTTTGGGAGTTTTGATAGCGATGCTGCTGTGCACGTTCCTGGGAATAATTGTCGAGAGATTAGCGTACAAGCCACTGAGACAAGCCCCGTCACTTGCAGTGTTAATTACGGCGATTGGTGTGAGTTATTTTTTGCAGAATGCTGCGTTATTGCTATGGTCATCGAATCCGAAAGTCTTCCCGTCGATTATTGGTCGTGGTGCGTATAAATTATTTGACGGAGCGTTATCTGTCTCGCATGTTACGGTTTTGACGATTGTTACGTGTTTGTTGATCATGATTGTGTTGAGCCTGTTTATTAACAAGACGCGTTTGGGAAAAGCGATGCGTGCATGTTCGGAGGACAAGAGCGCGGCGCAATTAATGGGAATTAACGTGAATGCGACGATTTCGCTGACATTTGCGATTGGCTCGGGCTTGGCTGCGGTGGCAGGAGCGTTGTTATGTTCGGCGTACCCGACATTGATGCCTACGACTGGATCTTTGCCTGGAATTAAGGCGTTTACGGCTGCGGTTTTTGGTGGCATTGGCTCGATTCCTGGAGCGTTTTTGGGCGGCTTGATGTTGGGAGTAATCGAGATTTTTGCGAAGGCGTATATTTCGAGTCAATTATCGGACGCGGTTGTTTTTGCTGTGTTGATAATTGTGTTGTTGGTGAAGCCTGCTGGTTTACTGGGAAAACAAGTTACTGAGAAAGTGTAAATATATAGAGATGACGATGAGAAGATTAATAAATCTTAAGCGTGTTGAGGCTCGCAGAATATATTTGACGTATTTTGTCGTGATAGCTGCGTACGTAATTTGCCAGACGATGAGTTCGACGAAAATGATGAGTTCTTCGATGCGCGGAATGTTGGTGCCGATTTGTGCGTACATGGTCATGGCTGTGTCGCTGAATTTGGTCGTTGGAATTTCGGGCGAATTGTCGCTTGGACACGCTGGCTTCATGTCAGTTGGGGCGTTCTCGGGAGTTGCGACGGCGATTTTGTTGCAGAATTTGCTGCCGTTTGCTCCGGTGAGACTTGCGATTGCGATGATTTCGGGAGCTGTGTTTGCTGCGTTGGCTGGATTTTTGATTGGCATTCCGGTTTTGCGCCTGAAGGGAGATTACTTAGCGATTGTCACGTTGGCGTTCGGTGAGATTATCAAGAGCATATTAAATAATTTTTACCTGGGCGTTGACTCGGCAGGATTGCACTTCAGCATGTTATCGGACACGACGAGATTATTACCCGGCGGACAATTAATAATTCGCGGACCGATGGGTATCAGCAGGATCATGAAAATAGCTACGTTTCCTGCAGGATTTATTCTGGTTATGATTGCGCTTGCTATCGTGTTTAATCTTGTCAATAGCAGATTCGGTCGCGGCTTCATGGCGATTCGTGATGACAGAATTGCTGCTGAGAGCATAGGTCTTGACGTTACGAAATTTAAATTAACGGCGTTCGTTATGTCTGCTGCGTTGGCAGGAGCTGCTGGATGTTTGTTCTCGCTGAATTACTCGACGATTGTTGCGAATAAATTTGATTTCAACACTTCGATTTTGATTCTGGTTTTCGTAGTTTTGGGCGGTCAGGGAAATATGCTCGGCTCGATAATAGCTGCCGCTGCGTTGACGATTTTGCCCGAGAAGCTGCGAGAATTTTCGGATTACAGAATGCTGCTTTACGCTGTGATATTAATCATGACGATGCTGATTACGAATAATGATAATATCAAGGCGTTTTTCCAGAATATTTTGCCCGGCTCGAAAGCTAAATTTCAGAAAGAAGAGAGTGATGCCTAATGGAAAAAGAAAAGAGATCGCGAACTAGACTTGTACCGTTGCCATCGAGAGCGTTAGTTCCGGATAGAGATGCAGCGCGTGATCCTGTTCTTGAGTGCATAAATCTTGGGATCACTCTCGGGGGAATTAAAGCAGTCGAGGATTTTAATTTTACAGTTGGCAGGACGGAAATTGCCGGATTAATCGGTCCGAACGGCGCTGGAAAAACTACGGTGTTTAACTTGCTCACGAAAGTCTATCAGCCGACAACAGGAACGATATTATTAAACGGTCGCGACACTCACGGAATGAACACGATGCAGGTGAACAAAGCCGGAATTGCTCGAACGTTCCAGAATATAAGGCTATTCAAGAATTTGAGCGTTGCAGATAATGTGAAAGCAGCGATGAATAACGACATGCGCTATAACATGTTGAATGCGATTTTGCGCACACCGGCTTACAGGCGCGAGGAAATTGCAGCACACAGGCGCGCTTTGAAACTGCTTTCGATATTTGACATGCAGGACATAGCGGACGTAAGGGCAGGCTCGTTGCCATACGGTGCTCAGAGAAGGCTGGAAATTGTCAGAGCGCTGGCTACGAATCCGTCGTTGTTATTGCTCGATGAACCCGCAGCAGGCATGAACCCTTCCGAAACTGCTGAATTGATGGACAGCATTCGTAAAGTTCACGAGATGTTCCAGATTGCGATTGTTTTAATCGAACATGATATGAGCCTTGTCATGAATATTTGCGAGGGAATTTGCGTTTTGAATTTCGGGCATATTATCGCGAAAGGCACGCCTGATGATATTCAGTCGAATCCTGCTGTAATCGAGGCGTATTTGGGTCGCAACAGGGAGGCGAAATAAATGAGTGATAATAATCAGCCAATCTTGAAAGTCGAAAATATTCACGTTCATTACGGCAGCATTCACGCTATCAAAGGCATATCGTTCGAAGTTCACGAGGGCGAAATTGTCACGTTAATCGGCGCGAACGGTGCTGGAAAATCTACGACGCTGAACACGATTTCATGCTTATTACACCCGACATCCGGGAGCATTTCGTTCTTGGGAGAGACTTTGGCGAAAATTCAGCCGCACAAAGTTGTCGAGAAAGGTCTTGCACAAGTTCCAGAAGGCCGCAGAGTTTTCGCACAAATGACAGTGCAGGAGAATCTCGAAATGGGAGCTTACACGCAGACTAATGCTCAGGATAATGCCGAGGAGCTTGAGAAAGTTTTCGCGTTATTCCCGAGATTGCAGGAGCGTCGCAAACAGATTGCCGGGACTTTATCAGGCGGAGAACAGCAGATGCTAGCGATGGGACGCGCGTTGATGAGCCGACCGAAATTGTTGATGCTTGATGAGCCGTCGATGGGACTTGCGCCGATTCTTGTTGAGCAGATTTTTGATATTATTGCGGATTTGCACAAAACTGGCGCGACGATTTTGCTCGTTGAACAGAATGCTCAGATGGCATTGTCTATTGCGAGCCGCGGCTATGTTCTTGAGACCGGACGAATTGTTACGACAGGAACAGGCCAGGAATTGTTGTCCTCTCCGGCGATTAAGAAAGCGTATTTAGGCGGCTAGAAAAATTTTTTGACAGGAGAGTGTTATTAACATGGAACAAGTTCAAGTTTTGGAAGCTAATGCAGCTAATGCGGCTAATGCAACTGAAGTCGAGGATCCGATTGAGAAGAAATACGGTGTCAAACGTAATTTAAGACCGGAAGATATTCACGTGTA
>CAJOEM010000025.1 GCA_905233725.1 uncultured Synergistales bacterium
GAATCAAACGTACAAGAATCTCGAAATCATTCTCGTTGACGACGGTTCACCGGATAATTGCCCGAAAATTTGCGACGAGTTCGCTGCGAAAGATTCCCGAATTCGCGTAATTCATCAGGAAAATCAGGGCGTGTCCGCAGCTCGTAATCACGGAATCGAAATTGCAACCGGAGAGTTTATTGGCTTCATTGACAGCGACGATTATATTGCTCCGGAATTTTACGAGACTTTGCTCTCACTCATTATCGAAAATGACGCTGACATGAGCATTTGTGAATGGGAATATTTTGACGAGAACGGTGAAATAATTGTTAATCCCCGTAGAAAATATCTTGAAAGTGGAGTTTTCACCAGCAGAGAAGTTTTGGAAAAGCAGTTCCCCGTAGTCGTTTGGAGCAATCTCTACAAATCCGAAATATGCAGAACTATAAAATTTCCTGAAAATTACATCATGTCCGAAGATACATTTGTTGCACATCATTTAATTGATGCGTGTAAAAAAATCGCGATTACGGATGAGAAACTTTACAAAAAAATACGACACAGCGACAGTGCATGCGGAGAAGTTGAGCTGTCATTCACTCCACAAAAAATGTATAACCAGATAGATGCCCGCTTTGAACGCTACGAATTTTTCAAACAAAAAAATATGACCCGCAAAGCTGACGAGTCATTAGTCGGTGAATATGCCGTTATTTTCAGCAGAATACGGCGCAAATATTACTTGAAAAATTTCGCAATCATAAATCGCGCGTTAGTCAATATCATTCATGAAACGATCAGGCGCGAAAAATGGCGTTCGATCAAAATATTCGCAATCGTGTTCCTGAAGATGATAAAGAAAATTTGTCGCATTCCGTCAAAAATTCTTGAATGGCTCAAGACTTCGTTTCAAAATCCCGTGCATGTTCGCAATAGCTATTCCGTAATTCACAATCGGAACTCCGGCACGTGAAGCTCGTTCAAGGCGTGTACGCATCTCCTGTTCGTTCAACATACAGCCGCCACAATGCACGATTAACGCATATTTTCTCAAGTCATTCTCGTCTGGAAAATCGCCGCCAGATGTAAACGCAAATTCCGGATTCGCTCCTGAGAATTTACGAATCCATGACGGCATTTTCTCCGTGCCAATATCTCCGCACTGCCTGTGATGCGTGCAGCCCTCAGAAATTAACACACGATCACCGTCGCGCAATTTCTCAAGCTTCTTCGCACCGTTCACAAGCACTCGCAAATCGCCTTTGTAACGCGCAAATAATATCGAGAACGATGTCAGCAAAATATCTTCCGGAACTATCTCAGAAACTTTCTCGAAAACTTGCGAATCCGTAATAACAAGCTTGGGCTTCACACTCAATAACCCGAAAATTTTCTCAAGCTCCGTATCCTGACATAACAAACACGAACATCTCGCGTCAAGAATATCTCGAATCGTCTGTTGTTGCGGCAAAATCAATCGTCCCTTGGGGGCTGCTTTGTCAATCGGAATTACGAGAATCACAAAATCTCCGGCACTCAGCAAATCCCGAACTAGAAATTTCTCCTGACCAGAATTTTTCGCAAGACTAGCCAGCCTGTCTTTCAAGAGATTCACGTTTGCTCCGGTCAAAGCACTCACGTAAATATTTCGCGAATCATTATCCGGAATTTTCGCCAACAGATCAGATTTATTGCGAGCGATTACGAATTTCAGATTGCGTTCTTCGAATGAGCGTATCAAATCCAGTTCCGTTTTCGTCAGATCATTTCGAGAATCCGTAACCAAAACTGCTACGTCACACATTCCCAAAACTTGCTTAGCTTTCTTGACGCGCAATTCTCCGAGTTCGCCCTCGTCATCAAGTCCGGGTGTATCGATTATGACAACTGGACCGAGTGGCAAAAGTTCCATAGCTTTTTTCACAGGATCTGTCGTTGTGCCTTTCACATCCGAAACTACAGCCAAGTCTTGACCCGTAACGGAATTTACGAGACTGGATTTCCCAGCATTTCTTAATCCGAAGAACGCAATATTTACTCGCTCACCAGACGGTGTATCATTCAGGCTCATAGCTATTTACTCAGCATCGAGAATATCACGATTAATACAACACCAGCGATCAAGATTGGCAAAGTTTTTCTCAGGAACAATTTTCTGCGAGCGTCTTTTAACAAATCAATCATCTCTTGACCTTTGTGTTTCTCACGAACGTACCATTTCGCAATATCAAGAGCCGTGCTGCCCTGATTGTCTTTTATATTAATATCCGCGCCGCAGTCTATCAAAGCTTTCAGAGCATCAAGCGAATTTTTACTCGCTGCAATCGTCAACGCTGTGTTAAAACACGGATTTGCTGCAAGATCTATAGCTTCGTTGTCTGGATTAGGCGGATCGTTTCGTAAACTTGCATTTGCTCCATGCTTCATCAAGACCCGGACAGCATCAGCAGAATTTTTTGCGGCAGCGTGCATTAACGCGCTCCAGTTGTGCATCGTGTCTTTAACATCAATTTGAGCGCCATTATCCAGCAATAATTTCACAGCATCAGCAGAATTTGCCTCGGCAGCAATCATCAGGGCCGTTCGGTCATAGCCCGCAGTTCTGTTCACATCCGCGCCTTTCTCGATGAATAATTTCGCAGCTTCAACGTAATTATTCTCGACAGCGTGATCAAGTGCGTTATAAGCCCAATCGTCCTCAGCGTTAATATCTGCTCCCTCGTCCAACAAAGTCTGTATGATCTCGATCGGAGCCTGAATTTTCACCGCTACCATCAGTGCTGTGAATCCGTCTTTGTCCTTCTCATTGATGTTAATATTCGCTTCTGCACGCTTATTCAAAACATCTTCCATTTGACCTTCTGAATAAACTGCGTCCTCTGCAACGTTATCTGCCATTTGAAAAATATTCCTCCGTTAAAATTCTAAAACCTGAAATCGCGTTTACCTTCGTGTTTCATCGCTTCTATATTATCACTTGCAATTTTCCTGACGTTTTCGTTCGGGATATTTTGCAATTCTCGTGCAATCATTTCGTAGCCGATTCGCTTAGTTTCCGGTGAAGCGTAATCCTCGAGATATTCTGTCAAAGTCATCAGCGCGTTCGGGTGACAGCAATTCAGAATTTGCCCGCTCTTGCACAAGCTCATGAATCTGTCGCCAGTTCTGCCAGCTCTGTAACACGCCGTACAAAATGACGGAATATGTCCGTTTTTCATCAGCCATTGCACAACTTCGTCAAGCGTTCTCTGATCCGAAACGTCGAATTGTTCCGTGTCATGCGGTCTGATCTCTTCTGTGTAGCCTCCGACTGAAGTTCTCGAACCGCCGCTGATTTGAGAAATTCCCACCTGCAACATTTTCGCTCTGACTTTCTCATTCTCGCGCGTAGAAATTATCATTCCGGTGTACGGCACGGCAAGTCTGATACACGCAGCGATTTTCGTGAAGACTTCATCTGGGATCGCATTATTGAAATCGTCCGGATTAATATCATCGGCTGGTTTTACTCTTGGGACGCTGATTGTGTGAGGTCCGACACCGTGAACTGCTTCCAGATGTTCCGCGTGCATTAACAAGCCTGCAAATTCGTATTTGTAACCCTCAAGCCCGAATAAAACTCCCAAGCCAACGTCATCAATTCCGCCGTCCATTGCGCGATCCATTGCTTCGGTGTGATAATTATAATCGTGTTTTGGACCGGTTGGGTGCAATTCGAGATAACTTTTCTTGTTGTACGTTTCCTGAAACAGAATATACGTGCCGATGCCAGCGTCTTTGAGTTTGCGATAATTTTCGACGGTTGTTGCTGCAATATTCACGTTCACGCGCCGAATGTCGCCGTTCTTGTGATGCACGCTGTAAATAGTCTTTATGCACTCAAGAATATACTCGATCGGATTCATGACAGGATCTTCGCCGGATTCAATCGCGAGACGTTTGTGCCCCATGTTCTGAAGCGCGATAACTTCCGCACGAACTTCATCCTGAGTTAATTTTTTTCGCGGAATTGTCTTGTTCTTTGTGTGATACGGACAGTACAGACAGCCGTTTATGCAATAATTCGACAGGTACAACGGCGCAAACAAAACGATTCGATTGCCGTAAAATGCGAGTTTGATTTCTTCGGCAACATCGTACATTTTCTGGATCTTATCTGGATCTTCGCAAGCTAACAGCACGGACGCTTCACGGTGAGTTAATCCCGAACATCTGCAACCGTTACCAGATTTTTTTGGACGCGCCTTCTCCAGCAACGAGTCTATCAACGCGTAATCATTCTTGTGAGCTTCGGCGTAAATCAGCGTATCCAGAATTTCGTTGTGATCAATAAATTCGTCTGCATTGAGTGACGCAGGATTATATGACATAATTTTACCCTCCCTCTTTAGGGTCAGAGATCGCAAGAGTTTGCAAAAAATAATTCTTCCCCTTCAGAATTGCTATATAATTTTATCGTGATTATAACACTTAATTAAGCTTCCAGTTCGATTTCGCGAAAAATCTTTCCCCTCGCAGTCAAGCCCGATCTGAAAATGTCATCATCGTCATCTTCAATAGCTTTGTTCAGGTAAAACGGGATCAAGTCCATAATATTTTCCTGAGCTTCTTCGACAGTGTGACCTTCCGAAAAACATTCAGAAAGTTCGGGACATAACACCGTGTAACTACCGTTATCTTGTGGCAAAAACACGAGCGATAGATTATACTTTTGTTTTTCACGCATGACTATTATTTTCCTTCCTTCCAGTTTTTAGCATCTTTACTAGTAAGACCTGCCAATTTCAAAATTTTTGCAGCAGTTCCCTTTGCGAGATCGCGTGAATATAAATCCCAGTTCCAAAACCCCCTTCTCTCATTTCACATATTATAATTGCAAACAGATTTTATTACGACAAGAGGTGCTTTGGAATATCTTGGAAATTATAATCGGCACTCGAAACAGTCCTTTGGCAATCGCTCAGGCTGAGATAATCAAGCGGGCAATCGCTCGGAAATATGATTTTGCGATTCAAATTATAACGTTCAAAACGCAAGGCGACAGAAATTTGCAAGCGTTCGGGAATTTCGCAAACGTGAAGGGATTATTCACACTCGAACTCGAAAAAGCGCTGTTAAATCACGAAATCGATCTAGCAGTCCACAGCTTGAAAGATATGTCAGCGAATCAGAATCCGGCTCTGGAAATTCTGGCTTACTCAAAACGCGAAGACCCCAGAGACGCTCTAATCCTGAAGCATGAACACGAAAAAATTCTCACGATTGGCTCGTCATCATTGCGGCGAAAATTACAGCTCAGGAAAATTTTCCCACATTCGCAACTCGTAAATTTACGCGGAAATATTCACACACGAATCCGAAAATTACACGAGCAGGATTTATCCGGAATCGTCTTGGCTGCAGCTGGTCTGAAGCGCATGAATCTCGAACACATCATAGCAAGATTCTTCACGATTGACGAGATAATGCCGGCTCCGGGTCAGGGAATATTGGCGTGTCAGGGTCGTCGTGGCGAAAATTATTTCTACATGGACGCGGTAAATGATCCAGAATCAGAAGCTTGTGCAATAGCCGAACGCAGTTTCTCAGAATTTCTCGGGGCAGGCTGTAATGTTCCGGTCGGAGCAAATGCTGCGATTCATGACGGAAAAATATTTCTGGCGGGGCTGTATATTGACGAAAAATCCGGAATTTCTTATCGCGAAAATATCTCAGGGGAAATTTCACAGGCAAAATCTCTCGGGAAAATCTTAGCTGAACAGGTGATAGCAAAATGCAGAATGTAAACGTGTGGCTTGTCGGAGCTGGTGCTGGTGATGTCGGTTTATTGACGTTGCGAGCTTTGGAAGTTCTAAAAAATTCGGACGTTGTGATTTATGACAGGTTAGTCGGCGATTCAGTCTTGTCGTTAATTCCAGAACATGCGAAGAAAATTAACGTTGGAAAAATCCCGGGCAAAAATATTTTCACGCAGCAGGCTATTCAGGACTTGATAATTTCTCACGCAATGAAAAATTTGAACGTCGTCAGGCTAAAAGGCGGCGATCCGTTTTTGTTTGGTCGAGGTGCTGAAGAGGCTCAAGCTTTGATTGAATCCGGCGTAAAATTCGAAATTGTCCCGGGAGTCAGTTCGGCGTTGGCAGTTCCGGCATACGCAGGCATTCCGCTGACACATCGCGATTTATGTTCGGGCGTGAATATCATGACGGCTCACAGACAAGCTAATCCCGAAAAATTCCGTGAGACACTCGTGTACTTGATGGGAGTTTCTGAGTCTGAGAATCTCTCGGCTGGATTAATCGCGTCCGGTCTCGAAAAAAATACTCCGTGCGCAATTATTTCTAACGGTACGACATCGCGCGAAAAAATCCTGAGATCAACTCTCGAAAAATTCCCGGCTGAAATTCGTGATGCGAAAATAACTCCGCCGGCTGTGATCGTAATCGGCGAAGTTGCGAATTTGAATCTGGATTGGCGAAAAAATTTCCCGTTACGCAATCTCAAAATAGCTCTGACTCGCCCAATCGAACGTTCTGAGAATTTGTCACGAATGCTGCGAAATTCCGGTGCAGAAGTTGTCTTGCTGCCTTGCATAAAAACCGAAATTATTCAAGATTCGCTGACTGGGAAAAATATTTCGGGTTATGATTGGCTGGCTTTCACGAGCGTTACTGGTGTCGAAGCGTTTTTTGAATTGCTGCGTGTGAATAATCGCGATGTTCGGGAAATCGGCTGTGCGAAAATTGCTGCAATCGGTGAGGCTACAGCACTTGCTCTAAAAAATCACGGTCTAAAAGTTGAGCTTGTTCCGGAAATTTACGACGGGGAGAATTTGGCGTATGAACTCGTAAAAATCTCGGGAAAAATCTTGTTTCTCAGAGCTGAGAATGCGTCACGGGAAATTCAGGAAATATTCGCGTCACATGAGAAAGTTTACACAGAAATTTGCACGTACAGAACAAATTACGTAAAATCAGCCTGTATTCCTGAAAGTTTGGATATTATTATTTTCACGAGTGCTTCAACGGTACGAGGCTTTGCAGGATTGACGCAGCGATTTCGAGATGTGCGTGTTGTGTGTATCGGCAAGCAGACTGCCAGAGAAGCTGAGAATTTCGGTTTCAAAAATATTTCTATTGCAAAACGTGCGACTGAATCAGAAATTTTTGAGACGGTCATGCGTTCGCAGAATATATAATCTAAGGAGTTGTGTTACATGCGTAGGTTTTTGTTATTATCATTGGCGTTATTATTAACAGGTTCGATTGCTTTTGCTCAGGAAAAATTCGAGAGCAGAGTTATCGACGTTGACTTGCGTACGAATCAAGTTACGTTCTGGGAAAATATCCCGTTTGCTGAGGGAGTTGCGATGGGAAGTCTGCGTTATACGCTTGAGATGGACATTTTGCAGCCGGATAGCAAAGAGCCGTTGCCGTTAATCGTGTTCGTGACCGGTGGCGGATTTATCATGGCTCCGAAAAATAACTGGCTTCAGCAGCGTATGAAACTCGCAGAAAATGGCTTCGTTGTCGCAAGCATTGAGTATCGTACTGCACCGTTGGCAAGATTTCCTCAGCCATTGGAAGACGTGAAAAGCGCGATTCGCTGGTTAAGGGCACACGCTTCGAAGTTCAATATTGATCCTGAACGCGTTGGAGTTTTGGGAAACAGTGCTGGCGGTTATCTTTCGTCATTTGTGGGCTTAACGAACGGCATGAAAGAATTTGACAAGGGCGAGTATCTGGAATTTTCGAGCGATGTTTTATGTGCAGCGAATATTTTCGGGATTTCGGATTTGAGAAATATCGGCATGGATTACGACGAAGAGAATCAAAAGGGACACGCCTCAGCAGGTGCGACGGAAGCTCTTTGGGCATTGGGTACGCCGACGTTTGGTGGCAAAGATGGCGGAGTTCTGGCTCACCCGGAAGAATCTGCAAAAGCCAGCCCGATTGAGTACGTGAGTGAAAAATCTGCTCCGATGTTGTTAATGCACGGCAATAATGACACGCTTGTTTCACCCGGACAGACGGATATATTATTCCAAGCGTTGAGAGCCAAGGGTGTTGAGGCTGAGCGTTACGTTGTGAATGGAGCCGCACACGGTGGAATTTACTGGGTGCAGGAGCCGGTCTTGAATATCATCGTCGAGTTCTTTAACAACTATCTCAAGAAATAATTCAGAAATAATTCGCGAAAGACAGTTCTCCGATTTGATTGGGGGACTGTTTTTTTGCAGCTATATTTACCGGCAACAAAGTTTGAGAAAAACGCTCCCATCGAATCAAAAATTCCCCCCGCGATTTTCACACAGAGGGATTTATTCTGGAATTAATTATCTCTACACGCCGAGCAAGTTCATGACAGATTGTGAGAACTGATTCGCCTGCGATAACATCGAGCTGCCCGTGTTGTTCAGGATTTGAAGTTTCACGTACTCAATCATTTCTTTTGCCATGTCCGTGTCTTTGATGCGGCTTTCTGAGTCAGATAATTGCTGGTGCGTAACGGTCAGGCTGTTCGCGTTGTATTCGAGTTCGTTCTGGTAAGCTCCGATTTTGTCACGCTGCATTGAGACTTTGTTAATCGCTGCGTCAAGTAGGCCGATTGCTGAAGATGCGCTCTCACGTGTCATTACGCTCAAACCTTCGAGACCAAGTGATTTCGAACTCATGTCGCCGATGTTTATGTAAATGTCCTCACCTTTACCCTGACCGATTTGAAACACTGTGCTGCGGTCAACTATGTGCAAATTCGTTACGTATGGTGTGTTTTCGCTGGAACTCGTAACGTAACTCTTCGTCGCATCATTCCAAGTCGTCGTAATGTTTGCGTTTGCGTCAAATTCAATATCAAGATTCGGGTGCAAAACTCCGGATAATTTGTTCGTCGTAGCGATTACGTTGTTGGCAATTACTGAGCCAGTGTGAGCTTCGTAGATTGACGCTGTGTACTTGGTCTCAGTTGCTGATTGAAGCGTGTTGAGTCCGAGTGCGTTCACAAGATCCTGATTCAGTGACGAGAATGATAACGTTCCGCGTTGACCGGCGATTGCGCTGCGGATTACCATTGTTGAAGCTTCGGTGTATGCGCGAACTACGCCGTCTTCGTTATAGACAGGAATTTTCTGGTAGGCTGCCTCGGAAGTAAATTCTGTGCCGTCAGCGATTGTGCAGAAGTGATTCGAGTCGTTCACGTAAACACCCTGTCCCAAAGTCTCGGAGATTGCGTAATTGATTTTCTTAGCGACTTCGTACATTGTGTCTTGCGCGTATAACGTTACGGTTGCCTGTTTGCCATCGCCCTGAGTGATCGTGATTTGTTGCGGAGTCTCAATCATGAAAACTCCACTCGCATTTTGAAACGCGCGTATTTCTGATAATTTTGCAGGTCTCACGCGAAATTCTGATTCGACATCTTCAGTGCTGACCGTGTGAGTGACTGTAGCCGGAGCCGTGACTGTAATTTCGGGAAGTTTTGGAATATCATCGGGAGAATACGCCTGCAAATTTGTGTAATCTACGTTGAAAGTCATTCCGGATTGTACGCAGTCTCCAGCACCGATATTTTGCGCACTTGCTCCGCCTCGTTCTGCGATAATTTCGTTACGCATACTTTCCTGAATCTGAATATCAACTGAGCACGAATGACACGCACCGCCGATTCCTGCAGCATTGACTCCTGCACTCGCATTGCCACCGTAAGCCGCAACTTTTCCACCGGAAATTTTGATTTCAGCAGTTGTATTCGCCAGAGAGTTACTCGAGAAATGCCCCGTGCCGATCCCTGCGCCCTGAGAACCGCCGTGTGCTGTGACATCGCCAGCGTTAATTTCGATTGAGTTCGCCGCTCCAGAATATCCGCCGCCAATTCCCGCAGCCTGAATTCCGCCCTGAGCGTTAATCGTTCCGCCGTTAATTGTGATTTTGCCTGCTAAATTCGAAGCGTAGCCACTGCCAATTCCTGCAGCATTATTACCGCCGTTCGCCTGCAAAAAGCCCTTGTCCGAACCAGACTCGACCGCGCTGTTAATCACGAGTGAGCTTGTGTCGTCGAGTTCGATTCCTGCGTGAGAATTTCCGCTTGTTAGTGAGTTCGCACCACGCAAATACAAATTCACGTCCGCACCCTTCATATCGAAAGCACAATCATTCGAGTTAATATTCACGTTTGTCAGGAATACGTCCGCCGTCACTCCGTCCTGAACTTTGATTCGATTCGCAGCAGGTTGACCGTTTCCCACGATGTTGTAAGTTCCAGAGCTTGTGATATTTAACACTCCGTCGCGAAATTCCCAGCCATCACCCGAAGTCGCCTGAATCGTATCGTTGCCTTGATGTATGAAGATTTCGTGCGTCATTTGCTGGTCGGTGTA
The DNA here is from genome assembly GCA_905233725.1 of uncultured Synergistales bacterium. Lineage (GTDB taxonomy): Bacteria > Synergistota > Synergistia > Synergistales > Aminobacteriaceae > JAFUXM01. The sequence continues at coordinate 10,358 of CAJOEM010000025.1, forward strand.
AATTGTCTCGGTTACGATTTCTGTGTTTGCGAAAACTTCCCGAACGTCCTCAGCAACTGTTACGTTGAAGATATTGCTCTTTTGAATTTCGGCGCGTCCTGCATCTGCTCTGATTTCGATCCGGTAATTGCCCTCGATTGAGCTTTTCTGACCGAACGTGTCAAGATTTGTAATTGAGCCGTTGACCTGAACTTTTGTCGTAGCATCTTTGGAAGTCCATGTGCAAGAGCTGCTGCCGTCGAGTAAGCGCTTGGAATTGAACGTCGTGTTGTGCGTAATGTTGTCGATGTTGTCTTTTAATTCGTTGATTTCGAGCTGAATGTAGTGTCTGTCCTGAGTTGTGAGTGTGTCGTTAGCCGCCTGAATCGAAAGTTCGCGCATTCGCTGTAACATGGAATTTATCTGGTCAAGTCCTCCCTCAGCAGTCTGGAGCATCGAAACGCCATCCTGAGTATTTCGGATCGCACGTTCAACGCCAGTCATTTGTGATGAGAGTCTCAGGCTAATCGCGAATCCGGCAGCATCATCGCACGCAAACGCCGCACGCAATCCTGTTGATAACGCACGCGCAGTCTTCTCGATTGATTTGTCTGTCGATGTCAGTGAGTTGTACGCCGTCATAATCGACGGATTATATCCTATTTTCATGATTTTACGTGTAAGCCTCCTGCTAAAATTTGTACATGTCTGGAATGTTTTTCGGCAGTTTTTTCGTGAAACGTGAATTATTTGCGATTATATTTTAGCGTTAAGTATTATAATTAGGGAAATTTTTTTGAAAGTGTAATAACAAGAATAATTTTGGAAAACAAATTTTCAATGGGAAAATATCATAATGTTAGATGAAAGAACAGCGGAAGAAAAATTAAGACAAGAACTTGAAGGTATGTTCCTGAAACCTTCAAAGGGGAGATCGTCTGCAAAAAATCAGGTGCAAAATGACGACACAGAATCATCACCCACAAATTCGACACGCCGTAAAAGTTCAACGCATTATAACGAACAGGAACGTCAGAAAATTAACACGTTCTTGGATTTTCAGCGCAGAATCGAAGAAAGCATTTCACCAGCAAATTCACGCGCACAAAACACAACTCGACCAACACGCATCACAGAGGAAATTCCATCACTTGAGGAAGCTTTACGCAACATCGAGACTTCAGTTGCCCGCGAAGAACGAGAGAAACGTAAACGTAAAGCAGAAGCTCAAGCACGCGCAAAAATTCCAGAGCCTAAACCAGAACCAAAGATAATTTCGCAGCCAGAAATCTCAGAGCCAGAAGCAATTCCAGAACCCAAAGTTACAGAATCGATCTCGCAGCCAGAGATTACAGAGGCAGTTTCGCAACCAAAAGTCTCAGAACCAGAATCGCTCCCTGAACCCAAAGTTGCAGAATCGCTCCCGGAACTGAATCTACCGGACGAGGATTTGCCCCCCGATGATTTGCCCGAACTCGAAAATACCGCCGAAATCTCAGGAGAAATCGAAACTGATGAGGAATTACCAATCGTTGACGCGGAGGAAATCGCAGAATCTGAAAACGAAGCTCTGCCCGAACCTGCCGCAGATTTAGTCGTGAGCATCGACTCGGATATTCCAGAGCCTGAACCAGAACCAGCATATGACCCCGAAGCTACCCCAGCAGAACTCAATGTGCCAACAATGCCAGAGTCCACGAAAACTGCCGAGGACAAATTGCTCGCGGATATTGCTCAGGCTATGACGGGAAATCCTCTCTCACTCGATTCGCGAATAACTCCAGAACCCTACGCTCTGCCGGAAAATTTGCTGGCTCAAGACGACGAAATCTCAGAACTCGAAGAAGACGCTGAACTTCCTGACCCAGGCTTCAAAACTGCTGAGGACAAGCTGCTCGAAAATATCGCCGAAGCAATGTCTGAACCACCGCTGGATTTGATAAACGCGCGCGCAGAATCTGAAGGCGAAGTTATCGACGAAATCTCAGAACCAGAAATCGAATCTGAACCTGATGCAGAATCTGAAGCTGCGTCACAAGAACTAGCTCTCCCAGAAACAGACGACGACAAAACTCCGGACTTGTTGGAAGCGGACGAGGATTTCGATTTTCTAGACGGAACTGAGCACGAAGACACAACCGAACCCGAAATCGATTCTGAAGTCGTAACTGAATCAGAAGTTGCTCCAGAACCTGAACCTGAATCCGAAGTAAACGAACTCGAAGCTGTTCCCGTAACTCAGGACGAGCCAGAACCAGAACTCGAACTCGAACCAGAACCAGAGGAAAGTTTCAACGAAGATCTCAACGAAAGTCTGATGAAGGATTTCGGAACTAATCCGGAATCGAATAATGACGCTTTTTTTTTAGACAAAGCTAACCCCGATGACGAGACTGAACCCGAAGAACCAGATACGCCCAATACGTCGGAAATATCAGAACTTCCGCAAGAAAACGACGAACTTGAACTTGAATCAGAACCAGACATGCCTGACATGAACAAGAACGAATTACAAGATTCACAAGAATTGACGGATTTAACGGATTTGACGGATTCAACAGGAGATTCTGAGAATAATATCGTTGATCAAGAATCACAACAGGAAGAATCTCTCACGAATTTTGACGGGAATTTCGATGACGATGATAACGACGATGATTTTCTGAGCGGGGATTTGCTGAGTGCGGCAACTTTTACATCCGATGCTGACGAAGGTAATGACCAAACTGAAGAGAGTGCCGTTGAATCAGCTTCACAGATTTATGATCTTAACGGCGTGAATAATTTCGTGGAAACTCCGAATTTTGCAGATTTTGGTCAGGACGAGATTTCTAACGAACATGATAATATTGATGCAAGCCTTGACGAAAATGCAAGCGAAATTCCAGAAACAGTTACGAAAAATTTAGATGACGAACACAAGGAGAAAACTATGGCTATACGAGATAAATTAAACGGGCGCAAGAACGAATCAGCTGCACCGGTCAGAAGTTCACGCGGAGGTTTGTTGACTCCGTTGCTGTTGATAATTCTGGCGGTTGTGATGGTACTGTGTCTGTTGCAATTAAAAGGGATCATGGACGCATTATCAAGCGTAAATTTCGGAAACGCAAACGCAACTTTCGAACCGATTTTGCCCGAAGCAAACGCATCTTATGATTACGCGATTGACTTTGTGCTTGACCCGGATATTACGTCAACAATGGCTCGGCGTGGTCGAGAAGGTTGGCAGGTTGTCGGCTCAAGACGCACTCAGGACACAACGACTGGTCAATACGGCTACGAGTTCATTTTCATGAGAAAGATTCCGGCTCGTTAAGCTCGTTAAGGACGTTAAGAAAATGCAGCTATTCAAGAAATTACGCGAAAAATTATCCAGTGTACGCAAAAAATGGAGCGATGGGATTTCAAGTTTGTTCTCGCGCAGTTCGTTTGACGAGAATTTCTGGGACGAACTTGAGGAGAAATTAATTTCCGGCGACACAGGCGTTGACGTTTCGGACGAGATAATCGAATACCTGAAGGCTCAGGCTAAATCCAGAAAGCTCACTTCACCCGAAGATTTACGCGACGTATTCATAAACAGGATCACCAGCGAATTGGATTCAGTTCCGGATATGGGCAAAGGCTTTGAGATTAACGCAAAACCCAAAGTATTGTTAATGATCGGAGTTAATGGCAGCGGAAAGACTACTTCGGCAGGAAAACTCGCGCTGAAATTCAAATCCGAGGGCAAGAAAGTTATCATGGCAGCAGCAGACACGTTCAGAGCAGCAGCAGTTGACCAGTTGAAACTCTGGGGCGAAAAATCCGGCGTGCGAGTTGTGGCTCAATCTCAGGGCAGCGACCCCGCAGCAGTTTCGTTCGACGCGTTTCAGGCAGCGAAAAGTTCCGGAGCAGATTTGCTGATCGTCGATACGGCCGGCAGATTGCATGATAAGCATAATCTAATGGAAGAACTCAAGAAAATTCATCGGGTTCTATTGCGTGAAGCTGGTGAGAAAAATCTCGAAGTCGTGCTGGTACTCGATGCTGTGTTGGGACAAAATTCCGTCGCTCAGGCTGAGACGTTCAACGAGATTATACCCGTAAATTCGATAATCCTGACTAAATACGACAATACGTCCAAAGGCGGCGTGATAATTTCTATCGCAAGAAAATTGCGTGTGCCGATTAGATATATCGGTCTGGGTGAAGGTGCTGAGGATTTGAGCAATTTTGACTCACAGAATTTTGCGCGTGCGTTGCTTGAGAAAGATTCGCAGGCATGAGCTTAGAAAGCAATAATGCTGAATACTTGAAAAATCTCTCGGGAGATTCGACGATTATATATTTCCTGAGGGTACTCTACGGTCTGATGGTCGATTACGGTGTATATTTGCCAAGCGAAAATTACGCGACATTTCCCGTTATTATCTCGAAATCTCAGCTTGCATTTTTAATCGAACGCGGCTTTGCTGACTCACTCGTTAAGACTTTGCCCGAACTTGCAGCGCGTAAAATGGTTCAGACTTTGAGCATTGAAGATTTCGAATCGCCCGAAGATGTCAAAACGCTATTCATCGAGAGTACCGGTACATTTTTGACCAGTATGGCGCGCGCACTTGATCCGGATGAGCCTCAGATTCCGGAATGGTGGGATGCTCCGGTGCCGTTTGCGATTTGTTCGCGTGGAGTTCTGCGTTTGAATCCGACAGCGATTCAGAAATTCGGCCAGGGGCTTGAGAGGCTGAATGCTAAGAATTTGCCCTCGAAGCGTGATGAGTTCATCGTTCGCGTTGATGGCCGTGAGAGATCGAGATTATTCGCGTTCAAGAAATTGCGTCCGTCGATTTACTCGCTCGAAGATTGCACGGAAGATTTGACCGAAGCTCAGGACATAACTTGGTGGGCATCGGTCGGTAAAGCGTGTGCGCATGAAATTGAAAATCGCGGCGGCAAATGGAAGCGTTCGAAAACTCAGCCGGAAATTCTGCCGGGAAATTCTAATCGCAAAGTCTTAGCCTGTGAATGGAACGGACAATCTCAGGGCTATCTCGTAATTGATGATATTATCGCCGAAAATCCAAAGCCGAACCCGGAAATTATCGCAAATCCTGTGAATAATAATAATTCTGATTCAGCCGAAGAACACGTGATAAATAATATTGGACCTCAAGCAATGGCTCTGTTAGCAGCCGGTCAAACACAAAATTATCGCGAAAATAATTACGGGAATTTCAGCGACAAATACGAAGTTATGATTTAATATTTTTAACTCGCAAAGCCAAATTCACGCAGCAATTCGTCACGCATAATCGCAACGCCTTTCGACGCAACTTCACGGATTACTTTGAATTTCATTCCCGTTGGAACAGAGACTTCTTTTGGATCGATCAGGAATGCCTCGGTTTTTCCGCGCAAATCGTGAACGAGACCAGCTGCAGGATACACGACCAATGACGAGCCAATCACCGCGAAAATATCCGCATCGCGAACCAGTCTTGAAGCCTCACTAATCATCGGAACAGCTTCACCGAACCAGACGATATGCGGGCGCAATAATTCGTTATCTGGTGATTTGTCGCCGTAAGTCATTCTCGAGTAGCCGATGTCATAAATTTTCGAAGCGTTATTCACCGGCCTGACTTTCGTTAATTCACCGTGTAAATGTACGACATGTGTGCTGCCGGCGCGTTCGTGTAAATTGTCAACGTTCTGAGTTATGATTCTCACGTCAAAATATTTCTCGAGTTCAGCCAGGATTTTGTGTCCGTCATTTGGCTGAGCTTTTTCGAGCTGAGTGCGCAAATCGTTGTAAAAATCGATTATTAATTCAGGATTCCTGTACCAGCCTTCGATGCTTGCGACGTCCTCGACTTTGTATTGTTCCCATAGACCGTCCGAATCGCGAAATGTTTTGAAGCCGCTTTCTGCACTGATTCCTGCTCCGGTTAATACGACCAGGCGTTTTTTCTCACTCATTACAAAATTCCTCCGTTCATAATTAAAGCTTTACGCAAAAATGTGATATTCTTAAACGTGTATTTCTCCTAAAATGGTAAACTTCGTTCTATTTTATAATTAAAATGGCTTGAAATCAAAAACGAAGTCTGATATAAGTATAAAAAACAATTTCGCATAAGTGGAGAGTCCGTTTACCGCTTTGCGTGGATTGAAACTTAAACGAAATCATACCAGAAAATTTTTATTCAGGAGAGTTCAAGTTGCATATTAAATCACACTTGTCGCACATACGAGAAAGTTTCGTTTTTCTGAGACGCTTCACAACGCACCCGGGACAAATCGGCAGCGTAACACCCAGTTCGAGATTTTTAACTCGCGCAATGTTGGAACGTGTGGACTGGTCAAACGCAAATTTTGTGGCTGAATTAGGAGCTGGCACGGGAGTTTTCACGCGTGAAATTGTCAAGCTCGCAAAGCCTGACGCAAAGATTCTTGTGTTCGAGATCGATCCGGCTCTGCAAAAATTGATCAAGCAGGAACATTCCGGTCATAACGGCGTGAAATTATTCAGTGATGCGCAGGAACTTGAGAAAATCATGAAGGGCGAGTCAATCAGCAAATTTGATGTCGTGATTTCGAGTTTGCCGTTCACAGTTTTGCCGCACAAGATGTCCGTGAAAATTCTTGATGGTGTGCGCAAATGTCTGAAGCCGAACGGTCATTTCATCGCGTACCAGTATTCGAGCATTATGAAGCCAAGATTGCAAAAGCGTTTCAAGTCAATCAAGACTAAATTCGTGTTATTAAACGTTCCGCCGGCGTTTGTTTACGATTGCTCCGGGAAAAAATAGCGCACATGCCATGATATAACATGATATAAAAAGAGCAATCCCCGAAAATACAATCTCTTTCAATCTTCAGGGGATCACTCTTTTCAAGATATACAATTACGATTCACGCGCAAATAAAATTTCCGAAATTATGGCGGAGACGTAGAGATTCGAACTCTAGTAGCATTGCTGCTAAGACGCTCTCCAAGCGCCCGCCTTCGACCACTCGGCCACGTCTCCATGTTACAACGCTCTGCAATTATAAACGCGAAACGGATTTTTTGCAAGATTATTCCTGACTTCATTTATTTCTCACGAAAGAACGGTTTAGCAAAATTCGCAGCTCTCGTGAAAATATTCCTGAAACTCTCAGATTGCGACAGTCGCGACAAATTCTCACCCTGAAACAGTCGCAGCATATTCTCGGATTTCAGCGCAACAACGTATTTCAAGAGCGAAATTTCCCGCAAGTCAAAATTCTTGGACACGAAGAATCTCTCGAACTCCGGCGCAAGTCCCCAGAGTGTCAGCCATTGCCACAAGAATCTAAAATTCACAGCCTCAACAGGAATTTCCGGGAATTTCAGCAAGTGCATGTTCCAGTATAATTTCACGAGCAACGGATCGTCTGGCTGATTTTTCGTGAGATATTTCAGAATAAGATTCGCCCAGGAAACCGCAGTCACCAGAGCGTCGCCACGTTTTCGAATCTGCAGCATGTCGTCCTGATTCTCAACATCAAGAAGCATGTATTTCCCCGTGCGATTCTTCTGGAACTTGAAAACTCCCCAGGTCAATGGCTCAATATCCCCGCCGAAATGGCTTTGACCGGACGCACTCAAGCGAACAAATGCGAAAGTTATGCCGTAATCCCTGAGAAAAATCTGCAAATATACGCTGCGTTCAGCGTGAAAAACTCGCGACAGAATTACTCCGGAGATGTCGCTTAATTCCGAGCCAGTCTCAGACATAACCGAGTCGCCGCATCGCCAGATTATTCTTGCGCCAATTCGGTAGAACTTTCACCCAGAGATCGAGAAACGTTTTGTGCCCGGTGATTTTTTCAAGTTCAGTTCGTGACAGACTGCCGATTTTCTTGATCATTTTTCCGCCAGAGCCAATCAAGATCGCTTTCTGACCCTCAGTTTCAGTTATTAACGACGCGCGAATGTACAGGTCTTTGCGATTCTCAAATTCGTCGGGGCTTTTATACTCGTTGATTTCTACGGCTGAACAGTGTGGAACTTCATCTCGCAGCAACATAAGCATTTTTTCGCGTATAATTTCTGCTGCCATGAAGCGTTCTGTCGAGTCCATCAGGATTTCCGGATCGTAAAGCAACTCGCCTTCCTGCAAAAAACTCTTCACGAGTGCTAGAAATTCACCCAGATTCTTGCGAAACTTCGCGCTGATATTTATTACGCTATCGAACTTGCAAATTCCTGAGAATAATTTCACAGCTTCTTCAGGATTCGCAGCGTCAGATTTATTTGCGACGAGAATTTTCGGCAGATTTATCGTGTTGAGTAATTTCGCATTTTTCAAGTCATCGTCTTTGAGTTTGCGTGTTGCAGAATCGATTAGCCAGCAAATCACATCGCACTCATCAAGAGAATTTACGACGCTCTCGTTCAGGTACAGATTTAATTTATTGCGCGAGTTGTCAATCTCGAAAAAACCGGGTGTATCCGTGAAAATTATTTGCGAATCTGAGTCATTATATATGCAGCGTATCGAGTTACGTGTAGTCTGCGGCTTTGAGCTCACGATTGAAGCTTTGGATTTCAACAGCGCGTTCACCAGTGAAGATTTCCCGACATTAGGTCTGCCGATTACAGCAACAGTTCCGACTTTCATGATTAATTATTCGTGTTCGAGCGTGAATGAGTGCGGCAATAATTCTTTCAACTTGAAAATTTCCGTGCCGTTTTTCGAAGCCATGACGACGAGCATATTCGTGTTAAATTCCATTAAGACCTGACGACACGCTCCACACGGCGGACACTCAATCTGGAAATAATCATCGCGATCTTCATGTGAACCGACGACAGCTATTGCCAGCGGATTGCGCATGCCTTTTGAGACCATGATAACAATTCCGGAACGTTCAGCACAAATCGTGACACCGTACGAAGCATTCTCGACGTTGCAAGATAATATTATCTCGTCATTCTCGAATAACAACGCCGCCCCGACATGATATTTCGAATACGGAACATACGCGCGTTTTGCAGCCTCACGAGCTTGAGCCAGTAAATCTTCAGGAGAAACTTTTTCTGAAACCCAACGAATATTTGACGACATGTGTATAAATTCCAACCCTGCCTTAAAAATTTTTCTTTTTCTGAGTGTGTATCTAAATCACCGTTATTTTACACAAAAATCCCGTGCGTGAAAATAACGTGAAAATAATCCGAAAATTCTGAATTGCTACGTGTGATATGATAATCAGCAAAATTTTTCAGGAAGGAGAATATTTACTTCAAATGGCTTATTATTATAACGATCCTTCGCACACATTCTCTGAATATTTGCTTATCCCCAATTATTCGTCCGAACAATGCGTGCCTTCAAACGTATCTCTTAAAACTCCGCTGTGCAAATTTCGCAAGGGAGAGCAGCCTAAACTTTCGATTAATATTCCGTTTGTCTCGGCGATAATGCAATCTGTCTCAGACGACGGCATGGCTGTAGCGTTGGCGCGTGAGGGTGGCTTGTCGTTTATATATTGCTCTCAGCCAATCGAACAACAGGTTGACATGATAGAGCGCGTGAAAAAATACAAGGCTGGATTCGTTGCGAATGATTCTGCGATAAGTCCGGATAAAACTCTTGCTGACGTTCTCGCCCTGAAAGAAATTACTGGACACACGACAGTCGCAGTAACCCAGGATGGCAGCTTGACCGGAAAATTGCTGGGCATAATTACGAGCCGTGATTATCGAGTCAGCCGCATGAATTTGAGCGAGAAAGTTCGTGATTTCATGACGCCGATTGATAAAGTGATTTCGGCAAAAGACGGTCTTACACTCAGTGAAGCAAATGATATTCTGTGGGCGCATAAACTGAATCAATTACCGGTTATCGACGAAAACGGCAACATGGTAGCGTTCGTGTTCAGGAAAGACTACGACATGCACAAAGAGAATCCGCTGGAAATGCTTGACGCTCAGAAGCGCTTCATGACCGGCGCAGGAATTAACACGCGCGATTACGAAGCACGAGTACCGGCGTTGATTAATGCTGGCGTTGATGTGTTATGTATCGATTCGTCCGAGGGCTTCACTGAATGGCAGAGAAAAACTCTAAGCTGGATTCGCAAAAATTACGGCGATGATGTGAAAGTCGGCGCAGGAAACGTTGTCGATGCTGACGGCTTCAATTTCTTGGCTGAAGCGGGCGCGGATTTCATCAAGATCGGAATCGGCGGCGGATCGATATGCATTACACGTGAAGCTAAAGGCATTGGGCGCGGACAGGCTACGGCTGTAATCGAAGTTGCAAAAGCTCGCGACGAATATTTCAAAAGGACAGGAATTTACGTGCCGATTTGCTCAGATGGCGGAATCGTTATGGATTATCACATAACACTTGCTCTAGCGATGGGTGCGGACTTCTGCATGTTAGGGCGATATTTTGCGAGATTCGACGAGTCCCCGACTAACAAAGTCATGGTCAACGGCAATTACGTGAAAGAATACTGGGGTGAAGGCTCAGCGCGCGCGAGAAATTGGCAGCGTTATGATTCAGGCGACGTGATCCAGTCAAAACTCTCATTCGAAGAAGGCGTTGACAGTTACGTTCCATATGCAGGAAGTTTGCGCGATAACTTGAACGAAACTCTCAGCAAAATCAAGTCCACACTCTGCAACTGCGGCGCATTGACAATCCCGGAATTACGCGAAAAAGCAAAAATTACGCTTGTGTCACCGATTACTCTAATGGAAGGTGGAGCTCACGACGTAATCACAAAAGAAGCAATTCGACACCGAGGCAATAACTAGCTCAGCAAATAAAACAACAAAAAACCCTCCCGAGCAATTTCGAGAGGGCGATTAATTTTTATTTTTATTTTACAGGTGCGAGATTATTACGTCACACATTTTCTTGCCGCCGATCAAATTCTCGTGCTCTGAATCCGTGTAAATATCTCCGGTTCTCCAGCCTTCCTTCAAAACTTCATCGACTGCATTCTCGATTAAATCCGCTTCCTTTGACATTTCGAAACTGTATCGCAACATCATAGCTGCTGCCAAAATCGTTCCAATCGGGTTAGCTTTGTCCTGTCCAGCAATATCCGGAGCTGAACCGTGAATTGGCTCGTAAAGTCCGCGATTGTTATCTCCAAGACTCGCGCTCGGGATCATGCCGATCGATCCGACAATCTGGCTTGCTTCGTCCGACAAAATATCTCCGAATGTATTCTCCGTAACAATCACGTCAAACTCACTCGGAACTCGAATTAATTGCATCGACGCGTTATCAACATAAAGATGATTCACTGTCACGTCAGGATATTCTTTCGCAACTTCGTTCACAACATCGCGCCACAATCTCGAACTCGTAAGAATATTCGCCTTGTCAACAGACGTTAAGATTTTTCTGCGTCCCCGTGCCATCTTGAAAGCTACGTGTGCGATCCTGCGAATCTCGTGTTCTGTGTACTGCATCAAATCACTCGCTGCACGTTCACCGTTAATCTCGAATGCTTTGTGTTCGCCGAAATAAATTCCGCCCGTCAATTCGCGCACGATTATGAAATCGATTCCTTTATCCGCAATATCTTTTCTCAACGGACACGCTGAAGCTAACGGCTGGAAAATTCTCGCTGGTCTGATATTCGCGAAAACTTCAAGACCGGCACGAACTCCCAGTAATCCGCGCTCAGGTCTAATCTCAGGCGAAACGTTATCCCATTTAGGACCGCCGACTGCACCTAGCAGCGTAGCCTCCGCATTCTGACACGTCTTCAAACTCGCAGCTGGCAAAGGCTCTCCGTATTTGTCAATCGCGTTTCCACCCATTGCAACTTCCTGAAAATCGAACTTATTCGGCGAGACTTTCTCCAGAACTTTCAACGCAGCCCCGATAACTTCAGGACCGATGCCATCGCCAGGAATTACTGCTACACTTCTCTTGCTCATGTTATATTAATTCTCCTTTCGAAATTATGCGAAATTATGCTTTCTTAGCACGTAACGACTTCATCAAGCCGCCGTCCTCGATCATTTTCTTGATAAACTCCGGGAACGGTTCAGCCTGGAAATTCCTGTTCTGAGTCTTGTCAACTATCAAGCCCGTGTCGAAATTAATTTCCAGCTCGTCATTATCCTGAATATTCTCAGCAGCTTCGGGGCATTCAAGAATCGCAAGGCCGATATTTATCGCGTTCCTGTAAAATATTCGCGCAAAACTCTTCGCAATAACGCACTTAATCCCAGACGCTTTTATCGCAAGCGGTGCATGTTCACGGCTCGAACCGCAGCCAAAATTCAATCCCGCGACAATAACATCACCGGCTTTGACTTTCGCGTGAAAATCCTTGTCAATATCTTCCATGCAATGCGACGCTAATTCTTTCTCGTCCTGACTTGCCAAATATCTCGCTGGGATTATTACGTCCGTATCAACATGATCTCCGTATTTATGAACTCGCATTTTTACATGACCTCCTCTGGGTGTGCGATATGTCCGGCAATTCCTGACGCTGCAGCAACTGCTGGTGACGCTAAATAAACTTCGCTGTCAACGTGTCCCATTCTGCCGACAAAATTTCTGTTCGTAGTCGAAACGCATCTCTCACCGGCTGCCAAACAACCCATGTGTCCGCCCAAACACGGTCCGCATGTTGGGGTCGAAACTACACAGCCAGCATCCAGGAATATTTCCGTGTAACCGCGCTTTATGCATTCACGATATACGCTCTGAGTTGCAGGGATAACTATTCCGCGAACACCGTCAGCTAATTTTCTGCCCGATGATTTGAAAATTTCCGCAGCAGCCTGCATGTCCTCGATTTTGCCGTTCGTGCACGAGCCAATGACGATTTGGTCAATGCGAATATTTTTATTCTCAGGAGATTTTGCTGGTCTAGCGTTCTCTGGTAAATGCGGGAATGCAACCGTGCAGTCGATCTCGTCAAGATTCAGATTTATCACTCGTTCATATTCTGCGTCATCGTCCGGGTAAAAAGCCTCGTATTTGCGCTTGAGCCTGCCGTTCAGATATTCTTTCGTAATATCATCAACCGGGAAGATTCCGTTTTTAGCTCCAGCCTCGATAGCCATGTTCGAAATCGTAAGTCTGTCAGCCATCGTTAATTCTTTCAAGCCATCGCCCGAAAATTCCAGGGATTTATACAACGCTCCGTCAACACCGGTAATGCCGATTAGCGTCAAGATTACGTCCTTGCCCGAGACATATTTGCGCTTATGTCCGCTTACGTTCACTTTTATCGCAGCCGGAACTTTGAACCATGTGTAGCCTACAGCCATCGCTGCTCCCATATCCGTTGAGCCAACTCCGGTTGAAAATGCTCCCAAAGCTCCGTACGTACACGTGTGCGAATCTGCGCCGATAACTGCGTCCCCAGGTGCGACAAGTCCCTGTTCAGGCAAGAGCGCGTGTTCGATTCCCATTGTGCCTACGTCGAAGAAATTCTCAAGCCCGAACTTTTTCGCGAAAAGCCTGCATTGCTTACACTGAGTTGCTGACTTAATATCTTTATTCGGTGTGAAATGATCCATCACGAATACTACGCGTGACTTGTCAAATATTTTCTCGAAGCCTGCTGCGTTAAACTCGTTAATTGCGACCGGTGTTGTAATATCATTTCCCAAAACCAGATCCAATTTCGCCTGAATTAGCTGCCCCGCGTGTACCTCGTCTAAATCCGCGTGACCTGCCAAAATTTTCTGAGTCATCGTCATTGCCATTTTCAAAAATTCCCCCTCACAAAATTTCTCAAGATAATGCGCTCATGATATAATTCTCGCAGATATAAATGTGCCACCCCGACAGGGTAGAGTGACACTAGTTATATCGGGTTGCCGAAGCTGGGGCGTTATCCCACCTCGGACTTACAACCCGAACGGTGGAAAATTACAGTTTGAGAAGGCGGATTATTTCCGCGACGGCTCGTACGAAATTAGTAAGTTCTCGTACGAGTTTTGTCATCTCTTTCACTTTATACCACCTCCTTTCCTGTTACGTACTCAGAGGCACCCATGGCACCCACTCACGCCAGATACGCGTGACCCTGGCTTTAGCGATTATTTTATATCATCGTGTAATATCCTGCAAAAATTATCGCGCGTTCTATTTTGATCCCTATCTTGACTCCTCGAACATCTTGTTGATGCCGTTCACGTAAGCTTGCAAAGATGCCTCGATTATGTCCGTCGAAATCCCCGTGCCCGTGTAATTCTCACCGGTGCTAACACTCGAAATTTTCACGACAGCTTCACCGATTGAATCTTCACCGTCAGTTACAGCACGAACCGAGAAATCCTCAAGTCGTGCGTCAGTTCCAAGCATGTTATTTATCGCCTTGAACGCCGCGTCCAACGGTCCAGCACCCATCGCTACACCATCGAGAATTTCATCATCGCGCTTGATTTTCACGTAAGCAATTTTCGGAGCTTCTTTTGACGAGTTGATCGCGTGACTGACAACCTGACACGTAGTCGCAGATTCTTCACGCTCATCACGCACAATTCCCGAATGATACAGCGTCAATGCTTCGAGATCCGAACTTGTGATAGTCTTTTTCTGATCAGCAAGTTTCTTGAATCTCGTAAAAATGTCCTCAAGCTGTTCGTCATTAATCTCGTAGCCCATCGTCTCAAGTCTTTCACGTAACGCGTGTTTGCCAGAATGCTTGCCCAAGACTAACGCTCTGTGTGGAACGCCTATCTCGTCAGGATTCATAATCTCGTAAGTTTGCGCATTATTAATAACTCCGTGCTGGTGAATGCCGGCTTCGTGTGCAAAAGCGTTCGCTCCAACTATTGGCTTCGTCGGTGAAATTGGAACTCCGATTATATTGCTCAACAATTTGCTGGACTTGTAGATTTGTCGAGTGTCGATATTCGTGTCTGCGTCATAAAAATCACGGCGCGTTTTGATTGCCATGACGATTTCTTCGAGTGAGGCGTTACCTGCGCGTTCTCCTATACCGTTCACCGTGCATTCGACCTGAGTTGCTCCAGCCTTGACACATGCGAGCGAATTTGCGACTCCCATTCCGAGATCATTATGACAGTGAACAGAAACATCGACATTTGCGATGCCTTCGACGTGTTCCATCAAGTACGAGATCAAATCTCCCATTTCCTGCGGTGTTGAATAGCCGACTGTATCCGGGACGTTAATAGTCGTAGCTCCGGCTGCAATCGCGTTCGAGAAACACTTCGCCAAAAATTCCCGATCGGATCTCGAAGCGTCCTCAGCAGAAAATTCTATGTCAGCACATTTCGATTTCGCATAAGCCGTCATTTCTGAAATCGTCTGCAAAACCTGTTCACGCGTCATGCGTAATTTGTACTGCATGTGAACGTCACTCGTCGCTAAAAACAAGTGAATTCTCGGGTGATTCGCGTTCTTCACAGCGTCCCACGCACAATCAATGTCTTTTTTATTCGCGCGTGCCAGACTCGCAACTGTTATGTCCGAAACACTCGACGCAATCGTCTGAACGGACTTGAAATCCATCGGTGACGCAATCGCAAAGCCCGCCTCGATAATATCAACGCCTAATTTCTCAAGCTGTCGCGCAATGATTATTTTCTCGCTCAAATTCATCGAACAACCCGGGGATTGTTCACCGTCACGTAACGTCGTGTCAAAAATCTTTACTCGTTTCATACCTGAATTTCCCTCCTGAAAAATTATTGCCGCAAAAACAAAAAAGAGAGGCTTGATTCTTTCGCAAATCAGACCTCCCTTGAAATGAAAAATTTAAAATTCCTTTCCTGAAAACGTACACTGCACTAGACAGCATACACACGGAGATCCGCAGTGCATTCCCTCAAGTTTAGAGCTAGTGCAAGTAGTGCGAGTGTAAAAATTACGTCTCTCATAATATTTATCATGTCTATCATGTCTATCTACGAATCTCCTTTCTGAAAATTGATTTCTGCGTCAAACTATGAATTATTATTTCGACACGCAATTCTAACAGCAAAGTTTTCTCGTGTCAAAATTTTTTACGCAATCGCCTTTTCAATCGCAATCGCCAGCTGATCCGCACAAGATGTTCCACGATTTCCGCACGGATTGCCCTTCAAAAGTCCTGCAACTTTCGACGCGTCCATGCCCTCGATGATTTTCGGAATCGCAGCAAGATTTCCCGGACAGCCTCCGAAGAATTGCACGTTATGTAATTTCCTGTCATCGTCAAGTTCAAACTCAATTTTTTTCGCACAAGTTCCGCTTGTCATGTACTCGATTTTTTTCATGATTCAATTTTCCCCTCTCAAAATTTTCACAGCTTCGTCATATTCCCTGCACTTGCAAATTTTGTCGCGTAAGTCTGCACCCCCTTCGAAGCCACGCATCAAACTCAACGAGAATTTCTTCAGTGTAACGAGCGCTTTGTGTTCCCCGAGCAAATTCTTCGTGCGTTCAGCAAGGCGCAATATATCCGCAAGTTTCTCAGCACGGGATTTCTCAACGCCGCGGATTTCGCAAAACAGCCACGGATTCGCAATCGCACCCCGAGCAATCATCACGCACTCGCAGCCGTACGAAACATATTCTTCAACGTCATCAATCAGCCACACGTCGCCACTCGCAGAAATTTTTTCGCCGCCGAAATTTCTAACAGCTTCGAGAATTATTTTCTTGTCCGCAATTCCCGAGTATCTTTGCGCCTGAGTGCGTCCGTGAATGCAAATATTACTCGCTCCGGCAGACAAAATTTTCCCAACCAGTTCAAGAGTATCGCGCGAATTTTCAAGTTTGCGAATTTTCACCCAAACCGGAATCCCAAATTTTCGAACGCTCTCGACCATTTTAACCGCAATGTCAGGTTTTCTCAATAACGCCGCACCTGAGCCATTCTTCGTGACTTTCGGCATCGGACACGCCATGTTAATTCCCAGTCCGAAAAATTTTTCATGATTCGCACTCGTGTCCAAAAATCTCAGCAGGCTTTCAACACCGCGAGTCAAAACGTCATCATTCTGTGCAAAAACCTGAATTATCAGCGGCGATTCAAATTCCGAAATCTGCAGCATCTCGAACGTCTTGGGATTATTGCGCGCCAATCCCTCGCAGCTTATCATCTCAGTGTGCGTGAAATCCGCTCCGAGTTCCGTGAAAAATTCCCGAACTGTTACGATATTTACGCCTGCCAACGGTGCCAGACAAATTCTAGGCATGATTCACTTTCTCGTAAATCAATCGCAAGCCGTCAAGCATCAGCCAAGAATCTACGTGATCAATGCTTCGTGAAATTTTCGACATTAATTCAGCGTGTCCACCTGTAGCTACAACTTTCGCATTTGTGCCGATTTCCTGCCTGATTAGCTCAACGATACGATCCGTCAAGCCTGCGTTCCCGAACAAAATTCCGGAGCGAATCGCCTCGTCAGTATTTCCGCCAATCACACTCTCTGGGATTTTCAACGCAACTTTCGGCAATTTCGCAGCCTTCGAGAATAACGCAGAAATTCCGGAAAACAACCCGGGTGCAATCGCTCCTCCGAGATAATCGCCCTCACTTGACACAGCATCAAGCGTAATCGCAGTGCCGTAATCGACAACTACCAATGGCGCGCCGTATTTCTCACGACCTGCATATGCCGCAACAATTCGATCCGCACCGACTTCTCTGGGATTCTTGTACCTGATTTTCATGTCGATCTTCGTGGACGCGTCAACCTGCAAAGCCTCGAAGCCAAAATAATTTCGAATCGCCTCGCTAAACGGGAAATCCAATGACGGCACTACACTCGCAAACGCTGCTCCGGTGATTTTCTCAGGCAGCAAATTCTTCATGCGCAACAAATTCAGCAGGTAAATCCCCAACTCATCGGACGTGTGCAAAATCGACGACAAACGCCAATGCGCGATCAACGTTCCTGAATCATAATCATAAATCCCAACAGCTATCGTTGTGTTACCAATGTCAACTGCAAGAAACATCTTGAAAAATTCCTCCCTCTAATCTGACTAATCTGACTAATCTGAGCCTGCAACGTAGCCAGTACTCCAACACATCTGCAAATTAAATCCACCGGACGGGCCGTTCAAATCCAAAATTTCGCCGGCAAAGTATAAATTATCGCATAATTTCGAGCGCATCGTTGACGGATCGATTTCTTTCAAACTTACGCCGCCTCGCGTGACAATCGCGTTATCGTAACCCCAGAGTCCGTTAATCGTAAGCTTTATATTCTTCAGGACGTTCGCCAATTTCTCGATTTCATCTTTACTCAGGAATCTCACGGGCTTATCGTGCGGAATGTCCGTCAACTCGATTATCAAGCGCACAAGACGCGCCGGCACAAATGAACGCAACATACTCGAAAAGCGTTTCGTGCCAGTACGATATTTTTCATCAGGATCCTGCTGCATCTCACGCCTTATCCTCGCGATCAAAACTTCGAGCGTCAACGCTGGTTTCAAGTCAAGCACAAATTCCAGCACGTCTTTTGATTCGCCATTCTCGTCCAATTTGCGCCAATCCGGAACCTGTGAACTCAAGTCCATGATTATCGGCCCACTGATTCCGAAATTCGTGAACTCCATCTCGCCAAATTTCGCTGCAACTTCCTCGCCATTCAGAAATACGTGAACTCTGACGCTGTGCAAATCGCAGCCATTCGCCAATTTCACCCAGTGTTCCTGAGTTTTTAGCGGCACCAGTGCAGGATAAGTCTTCACGATCGTGTGACCAGCTTGTTGAGCGAATTTGTAGCCGTCGCCGGTTGAGCCGGTTTTTGGATACGACAGACCGCCCGTTGCGATAATATATTTCTCAGCTGTTAGCTCTTCCTGATCCGTTACTATGTAATTTATACGCGAATCCGAAATTCTCAGCGTGTGTACTTGCGATAACCTGTAAATCTCGACGTTATATTGCTTCAACAATCTCAGAAACATATCCAGAACTCGCTGACTGCCGCCGATCTCCGGGAAAATTCTTTTGCCGCGTTCAGAAACATATTTCACACCGTTTCTCTCGAAGAAGCTCATCGTATCCTGTGGCGAAAATTTTGAGAATGCCGAGTACAGGAATTTCCCTTTGTCACCGTACTTGCGCACGAAGTCGTTTATGCCTTCCAAGCCGTTCGTGAAATTGCAGCGGCCGCGTCCCGAGAGCATTAATTTCTCACCTAGACGCAAATTCTTCTCGCACAGCAGAACTTTTTTCCCCGATGAAGCAGCACGATACGCCGCCATCATTCCTGCTGGGCCTCCTCCGATTACAATTACATCGAAACTCTTCATAATCCGAAATACAAAATTCCTCCTTTTGACTGAGTAATAGTATCGATAAGAAATCGCACATATTTGTTATATAATAGCTGAAAAATTTTATTTCACATAGCAAGGTGTATACAAAAAAATGAATTTACCCAAAAAAATTCTTGTCAAGATTCTTGTCGCTTTAATTATCTTCGCTGCGATTATAACTACAGCGGGAAATTCACAAGCAAGTGTTCGCATGACGCTGGAGCAATTCGTCTCGGAAATCCTGTTGAACAATCACTCTCTCAGAGCAAGTATTAAATCCGTTGAAGCTGATTATTACACGGTCTTGGCTGCAGTTGGTGCGCAACGTCCTACGATTGGATTTACAGGAACGGCTTCGTGGCTGAGCGCTCAGGAAACTGGTAACGGCAAAATTTACGGTATAACTGCAGGAAGTGCGCAAATCTCTTTTGGTCAAAGAATCGATTTATCCGGAACTTTCTCACTCGACGAAAAGCAAAATATTCTAGCATACGAAATTTCACGCGCGAATTTCGATACAAATCTTAACACGTTAATCGCAACAGCTGAGGAAACTTGGTGGGGAGCAGTTCTGGCACGAGAGAATCTCAAATTGCAGAACGAGATTTTGACGCAGCGTTCTGAGAATCACCGCGTTACTGTCGAGAAATACAATCAGGAATTAGTCCCAAGACTTGACGTAGTGCGAAGTGAAGCTCAGGTTGTTGATGCAGAGAGTTTGGCGAAAAGTGCTGAGACTACGTACAAGAATTTGCTCGCGAATCTTTCGTTTTTGGCTGGCGGAATGGATCTCGAGCCTGTTGACGAAGAATTGCGTGTGCCGGAATTTGACGTTGAACTCGATTTTGACGAAGCGTTGAAAATCAGACCGGACGTTAGAGCTGCGAATTTGACGCTTGAACGCGCGAAAATTTTCAAGAAGCTCATGTCCAAAGGAATGGCTCCGACTTTGGATTTCGGCTTCAGATGGACGATGTGGTCAGACCCTAGCACATCTTCGACACCACATGACGGGCAAGCTGGTGCAAGTTTGACGCTGAATATTCCGATTTACGATGGCTTGCAGACGCGATACAAGACTATGAACGCTGACAGATTGATTCAGGTCAGTGAGGCGAATTTACTCGCGCTTCAGGAGCAAACCAGACTCGAAATCACCGTCGCGATGAACAACTGGAGAAACGCTGCTGCTGCGGAGAAAGATAAGCGTCGTCAAGTCGAACGTTCCGAAGAAGAATTGCGCATAACTGAGTTAATGTACGCTGAGGGAATGGGTGCGCAAATTGATTTGATCAACGCTCAGACTGCGTATCAAGCTGTCAAAACTGAGTATCTTGATTCAATCCGCGGAATGTACGTGGCATTGGTCGCGCTGAGAAAATCGATCGGCGGTTACTCACCTGATGAAGAAGGCAACTGGAGCGAGGCTGTGTTGCGTTACGGCAAGGGCAATCAGGTTTTGGGCGAGGCTGGCTTGAAAACTCTGCGAACGAATCGCATGGAAAATCCCAATCCAAAAGTTGGCGAGGATTATATTGCGTTTGAGGACGTTGTCGAGAAATCAAAAGCCAAACACGAATATTCGGACGAGGAAATCGATCAGCGTTTCAACGAAATGATGCGCGAACGTGAAATCCAAGACTAGTTGCAATTCATGAGAAAAATAATCTGGATAATCTGTGCGCTGGTATTTTGCTTGAATTTGAGTGTGAATGCGAGTGAGGCGTTAATCTCGAAAAATTCTCTGAGCGACATGTTGCTTGAATCTCAGAACAGCAATTCCCCGTTAATTTCAGGGAACGTTTTTGCTGCAAAAAAATCCAGTTCAGATTCAAATTCAAAGACTGCAAATCGTGATTCTAATTCGAAATCTGACCCGAGAAAACTTTCGAAAATCTCAGAATTATTCACACGTAAGAATCCTGCGTTATCAAAATCCGAAGCAAATGAATACGCGAAATACGTTCTTGAAGCTGCGAGTAAATTTTCTCAGGATGCGTTCGTGATTGCGGCAATAATCGTTCACGAGAGCACAGTGAATCGCAAGGCAGTGTCAAAAGGCGGCGATTACGGATTAATGCAGGTTCGTTGGAAAGTTCACGCTGGCGATATTAAAAAGCGCTTTCCCGAGATAAAATCTGCGTCAGGAATGTTCAACGCTCGAACGAATATCATGTACGGCACGGAAATTTTCGCGCAATGCATGTCAAAAACCGGAACTCTTGAGAAGGCGTTAATGCGCTATAGTTCGGGCAGCACGAAACTCACGACGAAAGTTTTGCAAACGCTCAGGGATTTGAAAGCGAATTAGGCGTGAAAGCGTGAATATGTTAGAATGAATCGCAATTAATTCTAAATTCTAAATTCAGGAAGGGTAGCATACATGAAAAAAATATTATTAAGCCTTGTGATCTTGTCGCTCAGTTTGGGAGTTTCCGAAGCCAGTCTGGTTTACACAACTGTCAACGGCGACATGGGTATCGTGGATTACAGCGCAATTAGCGGCGATATGATAGTTTATCCGCGCGAATACTCAACGCAGAACGTTGCAATCGTAGCGTCGTATCTACATAACGGGTATTCGAAAACTCTGCTGGTCGAACCGGATGATTTGAAACTTGATGAGGGCGGAAGTTGGGACAGATTTTACATGTTCGATTCTGCGAATTTAACGACTCCCGAAAATTACGATGAGGATTTGCGCTTAACTGGAATTTCCGGAGCAACTTCAATCGTGACGGCAGTGAACGGTGAGCAGACTAGTGTGTTCGTTGCGGATATCAACGGCTCAATCGCAGAATATCGTTCGGGCAACACTGAGCCGCGAAATTATTTTTCCTACCCGGAATTTACCGGTTATGATTCCGCGTTTATGAAAGTCATGATTGCCGGTGAAAGATTATTCGTGCTGAATATGCTTTTAGATGAAGATGACGGTTACGTTTACGAAGCCTTGATGTTCGACGGATTACTTGAACGCAACCGAAGTTTTTCGAGTTTCGACTTGGGTTCTGATGTGAACGACATTGCTGTGACATCATCTGGATTGATATTCGCTACGTATGACAACGGAATCCGACAATACAAGAACAGGAAAACTGTCGAAGATGTTCTCACACTGGATTCCGGCAAAGCTACGGCAATTTACGCGATTAGCAGGACTACGTTCTATTTTGTGATCGAGGATTCTAACGCGAACACATCGACGCTTGCATATTACGACGGCTCTGCGGCTTACAATGTATACACGGCTCCGAGCGTTGGAACGCTAAAATCGAAAATAACGTATGATTCGAAAAACAATTTGGTCGGTGCGATAATCGGCGACGGAATCGTAATTGTTGATAATGCAAATTTAACCGTGAGTGATTTCGTCACTGCAGATGAACTTGGCGGTGCTCCGGTTAGTATTGCGTTTGTCGGTGCGTCAACTCTCACAAACAAGAGCAGCTCAAGCGGCAGTGGCGGCTGTGCTTCTGTCTCGCTGTCATTAATCGGGGCGTTGTTACTCGCGTTGCCGTTAATCTCGCGGAAAAAATAATTCGAAGTCGATAATCATCACATAACATAATTACGAATCAAAAATACGGAGCGCATTTACACGTTCCGCATTTTTTTTCACAAATTTTCGGGTGTTGTGTTGCTAGCTTGTTGCTAATTTTGAGAAAGATTATTCCTCGTCCATTCCGTCCTGATAGAACTCGCCGAATAACGCCTGAAGTGAAGGCATATCTTCGAGAATCGGACGCGCTACCCAAGTCGTATTCATGTAGTGCTTGAGTGTGATGTTTTCGCTGACGATGTTTCCGCCCCAGGTTCCGCAGCCCATTGAGTTCGTCGGAGGCATTCCGTTTGTTGCGCTTCCTGCATTGCCGCGGTTGTTCGGTTGGCGAATCATGCAGCGTGAAACCGGTGCGCACATTCCCAAACGATTAATATGATCATCGTCGAAAGAATATAAGCCGCAAGAATGTCCCTTACCGCCAGCCTTGTCGAAAATCTCAAGCATAATGTCAAGTGCAGTCTGGAACTCGCCGCCATACTTGAAAAGCGTTAATAACGTCGTTAATTTCTCGGTTGAGAAGAAGTGCTCTTTGCCGATGCATTTCTTAATATCATCAGCGTTA
This sequence comes from uncultured Synergistales bacterium, assembly GCA_905233725.1. GTDB lineage: Bacteria > Synergistota > Synergistia > Synergistales > Aminobacteriaceae > JAFUXM01. Next base: position 33,702 of record CAJOEM010000025.1, read on the forward strand.
TTGATCGTGAAGCCTTCTTTTTGACCGTTGTTCGGAACTGCGATGAATTTGCGGTCTGCCGGAATTTCGAAGCCTGCTGCTTTTGCGAGAGCCTGTGCTGAAATCGCGACTGTGTCAGGAAGTCTGTGTCCGTTTTCGTCCCACATGACTTTCTTGATCTTCTCAGCTTCTTCGTACGTCGGAATATACGCGCCCTCTTTCACAAGGCCTTCGACAAAATTATCGTAAACTGACTCATGAACGATCAAGTTTCCGTCGCATGAACAGCCTGAACCAAAGTCCGCACATTTCGAAATTCTCGTGTTCATTGCGGCCTCGTAAGCGCGTTCTTTCGTATTAGCTGTGTTGTCAACGATTACAGTTGAGTTTCCTGCGCCTGAACCGTAAGCCGGAACTCCTGCCGAATAAGCTGCTTTGACCATTGGACGACCGCCGGTTGCGATTACCATGTCAACACGCTTCATTAATTCCTGAGTAAGCGTTATGCTCGGTTCTTCGATAACCTGGATAATATCAGCGGGCGCACCCTCACGAACGAGAACGTCACGGATAATATTTACGGTCTTGGTTGTGACTTTCTTGGCTCTTGGATGTGGCGAGCAAATCAGAACATCACGTGCTTTTACGGCGTAGATTGCCTGACCTGCAGGAGTTACGCACGGATTCGTCGTTGGGACTAACGTTGCGATTACACCGACCGGCTTTGCATATTTCACGAGGCCTTTGACAGGATCTGATTCGATAATGCCGACGCTCTTCTGGCGCAGACAGTCTCTCAGGATTAATTTCAGTTTGTTGCGCTTATTGCGTTTTGTGACTTTATCACCAAGTCTTGTTTCGTCAACGGCTTCGTCGCAGATTTTTCCCCAGACTTTCAGCGGGTATAAAGCAGCAGCGATCGCTCTGCAAAGGTGATCGACACGTTCCTGATCATACGTTGCGATAACTTCAGCAGCTTTCTTTGCCTTAACGACCATTTCATCGATCATTGCAATTTCTTCTGGTGTTACTTCATGATGTGCCATTGTTCAAAAATTCCCTTCTTGCTTGAGTAAGTGTGATTATTTCGTGATGTGTGATTTTGCGTGACTTGGCGGTACGTATTTGCCGTTTTCTTTCTTGACGAGTTTGCCTTCTTTGACGAGTTCGTTCGGTGTGTAAATATCGTTTATATTCCAGCAGCCAGGTGTCGGAACTGCGATATTTTCCATGATTGCCTCGACCAAGAACGGTTTGCCAGCTTTGTTAGCAGCGATTGCCTTATCCATTGCCGGTTTGAACTCATCAGCAGAATTTACGCGAATTGCATCGACTCCGTAAGCCTTCGCGACTCCTGCCCAGTTCGGTGAATAAATTTCGCCGTCCGGAGTATGGAAAGTTGTGCCGAATTTCGTGTGATAATTCGCGTTCTCAAGTCCAGCGATAGTTCCGAATGCGCAGTTGTTCATGACGACCCAAGTACAGGCTATACCCTGCTCGACAGCCGTAGCCATACAAGTCGGGTTTACACCAAAGCCACCGTCACCGATTAACGCTATGCAGATTTTATCCGGAGCAGCGATTTTTCCGCCGAGAACTGCCGACGCACCGAAGCCCATTGTCGCGAGACCTGACGAATGATGAACTGTTCCCGGAATTGTGATCTCGAATTGTTGCGCAACGCCGTTCTTGTTCCAGCCGACGTCCGTGAAAATCAACGCATCTTCAGGAATTGCAGCCTTTACGTCCTTCAAGATTCTCTGCGGTGTCATCGGGAATCTGGAATCGTTCGAGATTGCAACGTTTGACGCTCTGAAATCTGCTTTTGCTTTTGCGATCTTTTCGCGTAAGCCTTCGCGCTTGATTCCGTTCGGGCAAATCTTCTTGACTTCTTCCAAAATTTGAGCGAGTGCTAATTTGAGATCAGCGACTGCGCCGATTGCGACCGGGTAATTTCTGCCAATTTCTGTCGGATCAATGTCAATCTGCAGGAATTTCGTCACAGATGGGTCAAACGTTACGCCCTGATACCAGCTTGAAGAATCTGCTTCAGCGAATCTTGTGCCAAGTGCGAGAATTACGTCCGCATTGAGTGTGAATTCGTGAGTGCTTTCAAGACCCCAGAAGCCTGTCTGACCGACTAATAACGGATGAAGATCGCTCACACAACCCTGTCCCATAAGCGTTCGTGAAATCGGAATGTCGAGAAATTCCGCGAGTGCAGCAAGTTCGTTCGATGCCTGAGCAAGCAAAATTCCACCGCCAGCATGAATAACGGGTTTCTTAGCTTCGACTAATTCTTTCGCGATTGCCTTTGCAGCTTGAGGATCGAGAGCAGGTTTTGACGTAACGTGGCAGTCTTTGTAAGTCCTTGCGAATAAATCTTCTTCGAGTTCGCGTGACCACATATCCATCGGCATGTCAATTAACACAGGACCGGGTCTCCCGGATTCAGCAAGTCTGAAGGCTTTGTCGAGAATATCGGGCAGAGCTTCAGGATCGTCAACTCTCCAACAACGTTTGCAGACTGGTTCGAGCAATCTGTACTGTGTCGCGTCACCATGCATATTAACTTCCTGATGCGGGTGTTTGCCGTAATAATAACTTGGAACGTCTCCAGCGAACACGACCATCGGGATCGAATCAAACGCAGCATTTGCCACGCCGGTTAATACATTCGTGATTCCAGGACCAAGATGACACATTACGACGGACGCTTTGTGAGTAACTCGTGCGTAACCATCAGCGGCGGTTGAAGCGACGGCTTCGTGACGATTGGAAATATACTTGACTTTTCCGTTTCTGTTGAGAGCGTCAAGCATACCGATTACAGTGTGACCACAAAGTCCGAAAATATATTTAACGCCTCTGCGGTCAAGATAATCTACCATGAGATCAGCAACTAATTTTTTGCTCATAAAATGGAAAAACCTCCTCACAAATAATTTAATTCTCAAAAACTTATAAAACGTGTAAAACTTGCGAACCCTGCAAGATTATTACGTTTTAGAAAATATTACAAAGCATTAATAATAAAGTCAACGAGATTTTCGCGTAAAAAAACATTTGCATTTTTTGCGATGTGATATTATAATTACGCTCGTTGTTTCGAGAGTCGCTAGCTCAGTCGGTAGAGCACCGGACTTTTAATCCGGGTGTCGCGGGTTCAAGTCCCGCGCGACTCACCAATCACACACCGGGTCCCATCGTCCAGAGGCCAAGGACACAGCCCTTTCAAGGCTGCGACGCGGGTTCGAATCCCGCTGGGACCGCCAAATTTTTGCCAACAACAATAACTCAAACTAGCAATATAAAATAAATTTCTCGGAGCTGATGAAGGCTCTTTTTTTGTGCGCGTTTCTCTTTACTTTTGCGATTTTAGATGATAAACTCAGAAAGTTTTTTAACGGACTTACAATTTAGAAGGAGTGTATTAATTTTCATGGCAACAAGACGTGAGCCAAGATTCAAATTATGTCGTCATTTGGGTGTGAACGTTTATGGTCACCCGAAAGCATTGAAACGAGCTGACACGAAAAAATCCTCAGCTTCAGCCGCAGCCGCAAGAATGGGTCAGAAAGTTTCTCAATACGGTCTGCAATTAATGGAAAAACAAAAAATCAAAGCGTATTATGGCATTCTCGAACGACAATTCGCGCGCTATTTCGACATCGCTAAGAAAAGCAACGAAATGACGGGTGATGCGTTGTTGAAAGCTCTTGAGTGCAGGCTTGATAATCTCGTTTACAGAATCGGTTTCGCACGTTCAATTCGACAGGCAAGACAGTTCGTCACGCACGGTCATATTCTCGTGAACGGTCAGAAAGTTGACATCCCATCGTATGGCGTGAAAGTCAATGACGTAATCAGCTTGAAAGAAAAATCCAGAACCAATGCGCTAATCGAGACGAATTTCAACGGACCTGTTGCGTTCAACGCGCCATATCTCGAAAAAAACAAAGAACAATTCAGCGCGAAATTAATCCGTGAACCGTTGCGCGAAGAATTGCCAATCGAAGTCAACGAAATCCTCGCGGTCGAGTTGTACTCGAAATAACATGTGAAATTAAACTCGCTAATTTCCGAATTAGCACTCTTATCAGGAGAGGTGGAGGGACTGGCCCTGTGAAGCCCGGCAACCTGTTTGAATCAGGTGCCAATACCAGCAGCGAATCGCAATTCAAGATTCGGCTGAGTGATGAGAGAGAGAATTTTATCGCAGATTTTGGAATTACACGCTCTCTTGAAAACACGAATTTCATGTTTCATGGGAGCGATTTTTTTATATCACACAAATCTCACAAAAATCTCAAAGGAGGCACAAAATTGTCAAGTTCTTTTATTTTCTCGTCCGAGTCCGTAACCGCTGGACACCCGGATAAAATCGCAGACCAGATTTCCGATGGAGTTTTGGACGCAATTCTGAAAGACGATCCAATGGGGCGAGTCGCCTGTGAAGTAATGTGTTCGACGGGGCTAGTTGTCGTCGCTGGGGAAATTTCCACGAAGACTTACATCGACATTCAGAAAATTGCCCGCGAGACTATAAACGAAATCGGCTACACGCGCGCGAAATATGGCTTTGATGGCGACACTTGTTCCGTTCTGACAGCAATCGACGAACAATCCGGTGATATTGCTCAGGGCGTGAACAACGCAATAGAAGTCCGTGAACAGGATTTAGGCGAAAATGACATCGCGAAAATCGGAGCTGGCGATCAGGGCATGATGTTCGGCTACGCTTGCAACGAAACCAAAGAATTTATGCCGATGCCAATAGCTCTTTCTCACGCACTCGCACGCCAACTCGCAAAAGTCCGCAAAGATTCCATCCTGAAATATTTACGGCCAGATGGCAAAACTCAGGTCTCGCTCAAATACGAGAATCGCAAAGCCGTACACGCTGACACAATAGTAATCTCAGCTCAGCACAGCCCAGAAATCAGCCTCAAACAAATTCGCGCAGACATAATCGAACACGTAATTAACCCGATCATGCCCGAGAATTTATTCGACAAGAACACGCGCATATTCGTGAACCCGACCGGAAGATTCGTAAAAGGCGGACCATCTGCTGACACAGGATTAACCGGACGAAAAATCATCGTCGATACTTACGGTGGCTGGGTGCCTCATGGCGGCGGAGCTTTCTCAGGCAAAGACCCGACAAAAGTTGACCGCAGCGGCGCGTACATGACACGTTACGCAGCGAAAAATATCGTTGCTGCAGGACTTGCTGACGAGTGCCAAATTCAGGTTGCGTATGCGATCGGAGTTGCTGAACCAGTCTCGTTAAACGTGAACACATTCGGAACAGGCAAAATCAGCGACGAGAAAATCTCAAAAATTTTGCGCGAAGTTTTCGATTTCAGACCGGCGGCAATAATTCGCGATCTTGACTTGCGAAAACCTCAGTACAAACGCCTCGCAGCTTACGGACACATGGGACGAATTGACCTGCCAGAACTCCCGGGTTGGGAGAAGACCGACAGAATCGACGCAATCAAAAAAGCAGCAGGAATTTAGCCAGCAAAAAAGCTCTCTGACCCAACGCTCAATCTCGAACTTGAATCAGGGAGCTTAATTTTTCACACGTGCGACAATATTTCTGTGTCTAGAATCTCGTTCCTGTCATTCGCGTAAAAATCCTGCACATCTCTTTCACGCAGACTATCAGCAAAACCGCGCGATTTCTTCCGCAGAAATTCCTCCCAGGACTTCGAGAAATAATGATTAATGCGAATCTTCTCAAACGAGACTTTCTCCGTGCCAACAGTTTTCACGACGCTGGCGTTTTCATCAAGACTATCGAAATTCCTGAGATACTTAGGCTGATGCGGATAATTCCAGGCCAAAACTCTCAACGGATCGCAAATACTCTTGACGGCATGATTTGCAGCGAAATCATCGGGAGCACGTCTTGTGAAATTACGCAACACCCCCCCCCAACGGCTTAGATACATGTCCACTTGAGCCGAACATGCACCAATTCACGACAAGTCCGCCTGCATTATCGTGAGCATTCATGAATCTATCTACAAAATCATACAAGTTAGCATTATTATCACGCACGAAAAGAAATTCATCGGCATCAATCACAGCCATGTACTTGAATCTGCGCCCGTATTTCCAGAAAGCTTTGTTATACGCATCGATTTGCCGAACATGTCCGCGCATTAATTCATAAAGCACAATTCCGGAATCTATATACGGCTGCAAAACTTCCCGTAGATTATCATCGCTCTCGTTGTCGTAAATCACGAAATTCGATACGCCCTGCTTAATGTGAAAGTCCAGCCATTCTTGAATATAATCAGCTTCGTTCTTCGCAATCAATACTATCGCAAGTCCGTCGCGATTCTCACGTGATATATCGCCGTGAAAGAAATATTTGCAAATCCCAGCCGGCAATACTAACAAGTTCAACAAGTACCGTATGTATATATTACTCGTATAATCTCTGCAATTATGTACA
>CAJOEM010000026.1 GCA_905233725.1 uncultured Synergistales bacterium
CTTACGAGTTTTGTGATCTTGTCGATCATGTTCTCACCCCCTTTCCTTTGCAGTACTCAGGGATTACCCCTGGCAACACCTTCACGCAAAATCGCAAAATTTCACGTGACCCTGCCATGTAAAGCATTCTATCACAATCAAGTTTTCGCGCGCAAAAAAGATTCCCCAGCTCTGAATCGCTCAGAACCGGAGAATCTTTCACAAGTTATTTCACTTCATATTTTCTACGCAGCTTCGATTTTGCTCACATCATAGCCAGCATCTTCAACCGCCGTCTTCAAAACATCATCCGAAATTTCACGCGACATCTCTACAACTGCAAGATTCTTCTCGAGACTGACTTCCGCTTTAGAAACTCCGTCCAATCCTTCAAGGGCTTCCGTTACGTGCTTCACACAATTCTGGCAGCCCATGCCTTCAACGTATACTATTTTTTTCATGATGAGTATTTATTTCTTCGCAGCCGGTGAATAAACTCTGAGCCAGTAAATCGCAAAAAATACTACGGCAAACGCAATTCCAATCACGTAAGCAGTCATTCTCGGCAATTCAAGATAGCACTCCTTCGCAATGCAGAAATACGTCACACTAACCGCACTCATGAATGTAGCAGGAATCGCAGCGATAAAGCCTTTGCCTGCTCCAACATGTCTCGTTAAATAAACCGCTCCTGCCCATAACGCGATCATTGCCAAAGTCTGGTTGGACCATGAGAAATAACGCCACACAACACCGTAATCCAGGAACGAAATTCCATAACCTGCAGCCAATAACGGCAACGCAAGCAGCAATCTCGGAGCTATGCCTTTCTGATCAATCTTGAACCAGTCAGCCAAAGTTAATCGCGCACTCCTGAATGCCGTGTCTCCAGATGTGATCGGGCAAGCTACAACTCCCAAAATCGCCAGAATACTCCCCACAGGTCCTAACAAGCCAACAGAAATCTGGTAAACCGACGTGGAATTTCCACCGCCAACAGCCAGCAATCCAGCCGTAGAAAATCCGCCATCTGTCGCATTATAAAACGCAATTCCTGCAGAAGCCCAAATCAACGCGATGATTCCTTCAGCTACCATTGCGCCGTAAAATACAAATCTTCCCTGACGCTCCGATGTCAAACAACGCGCCATCATCGGCGACTGTGTTGCGTGGAATCCGGAAATCGCGCCGCATGCTACCGTGATGAACATTAAGGGCCAAATCGGTGTCGTGTCAGCTTTCGGGTGCATGTTATACAAGCCTTCCCATAATTCGATCATCGGCTTCGTGCCATTAATATGATTCATAACGGTCATTCCGCCAATGCCAATCGCCATGAATATCAAGCAAAGTCCGAACAGCGGGTAAACTTTCCCGATTACTTTATCAATCGGCAATAACGTAGCCAGGAAATAATACACGAGAATAATTACCGTCAAAATCTTCGTCCATTCAGCCGTCGTGTAACCCATCAACGTTGCAGCTCCAGCAGCTCCACCAGTTGCAGCACTCGTACCCTGCGTGAACATGATCGCAAGCAAGCCAGCCGGTCCTACCATGAAGACAACGCCGACCATCACAAGCAACACAACTGAGAATACGCGCATGATTCCCTTCATGACAGGTCCAAGATATGTTCCCGTAATTTCAGAAACACTCGCTCCGTCATTGCGCATCGAAAGCATTCCGACCAGATAATCATGAACTGCTCCGGCGAAAATCGTTCCGAATACGATCCATAAATAAACCTGCGGACCCCAAATCGCTCCGGATAACGCTCCGAAAATCGGCCCAAGTCCAGCAATGTTCAAAAGCTGAATCAGAAACGCGCGTCCAGTCGAAATCGGCACATAATCAACTCCGTCCGGATGCACAACGCACGGTGTCTGTCTGTCGTCCGGTCCGAAAACTTTCGAGACAAACGCCCCGTAAATCAAATACCCCAGGACTAAAATTACAAGTCCTCCCAAAAACGAATACATGAAACTTCCTCCTTCTTAAACTTAAAAATTGCATGTTATATAATAAGAACGTGATTAAATAGAATTTTAGCCTTTTTCAGATTTAACGCAAGACCCAAAATTATATAATTTAACTCGAAAGGGGATTTTTACAATGCGTCCAGAAAAAACTTTAGGCGTACTCGGGGGAATGGGACCTGCTGCTACAGCGGAATTTTTACGAATATTTGCTCGCGATGTTCCGGCAAAAAATGATTCCGAACACCCGAAAATTATCATGCTCTCAGACCCGGAAACTCCCGACAGAAGCGACGGCTTAATGGGAATCGGACCAGATCCGCTGCCTGTGATCCGGAAAAATCTGTTCCAGTTAATAGCCTGGGGAGCACAAGTTCTCGCTGTTCCGTGTAATACCGCGCATTATTTCATCGACAGATTCAAAGACGAGTTACCTGTGCCGCTGATTCACATCGTCGAAGTAACCGTCGAAGCTGCCAGAGATTTAAGCAAGGGAAATTGTTCTTGGCTGCTGGCAACGTCCGGAACTCAGAAAAGCCTTATCTATCCGGCGTGCGCTGCAAAAATGAATTATCACTTCCTGAAGCCTTCAGACGAACAACAGGACATAATCCAGTCCTCAATACGCGATGTCAAAGCCGGAAATCTGCAAATCGCTGGCGAGAAAATTCACAACGTCGTAAGCGAATTATGGCGCGAACGTGATGTCCCGGTCACAATGGGCTGCACAGAACTTCCGATTGCTTACGCGGCTTCGGGGCTTCCAAGCGAGAAACAAGTCTCAAGTCTCAAGGCTCTGAGCGACGCTTGCATCAAAGCACTTTACGAGTGATAATATTCGCAAATTCGCAAAATCAGAAAGGAATATCCATATCCATGTCAGACAAAATTCAAATTTTCAAGCGAGTTTCAGAATCGCAGCGTGACGAAGAAATCCAGATCGATCTTGTTGACGTGTTCAGGCTGTTCTGGAGACGCAAGCGCCTAATAATTTCCATGACGATGATTTTCGGCTTGCTGGGACTGGCTTATGCGCTGTACTTGCCGTTCATTTACAGGGCCGAGAGCAAAATTCTCGTTCAACAGTCTAGCTCAAGATTGGCGGGACTTATGTCACAGTTCGGAGGCATGGCGGATCTAATCGGGCTTCCATCAACTGCAACGACCGGTCAAATGCTAATCGGCATTTTGCAACTCGACTCAATCGTTGACGCAATAACCGACGAATATAACCTGATGGAATTATACAGCATCGACATTCGCCTGAACGCACGAAAAGCAGTCCTGGAAAATCTCGAAACCAAAGAAGATTCTGGCAGCGGCATCGTCAGCGTCGCATATCTGGATAAAAGCCCCGAACAATCCGCAGCAATCGTGAACTCGTTCGTTGACAAACTGCAAAAGAAATTGCTCGAAATTTCCGTAACAGAAGCTCAACAACGCAGAAATTTTTTCGAGAACCAGCTCAAGCAGGCTCAACAGGAACTCTCTGACGCAGAAGATGCAATGATGAGTTACCAGCAGTCAAGTGGCGTAATCGAAATAACTTCTCAGGCAAAAGCTATAATCGACGCAATCGCAGAACTACGCAGCCAAATCGCAGCCAAGAACGTCGAAATTTCATCGCTCAGAAGCTACGCGCGAAAAGACAATCCGAGACTGAAACTCGCACAAACTCAGCTCGAAGCCATGAACCGAGAATTAAGCCGCCTCGAAGAACAACAGAAATCCTCAGGCCCAACACGCGCAACATCGTCTGATATTCTGACATCGTTCGGACAATTCCCGGAACTTGGCATCGAATATCAGCGCAAATTCAGAGACCTGCAATTCGCAAATGCTAAATACGAAATGATGATGAAGCAATACGAAACTGCAAGATTAAGCGAAGTAAACGATCTCTCGACATTAACGATTCTTGACCGCGCAACGCCTCCGGATTACAAGTACAAGCCCAGTCGCGCAAGAATCACACTCGGGATCGCATTCCTGGGATTCTTTCTGTCAGTCAGCTGGGTTTTCGGCAAGGAATTTCTCAAGAGCATGAAAGATCAGGATCAAGATCAAGATTCAGAACAAGATCAAGACTCAGAATACGACTACGAATAAAAAAATCGCCCCTTGAATCACGAATCACGCATTCACGATTCAAAGGGCGTTTTTATGCCAGGCTCGAAATTATCCGCGCAAGTTCTTCTGCTTCACCAGTCTCCGGGAAAATCCGCGCATTCCTCGAAACTTTGACAAATTCCCGCGCATTGAAATTCTGGTGATTATCCGCAGCTGCATTCCAAGGCACACTAACCGTCGGCAAATTCCACTTCAGAGCCTCTGCAAGCGTCGAACCTCCAGCACGACACACAAGCACGTCACAAATCGAGTAAAACGCGTTCATGTCCCACTGCGGCAAAATATAATGCTCGTTTCCTGAATCAATTCTCTCTCGCGACGACAAAAAAACAAATTCCAGATTCTCGCAAATCTCCGCCGTATGTTTCAGAATTTCACGAAGATTTCCGCTGCCAAGAGAGCCGCCTGCTACTCCGACAATTTTCGCATTACCAGCAATTTTCAAGCCCAAAATCTCCAGAGCTTTCTCCCGGGAAATTCTCTCAGGTTCGCGCACCGGTATGCCGGCATAAAAAAATCTCTTCACACCAATACACTCGCGCCAACCCGTCAGGATCATAACTCCCAAACGTTCAGCAAGTTTCGTCACACGTCCGGCAACAGCGTTCTGTTCATGCAGTCTCACCGGAATATTTTTCACTTTCGCAACTATCAGCGGCGCAAAAGAAATATAGCCGCCAAACAAAAATATCACATCCGGCTTGAACTCACGAATATATCTTGCCGTCTCAGCAAATGCCCGGAACAAATCCCAAACGCGCAAAAGATTCTTACTCAGAGATTTTGCTCCCAGGGGCGAACCTGCCAAAGATAATTTCAGCGGCTCAATGCCCGACGAGTTATATATCTCATTCTCAAGTTCACGCGAGCCACACAGCCATTTGACAACACGCCCGTGTTTCTGCAGCCTCTTGCCAAAAACAATCGCGGGAAAAATATGTCCGCCAGTTCCTCCAGACGCTATCAAGATTCGCTCAGTCTTCATGCTCGTTGCCATTCTCCCTTTCTTTGCTTTCACGAGTTTCGCGCTTTATCGACATTAACAAGCCAACTTTCAGCCACATGAATATCATCGAACTGCCGCCAGCACTAAGAAACGGCATCGGAATGCCAGACAGCGGCATAATCTTCGTGACACCGGCAACATTCACGAACATCGGAAAAATCACCGAAGCTGTCAATCCCAACGCCAGCGATTTCAAAAACGGATCTCTCGCACGCTTATACACATAAAACGCTCGCCAGGTCCACAGCGCGTAAAGCGACATCAAAAACATCGTGCCCAACAAGCCAAACTCCTCGCCAATCGCCGGGAATATATAATCCGTGTCTGCTTTTGGCAAAAATCTCTCCTCCTGAAGCCCGTGGCCAATTCCAACGCCAGTCAATGCTCCGTTCGCAAACGCTACGAGTCCCTGTATAATCTGAAAGCCCGAATTAGTCGGATCTTCCCACGGATCCCAGAACGCGTTGAATCGCTTTAATCTATACGGCGTGAATAAAATCGCGAGTACTATCGCAACGGCACCTAACAGCGCGAATCTAGCAGGCCATTTCCAACCGCGGCTCTCGATATGCATTATCATACAAATCGCAAAAACTATTATCGTCCCGCCCAAACTTGGCTGCTTGTAAATCACGAAGCCAGAAATTCCAGCTATCATTAACGTCGGCTTAACGAATCCCTTAAAGCTTGTCTTGTCAAAATTCACACGCTCAGCATTCAGCCTGTCCGCAACAAATATCGGCAGAGTGAAAAGCAATATCTCGAACGGCTGCAGCCTGAAGCCACCAAGCGAAATCCATCGGCTCGCACCATTTACTTCAATGCCAATCCCGGGAATTAACGTAAACGATAGCAATATCATCGAAACCAGCCACAACTTGCCGCAATGCTTCCTGAAAAAACTCGTCGGTGCCATCGCACAACAGATCATCAGCGTCAAGCCCAATCCCAAAAACTGAAATTGCTTCAACGGTGCTAAATACGGATTGCCGGCGACCATGTTATTCCGCAGTGACAGTGACGAGATCATAACAAGTCCGCAGCCGCTTATTATCAACGGAATTACAACTTCCATCTTAATAATTCCATCTTGAATTAAAAATTAAAACTCACAGCCAGATTATTTATTTCGCAAGCTTTTCCTGAACCAGCCTGCAAAAATGCTCTCCGCGCTTTTTATAACTCGTATACATGTCCCAGCTGGTACACGCAGGAGATAATAAAACGCACATTCCGGGTCTGGCTAATTCACTCGCTTTATCTACAGCTTCTTCCATTGAATTAACCCTGAAAAATTTCTCGAAGCCGCCTTCTCTCAACGCACTGCAAATCAATTCGGCCTCACTTCCCAAAACGACCGCAGCTTCACACTCAGTCTTCACAGCTTCAGCCAGTGGCGCGTAATCTTCACCTTTGCCCTGTCCGCCCAAAATCACAACTTTCGGCATCTTAATCGAACGCATAGCCGTAACTGACGCAGCTACATTCGTGCCTTTAGAATCATCAACGTAAAGCACTCCGCAAATTTCGCCAGCTTTTTCGCACCTGTGAGGCAACGGCTTGAAACCAGCAAGCAAAGCCTTCGCGTCAAATTCAGCCTTCACTTCGCAAGCCAGCATGTACGCACACAAACTCATCGCTACATTCTCAAGATTATGCGAGCCGATTAAACTCGTGTCTGTGTAATCAAAAATCTTCACGCGAGAATCTCCCAGGAACAGCCAGGCACAATCTCTATCCATGAAAATATGTCCAGCAAATTCGCCGTGTTCCGGTCTTTCACGCCAACTCAGCGTAATAATCTTGCCCGACGCACGCAGCATTTCTACATCGCGCTCCTGAATTATTCCCCAGTTATTCTCGCCTCTTAACGACAATATTTTCGCCTTCGCAGCGACATAATTCTCGTAGCTTCCGTGCCAGTCGATATGATCCGGCGCAAGATTCGTAACAATCGCAACTTTCGCATTCATGATTTTCGTAGCTCGCTCTAACTGGAAGCTGCTCAACTCTAGAACTACAGCGTCATAATTCTTCTCGACAAAACTTGCCGCAGCCGTTCCCAAATTTCCGCCCGTTCCAGCAACAAGTCCCGCGCGAGACAACACATGGCCAGTCAGCGCCGTAACCGTACTCTTGCCATTGCTGCCCGTAACGCAAATTAATTCACGCGCCTTCAAATTCGGCAAGACAAAATCCAGCTCACCAATCATTCTCACGCCACGAGCTTTAGCCTCAGAAATAACCGGCAAATTCAGCGGCAATCCTGAGCTAAGCAAAATCGCGTCCGTATTCTCGAAAATTTTATCCGAATGCGACTCCTCGAACTCAATGCCATTCTCCGAGAATAATTTCTTCACGTCATCATTAATCGCTTTTTTATCCGACACAAGAACTTCCGCGCCAAGTTTTCTCGCGAGCAACGCAAGACCCTGACCGCTGACTCCTGCGCCGATAACTGCAAATTTACTCAATTAACAAATTCCTCCTATAATGCAATCACGCTATATAATACACCTTAGAGCCAGATAGCGAATCATAAAACCAGAAAGGCAGTGAACATTCATGACACTCATGCAAAAATTCATAATTACACTCGCAATACTAATCACACAATTCACACACTTTACACAATCTCAGGCACTCGCGAATTTACCCGGGAAATACGATTTGCGCGAAAATAATCTCGTCACAAGCGTGAAAAATCAGGGAATCCCTGGACCGTGTTGGGCATTTTCAGCTCTGGGCGCGTGCGAGTCGAACTTCCTGGTGCAAAACTTTGGAAAAAATCTCGACCTGTCCGAAATGCATATGGCTTACTTCATTTATCATGACCCAAAACCCGAGCGAAATTTCACGTCGCGAATAAAATCCGGAACTCTCAGGCTCGAAGGCGACATGTTCATGGCTACGGCATTTCTTTCAAGATTATGCGGCGCGACACTCGAAAAAAATCTCAGATACTCAACGCAAAATCTCAACTCTCTAAAGCAATCCCTGCGTAAAAAATCACCCGAGGACTTCAAGCGCGAAATAAGACTCCGTGACGTGTACTTTCTATCGCTAAATTCCCAGCCCGACAATATAACGCGAAAAACACTCATCATGAATCACGGCGCAATCTCAATCAGCTTCTACAGCGAGCCGTTCGCATATCACGAAATCAACAAATTCAGCACATACTTCAACAACTCTCACAAGACCGAAACAAATCACGAAGTCTTAATAATCGGCTGGGACGACAATTTCCCTCGCGAGAACTTCAAGCCAAAACCGTCAATCAATGGCGCGTGGCTCATAAAAAATTCCTGGGGTGATTTACGCGGAAAAAACGGCTGCTTCTGGCTCTCGTACGAACAATATATTTACGGCGGCGCGGCTTTCATAATCGAGCTGGCTGGCAAAAATAAAAATCTCAAGCATTACGGCTACGATGATTTAGGCTGGTGCGCAAGTCTGAGATACAAATATTGCGCGAACGTTTTCAGGTGCAATTCCAAGCGCGAATCCCTGAACGAAATCGCGTTCTACACTCCCGAGAATAATTATCAATGCGAATATCAAATCTACAAGCTCAGCTCAAACACTTCACCAGTAAATGGCGAGTTAATCGCAAAATCTCAAGTAACGCTTCAATACGCCGGCTATCATACGATCACGCTGCCCGAGAAAATATCGCTCAGTCAAGACCAGTATTTCTCAGTCATAATTAAATCCGCGAAGAAAATTGCTCCGGTCGAAATGCGAATCAAGAATTACTCCGAAAATTTCGCAATTCACAAACACGAGAGCTACTTCTCAAACGACGCTGTAACCTGGCTTGACGGCTACGACTTGCAACACAGAGCAAACGCCTGTATCAAAGCTTTCACGCGATAAATTTCCGCAGCAAATTTTCAA
Organism: uncultured Synergistales bacterium; assembly: GCA_905233725.1. Classification (GTDB taxonomy): domain Bacteria; phylum Synergistota; class Synergistia; order Synergistales; family Aminobacteriaceae; genus JAFUXM01. Next base: position 8,995 of record CAJOEM010000026.1, read on the forward strand.
CCGTGTCCGTTATAATTCTGACCTGCTGCTTAATATCATCACTCGCACTCTCAACAGTGCCGGGATATTTCACAAGACTAAGCATTTCCAGATCATTGCCGCTGTCACCGAGAGCCAAGCATTCATCAGGCGAAATTCCCAAACTATCGAGGACTTTTTCGAGCGCAACGCCCTTGTTCGCATTCTTCGGGATTATGTCCAGCCATTCGTTGCCGCTAGTCACAACCGTCGCTCGCGAGTCAAACTTCCCGTGAAAATATTCGCGCGTCTCGTCACTAATTCCGCCCTCTTCGAAAATAGCTACCTTCATGAAATCCTCCTGAATATCAGCAATTCTCGAAACAGCTTTGGCATTATACTTCACGAAATCCCGCATATACGGCAAGAATTTTGGATTCTTCGGCTGCAAATACACGAACTCATCGCCCGAAACCATGACTTCTACGTCGCGAAAATTCAAAACTTCGGCAATCGCTTCTTGCGCCAAATCACGCGAAAAAACCTGCTTGAACAATTCCACGTCATGATAATAATTCACGCAGCCATTCTCGCAAATATAGCCAATCTCGTCACGAATCGGCGCAAACAATCGCTTCAAGCTATAATACTGCCTGCCGCTCGCCGCGAAAAATATTATGCCTCGTTTAGCACAAACTTCTCGAATCAATCCGCACGTGTCTTCACTCAAGTCCTGCGCACCGTCCAACAATAGCGTGCCGTCCAAGTCCGACGCGATTAACTTTATATCTGGCATAAACATGTAATATCACCTAAACTCTAAATACGCAAGTTATTCTCGTACCGTTTCCCAAACTTGACTCAATCCTGAACTTGCCGCCAATTAACGCCATTCGTTCCGTCATGCTCGCAAGCCCACGGTGCCCCTCAAGCCTGAGTGTCTCATGATTCGTGTTTTCCGAGTCAAAGCCCGTGCCGTTATCGCTAATCTCAAGAACTAAATTCTCACTCTCGCGCCTCAACTGCACGTGAACTTCGCTGGCATCGCCGTGTCTTACCGCGTTCGAAACCGCCTCCTGAACAATTCTCAAGAGTGAAAGCGTAATCTCGTTATCAACCTGCAATCCGTGAACGTCATCCTCGTCAAAATCCGCACTGACCTGAACATCATACGTTTGCGACAATCTTTCAGCCAATTCCGTCAAAGCCTCGATTAATCCCAAATCCATCCATGGCGGCGCAAGTTCATCGCACAGCGCACGCAGCTCACGAACAACACTCCGCGCAATCTTCTCTGTCCTTTTAATTCGCACATTCTCAGAATTAACGTCATCTTCGAGCGTCATGTGAATCTGCTGCAACAGAGCCGTAACATCCTGAAGCGGCCCGTCATGAATTTCCCGTGCCATGTCCATGCGTTCGCGTTCCTGAGCCTGAACTATGTCACGAACATACTTATTGCGCAAGTTATCGCGTTCAATCGCTGCCTGTGAAAACCTGAACAGAGCCCTGTGAACACTCTCGATTTCCTTCACCGAATAATCATCAAACTGCCTGGGCAAATCACGTCCCAAGCGCAAATCGTCAATTTCCGTCGCAATAGCTTTCAGCGGCAGAATCAATCGCGTCCACAAAAGCCTGATCGCTAGAAAACTTCCCATCGCCATCACAACGATTAATACAGGCCAAATCGTCGAGACAATCACAAGATTCCCAAGTAAAGTCGTCCATGAAACCGCAGCAATAACATAGCCAGCGCGCGAATCGCTTCGAACCGGATAAACCGCAAGCGTGTATTGCAATCCCTGCTTATCCTCGATTTTCACAGCTCGTCCAACCGGCAGGTCATTACGCCACAGCGCAGCAATATTCATCGCACCAGGCGACGCAACAATCACTCTACCATTATTATCAATCAGCGCAATCCAGCCAGGAATCGACGGTCCCCACGAAAAAAACGGATACCTCAGCGATGAATCACTCAGCCAGGAAAAATTCCGCAAGTTCAAGTTCATGTCCGTTCCCAAATGATACGCTGTGCTCTCAGCCAAATCCTGAACGTACGAACTCACCGCTGCCTCCATCGCGCGCTCCTGATTAACCATTCCCGCAACCGCTACAAAAACTACAGCAATCGACGGCAATATCAGCGCACAAAGCAAGAATGCCAGAAAATGCGATCTCGGCCCATACAAAAATCTCTTCAGATTCAGGAGCATTTAACGCATATTATCCCGTCAATCTCAATCATCATCTTCGAGCAATTCCTCAAGCGTGACAACTCCGTATTTCAACGCGAGCAACAGCGCTTCAGTCTTATTCCTCGAACCGAGCTTATCATAAATCGAAGCCAAATGTGTCTGAACAGTGCGCTCACTTATGAACAATCTCTTCGCAACTTCCTTACTCGACAAGCCCTTCGCTGCCAGCAACAAAACTTCGCGTTCTCGTGCTGATAATTGCTCCGGCATGAAATCATCTTCTGCAATCGTCGAGGCAACTTCAGGATCCAGATACAAGCCGCCTTTCGCTACCGTGTTAATCGCGTTCGTCAACTCCTTGGGACTAACAGTTTTCAAGACAAATCCTTTCGCACCTGCTCTCAACGACGCAATCACATACTGTTGCGCATCATACGACGTGAGCATTATTATCGCCGTGGTCAAACCCATGTTACGCGCCTTCAACGCAACACTCACTCCGTCAAGTTCAGGCATACGTATATCAAGCAGCGCAACATCAGGCTTCAAACTCTGGATTAACTCCCAAGCTATTTTCCCGTCATCTGCTTCTGCTACAAGCTCGAACGACTTCTCACGCTTCAGAAATTCCGCAATACCGGCTCTCGTCAACGGGTGGTCGTCCGCCAAAAGAATCTTAATAGCCATGTAAAAATTTCAACTCCCAGCATATTTCACAAATATTTTTCGCGACAATTATACCAGATTCTCACATGCCAATAGCTTTCTCAACTGGACGCAACGCCTTAATCGTCTCTTCAATAACCTGATCCAGCGGCATATTCATGCGTTCAGCTCCGGTCTTGATTATCTCACGATTAACTCCGCGCGCAAAAGCTTTGTCCTTCCATTTTTTCTTCACAGACTTCAGCTCCAAATCCGCCAGAGACTTCGACGGTCTGACCAATCCAGCCGTGATTACCAATCCGGTCAGCTCATCAATCGTAAACAAGACTTTCTCAAGATTATTCGACGGCTCAACATCCGTGCAAATCTCGTAAGCGTGTGACTGCACCGCGTGAATAATATCCTCGTCAACGCCCTCTTTACGCAGCAATTCCGGCGCGACATGGCAATGCTTCTCAGGATTTTCACTCGTCATCTCCCAGTCTATATCATGCAGAATCCCAACAACTCCCCATAAATCCGCCTTCTCAGCTTCACCGAACAATTCCGCAAAATGCCTCATCGTAGCCTCAACTGCCAGCGCGTGATGAAAATGCGACTCTTCACGATTATATTTGCGCAAAATTTCCAACGCTTGGTCTCTATCCGGAATCATTACTTGTTATCCCTCCAGAAATTCCTCGCGCGTTCCAGCATCTTCGCACGATTTAACGGCTTAACATTCTCCACTATCCACTCACGCATAGAACTTCCCTCCGGCGTATCCTGTGACGCTGATAAAAACTCCAGCTCGATCCCCAGTCTCTTCGAAACTTCATACGCAATCAATACCCAAGCTTTGCCAATATCGCCAACAATAGGCAAACTTCCCTCATGACGCGCAAATGCTGACATTTCCATTCTAAACGGGATCTTCGCGGCTTTCGTCTTGGGCAATCCTTTGTCAATCGCTTCCTGAACCGTCTTGTTCAACTCTACTGCGCGGCGCAAATTCTCATCAAGATCTATGCGCACGAGAACTTTATCGCGCAAATCATACGTAGCTTGTCCTGACCACCACGCCCAGATTCCGTGGCCGGTGTAGCACTCGAACGGTCCATCGTGAATTTCCTGAGTCAACGCAACTGCTGATTCAATTATCACGTCGCTTTCCGCCAACATTCGCGAAATCCTCATCGAACGCTCTGAAACCGGAATCGAATCGCCGATTGACATGCCAACTGCGCCACCGCCGACTAATTGCGGGATCGTAACCAAAACCGGAACATCTCGCAAATCCGCAGCTCCAAGCATCGTGTGCGAATCACAACCCCAAGCGGCTACTTTTTCAAACGGCAAACCGTAAATTCGCGCCAATCCCAGAACTTCGTGAGCAAGTCTTTCCGTGCGCAATCCCATCGGATACGCCATGTTTCCTGCAGCTTTGATAATCTCGTTCAAATGCTCCAGCTTCTCAGCACGCGATAATAAATCCTCGTCCAAAGGCATCTCACGTCGCAAGTCATTCAATTCCGAATCGCTCATGCGCGTGAACTCAAAAACATCTCCGCGGGGCATTTTCGACATGTCCATGCCCAAGGCTCGTGCATCAACACGAAACACGCGATCCAAAGCTCCTGCCATCTCATGCGCGATCACAGCACTGCTCGTAGAAACTGCGTCAACTATTCCAACGCGAATCAATTCAGCAATCAGCGTCGTAACACCCTCGTGAATATTCGGACCTGAACCTGTCACGACCATGACTTTGCCGCCGCGATTCTTCACGCTTACAATCCGATCAACCGCAGCATTCAAACTCTCAAGCGAACGTTCATCCAGACTTGACCTGAAATATTCCAGCTGCGAAATCCCAAACAAATTACTCATACTAAATTCTCCTTGTACCCAAAAATTTTGAAAACCTTCTTCGGGCTGTCAATTACTAATTATCACAATATGCGCTAGATTTTTTTCACGGCACGCACGCGCAGTCTCACATAATCCGAGTACCAGACCCCATGACTGTACAATTCCGGCTTTAGCGTGTTCACCGTCTCGAAAATTATCTCTTCTCTGTCACGAATGCTCAGCTGCGACAACTGCAAATTCTGGAACATTCGCAGCCAATCCGCAAGACCGTTCTCACCCTTCAGCGGTGTCGGTCTGTCAAATAATATTGCGTATCTCACGTCAAAGCCAACGGATTCCAACAGCGTCGCGTACTCGCCAATCGACGGGAAATAAAACGGTGCTTCGTACTTGTAGCCGCGTCTGGCAAATAACTCCTCCATCAATGTGTGAATCAGCCTGTTATTGCCTTTGCCGCCCATCTCGAAAACAAACTGTCCACCCGGGACTAACGCTCTGTAAACGCACTTCATCATGTCAACTTGTTTGTCGCGCTCTATCCAGTGCAGAACCGCATTCGAAAACACAGCATCAACAGGATTTACTAATTCAAAATTCGCCGCATCAGCCTCGATGAAATTTATCGCCGGAAAATCTCGCCGCGCCTTCTCCAGCATCTCAGACGAAGAATCCATTCCCAAAACCTGATAGCCTTCATCAGCCAAAAAATTCGTCAAAACCCCAGTGCCACAGCCAAGATCCAGAATGCTCTTCACACCGTCCTTCTCGAGCAAATCCAGAACTCCCCGACCGTACTTGAAAACAAAATCGAAATTCAGCGAGTAACCCTCAGAATCCCAAATCTTATTCACGATTACAACTCCTCTCCCAAATCTATAACTTCCAGATCATACGGCACGAAAATATTCCCGGGAAAAAACTCTCTTGCCTCACGAGTATAATCCTCGCGTCGTGTCAAAATATTCTCATCGCTGGCGTGATAAATCAGCAAATTCTTCGCACCAAGTCTCGCAGCATTCTCACAGGCATCTTTCACTGTCGAGTGATTCTTTTCATATGGCTTGCAAATCTCAGCTTCAGAACTCAGACAGAACGCCTCATGCATCAGCCAATCGCTTCCCTGTGCGTAATCATAATACGATTCATGAAACGTCTCATCACCGCAACACGTCAAGAATTTCCTGCCATCGCGCGCGAACAAATTAAAGCCGAACTGCTTCGTGCGATTAGAACCTATGTCAAAAAAGCGCACGTCTCGTCCCAAAATTTCGCAAATCTCCCCGTCATGAACCTGCCTGAAAATTATCCGCGAGCCTACAAATGCGAACTGGTACGGCAACAGCAGCTTCTCGCACATATCCAGCAAAACGCTCAAAACGTCATCATTGCCGAAAATCCTTGCATTCCCAACGTAAATTCCGCGATTCATGTCTTGTGCAATAATCCTGATCAGCCAGATCATTCCCAAAACGTGATCAATATGCTTGTGCGTGACGAATGCATCATGAATATCATCAACACTTATTCCGGCGTGCTTGAGCCTGTGCAAAATCAGATTCCCGCCACCAGCATCAACCAGAAAATTTCTCGAAGCGTCATTAATAACAAAGCATGTGTTATAGCATTCCCTGACAAGTGCGTGACCAGTCCCGAGCATGATTATTTTCACGACAAAGCCTCCAGACTCTCGATAATCTTCCGCGCGCGAAACTCTGCCAGCTCCGACAAAATCTTCTCGCAAAATCCCAGTTCAGCAGCAAAAACCAGTTCAACTTTCGCATCATAATTTCTCTCAAGAATCTCGCAATCCTCAAGCACATGACTAATCAAACCAAGATTCGCGTAATCAAGCCTGACCCGGAATTTTCGCGTTACATTCACGATTCTGGGTTTAACAAGTTCCAGAGCTTTCGCAGCCGTGTCTGAATATGCGTCGATCAATCCACGAACACCAAGCTTCACACCGCCGAAATATCTCGTAACGATTAACATCACGTTCACAAAGCCGCTGCGTTTAATCTCCTGCAAAATCGGTCTGCCAGCTGTGCCTGAAGGCTCACCGTCATCCGAGAAATACTCACGCTCACCGATCAAATATGCCCTGCAATTATGCGTCGCGTCACGATATTGCGAGACAATGCGCTTCAGAAAATTATTCGCTTCTGATTCATCATGACACGCTTCGAGATTCGCAATGAAAACCGAACGCTTAATCTTCTGCTCGAAAATCACCGCTTGCTCTGGTTCTGAGTAACTATTCAACTTGCCAGGCTTGCTTGATTTTGCGCCAGGAATTTTCAATCGAGTCCGACAAAACGCGCGTATCTGCCAGAACCGGCATGAAATTATTATCTCCGTTCCATCTTGGGACTATATGCCTGTGAATGTGTCCTGCAACTCCTGCTCCGGCTGTTAATCCAAGATTTATGCCCATGTTAAATCCGTCTGGATTCATGACCTGCTTCAGGACGCGAACTGCCTCACACGAGAACTTGTGCAACTCAAGAACTTCCGCCTCAGTCAAGCTCTCGTATAAATTCGTATGTCTGTACGGGATCACCATCAAGTGACCGGGATTATACGGATAAAGATTCATGATCACGAAGCAATATTTTCCACGATGTACTATATAATGCTCGTCATCATGATTTTCGTTTGGGAAATCGCAGAATATGCAGCCGTCATGTTTGGGTGCCTCGATATAGCTCATTCGCCACGTCGCGTAAAGTATTCTCGAATCGTTTTGCATGATACTTCCTCCAAGATTAATATATAATAATTATAACCTGATTTCCCCAGTTCAGGAAGCGTTCAGAAAGCTTTCAGAAAGTGAGTGTTAATACGTGAAATATAATATCAAACTCGAAATAGCTGCTCCGGTGATTTTCCTGCTGACAATCGTGTTCCTGCTATTCGCAACATGGCTCGAACCGAAAATCGAACACGTTGACCAGGATTTTCTCAAGAGCAACATTGGCAAAAACGGTGTCCTTGTAGTTGACGTTCGTGACGAAGAAGATTTTTACAGCGGGCATATAAACGGCGCGATAAATTTCCCGTTATCCGACTTGAGAATCAAGGCTGCTGCGGCGGCTCTGGCTCGTGCTGGACTTACAAAGCGTACTGCTATAATATTATATTGCGAACGTGGCGCGTTATCCGAAGTTTTCGGCGAAACTCTAATCCGGGAATTTGGCTACTCGGCACAACAAATCAAAAACTACAGCGGAGGCATGAAAGACTGGCTCTCAAATTCAAATAATATCACATCTCAGGAGTAAATAATTTTCACATGAACAATATCAAATCCAGAAACACTGACGAAATCCTAACATTCTGCGTAAATCTCAGCCGCGAAATGATCAAAGCCGGCGCAAATCTCGAACGGGTACATCTCGCAATCGAGTTCATATGCAAAGCTTACGAGTTACATGATCTGAGCATATTCCTACTCAGCACGCATATCTCGTTGAGCGCGATCGACCAATCCGGGCAATATTTCTCACGCCAGGCGGCAATTCCTCCAGCAGGAATACATCTGGAACGCCTGAAATCACTCAATCAGCTCTCGTACAAGATCGCAGAAATTACTCCAAACACGAAATATCTCAACAAGATGCTCGAAAAATCCCTGCAAGTTCGTGATTATCAGGACTGGAACGTATTACTCGGGCGAATCTGTGCGGCGAGTTGCCTGTGCATGATTTTTGGCGGCGCAATCTTTGAGATTATTCCGGTAGCGTGTGTGACGGCACTGGTGCATTACCTGCTGAAATTTTTCGAAAAGAGCGGTCTCGATAAAATACTTGTCAGCGCAATTATGACTTTCCTAGCGACGACGGCTGCGATAATATTCCTGCTAATTGGCATGAAGAGCAATCTCGTGATAATCATGATAACGATCTCGATGCTGCTGATTCCGGGAATCCCGTTAGTAAACGCAATGCGAAATCTGCTGTGCAATTACGAGATCAACGGCATTCTGCAAATGTTCAAGATAACGATTGAGACGCTGGCTCTCGCGATGGGAATTTATCTCGCAATCGGCTTGTTCAAGAACGTTCTGCAAATCAACGAGACTGCTTCACCATTGCAAAACCCGTTCATGTTAATCGCGCTGTCATACTTTGCGTCAATCAGTTTCGGAATCGTTTTTCGTATTCCGTTAAATAATTTATGGCTTGCTGGTTTGGGTGGAGCTTTGTCACGAGTTGCGTTACTTGCTCTTACGCCCTTGACCGACAGCAGATTATTATACATGACGATTTCTGCTTCAATCGCTGCACTTTACGCGGAATTTCTCGCCACAACACGACGACAGCCCTCGACTTATTATATTTACCCGTCGATTATCCCGTTAATACCTGGAGACTTGTTCTTTTACTCGCTATCAGGGTTCTACGTTCAGAATATCAATCTCGTGTACGAAAACGGTGTGAACTGCATTCTGTCATTGCTTGGTCTGAGCATTGGTTTTGTTCTGGCATCGACAGTCGCTCATTACGTCAGGCGTTACAGATACGGGCGATAACTGCACATGCAGCCGCAATAATTCTGCCGGTATAATCCAAGTTCTCTTGAAATTTGCACCGAGCGTTTGAAGCCGTCATTTTTGCGCCAGATTATATTCTGCCAGTTCAGCCCGTAATTACTCGCGATTTCCGAGCCGATTGCGAAAATTTTCTGCACGTTCTTGTGTGGGCTTATCGTGAGACTTGTGCAGAAATCCGTGCAACTTTTCCCGTAACGTGCTGCTGCCTCGAGCTGTAACCTGAAACACACGTCGCAGCGTTTGCCGCCCTCGGGTTCGTCGCGCAAATCCCGGGTCGCAATCAGCCATTCATCCGGATTATATTCTGCAATTTCGACTTCAAGATTCGTTTTTGCCGCAAGAATTTTCACGGCTTCCAAGCGTCTTGCGTATTCCTCGTACGGGTGAATATTGCTTCCGTAGAAAAATCCCCGAACGTGACGAGCCTGTGAGAGCAAATCCATCACCGGCACAGTCGCGTCCGGAGCGCAACATATGTGCAGGAGCATTTCAGGATTCACTAACTGCACTTGTTCCCTGAGCTTTCTGGTCTGCTGCGAGTTTGCCTATCATGCTGTCATATAGCAATTTCCACAGTCCTGCTCCACCTGAGCTTTTCACCAAGTCATCCGAAGCCATCTCGAGTGACAATTCTTCCATTTGTTGCCAAGGTCTGCCTTGATCCGAGCCGCTGATTGACATTGCAGTTTTGCGCATATCCTTCCAGAGTTTCGACCAGAGTATTGCCTCGAACGCCTGACATGTTTCCTGTAATTTTTTAGCGTCCTTGGTTTTGTGAACTTCGGGATTGATTTTGCTTGCGTCGTTGATCGCGTAGACCCCGTAACTTCCCCGTGCTGAAATCATGATTATCATTCCTCCTGTGTAATATTATATATCCTGTCCGGGGAATTTTTTCGCGATTAGGACCTGTAATCTTGCTAAAGCGTGTGCTGCGTCAGGATTCGCTTCCTCGAGTTTTGCGTAACTTTCTGAGTATTTCTTGCGCATTTCGTTTGCTTCTTCGTCTGAGACCTCGATGGTTCTGCGCTTGACATTTGCGCGTGACTTTGGAGGCGTGTATTTCGATTCTGGAATCTTGAGAGTGATGACAACGCCGTCGATGCTCTTGACCTTTCGCATGATGTTGCCCTTCATTGCGTCGAGTTTATGACGTACCTGAGAGTTTTTAGCGCAGATGTAGAGTTTATTGTCCTTGAGGTCATACGCGCTGGAGTATTTCGCCAATGTCCTGCCGACGATTTCTTCCCAGTGCTCGCAAATGTGCCTCAAGTAGTTCATACGCTCTACCAAATCAGGACAAGCTTTACGTAAAATTACTTCTATTGATGGAATTCTCTTCATGTTTGAATTATACCGCAAAAAAATCCCCCGAATCCGATGCAATGTCATTAAAGACGCTTAAGAATTTCTGATGAGACCATTGAAACGTTTATAACGAATCTGGATTTTCTGCCCGATGAACTGAAAAAACTTTAAGCTCGGAATATGCACGTCATGAAATTTTTGCCGGACTAATTATGAACGGGGGAGATTTTTGCGTTCTTGGGTTTGAATTGCATAATGAAAAATCGACACGAAACCATTCTAGGAATGTGGCTAATGTTTACGGAGTTTGTGAATGGACTGTTGCGTAGTGTGCATGCGCATATACATGAGGTACATAAAACTGGAGGTAGAAGCTGAGACGTTGCTCAGATGGATTACTTTCTAAATTATGATCATGGAGCCGATTTTCGGATTTGAACCGAAGACCCCATCCTTACCATGGATGTGCTCTGCCTGCTGAGCTAAATCGGCTTTTTAAAAATTTGGTGGTGGAACATGGATTTGAACCATGGTAGGCTCCCGCCGACAGATTTACAGTCTGTTGCCATTGACCACTCGGCCATTCCACCAGTTACATTTCATATTCGTCGTGCTCTGACTACCGGAGCCGGCGATCCGATTTGAACGGACGACCTGCTGATTACAAGTCAGCTGCTCTACCGACTGAGCTACACCGGCATCAAAACACTCGGATATTCTACAAGTGATTCGCTTTTCTGTCAAGCTTTATTCGAAAAATTTTTCGGATTTTTTCACGCAAACAATTTCGCAATTTAGAAAGTCAATTTTGGTTAAGCAAATCTCACAGGTCGCAAATCACTAATTCTCACGATATGGTTATCGAAAGTCAGAGTTATAATATTCGCGTCTTCAGGGGAGCAATTCCCAAAGATAAATTATATTTCAAGGAGCGTATTTAATTATGAGTAATAATAGATTTAACAGAGATGGTTATCTTCCGGTTAGTCCGATGAGATTTATGGATCCACTTTCGATTTTCGACGAATTTAGAGGCGGAATTACTGACAGATTCTTCGAGAACGCTTTCCAGGGATTCGCTGCGAAAACTGATTTGTACAGGAAAGATGGCAAAATCTTCGTCGAGGCAGAATTACCCGGCGTGAATCCTGATGACGTAGATTTGCACGTCTACTCGGATAGAATCACTCTCTCAGCTGAGAAAAAATCCGAAACTAACGACAATTCAAACGACAAAAGCTATTTCCGAAGCGAACGTTCCTGGGGCAAAATCGAGCGCGTGTTATCGTTCCCAGTCGAAGCCGATCCAGAAACTGCCAAAGCCTCGTTCAAAAACGGCGTTCTCGTCGTCGAAGTCGCAGAAAAATCTCAGGACAAAGCTCACAAGAAACTCACAATTTCAAAAGATTAAAAAATTAACAGGATTAACTCAATCTTGGACTAGCAAAAACTCCCTTGGATCACGTAAAGCGATTCAGGGGAGTTCTTCGTTGTTTGATATTTGAGTTTGCTATTTGATTTCGCGCTTCATGATTACGAAAAATACATTCGGGTCAAACGTCGTGCGTACGGCAAATATCTCCGAAATATCCCAGCCATCTTTGCCGTAGTCGTTCAAAAGCGCTTCGATTTGTTTCGCGTGAGATTCTTTGTCCTTGCCCTTCTGAAGCGATGTCAACGACCCCAACGGAACAATCTTGTACTCGTATTTGTTCGCGGCAAAAATTCCGGACGAAAATGTCAAGCCAAATATTATCGCGAGAAATATTACCCTAATCTTTGATCGCATTGACAATTACTCCTGCTGCAACTGCTATCTTGTAAATAATATCAATCGTGTCTTTGAACATCTCGAATGATTGCCTGTCAACGTACTTAACCGGAACTATTATCGTGTCACCGGGTTCAACCGTCGCAGAATATCCGCTCGGTGGAGTCCATGCTTTCGATGACAACATGCTCGTCGAACGTGTAAGCTTTATCGTCGTGCCGTCACTCTTCAACAAGTATAACATGCGTTTGTGCGCAGTTTTTACCGGACCGCCAGCTGCGTTAATATAGCCGTTGATGCTCATGTTGTTGCGGAAAACTTGCGTCGATGCCGAGTAAACAGCTCCTGTTACGTTCACGACCAATGGCACGTTCGGAATGCCCAAATAATCTCCGTCTTGTAACTCGTAATCCCAAGGCGTGCCGATTATGTTTTTCGGCGTGTCAACTTTCGTGATTACGCGTCCAAGAATGTCAACGTGTCGCAATCTGTTAATCAACTCGCGTCGTCTGGCAACTTCCTGATTATACGCCTGCGATGCACCGCTAGTTGTAGCTGAACCGGAACTCGCCAAATTCTGAACGTTCTCAAGCATATCGCGTTCCATTCGATCCGCCATTTGATTCAGCGAACGCCTCTGCGCAACAGCAACACTACGACGAGTAAACACTGCTCCTCGTAAATATGCACGCGACGTGAAACCTCCAGCTCGTTCTATCAAATCCGACAATCTCTCACCCGGAATCATCGCGTAACTTCCAGGACGCATAACTTCTCCTGCAATCGTAACTCGAATCTGCCGCCTGTATTCCGGAATCACAAGAATCGTAACTTGATCGTTATTCTCAAGCGCAATGTTATTAATCGGATCTCCACGCAACGCCTCAGCTATGTTAATCTCGATTCGCTCATTCTCAGGCCCGTTAAGCGTCGGCGTAACTCGAACAATCTCAGCACGATCCGATGCCGTGACAAGTAAGCCACCCGCACGATTGATAATATCAGCGATTCGCGTCTTGCCCGGAACAATCGTGTATGTACCCGGACGAATGATCGGCCCGGAAATTCTCATTACGGACGTCAAATTGTAAATCGGGAAGAGCCTTATCACGTCACCGTCACGCAACTGCTCGTCCTGAATCTGGTCAAACGTTCCCTCGATTGCCGATGCGTATGCGTGTTCGAATATCCTGTAGAACTGCACGCGCCCTCGGAACATTTGAGCGTTCAAACCTCCAGCAATGTGCAGCAAATCCTGAACTCGTGTCGCACCGTTCAACTCGTAAACTCCGGGTCTCTGAACTTCACCGGTGATCCCTACCAATGGACCAACCGGCGGAATGTAAATCACGTCACCAGCCTGTAATCGCGCGTCCTGAGACTTGTCTCCCTGCAGCAGCATTGCGTACATATCGAACACCGTCACAGTCACACCGTTACGCTTCAATTCGATTCTGCGCAAAGTTCCGGTTGACGAAGGACCTCCAGATGCCAACAACGCGTTCACCAGCGTAGCAAATGATGACACCGTGTAAGCTCCGGGTCGTCTGGCATTTCCTGTAACGTAAATCATGATCGAGCTTAATCTTCCCATCGCAAGATTCATCTGATAGCCCGTGTAATATTGATTCAATCTCGCCTGAATTATGCGTTCTGCTTCCTGAATCGTGTAGCCAGCAAGTCTGATAGCTCCGATGTGCGGAATTGTCGCGAGTCCGTCACGATTAACCGAGAACCTGAAATTTCCCTCCTCAGGAATGCCCCACAAAGTCAAGACCATCTCGTCACCAACGCCGATTCGATAGCCGGACGTAACTGGCACTGAATCTCTTGG
>CAJOEM010000027.1 GCA_905233725.1 uncultured Synergistales bacterium
TCTGCTGCCCATAATTCCAGGGATTATGATAATCGGATTTTTGGAGGTTGGGTTCACGACTTCCTCAGCAATTTCCCCGAACGTAAACGTCAATTTCTCAACGTCGGTGACTTCGTAATAAGAGTTCGCGCTCGCAATATCCTGCATGAAACGTCTGCCAAATTCGAGATCTTCTCCTGTCAAACTGTGAAAGAATCCCAAAGTGTAAATATTATATTTCGCCTTGAGTTCCTGAGCAGTATTGTACGCAGAATTTGCATATTCGTAATACCAATAATCATTGTAAGTGTAATGACCGTCTGACGTGTACACGCCTCTTTCTGGTAAACCGTCGGAGCAAAGTACGATATTTTTCACAGCGTTCGAGTTCGTAACTGTGTCCAGAAGATTGCCAGCCATTTCGAGAGCGTCGTTAGTATTCGTTCCACCGCCAGCATAAAGTCCGTCTATACAGGCATTCAAAACGGAAATATCGTTCGTGAATTGACACTTAACTTCAGCATATGACTCTAAAGCAACGATTGCTACGTTATTATTGCCAGTTGTAGCGTGTATTTTCTGGCAAAAAACTTTCGCGGCTTCCTTTTGAACTTCAAACGGTGTGCCAGACATACTCCCCGACGTATCCAGCACCAGCACGACGTATCTGTCAGTTACAGATGCTGCCGAAGCTTCCCCACCCCCAACAGAGCGAGACAACCAACAATGCAACTACAAAGAGCTGTACTTTACAAAAAACTTTCTTAGCGCTTATGTTCATATTCATATACGAACACCTCCTACAAAAATTTATAAATTATTGTGATTTTACACGACAAAAAATACTTTTGCAATGAGTAATTCTCATTTTGAAATTCGCGCGAAATACCGTTGATTCAAATCGCACGCTGAGCTAGAATTTACGCATAATATTTTTTACACGTTAGGAGCGTTTGATAGTTATGAAAAAGTTTGTTTTAGCGATTATGATTTTCGCAGTTATGTTCGGGATTTGCTCGGTCGCTTGTGCGGCATCGGTTGCTGATGTCATCAAGCAGGCTCAGGGCATGTCCAACGAGGAGCTTTATCGCAAGGCAATCGAGGAATCCAGCGGCAAAAAATTCGTCGCAATCGGCAATTCAAGTCGCGGAAAAACTGCTCTGGCATCGTTCGTGAAAATGTTGCAGCAGATCGAGCCATCGTACAAACTCGAAGAAGATTGGGGTCAGCCCAAGAATAACACGATTTTCGAGGCTTTGAACGCTGACGTTAATAGCGCGAATCCGGTCTACGCAATGACGCTGATTCAAGACGGAAACCAGATTAAAAGCAAAATGTTGGATACCGGCGTGTTGCTGAATTTCGTTCCTAAAGAATGGCTCGAAGCTCCGGGACTTGCACGCGAAAATAACGAGTTCCCGTTAGCATTGCAGACGCTGAATAAAGTCTTCATGTTCAATAACGTCGGCGGTGCGAAATTCGATAACATGTGGGATTTCGTCGCGGAAGATCAAAAACCGTTATTCATGGGCGTAAATAGCGAACTCGTCGGCAAAAATGCTCTTTACATGATGACCAGTGACAAATACGCAACATGGATAAAAGAAGCTTACGAGAAATTATCACCCGAACGTCAGGCTGAATACGCGGAATTAATCGAAGATATGCAGAACGACGCTGACGAACTTGGTATCAAAGGCGAAAACGCAAAGTACGGCTTAACCTGGGTGTATCTGTGGTGCGAGAAGTATAATCAGGAAACAGACGACGGTCCAATTTGCACAACACTAGTCACGAAGAGTGCAGCAGGCAGATCAGGATTAATCGTTTACTCGAAATTGCGCTCGGTCGAGGAAACTGGCGAAAGTTCCGTTAATAATATAACTGTCGCAGCGTATCAGGATAATTACGAAGGCATCGGCGGTTACGCGTACAAACATTATCTTATGCTCACAAAGACAAGTCCGTTACCGTGGACAGCGTGTGCTTTCATCGCGTACATGACAACAACTCACGACGGATTCGCAGCTTGGGGCAAAGATATGGGCGGCTATGCTCCGGTCCCTGCGTGCATGCAGGATCACAGTCACGACGGCTACGTTGACGGCGAGAACAAATTCCCAGTCAAAAACGACCGCGGCTATGATTGGTGGCTCAACAAAGGCAGACTTGTCGTTGAAGATCCGACATATTGCGCTTCAGTCTCCGGAGTTATGAGCGAATGGATCGACGGAATCATTGCGCATAAATAATCATGAGTAATAATACATCACGGCCCGGCAGTCTGAGTAAACGGCTCAACCGGGTCAAAACTTACCTGTCAAAGCCACAGAACGCAATTTTGCTGGCGTTGGGAATTATGCTCACAATTACGACCGTGTTCCCGATGATAACAATTTTGCGCGATACGGTTTTGATTCACCCGGGCAGCAAGGACGCTGTCGGGACTGCGTTGGAATCCAGTTTCGATTTTGGCTCTGAAAAACTGACGAGCTATAACTGGACGAATCTCTTCACCGGCACGATAACGACACGTGTTGGCAGAACCAGAGTTACGCGCAGTGTTGCAGATGTGTATCTATGGACACCGCTGTTAAATTCGGTCTTGATTAGCATATTTGCCTGTTTCGGCTCGATTCTTTACGGCGGAATTTTTGCGTATCTTGTCACTCGAACGAATCTCAAGTGCAAAAAATATCTCAGCTCGATATTTATCTTCCCGTATATAATGCCTCAATGGACGTTAGCTGTCGTCTGGCAAAATTTATTCAACTCGAATGTCGTCACCGGCGGTTCAAACGGATTACTTGCGAATATGTTCGGGATCACGATGCCTCAATGGTGGTGTGAGGGAATTTTTCCGGTCTCGGTTGTGCTGGCGATTCACTACGCGCCATTTGCGTATATATTAATCGGCGGAATTTTTCGCAACATGGACGCTAATCTTGAAGAAGCTGCTACGATACTAAACAGCCCTCGTTGGAAGACGTTTCTGAGAGTAACGCTGCCGTTGATTAAGCCCGCAATTCTTAGCACGATTCTGCTGGTGTTTTCGAGTGCGATGGGCTCGTATCCGATTCCGCATTACCTGAAGCTCAACACGCTAAGCACCCAATACGTAGCCATGAAAGGTGATCGTATCGGTCAAGCAAGTATCTTAGCCGTAATCATGATGCTGTTCGGCTTCATAATCCTGATAATCAATCAGCGCACAACTTCAGGACGCAAGAATTTCACGACTGTAACCGGTAAATCCGGGCAAACCAGTGTCGTAAATCTGAGAGCCTGGAAATATATCCTGTCTGTAATCCTGATTCTCACAACTTTAGCTACGGGAATTTTGCCTATAGTTTTATTTGCAATCGAGACGTTCTTGCCTAATCCGGGAGATTATTCGTTCTTGACAAATGCTTCGAGCTTAACAAGCAAATGGTGGCTTACGTCTGAGAATATCACCGAGAGCGGCATGTACGGTAACAAAGGCATATTGTATAATCAACAAATTTGGAACGCTTTTGCAGGCACGCTGTTTGTTGCGATATGTTGCGCACTTGTCGCAGGAACGATTGGTACTCTTGTAGGCTACTGTGTCAGCAAAAACCGCCGCAGTAAATGGGCTGCGTATGTGAATAACATGGCGTTCTTGCCGTATTTGATGCCGTCCTTGGCTGTTGGTGTAGCGTTCTTCGTCGTGGGCTCTAACATGGGTCTGTATGATACGTTCTTGCTGTTAATCCTGGCTGGAACAGTGAAATACATTCCGTTTGCAAGCCGCAGCGCGTTGAATTCCATGATGCAGTTATCCGGCGAACTTGAAGAAGCTGCGATTATACTCGACATTCCCTGGTGGAAACGCATGACTCAGATTATAATTCCGATTCAGAAAACGTCGATTATAAGCGGCTATCTGCTGCCGTTCATGACGTGTCTGCGAGAATTGACGCTGTTCATGTTATTATGCGGTCAGGGAAGGATTATCACGACGATGCTGGATTACTTCGATGAGATGGGTCTATACGCATTCTCAAGCGGAATTAACTTGATATTGATCGTCTCGATTTTGATATTTAACTATTTTGTGAACAAGCTGACCGGTGCAAGTCTTGATTCTGGTATCGGCGGCGGCAAAAAGTAATTAGGGAGAATAGATTATGGCAAGAATTGAATTAAAGAACGTAACGAAGCGTTGGGGCGGCTACTACGCTGTCGAACACCTGGATCTAAACATCGAGGAGAACGCTTTTGTTACACTGCTTGGACCTTCAGGCTGCGGGAAAACTACGACGCTGCGAATGATTGCAGGGCTCGAAACTCCGACTGAAGGACGCATTACGATTGACGACACAGTTATGTTTGACAGCGAACTGGGGATTAACATTCCGCCGAATAAGCGACGTGTTGGCTTCCTGTTCCAGAATTACGCGCTGTGGCCTAACATGACGGTCTACCAGAATATCGCGTTCGGACTTAGCAATATTAACGAACCCGGAGTCTACGTGAACGATGCCGGTGAAGTTGTGCGTGATGGTCAGGACAAGAGCAAGTTGACGCTCACAAAAGACGAGATCAAACGCGTAATCGATCGTGTAAGTGCAATAGTGAAAATCGGTCCGTTTCTTGAACGCTATCCCAGCGAATTATCCGGCGGTCAACAGCAGCGTGTCGCTATTGCAAGAACTCTGGCTCCAAGTCCGAAAGTTCTGTTCATGGACGAGCCGCTGAGTAATCTTGACGCGAAATTGAGGCTTGAGATGCGCTCGGAATTACAGCGATTGCATTTGAGCACGGGTTCGACGTTCGTTTACGTTACTCATGACCAGATGGAAGCTATGACACTCGCTACGAAAATTTGCCTGATTGATAACGCTAGATTGCAGCAATACGATGAGCCTTTGACGATTTACTCGCAGCCAAGAAACTTGTTCGTTGCGGATTTCGTCGGTAATCCGGCTGTGAATTTCATCGAGGCTACAGGTGTGCAAAACGCTTCAGATTCGAGTTCGAGTATCGAGCTGGAATTTCTTGACGGCTTCAAAGGCAAGTTCGTTCCTGAATCAGGCGTAGATCTCGAGGCGTGGCATAATCATGAGGCGAAGTTACAGGCTGAAGATGAGGCTAAACGTCGCGGTTATGTCGAGAAAACGAATAAAGACCTGCCGTTCAAGTATAATATAGCGCGCGTTCATGAACCGGAACAAACACAGACTAAGCAGCTCACTCATAATGATTTCGTAATCGGCATTCGTCCGGAATTTATCAAGCTGAGTGATGACGGCAAAATCGAAGGTGAAGTATTCAGTGCAATGCCTACAGGTATGGAAACTACGTTGAAGATTCGCGTGGGGAATTTCCTGTTGACGGCTGTTGCGTTTGGCGAGATGTTTTACAAAATTGGAACAAAAGTTCGCATGGATTTCTCCGGTCACAGAATTATGCTGTTCAGTCGCGAGAATGGAATGCGAATAACTAATGGGGAGTTGATAATAAATGCGTAAATTTATGATTATGGTTATGGCGTTAATGTTGATGTTTTTTGCTTCAGAAGCTTTCGCGGCGAAACCTAAAGTCGTGATTTATACGTCTATGTACGAGGACGTAATCGAGGCTATGACACAAACTTTACAAGAGAAATTCCCGGATTATGACGTCGAATTTTTCTACGGAGGCACGGGAACTCTGCAGGCGAAAATTGCTGCCGAACTCGATGCGAAGAAACTTGGCTGTGATATGCTCATGGTTGCGGATCCGTCGTATTCGCTCGAACTCAAGCAAATGGGAATTTTGCACGCGTATGTCTCTGAGCAGGCGAAGAATCTTGCGCTTGATTACGATCCCGAAGGTTACTGGTATCCTGTGCGGAATCTCAACATGGTTTTGGCTTTCAATCCTGAGAATTATTCGCGAGAGAATTTGCCCAAAACTTTCAAAGAATTTGCGTATAATTCTGACCTGAAAGCTGCGATTTCCATGCCGAATCCGCTGACAGCCGGAACAGCTCTTGTTGCAATCTCGGCTCTGAAGGACAAGTACGGCTATGAATATTTCGACAAGTTGTCAGAGAATCGCGTCATGGTTGAGTCCGGTTCAGTTGCGTTGACAAAGCTCGAAACAGGTGAATGCAAAGTCATCATGATACTCGAAGAATCCGTCTTGAAAAAACGCGAGGAAGAAGACAGTGCTCTCGAAGTGATTTATCCCGAAGATGGCGTGATTTGCGTTCCGTCACCGATTATGACGATTAATGATAAATACAGCGCACACGCTAATTCGAAAATATGCGAGGAATTAACGGACTGGTTCTTGTCACCCGAGGGTCAGAGTTATATCGTAAAAGGCTGGATGCACTCGGTTCTGAAGAATCCGCCGGCTATTCCGTATGATTCGATTAATACCGCAGAAATTTTCACGAGAGCTATGCCTGTCGATTGGGTGAAATGTCTTGCTGAACGTACTGAGTTGAGAACGAATTTTGAAGATCGTGTCAAGAAATAATAGCAATCTGAGCAATCTGGATGTAAAGATCGTATTGATATTTGCGATCGTTGCTTTCTTAGTAATATTCAGTGTTCTGCCGATGAGCTATCTGGTATTCAGGTCGTTCATCGGTGGAGCTGAATCCTTCGGTAGAATTTACACGAATACTCTTAACTGGAACGCTCTCAAGAATACGCTTGTTACAGCGAGCCTGTCGATGATATTCGGTGTAATGATTGCATTCCCGTTAGCCTGGTTAGTTGGCAGAACGGATATGTACGGGCGAAAATTTTTCCGGACGCTGTTTGTCATGACATACATGGTGCCGCCGTATGTTGGAGCTATGGCTTGGCTGCGATTGCTGAATCCGAGAGTTGGTACTTTGAACGTATTAATCGCGAATTTTCTGGGATTATCTGAGAACCCGTTTAATATTTACAGCATTCCAGGATTAGTATTCGTTTTGACGACGTTTTATTATCCATACGCATTCATAACGATCTCGCGCTCAATGGAAAAAATGGATCCGTCACTCGAAGAAGCTGCGAAAATTTCCGGTGCCGGCA
This sequence comes from uncultured Synergistales bacterium, assembly GCA_905233725.1. Lineage (GTDB taxonomy): Bacteria > Synergistota > Synergistia > Synergistales > Aminobacteriaceae > JAFUXM01. The sequence continues at coordinate 7,020 of CAJOEM010000027.1, forward strand.
CTGTGAGAACTCTCTTGAAAATTACGCTGCCGGTCATGTTGCCTTCGATAGTTGCGTCTGGCTTGCTGGTATTCATCGCGGCTGCGTCATGTTACGGGATCCCGTCTATAATCGGTGCTCCAGGACAAATTGACACTGTTACGACAAGAATTATTGATTACGTTTACGTTGGAAGTTCCGAGGGTTTGAGCGATGCTGCGGCGTTGGCTGTCTCGTTAATGCTGATTGCGAATCTCGTGCTGTATTTTTCTGCGTTTGTCACGGGTGACAGGCACTACACGACAATCTCCGGAAAATCCACTCACCCGAATATCGTCACGCTTGGCAAATGGAACATACCCGTCACGATCTGTGTGAGCATTTTCGCATTCATCGTGATAATTCTGCCGTTCCTGACCGTAGCAATGACATCGTTCACGAAGAATCTTGGGAAAGCGTTTACACCTGAGAATCTCACGCTGCGATACTGGAATATATTATTCACGCGTAAACCGTTGCTGAACTCGCTCAAGAACAGTGTTATTTCGGCATCTGCTGCTGCTACAATCGGTGTTGGCATTTCGTGCGTGATGGCTTGGGTTGCGAATCGCACTCGAAGCAGATTCAGGGCTGTCCCAGATTTCCTGATAACTTTGGGCAGCGGTACTCCGAGTGTAGTCATAGCGTTGGCGTTAATCATGACGATGTCGGGGCGATTTGGCCTGAATATTTACAACACGCTGCTGATCATGATAATCGCGTACGTGATCAAGTATTTGCTTATGGGAATGCGTACGATTGCTGCTGCTATGAGCCAGATTGATGCGTCACTCGAGGAAGCTGCGTTAATTTCAGGAGCGTCATGGCTGAAGAGCTTCGTGAGAGTCACGTTGCCGTTGATAGCTCCATCAGTTGTGGCAGGTTGGTTTTTGATATTCATGCCGAGCTTTTACGAGTTGACAATGTCGACGCTGCTATATTCGACCGACACCAAGACAATCGGCTACGAGTTGTTCACGTACCAGACTTATCACAGCCAACAAACAGCGAGCGCAATCGCAACAGGAATCCTGATAATCGTGATTCTCGTGAATTATGTTCTGAGCAAATTGTCCGGGGATAAATTTTCGATTTGACTTCACACTGATTCAGCGTGAAAATTTTGACAAAAATTCATGGTTAGTGTAAAATCCGACATGTTTTAAATAATAGCAAGAAAGGAGGGAGTTGCAATTTGAGGGTATGAGTTTTGTTTTACGCGTTGGTAATGTTTTTTCGAAAATAATTTGATTTTGTAAGGAGATGTTGTTTTTATGAGAAAATTATGCGTAGTTTTTTTAGCGGCTGCGTTGGTCGTGTGCGCTGTATCGGCGGCGTTGGCGACTGATTACGGCTATGCTTTGGTTGCGGTCGGTGAGGGAAATTATATCGAAGAACCTGAACTTCACGAAAATTATGATGATGCTGTTGCGGGATACGCTGGTCATAATTATTTCGCGAAGTATCGAGTTCCTGATGTTGGACTTTATATTTACGACGTATCCAAAGTAGAAGACGCGTTGGGGGGGGTATAGACCTAGACACTCTTGTTGATGCCGGCGCAAGGCAGATAGATTCTGGTTCTTACTCTGTTTCATGGGATCTCGTATCCGATAGAACTTCTCTACGTATCACAGAAATTACTTCTGACGCATCAAACGATATTCTTGTTGTTTCAGGCGTACTTCCTGAGTCAGAATCCGAATACGAGTATGATTTGTATTTCGTAGCTAAGGCTATTAATATCACGGATTCTACGTTTAATCAAATTTTCAGCAGTGTGACTGAAGTTTCGACGGATTTTGGAGTTGAAGCGAACGCTTTGGCGATACAAGTTGAAGTAGACGAGCATGATAAATCTACAGAAGCAGATCTACAGAAATATATAGATTCGTACAACGCAGCTACAATCGGGAAAGTCGCGAAAGATTACTCGGTGTTAGTGACGGTCAGTGCTGATTACGATTCTATATTAGGTGGCTATGGCGTATATATCGAATCCGATGACGATTACATGATAAGCGTTCCTGAATGGCTCACGTATCAGGTAAATTCAGTTTATGACGGCGTAACTGAAGATTTCGAGGGCACAGCTATAACTTCCGTGACTATCAAATTCAACGATAGCTACAACGGCACGCTCAATGATGGCGAAAAAGCTGTCGTCTGCATTCCGTTCATCAAGGACGACGAGAACAATACTCTCGGGATCAATCTTAAATGGGAAGTCGAATACTCATCAACAAAAGCTGAACCGTTCAAACTCGCTGAGCATTCGAAAACTTTCGCGGTCAAAGCCGGTGGTGACAATTCGCTGCAATCTGTGAATTACACCGGAGCAGATCCCGTGGGCTCGGCAAAGTTCAATCCGGACATTTCCGCCAACGTCAAGATCGAGTACACGCACGCCAACGGAAAACTGAATTTTACAGTTAGTGCACCGTCAACAACTCAAGCCGGTCAATACAAAACTACCGCAACATTTACGGACGCAGCTGGGAATTCTGACGCAATCGAAATAACTGTGAACGTCAGCGTTGACAATGGACAGCAGCCAAACACTCCGCCAACTAGCCAGGATTTGACAATAGCTGGAAATTTTGCAGTCTCAGTTGATGTAGGTTCAAATGCCAGCACAACTCTAACTGTCAACGGGAATTTCACTGGCGCATTAACTTGGACAGTCGGAGAAATTTCTGTCGAAGGTCTGAGCGCAACTGCAACGGCTTCGGGAAATAATTCGGCAAAAATCACTATCAATGTTGCTGATAATGTCGCTTCCGGAACTTACGATGTGCCAATCACTGTAACTGACGGGGCGAATAAATCCGCAAAAGTCACGCTGAGAGTAACTGTCATTCAGAAAACTACACCGACTCCGACACCAACGAATCCGAACGGAGTTTATCGTAGCAGCGGTGGTGGTGGAAGCTGTAACACAGGATTATTCGGACTTGCATTCGTGTTAGTGCCGTTAATCCTCGTGAAAAAAATTCGCAACTAAAGCGCAAAAATCTTTTATGGTGTATTCAAGATGAAAAAGATTATTCTGAGTACATGCATAGCTATCGCGATCTCGTGTGTAATTCACGGGGTCGCCTTGGCTGCGTTTTACATAATCGATTCGTTCGAGGATTGGCTGGATTTCCGCGATGTTGCTTCTTCCCCTGACAAATACTACAAACTCGCAGTTGATCTCGATCTCGTGAATTTGAGTGACGATAACGAAATCGAATTTCGAGGACATTTCAACGGACAGAATCACACGATTACGTACTACAATTACGAGAATAAAGTCTTTGCGGCTCTGTTTACTGAGGCAGGAGGCTCTTCTGTGGTTGATACTGAGATCAAAAATCTCAACGTTGTCGGGGATTTGAGCGGTGATTGTGTCGGAACAGTTGTGCATTATCTGTACAGTGGCGCCGTGATTGAGAACTGCGGTTTCAACGGTCGAATTGTGCGTGATGGTCAAACTGACGCATTTGGTGCTGGCGGAATTGTCACTCATATGAGCGGAGGCACAGTCACAAATTGCAGAGTCAGCGCGGATATTTCGGGCGCGTCATGGGTCGGCGGAATTGTCGGCGAAATGTATTCTGGAACTGTTCAGAATTGCACCGTCTCGCAAAATTCGCAATTACGCAGTGATGGTTACGTCGGCGGGATCGTTGGGATTGCCAGCGGTAACAATGTAATTTTGTCGGGAAATTCTTGGAATTCGCAATACTCCGAAGTCGGAAATTTTGAAGGTGGAAATTTTGAAGGCTCACAGGGAATTTCCAGTGACAAAGCTGTATTCGAATGGAACGGTCACGAATATCAGATTTTTGACACGAATGTCACGTGGCAACAGGCGAAAGCTCACTGTGAATCGCTCGGCGGACACTTGCTGACGATCACAAGCCAATCAGAACAGGACGAGATCATGAATATGCTTCGTGAAGTTAATCCGGGATTTGGCTATTACTGGATCGGTGCGAGAGTTGATTCCGGCGGCATGATCGAGTGGGTCACAGATGAAGTTTTCGAGAAGCAGTTCCGGAATTTCGCGGAGAATCACCCGAACGGTTCTGGGAATTATTTGCAGATTTTGGCTGCTTCGGGGAAATGGATAGCTACGGATAATTTGGCTTCGACGCTCGAACACGGATTCATTTGCGAATGGGACACTGATCAGAACGATGCTGAAGAAGCTCCCGTGTCTGATGCGTTTCAAGATTGGCTCGAACATCGCGATGAATTGGACGAGAGCAAATCAACCGGAGCAATTCCGTCTCCCAATGACATGTCGCATTTGTCGAGTAATCCGCCTAAAACCGAAGTTTCAAGCGATCTGCCGAGATTTTACAGGAACGAGAAATTGCCGCCAGTTCGTAATCAGGGAGATTTCTTGACTTGTTGGGCATTCGCTGCGATTGGCGCAATGGAAGCTGATTACATGAAGCAGAACTTGACGATTGCTGGAGCTGAACCGGATTTCTCTGAGCTGCATTTGGCGTGGTTTGCGTACAAAGATGTAAGTTCGGACAATTTCGTGAATGCTAAGAAAGATATCCTGATGCTTCAGGGGAATGTTGACACTGCTGAATCATTCCTGAGCAAATTCCGAAATACCGTAAACGAATCAGCAATGCAATACTCAATCGCAGGAACTGATACGAACGGTGCGGATTCGAAAATTGAAAGTTTCCTGGGCGACAGAACTGCGCAAAGTTTCCAAGGGTCACGCGTATTGTTCCATGACACGTTGAAATTTGGTAATAAATACTTGGGCGATGAGAATATCAATCTCGTTAAACAAGCTATAATCGATCACGGAGCAGTATTTTGCATATTCCGCTGGAATCCCGACGGTGTATGCTACAACGATAGCCAAGACGCATTCTATACTGATGAAAGTTCGCGTTATGGACATGCTGTATTACTCGTGGGCTGGAACGATGATTACCCGCGTGAAAATTTCAATCCGCTGAAGCAACCGTCTAAGAATGGCGCGTGGCTTGTGCGAAATTCTGAGGGTGTGAACAAAAATGACAACGGTTATTTCTGGATGTCATACGAACAAGCTACGGTAAATGAAAGCGGAATAGAAGACATCACGGCGTTCATTGTGAGCGAAGACACTCGGGAATACGACACGATCGTCACGAACTATCACGACGAGAACGGCAAGACCAAGCATATCAGCACGACATGGTCATCGAATATTTTCAAGTCATCACGAAACGAAAGTCTGGTGCGAATTGGCTTCCACACGACGGATAACAACACACAGTACAAGATTTTCGTGAATAACTTCGGCAAGATTCGACCGACTGATCCTGGACATGCTGAGAATGCGATTTTGACGGGCGAAATTCCGAACGCAGGTTATCACACGCTGGATTTGCCTGAGACAGTGAACTTGTATTCCGGGGATTATTACGCGGTTATTATCCAGTCTACGCTGAACTCTGAGTACGAGTTCCCGACGGGAGTTGAAGCTAGTATCAGCAATTACGTTCGCGCATCTGTCAATCAGGGAGAGAGTTTCTTCGCTGTTGGCGAGCCTGTGCCGTCAGTCTGGTACGATGGAACTGAGATCAACGGCGGACCGTATAATGCGACGATCAAAGCTTTCACTCTTGAGAGATTCTCGAATGAAACCGCGCCTGAAATCACGAGCGAGAAATTGCCCGACGCAACTGTCGGTATAGCCTACAATTACACGCTCACAGCTTCAGGCACAGCACCGATCGAATGGCGCAGCGGAAATATTCCGGACGGCTTATCGCTCACACAGGGCGGCATATTGTCAGGAACTCCCAGTGAAGCCGGAGAGTACGAGATTAATTTCACGGTTTTGAATAACGTAGATCAATCCGGCAAGACTTTCACGCTGAAAATCGCAGGTGCAAGCACGAATAATTCCATAAGCAACGGCGGTGGCGGCGGTTCGACTTGTAATTCCGGGAATTTGGGATTGGCTTTTGCAATTTTACTCGCAGTATTTACACGCTTCAAATCAAATCTATCAAAAGGAGTTGACATTTCATGAAACACAGAAAATTTACAAGTATTATCGCACTCGCAGCGATATTATTATCATTGGGAGCAGGAGCAGTTATTTCCGAGGCATCATCTGGCAAATACAACGCGTCAGATTACCAAGGATACCCGTACTCGAATTATGCCGGAAATTGCTTCATGTTCGCACGACAAGTCAAGATCAACGAGGGCAAAGGATATTTCAACACGTACACGAGCGATTACCGGAGATTTTCCTCGTATAATGGCGGCACACTCATTGCTCAGCACTTGAACGATGTCAGTGGCACACCGTCAGAAAGTGATATTCGAAACGCGTTTTCAAAAGCAAAAGTCGGTGACGTCGTCCAGATGTATTGGCAATGGTCAAGCGCAAGTCAGCACACTGCGATAATCTCGGAACTTGGCAGCGATTACGTAGAATTTCTCGAGTCGAATAATCCCAGAGGCAAAATCGCGAATAATCGCTATTCATTCGGATCGAGCGCAAACGGAAATTACGGGGCTTTGCAGACACTTTATTCCAGACCGGGAAGTCGTGGAGGGTTTTCAATTTACAGATTCGGTTCAGATCCTGTCGAGATTACCAAAGTTCCGGACGGTCACGGTGGCGTCGTAGGTAAGAGTTACTCATTCCAATGCGAAGCAACGGGTAATCCGAGTTCGTGGAGCTTAGCAGATGGAGTTATCCCGTCAAATTATAGGAATTTTGCGAACGCCACCAATAGACCTCCTTCTGGATTATCGATCAATTCTTCGGGATTAATTTCTGGAACGATTACCGAGTCTTCAACGCGAAGAGATACGTTCAATACCATGAATTATTTCTTCAAAGTCAGAGCTGATGATTCAGAAAAGCAGGTCTGGTTGTCCGTATTTGAGCCACCGGTGATTAAGACGGCAAGTTCACTAAAAAACGGCAGAGTCGGTACATCGTACAGTCAGGAACTCACAGCTGATGGCACGGAATGGACAATGCAATGGAGACGCATACGCAATTCGTTGCCATCCGGTCTGAAGTTGACAGCTAACGCCAATTCTCGAACTGCAAAGATTGAAGGCACACCCACAAAAGCTGGATATTACGCATTTACGCTCGAATGTCGTAACGGGGTCGGCAATTTCGAGACAGCTGTAACACGAACATTCAGCATCAATGTTAGTGGAACTGACCCATGGGTTGATCCTAACCTCAAGACAATATACAGTTACTATGATGGGAAAGTTGGCGAATATTACAGTGACTATGTGAAGGTTCCTAACTCAAATTTCGACGATGTAACATTATCTGGAAATTATCCTCCCGATTCTGAATTGAAACTCTTTCTTTCTGGAAAGTACATCTATTTCAGGGGGACACCATCACAGGCGAAAACGTATAATTTCACGATCACTACGTACAGAAACGATGGCGGCTATTACAACAACACGAATCATTCTATCACTATCAAGCCGTCAACATCATCGCGTCCGTTTGCTGACTCAAGCATGAAAGCGTATTACTTTTTCTACAATGGCACACTCGGCAAATCCTACAGCGATTGGGTATTCGTTACAGGTGGCTCTGTTCCGATCACTCCATCGCGCGTCTCGGGAACTCTGCCTGCAGGATTGACGCTGAGACAATCAGGGCGAACAACATTCTTGGACGGCGTTCCTAAGAGAACTGGAACATTCACGTTCACGCTGCGATTCTTGGGAGCTCATAACGGTTACGTCGAGAAGCGCTTCACCATGACGATCGCTGATAATCCGTCGTATCGAGCTGGTGCTCCGAGTGGTAGCACGACTGCCAAACCGAAATTCTCGTCGAAAACTCTGCCTGATGCGTCTGTCGGAACTGAATACGAAGCAACGCTCGAAGCTTACGGAACTACCCCGATGAAATTCTTGGCTGCGGAAGCTTTACCTGATGGCTTCCATCTCGACGAGGACACCGGCGTGTTAAGCGGAATCCCAACGAAAACCGGCAAATTGAGCTTCAAGATCACGATTGAAAACGAAATCGGCTCCGTTACGAAAACTCTCAAGCTCAAAGTTGTTCCTCAAGCTCCGAAGATTCTCACGACAAGTCTTCCTGATGGCTACGTGAAAGTTCCGTACGAATTTATGCTGGATATTTCCGGATCAGATCTCAAGCTCAAGAAGATCGGCTCGCTGCCGTCGGGTCTCAAATTCGACAAGAAAACCGGCGTAATCTCAGGAACTCCGAAAAAAGCTGGTACGTATGAGTTCTCGATTCAGGCGAAGAACAAAACTGACATCGATGTCGTTACGTTCAAGCTCACGATTAAGAACGACGATTCGGACTCGGATACCAAACAGACTCAGAGCAGTTCGGCATTAAGTCTTGCTGCTGCAAATCCCGAAACGACCAGCAATAACGGACACGCTGCAATTTACACGGGATTATACTTGCTCAGCGGCGACGAGAAATTAACGGGCGCAATCGCGATAGATTCTAACTCACCTGCAACTTTCGAGATCGCTCAATGGGTTGACGCTTTCGGGCGCAATGTCGAAGTCTCGGACGTGGAAATCCTGCTGAATGACGAAGCTCTTGATGAAATAGAAATCTCTGATGAAAACACGTTCACGCTTTCACAAGACATGCTTCAGGAAGAGTTCACGTTACAAGCTGCGGCAAAATCCGGTGAAGATGCTCTCAAAACTTCCGAACTTTTCATCACGGCGAATGATCAGGCTCAAGATCAAGCTCATGATTCAGGAAATTCGTCCGGAGGCTGTAATGCGAGTTACGCAGGAATGATTACTCTAGCGTTATGTGCGTATTTCGCGCTTAAAAAGAACTAGAATATACACAAAACCCACGTTCATTCACGAGCGTGGGCATTTTTTTCTGATTCGCTAATTTCTTAGGCTGTGAATCGGTGCAGGGATTCTTCCGCCGCGTTCGATAAATTTCTTGCAGCTCACGTTATTCACGCGCATCACCGGAGCAGAACCGAGTAAGCCGCCAAACTCGACCGTATCACCAGCAGATTTTCCCGGAGCAGCGATTAGTCTCACGGCAGTAGTCTTGTTGTTAATCACGCCGATTGCAGCTTCATCAGCGATTATTGCCGCGATAGTCTCAGGACTCGTTTCACCCGGCACAGCTATCATGTCAAGTCCAACTGAACACACGCATGTCATAGCCTCAAGCTTCTCGATATTTAACACGCCTTTGCGAACGGATTCGATCATGCCTTCGTCCTCGCTCACAGGGATAAAAGCTCCGGATAATCCGCCAACGTGTCCAGATGCCATAACACCGCCCTTTTTCACCGCATCGTTTAATAACGCAAGAGCTGCTGTTGTGCCATGAGTTCCGCAAGTTTCGAGCCCCATTTCCTCCAGGATTCTCGCAACACTGTCGCCGACTGCCGGAGTAGGAGCAAGTGACAAATCAACAACTCCGAACGGAACGCGCAATTTTTCCGACGCGACCTGAGCCACGAGTTGACCCATTCGCGTAATTCTGAACGCCGTACGTTTAACAGTTTCAGCTACAATATCAAAGCTCTTGCCCTTGACTTCCTGCAATGCTTTATACACAACACCGGGTCCTGATACTCCGACGTTAATCACGCATTCAGGTTCGCCTGCACCGTGAAACGCTCCTGCCATAAACGGGTTATCTTCAACAGCGTTCGAAAAAATCACAAGTTTCGCAGCAGATTCTCCGGTTTGCTTTACGATACGTCCCATCAGAGCTACGGCATCCATGTTGATTCCGGCTTTTGTCGTAGCAACGTTCACGCTCGAACACACGAGTTCAGTTTGTGATAGCGTCTCAGGAATCGCGTTTATCAAGCGCAAATCTGAATCCGTGAAGCCTTTGTGAACAAGTGCCGAGAATCCTCCGATGAAATTCACGCCGCAATTTTTCGCAGCCTTGTCCAGAGCAGTGCCGATGACGCAATAATTTCCGTCTTCACACGCAGCAGCAACTTGTGCAATCGGTGTCACTGAAATTCGCTTGTTAATTATAGGTATGCCGTATTCGTTCTCGATTTCTGAGCCAACTTTCACGAGATTCTCAGCGCGTCTGGATATTTTGTCATATATTTTGCGAGAACAGGCGTCTATATCCGGATCAGCGCAATCATTCAGGGAAATTCCCATTGTAATCGTGCGAATGTCCAGATGTTGATGATCGATCATGTCGAGCGTCTGCATTATGTCCGAGATATTCAGCATGACTTACACCCTGTGCATTGCGTCAAAAATGTCCGCGCGTTGAATATGTATCACGAGACTTTCGTTCTCACCGCGTTGAATTAAAGCAGATTTGATCTCGTCGAAGTTATGACTCGAAGTCGAAGTATCAACTAGAAGCGTCATTGTGAAAATTCCCTGCATAACAGTCTGGTTTATGTCGAGAATATTCACGTCCATCGATGCCAGCAGCGTGCAAACACTCGCGATTATTCCGACACGGTCAGCAGCCGTAACGGTCATGATAGCTTTCATGCTAAAAATACCAACTCTCTTTCAAGATTCAAGACAAGATTTGTGAAATTACCTGCGAATTATAACACGGATTTTTGCGTCAAGATCCCGTCATTCATTTCGAAAACGCGTTTGCCGAACTTCAGCGTGTCCAGATCATGCGAGACAAGCAATAGCGTTACGTTCTCTTGGGAATTCAGGCGCGAGAAAATTTGCAGGATATTTTGCGAGGATTCGCTATCAAGATTTGACGTAGGCTCATCTGCGAGAATAATCTTCGGGTGATTTATCAATGCTCTGGCAATCAACGCACGACGCAGCTCTCCGCCGGAAACTTCAGACGGATATGAATTTGCCAGATTAGCTATGCCGAATTTCTCAAGTAATATCATTGCGTAGCCGGTAATATCTCCGCCGTGTTCCCAGAGTATCGCCGGCAGAATCACGTTCTCGATAATCGTCAGGTTTGGCAGAACAGAAGCTCCCTGAGGAATGAAGCCTATTTTGTAATTGCGTATTCTTGATAATTCAGAATCGCTTTTATTCGCGAGATTTTCACCGTCGAGTTCGATTTCCCCGGACGTTGGCGTTAATATTCCCGCAGAAATTTTCAGGAGCGTGGATTTCCCACTGCCGGAACGCCCGATTATGTTCACGAAATCGCCGGATTCTATCTCAAGCGTAATATTATCAAGTGCTTTTAAACTCGAACGTGAGTTGAATATTTTCGTTATGTTTTCAAAACGCAGAATTTTCATGGCTGATTTGATTACACCTCCGAGAGCATGTCATTTATCTCAACGCGCCCTGCTCTCAAAACCGGAATCAACGCCGCTAACATTCCAGTCAAAATCGCAAACGCTCCGGAAATTATCGCAGCCGAAATCATGAACTGAATCGACGAAAGCAAGAATGGCAAACGTAACGCCTCAATCACGCGAGAATTTATCACCGGAATCACCAAAGCTCCGAGAAATATTCCCAAAATCGCTCCGTAAGAGCTAATCATGAGAACTTCGCTTAGCATTATGCGTGTTAATTTTGCACGAGTAGCTCCCAGGTAACGCAGCGTTCCCATCTCGAGACGGCGTTCAGAAATCGACAGCGCGAACAAAAGCCCGATGATTATCACAGCCAGGAACCAGATCACAGCCAAGCTCAGAGTAATTGCTCTCGAAACGAACACAAGACTTTGCGACATGTTATTCACGAAACTCTTGCTGAATATTGCCTGAATGCCCCGTGAACCCAACACGCGATTAATTTCCATAGCAGCGGCTTCCGGGTCATGACCTGACTTTAGCTTGAGCATTATAACAGAATTTCTACTGGATGAATCATGCAAGCGTTTCGCGGAGATTCTTTCGGATTCGTATGCCAATTTCTCAATCGTAGCCCTGTCAACGAACACGCTTGAATCAAAAGCCATTCCCGTTTTCTCAAGTTTGCCCGCAACTTTCAAGTCCTGACCGAAGAAGCGCAAATACTCACCGACGTCACTCGCGATATTATTCCCGATGATTAACTCGCCCTCACGCAATTTCTGCGACAAAATCTTCCCGAGCCAATGCTTGATTATGAAATCTGAATCGTAATCTATGCCGATCAGCTGCACCGGATACGAGCAACACGACATCTTGAAACTCGCAAGAAACGTCTGAGGCGAAATTTTCTCGATACCAAGATCAAGCTTCTGAACTTCTTCGAGCGCGTTATCCGGCAAATAGAAACTCGATGGCTTACCAGTTAAAATAATACCCTCGACCTGACTGAATCTATAACTCGACGGCACGATCATGACATCAGCTCCGAGACGATTCGCCAAACTCACAGCCCCGTCTGATAAACTCACGTTCAAGACGCTGCCGATGAAAACGAAGCTTGACAATAGCATCACAGTCAAGATCAGGCAAAAGCTTCTCAACGGTTTACGCTGAATATTTCTCTTAGCAATTTTCGAGATACTTAGCAAGTTAGCGATCTCCTTTGATTAGCGCAAGTATCAATCCTGCGAAACTCGACACAATAATCGCACTCGCAATAAGCGCAACTTTCGGCATTGTATCAGCAACGCACGCGTGTGAACTAACTGAACATAGAGCGATTTTCCAATTTTCACCAGCGATATTTACAATTCCGTTCGGAGCCAGCCAAGTCAACGCAGCCGCAATTATCGCTAACACAAAAGCCATTCCCGAGAATTTTTTCGCAAACGCAAATGAGAGAATCACGACAATAATTCCCATTGCAGTCACGAATATTCCTGTGTAAAAACAATTCATGTGTGTTCCGTCCGGCTTCAAATTCTCACAGACCGGATAGAGTACAAACGGGATCGACGCTAAGACAAATCCCAAAGCCAAATTCATTTTCAAAAATATATTTCTCATGTTTCTCATAATAAGTTCGATTATACATACTTTCGCGAAAATTTCCAGTGCACAAAAATGACGAATTATTAATAAAGCTTTCACGTGAAATTCAGCTCGTTTTTCTGTCAAGAGCGAACTCGGTCAGGGAACAGAATTTGTGATAAGCTTCCCGTTAATAAGCGCATGAAAAAACTGCTGCCCCCGTAAATTCAGGAACAGCAGCTCTCGTGATTGCAATTTGTAATTTTCAAGTTGCGAGTTTGCAAATTATCTGGCAGTCTTTCGGCTCGATACAACGTCAAAAATTACTGCTACTAACAACACGCCGCCTTTAACGACATATTGCCATGAATCCGTAATTCCGATAATCGACATTCCCATGTTCAACACGCCGAGTAACAACGCTCCGATTACAACGCCGCCTACAGTTCCAACGCCACCGTAAGCTGAAGCTCCTCCGATGAAACACGAAGCTATAGCGTCCATTTCAAACGATGTTCCAGTTTGTCCCGAAACAGAACCTACTCGCGCAAGACATAACAAGCCGCATAATCCAGCAAGCAATCCCATGTTAGCATATGCGATGAAATACACGCGATTCGTGTCAATGCCGCTGAGACGTGTAGCTTTCTCGTTGCCGCCGACTGCGTAGAAATATCGCCCGAACGCCATCTTAGACGTGATGAAATAATATATCAGGCACACAGCCAATACCCAGACTAACATGACTGAGATGCCTTTGTAATTGCTCAGCTTGTCGCAATACCAGAGAATCAACGCACTCACGATTAACGCACGCCCGTAGTCAACGATTGCTTTGTTCTGATGATAGCCGTTTTTCGCTTTATTCGCTCTCGAACGCGCAATCATGAAAAATATCAACACGACTGCGATCGCTCCGACAACTAACGGGGACCATATGTGCGGATTTTCAACCGGATTCGCTCTTGTCGAAATTACGTCAAGTCCGGGAATGTTTATGTACGACGTGAAGAGATTCATGAACGCTTTGTCTTTAATCGGCACGGTCTTGCTATCGAGAACAAGTCTGCCAATTCCACGGAACACAAACATGCCAGCCAAGGTCGTAATAAACGGCGGGATTCTTACATAGCCAATCCAGTAGCCCTGCCAAATTCCGACGAGTAAGCCAACTAATAAGCAAATTATAATCGTAATATACGAGTTCCAGCCGAGATTATTGACCATTACCGCAGCCATTCCACCCGTCAAGCAAATTACGGAACCAACTGACAAGTCAATATTTCCGCCCGTTAATATACAAAGCAGCATGCCGCACGCAAGCACTAAAACATAGCCGTTCTGCAAAAGCAAGTTCGACATGTTCTGCGCGTAAAGCAACCTGCCACCCGTCAAATAGCAAAATAACGCGAACACAACAACCAGTGCTATCGTCATTGAGTTCTTCGTCGCAAATGATTTCAGCTTTGATAAACCGCTCTCTTGTACTTTATCCGCCATCTGTAATTTTCACTCCTTCATGTAATTTATGCTATCGCCTGAGCATCTCGTAAAATATAGCCCATGATGATTTCCTGAGTCGCGTCTTTCGCGTTCAATTCAGCCAGAATTTTCCCCTCGTTCATGACGTAAATTCTGTCGCACATTCCGAGCAATTCCGGCATTTCCGACGAGATTACGATTACAGTTTTGCCCTCATCGACCATCTTGTTAATCAGGCAGTAAATATCATACTTTGCACCAACGTCAATTCCGCGCGTAGGCTCATCCAGAATTAATATATCCGGTTCAGTGAACATCCATTTGCCGAGTAACGCTTTCTGTTGGTTTCCGCCGGATAAATTGCCGACTTTTTGCTCAATCGTAGGAGTTTTCGTGCCCATTTCGTCTTTCATTTTTTCAGCGACGATCACTTCTTTGTCCGAGTCAATTACGCCGTTGTTCGAGATTTTGTCAAGCCTTGGCAGCGTCGTGTTCATACGAATGCTCTCGTTCAGTAACAGGCCGCTGGTTTTGCGATCTTCAGTTACGTATGCGAGACCGGCGTGAATTGCAGCTTCGGGATTTTTTAGCGTGATTTCTTTGCCGTCAATCTTAAGAACGCCAGAAATATCCGTACCGTAACTCTTGCCGAATATCGACATTGCCAACTCAGTTCTGCCAGCTCCCTGCAAGCCAGAAAAGCCTATAACTTCGCCTTTGTGAGCATTGAACGATACGTTATTCACGACGATTTTCTCAGGATACAACGGGTGATGAACCGTCCAATCTTTGACTTCGATGCCGATTTCGTCACGAATATTATGAACGCGTTCGGGGTATCTGTCGTCCATAGCTCTGCCAACCATGCCTTTGATTATGCGATCTTCGCTGAAATCGTCAACGCCTTTGGTGAGAGTTTCAATCGTGCTGCCGTCTCTAAGAATCGTAACTTTGTCCGCGCAATAAATTATCTCGTTTAACTTATGCGTGATAATAATCGATGTGAGACCGTTTTTCTTGAACTCCATCAGCAAGTCCAGCAACATTTTCGCCTCTTCGTCATTGAGCGAGGACGTGGGTTCATCGAGAATTAGCAATTTTACGTTCTTTGAGAATGCCTTCGCGATTTCGATTAATTGCTGCTTGCCTGTGCCGATGTCTTTAATTAGCGTGTGAGCTGATTCGTGCAGATTTACCTGCTTCATGTGTTTCTCAGCTTCTTGATACGTCTTGTTCCAGTCGATTACGCCCGCGGAATTTTTGAACTCGTTGCCAAGAAACATGTTCTCACCGATTGATAATAACGGGATAAGCGCCAATTCCTGATGAATAATAACTATGTTTTCAGCTTCGGATTCTTTCAGCGTTTTGAACTTGCATAACTTGCCGTTATAATAAATTTCGCCTGTGTAAGTTCCGTACGGGTAAATTCCGGATAATACGTTCATCAGCGTAGATTTTCCTGCACCATTTTCGCCGATTAGCGCATGAATTTCGCCGCGTTCGACTACGAGATTCACGTTATCAAGAGCCTTAACGCCAGGAAATTCTTTCGTGATGTTCTTCATTTCGAGAATAATATCCGCCAAAATTAACTCCTCCTTTCACTTTTGCACTCTTGCACATAAAAAACAGGCAGAGCAACTACAGCCCCGCCCGTGAATATTCATGATTATTTCGATTTCAGATAGCCATCTGCGCCCATCTCGTACAAACCAGTCTCGACAAGATAGTTCAGATTATCTTTCGTTACGACTGTCGGGACAAGCAAGAATGACGGCGTATAATGTCCGGGTGAGGTGAAATAAGACGTAGTGTCATAAGCGCACTCAACCGGGAATGTCTTTGCAAGTGCTGCACCGTCAACTTCGCCACTCAACATAGCCTTCGCAACTTCGAGCGTAACGACTGCTTCATTTGCGACGTTCTTGTAGACTGTCATTGTCTGTTTGCCGTCAACGATGTTCGCCAAATTCGCGATGTCTCCGTCCTGACCGGTCAAAACTACGGGATTGTCACCGGCGTAGTCTGAATCAAGAGCCTGAGCTACACCTGCTGAAGTTGAATCATTGCTGCACATCCAGGCGTGTAAAACAG
Source organism: uncultured Synergistales bacterium (assembly GCA_905233725.1). Taxonomy (GTDB): domain Bacteria; phylum Synergistota; class Synergistia; order Synergistales; family Aminobacteriaceae; genus JAFUXM01. The sequence continues at coordinate 23,456 of CAJOEM010000027.1, forward strand.
TTCCGTCGGCGTAATACGAACCCAGAATATTCTGAGCGCGTGCGAGTGCTGTGTCGGTGCTCCACTGAGCTGTTGCAACCTGCTGGAATTCTGTCTGACCTGAGGGGACTTTCAAAACGCCTGACTCGATATACGGCTTCAGAACGTCATAAGCTCCGTTGAAGAAATATCCGGCGTTATTATCCGCTGGGTCACCTGCTGTGAACTCGATATTGTAGCTTTTCTTGGCTGCTGCTGCGTTCACGAGATCAAGAGCCTTCTCGATGAATCTGCCCTGAAGTGTGCCGACCGTGTAATTATCGAACGAGATGTAATACGTAACTGCGTCGTTGCCGATTAATCTGTCGTAGGAAATTACAGGAATGCCTGCTTCTGCTGCTCTGTCCATGACCGTGTTCAGACCGTCGCCATCGATTGCCGCAACGATTAACAAGTCCGCGCCCCAGCTGATCATGTTGTCGATGTCGTTGACCTGCTGATCGTTCTTGTTGTCCGAGTACGTCAACATTGTCTCGTAACCTGCTGCATCGAACTGAGCCTTCAGATATTCGCCGTCACGGTTCCAACGCTCAAGTGACTGAGTGGGCATTGAAATTCCGATCTTCTTGGCTGCCGGTGCTGCAAATGACGCGCCACAAAGGTTGAAAAGCATAACGAATGCTAACACTAACGATAAAAACTTCCTCATAACTAAATACGCTCCTTCAAACTAAAATTTTCTATTAATTGCAGAAGACCTTGCGATCTCCTTCAATTCCAAATTATATCACGACTAAGGCTATTTTTTAAACGGATTCTCTGACGGATAACGAACTGATTCCGGTTGATTATAGCCGATCTCAGACGTATTCACACCGATGTATTTCAGCGCGTTGAACAAATCTTTCGCGTAATGCCCGAACATGACGGCTCCGTGATGCGGGAAATTCTTCTCAATCAGAACGTGTCGGTAAAATCTGCCCATCTCGTGAATCGCAAATACGCCAATTCCTCCGAAGCTGCGTGTTTTAACCGGCAAAATCTCACCTTCAGCCATGTACGCTCTCAGAATCGTGTCAGCCGTTGACTGCAATCTGTAAAACGTAATTTCTCCGGGCTGCAAGTCGCCTTCGATTGTTCCGTCTGTAAATTCGCGCGGAAGATTTCGTGCCATGATTCTCTGGAAATCCAAGTGCGGGTTACAGACTTTTCGCGAACACGTGTTTCCGCAATGGAAGCCCATGAACGTGTCAGTATGTTTGTAATCGAACTTGCCTTTGATAGCTTCGTCGTACATGTCTTGCGGTACGGTGTTATTAATATCAAGCAAAGTCACGATGTCATTGCTTATGCACGTTCCAATGTATTCGCTCAACGCTCCGTAAATGTCAACTTCGCATGAAACCGGAATGCCTCGACCGGTCAATCTGCTGTTCACGTAGCACGGCACAAAATGGAACTGCGTTTGGAATGCGGGCCAGCATTTACCGGCGATACACGTGTATTTGCGATAACCCTTGTGTTCTTCAATCCAATCACACAGCGTCAACTCATACTGCGCAAGTTTCGGCAACATTCCTGCATTCGTGTTACCATTGCCGAGTTCGCTTGCCATATCCTGAACGACTGCTTCGATGCGTTTGTCATTATCGTGTTTGTGATAGGCTTCGAACAAATCCAGCTCAGAATTTTCCTCGATTTCGATACCAAGATTATAAAGCTGCTTAATCGGAGCGTTACATGCCAGGAAATTCAACGGTCTGGGACCAAAGCTGATAATCTTGAGCTGCGACAAGCCAACAGCTACACGTGCTACGGGAAGAAATTCGTGAATCATATCGGCGCATTCTTCAGCGGTTCCGACTGGATATTCCGGGATATATGCTTTGACGTTTCGCAATGCCAGATTATAGCTCGCGTTTAACATGCCGCAGAAAGCATCTCCGCGACCGTCGATCAAATCCTGCTGAGATTCTTCCGACGCTGCACAGAACATTTTCGGGCCGTCAAAATGTTTCGCCAATAATGACTCCGAGATTTCCGGGCCAAAATTCCCGAGATACACACACAGCGCGTTACAGCCATGAGCCTTCACATCTTCAAGAGCCTTCACCATGTCGATTTCGCTCTCGATTATGCAGACCGGGCATTCATAAATATCTTTTGCGCCGTATTTCTTAGTATACGCTTCGACCAGAACTTTTCGCCTGTTTGTCGCAAGTGATGCTGGGAAACAATCGCGACTTACTGCTACGATTCCAATTTTAATCTCTGGTACGTTATTCATGTTAATAAATCCCCCTCGTTAATATTATTTTTTACTCAATATCTTCGGACGTATCGATATTTTTGCCCGTCAGACCGATAAACGCATCTTTCGAGCAGCCGCCTTCCGGATGACCGATCAGCCATTTGTTCACGTGTGTTAATAACTTGTCCTCAGGTGTGAGAATCTCTGGCTTACTTGTCAATTCTTCGTTCGTGTGTTTGGGCAGGACTACTACGACACGGAAACCTGCATCTGTTACGTGACACGGCGCGTAATGCAGACTTGTAGCGTAGACTTCCACTGCGACATTCGCCGGCACGAGAAACGCCTTCACATTCGACGTATCGAGCGTGTAATCGTCGTTAATCTCGTGTTTCTTCGCGAGCAGTAATATCACGTCATTCGCTGCGATATTAATCTCAGAATCCCGGTGATATTCCAGAGCGTTGAGCTTTGTGTTATGGCCGTTGCAGTAGCCAATCTCGATAGGCATTTTCCCGAAGATATTTTCCCCGAGAAATTTCGCTGCTTTGAGTGATTCGAGCTTTGAGTCCGACGCGACGTAAATCACGCTATTCTCCGGACATTCAGTATTCGCATTCAGAACCGAAAGCATCTCACTGAAATCGCAGCCGTCAATCACGCGGCCGTACTCTTTGAACTCAGGATCTTTCACGTTATATAGCTTCATGATTTAGCCTCCAATTTTGCCGAACACGTTTTTCATCGCCGGATAGATTACTCGGAACTTTTGGTAACATGATTCGTATTTTGCGACGAGTTCTGGATCTGGTGATTCGGATTTCGCGACCTTCACGATAGATTTTGCAGCAGCTTCTACACTGGAATATTCACCGCACGCGACCATCGCCAACATTGCGGCACCCATTCCCGGACCTTCTTCTGAGACAGGAACTTCGACTTGTAAATTCAGGATATTGCAGATCATTTTGCGCCACAATTCGCTCCTGGCACCGCCGCCGCAAATTTTCGTGCTTGTGACTTCGACGCCGGTTTTCTTCGCGAACTCGTACATGTCACGGACAGCAAACGCGACTCCTTCCAAAACCGCCTGAGTTAAATCTGCTCTTGACGTATCCATTGTGATGCCTGTGAAAGTTCCACGCGCAAACGGGTCATTCCACGGTGAACGCTCACCCATCAAGTACGGCAGGAAGAACACGTGATTCTCGCCGAGCTTTTGTATCGCAGCCTGTTCTCCGGAATAATCTTTCGTGTGCAGAATATCTTCGAGCCACCATTTGTTACACGAAGCAGCACTTAGCATACAGCCCATCAAGTGATAATGCCCGTCAGCATGTGCGAACGAATGCAGCGCGTTATTCTCATCAAGTCTGAACTCGTCCGATGAGATAAATATCGTGCCACTTGTCCCGAGCGAAACGTTGCAACAGGAATTTCCGACAGTTCCCGTACCGATTGCAGCAGCAGCGTTATCTCCAGCTCCAGCAGCTATAACGACGGATTCACTCAGACCCAATTTCGCAGCGAGTTCCGGTTTCAGATTTCCGACTTTCTCATAACTCTCGAACAACTTTGGCAGCTGAGCTTCAGTAATGCCGCAGATTTCGCACATCTCACGAGACCATTTGCGATTCTTCACATCAAGCAAAAGCATTCCCGACGCATCTGAGAAATCCGTGCAATGAACTCCGGATAATTTGTACGCCAGATAATCTTTCGGAAGCATGATTTTGCAAATTTTCGCGTAATTTTCGGGTTCGTTGTTTTTTAGCCAGAGAATTTTCGGAGCTGTGAAGCCCGGGAAAGCGATATTAGCCGTATAACCTGAGATTTTCTCGCGACCGATTGTGTTGTTCAGGTAATCCGTTTCGCTAGCAGTTCTGCCATCGTTCCAGAGAATTGCGGGTCTAATCACGCTGTCATTCTTGTCGAGAATCACAAGCCCGTGCATTTGTCCGCCGAAACTTATTCCTGCGACTTTGGATTTGTCTGTGTCCTTCAGAAGTTCAGCCAAGCCTGCAATCGTTTGCTCGAACCAGTCGTCAGGATTCTGTTCAGACCAACCCGGTTTCGGAAAATATATCGGATATTCTTTTGAAACGGTGTTGCGAATTTTGCCAGTCTCGTCCATCAAGAGCAATTTCACGCTTGATGTTCCCAAATCGATTCCTATGTATAACACGTTACCTCCCCTTTCGCTTTAAATCTAACTTTCGTAAAATCACTTTACTAAAGTAATTGCAATATTAATACACAAACTCAGCATTGTCAAGTTCAGATTCGCGCGAGAAACTCGTCCACAAAATGCCACGCTGCACCCATCATTCCGGCGCGTCTTGGGAATTTAGCCAGCTTGATGAAATTCGTATTCTCTTCAAACGGGCTTAATTCGCAAACACGCTGCTGCAAAATCGGTAGAAATTCAGACATGTAATCCGATACGAAGCCGCCCAAAATTATCTCGGAATCAAACGTCAATCTCAGATTATGAATCGCAAGAGCCAAATTCGACAAAACATCGTTCCAGAGCTCAGAATATTTCGCATTACCAGTCTTGAGTTCGTGAAAAAATTCCTCGATGCTTATGCCAAGATCGCGAGTAAATCTAAATGCGCTGCAATATGCTTCGAGACAGCCACGTTTGCCGCAATTACAAATTAGTCCGTCTGGGTGTATGCACATGTGTCCAAATTCGCTGCTTCTGTGATTATCTCCGAGCCATGAGTTGCCGTTGAAAATCACGGAGCCGCCGATGCCGTTTTCCAGGAGCAAGTACACGAACATGAGATTTCTGCTTTTCTCCTCAGCAGTCAGGATTGACCATTCAGCGAAACCTGCAGCAGTTGCGTCATTCTCGATATAGACCGGGTAGCGAATATTTTTCGAGATTGCGCTTAACTCGAGATTCTTGAATTTTAACGTTGGCGAATAAATCACGAGAGCTTTTTCATGATCGATTATGCCTGGTATAGTTATTCCGACACCGATGATTTTTTCCGGCGAGATTTTATTTTCGGATATGAAAATTTCCAGTTCAGTTTCGATTTTCGCGGCAATATCGCAACTGGTGATTTTATCGAGGTCAAGTCTTTTATACGCGAGCAAATTCCGCTGAATGTCCGATAACAAGAATCGCAAGTGACTGGCTGTGACAGCAATTCCGATGGCGTAACCTGCCTCAGGCACGATGACATAGCCGATTGGTGGTCGTCCGCCTGTTGATTTCTGGAGATCACCCGCTGCGATTAATCCGGCGTCTCTGAGTTCCGAGAGATTATTATGAATCGTCGGCAAACTGTAATTCAGGGCGAAAGCGATTTGCAATTTGCTAACACCTGTGTGTGAATCGTAAATGTAGCGATAGATTCGATTGCGAGTATTTCTCCGGCGTTCACGATTCATTTGCCAGTTATTTCTGATTCTATGATGTGTGATGTGATATTTTTTCATGATACGTTAATTCTAAGAATTTTCCCGACAAAACGCAAGCTGGAATCTTGCAATTTTGCGACCAAACTCGTAGAATTGAAAACATGATTAACGAAACAAGGAGCGTATTGTAAAATGTCAGTGCCTAAATATAACGAATTTTTCCCGGTTTTCATGGAATTTCTCTCGGACGGAAACGAACACACGTTACAGGAAGTTCGCGATTATTGTGCGAGCAAGTTCGATTTATCCGAGGAAGACAAGAGAGCAACTTTTCCCACTGGGAGAAATATACTTATTAATCGCCTTGGCTGGGCACAAACGTATCTGAAGCAAGCTGGTTTAATTACGAATCCTAAACGTGCTGTAGTAGCTATTAGTACGTTTGGAAAAGAAATTATGAGCAATGGGGGGGGGATTTTTACGCTAAAATATGTCCGTGAGCTACAACAACAGAAGTCCGATACATATACTAACTCTATATCTACTATAGAGAATTCTGCAATACCTGAACCTGAAGAACAGACTCCTCAGGAAATGATTGATGTCTCAATGGCACAGTTGAACGCGGAACTTGCAGACAAACTTCTCGATGAATTAACACGAATGGACGAGTATGATTTTGAATACGTAATTGTAGATTTGCTTTTGAAGATGGGTTACGGGAAACCTGAAGAAAACCAGGATGCTGTCACGCGAAAATCCGGGGACGGCGGAATTGACGGAATAGTTCGGGCGGATAGATTCGGCTTTGACGCTATATATACTCAGGCGAAACGCTGGAAGGAAGATTCTCACGTGCAAAGACCAGACATTCAGAAATTTCTCGGAGCAATGGTCAGTCTCGGAGCTACGAAAGGATTATTCATAACTACAGGACAATTTTCGAAGGGAGCGTTGGATTTTGCGGCACAGAATCACAATCACAAAATCGTTCTCGTTGACGGCAAGAAGCTTGCTGAACTAATGATTGAGTACGGTCTTGGCGTAACGACTGTGAAAACGTACGAGATCAAGCGCGTTGACTCGGATTATTTCAGCGCGGACAGTTGATAGTGATCGAATGAAGTTTCATGTTGCAATTTCGCGATAAATCCCGTAAAATCAGAGCCATGATTAATGAGACAAGGAGCGATTTTTGAAATGTCAGTGCCTAAATTTAATGAGTTTTTTCAGGATTTTATGGAATTTCTCTCAGATGAACAAGAACATGTAGTGCAGGAAGTTCGTGATTATCTTGCGGGTATTTTCAACTTATCCGATGAGGACATGAGAGCTACGACCCCGAGTGGAGGAAATTTATTTTTCAACCGAGTATCATGGACGCAAACGTATCTCAAAAAAGCTGGCTTAATCGCGAATCCTGAACATGCAGTGGTCGTGATTACCCCGTTGGGAAAGAAAATTCTGGACGACAAGACTGAATTCACGCTTGATTTTGTTAAGGATCTCATGATAAAAAACGGCGAATATCCTACTGAACCTGCAACGAGATTCTCACATGTAAGACGCACGAAAACACGAACGTAGATTTTCAAAATATTACGTTTTGAAATTTCGTGTTGCAATTTCGTGATGAAACCATTAGAATCGCGAATTATTGATATAGTACAAGGAGTGGATTTTTGAAATGTCGGTGCCTAAATACTATGAGTTTTTCCCGGACTTTATGGAATTTCTCTCAGATGGAAAAGAACATGCGATGCAGGAAGTTCGTGATTATCTTGCGGGGATGTTCAACTTGTCCGATGAGGATATGAGCTTTACCACACAGAATGGCGGAAGTTTGTTTTTCAATCGTGTTGACTGGGCGAAACTGTATCTCAAGAAGGCCGGCTTAATAGCGAATCCTGAACTCGCTGTAGTCGTGATTACTCCGTTTGGTAAGAAAGTTTTGGACGACAAGACTGAATTCACGCTTGATTTTGTTAAAGATCTCATGATAAAAAACGGCGAATATCCTACAAACTAGTGCGATGCCGTTCATTCACAAATGCGAGTCTCTGGGGAAAACTCGCGTAAAAAATACTTACTTACTTTACAGCTTTCAACGCATTCATCGCGGCAATATACCCACCGTGCGCACAAAGGCTCAGAGCTTCACGTCCCGGGTAGAAATCGCCGAAATAACTTCCTGAACTTATCAAGCCTGCTGCATATAATCCAGGAATAACGCTTCCGTCAGATTTTACAACTTGGAAATCAGCGTTCGTCAAAATTCCGCCGTAATTCCCGCGTGTCATGTCGTATTCTTTCACAGCGTAATATGCTCCGGAATTGAGCGGCTTGAGATATTTCTCGGGTTTTCCGAATTGCGTGTCCTTTCCTGATTCACACAGCGCATTGTAATCAGCTACGGTTTTCGCGAGAACTTCGGGGTCAATGTTGATGAGTTTTGCGAGTTCTTCGATTGAGTCAGCTTTGAATGCCTTGATGAACGGGTGACCGGATTGTGTTTGCGCGAGATATTTTTCAAGATTCAGGAATTTGTCAGCAATATCTTGATCCATGATTGCCCAGGCGTGATCGGGTTCATCCTCGTAAATGAAAAACACTTGCTGAGCGTGAGGTCCTGCAGCTTCACTGACTTTGCGATTACCTTTGCGATCGACCAGCAACACTGAGAACGGGAACGGATTATTCGGCTGACCGACGACTGGCATATCGAACGGATCTGCGTGGAAATTTCCGCTCATAGATTCCTGATATGCGTGAAGACCTGCTCCCAATTCCAGCGCCATCTTCAAACCATCGCCTGTATTGCTCTTGGCTGTAGCCGTGTATTCCCCGACAGTTTCCGGTGCGAGTTCTGCATTAAGCTGGTTATTGCGCGCGTAATCTCCCGTGCAGAGTATCACAACTTTCGCGTTGAATTTCTTTGTGCCGGTCTTGTCAGTCTCGCTAACAACTCCCGTAACTGTTCCGGAATCATTCACGATTAAGCCAGTAGCCGGTGTGTTGAGATAAATATCAACGCCGTCCTTCAATAATTGCGCTTCGAGTGCAGTAATCAGTGCCTCGCCACCTTTTGAATGAGCGGAAACATCTGCCATTTTAATCGTCTCAGCGTTTTTCTTAGCTCTCTCTGACGGTACTGGAGCAGCAGCGTAATTCGTGTATCTGAACTCAACACCGAGATCCTTGTACATTTTCACGACTGCCGGACTGACTTTGAGCAGACTTTCCACGAGAGCAACGTCTACTTTGTTAGCATCCTGCATTGTGTTACGAGCTAGCCAGGCTTTCACGACTTCAGGAATCGTTTCTTCGGTTTCAGCAGCCAAGAACGTTCCCGAACTGAAAATCGAAGTTCCGCCGACGATGCCCTGTTTTTCGAGCAAAGCAACTTTCGCACCCTGTTGTTCAGCAGTGAGTGCAGCAGTGAGTCCAGCCAATCCCGCACCAACGACTACGATGTCATAATTATACTCGGCATTTTCCTTCACGCGTTCGATTTTACGATTTCGCCATTCAGAAGCATCACCGCCAGCTTGTTTAATCGCGTCCGCAACAGCAGTTCTGATTGCATTACTCGACACGGTTGCGCCGGAAACGCCCTCAACTGCCAAAGACTGATTCTCGATCAGACGTTTTCGCACAATCTCAAGAGCTTTGTCGCCAACACCGGCTGTCTCGTTATCATCGAGAATTTTTATGTCAGCAATCTTGTCATTCGCGAAAGTAACTTCGACCGTAACGATTCCGTCAATTCCTCTCGCTGTTGCCTTGTAGCTGCCGTCCTTCAGCGCTGCCTCAGCAAATCCAAACGCTGCCAACACAAATATTGCTGCACTTAACGCTAATACTGCAAATTTCTTCAAGATCATTACCTCTTTTCTACGAACAATGTCCCCAGAACCATCGTCCTAAATTTTCGCCAGAATTTTATCACAAAAGCAATCATCGAGCAATTTCCCGTCAAATTTTCCATCAGAAATTCTTCTCGT
>CAJOEM010000028.1 GCA_905233725.1 uncultured Synergistales bacterium
ATATACATACACGATACGATACATACAGCCATACACACGCACAAAATTACTTTACGATTCTTCATTTCAAAACCGCCTTTCTTAATTTAATCTAGAAAATTATTACGCCTTCAATTATAGCAAACACTCCGGAAATTATCAGACCAAACGCTAACACCGTCATTATCGACAACGCACTGACTAACGGCGACGCGCACATCAATCCCGCAAAAATCACCAGCGCAACGCCACTCAGAAGCATCAACCACCAGCCTCTAACGCCAGCTCCTCCGAGCCATAACGACGTGCCAATTCGCGACAAGCCCGTCAATAATATCCAGGTCGCAATCACAAACGGTATGAAAAACGCATTTATTCCCGGACGTGTCAGAAGCAAAATTCCCATCACTAAATCAATCACGCCCAGGAAAGCAAAAACGCCTCTCCTGAAAAAACAGAATCCCGACAAATAATTCACGCCCGATACGCACAAGCCAATTCCCAAAATCGTTACCAACGTAGCGTCTAATAACTGCAACATCGTCAGCGGATAGCGCAAACTCAACGCACCCAAAATTATCAGGATCGCTCCCGAAACATACATGCTCAATTTCGAACTAAACATCGCGAATTCCTCCCAAAAATTTTTCGAAAATTACTCAGCTAACATTTTATTCAAATCTTCCTGTACTTGCTTCACACTGACACAGCGAATGCCAGCAAAGCCAAAATCACGCGCTCCCTGAACATTTCGCTCAAGATCGTCAATAAACACGCACTCGTCCGGAACCAGATTATATTTCTCAGCGAGTAACGCGTAAATTTCACGATTAGGCTTTATAACGTGAACATCGCACGAGAAAATTCCTCCGTCCATCAGCGGCAGAAAATCCAGACATTCACGATTTGATTCTATTGCAATATGCGAGTAATTCGACAGATAATAGACTTTATAGCCACGTGATTTCAAATTCTGCAGCCAAGGAATCGTAGAATCTCGCCGGATAAAACAATCCCCGAAATTCGCAAATAACGCACGCATTTCCTTCGAATATTCCGGAGCATACGAGAGCATTTCCGAAATAACTTCGCGCGCGTCAATTCCGAGATCAAATTTGTCCCAGCGATTATTGCCCCATGCCGCGAAATTTATCCGGTACAGCGCTTCCTCGCTCAAATCCCCACAGATTCTCTTAATATGCCCGTCCCAGTCAAAATCTATCAACACGTTGCCAATGTCGAAAATAATATTCCGGATTTTGCTCATGAAATTTTCACTCCGATTTTTTCAAGCTCAGCGATATTTTTCACGTGACCGGCTTCGTCAACCCAAGCTACACAATCACGCAGCAACTCAACTTTGCGACCGGAATTTAACAGAGCCAGCACACTCTCTCGAACACAAAATTCACTCGCAATTCCACAAACCGTAACTTCATTGCCAATAACCTGACTCAGAACTTCCCCGGCACGATTCTTCGCTTCAAAAGCCGAATATTCTTCGCGTGAAATATCCGTGCCTTTGTAAAAAATATTCGCCTCATTTGGTCTCTGTTGCGGATTCAAAATCTTCGCGTAAAAATCCTTGTGAATTTCTGCTCCGTGAGTTCCAGCCTGACAATGCACAGGCCAAACACCGCCGTTCTGAATATAGCTGCAATGTTTCTCATCATGAAAATCTGCCGAGTAATAAACTTTCGCATCGGGATTCGCGTTAATTAAGGCGATAATATTCGCAATCGCGTTCTCAGCATTTCCGCAAGCAAGTGTTCCGTCGATAAAATCATACTGACAATCCACAACTAACAAGTCTTTCATAACACAATTTCTCCTTTTAAATTTTTAATTCGCAAAAATATTTACGCAATATTATATTCGCACAACAAAAAAACGGCGAGAATTTTCTTCCCACCGTCTTAAAATTAGCAATTCTTAAAATCTGAAATTTCCCGCGCAAATTCACGCTGCGTTCTCACGATCAACTATTTCTTTGATCTCGTCATTCACGATTACTTCTTTTTCCTGCAAAACTCGCGCAACTTCATGCAAAACTTTCTCATGCTGCTTCAAAATATTCTGCGCCTGAGTCTGAGCTTCTGTTACGAGTCTGCGAATTTCCTCATCGATCTTCAGGAATGTACTTTCGCCAACATCTTCACGATTCGCCGTCTGACCGTTCAAATACGCCATCGATGACGCTGCATAACGCACAGGACCCAAAGTCTCGGACATGCCAAATTCCGTAACCATTCGCCGCGCAATTTCCGTAGCACGTTCGAGATCATTTGACGCACCAGTCGTAGGCTCATTGAAAACCAGCAACTCAGCAGCACGCCCGCCCAACATCACAGCCATGCGATTCTTCAGCTCGTTCTCGCCAACCAAGTATTGATCTTCAGTCGGCATTTGCATCGTGTAGCCTAACGCGCCTTTCGTCGTTGGAATTATGCTGACCTTGTGAACAGGATCTGAGCCGGGTAAATAACACGCTACCAAAGCATGTCCCGTTTCATGATACGCAACTTTCTTTCGAACTTCCGGTGTCAAAGGCGTTTTTCTCTGCAATCCAGCAACTACTCTCTCAATCGCAAGATCAAAATCGTTCATGTTGACTTTCTCTGCATTATGTCTCGCAGCCAATAACGCAGCTTCATTCGCAATATTCGCCAAATCCGCTCCAGAAAATCCCGGCGTAACTTTCGCAATCGAGCGCAAATCTATCTCGTCAGACAACGGAATCTTTCTCGTGTGAATCTTCAAGATTTCCTCGCGACCTTCCTCAGTAGGCAAGACAACCTGAATCTGCCTGTCAAATCTTCCCGGACGCAGCAAAGCCTGATCAAGAATTTCCGGTCTATTCGTCGCACCCATTATCACAACGCCATTATTCGTTGTGAATCCGTCCATTTCTGCTAATAATTGATTCAGCGTGTTTTCCTGCTCAGAATTTGTCGCCAACATTCGCGTTCTTGACTGGCCTATTGCGTCGATCTCATCAACGAATATTATGCACGGAGCTTTCTTCTTAGCCTGCTCGAATAAATCCCTGACTCTCGCAGCACCAACGCCAACGAACATCTCTACGAAACTCGAGCCGGTTATGAAAAAAAACGGAACGCCAGCTTCACCCGCAGCAGCTTTTGCCAGCAAAGTTTTCCCGGTTCCTGGAGGTCCAACAAGCAAAACTCCTCGAGGCAATCTTGCGCCGAACTTGTCGAATTTCTTTGGGTCTTTCAGGAAATCTATTATCTCGCGAATTTCGACTTCAGCTTCGCCAACTCCGCCTAAATCCGAAAAATGAACGCCGGTCATCTCACCCTGCAATTCTTTAGCACGACTGCGGCCGAACGAGAAAATATTTCCGATGCCGCCAGCTCCTCCCTGCATATTCCTGAATATCAAGTACCAGATTATCAGCAGCGGCAACAACGGCAGCAATATTCCCATGAACAGGTCAATCAAGCTGTCACGTTTCGCAACTCCTCCGAACGAAATATCCGCACTCGCCAAGCGTTCTATCAAGTACGGGTCCAGCAGTTTCACGACGCTTTTGATCTCATTCTGAGGCTTCTGTCTGCGATTCGTCAAAATCACTCCGTCAACAATCGGGCGTTTATCCGGACTGGCATTCTCTTTGCTTTTCAGCGCGTACATGATTCTCGTATCTGTTATGTCAACATTTTCGATCTCGTGCGAATCAAGATCCGACAAAAACTCGCTGTACGGCACTTCAGATTTGCTCTCGACATACGGCTTGTAAACGTACTCAGCAAAAAGCCACGCTACTACCATTGCGATCAAAAAATATCCAGCCGAAAATTTCCCTTTGTCCATTTGCTTCAATTTACAACTTCAACTCCTAACCTGCAATATTAACGCCTACGCCTGAAGCCCGTCGCAAAAAACAGGAACATTCCAGACATGAACAAACACAAATACCCCTGCGAATACAATCCCTCGTGAAATAATATACACGTCGTTATGCACATGATCATTCCGAACGTGAACGATACCCAGCGCAAAATATTTCTCACATTCATCGCATTTCCCCGTCAAAAATCTCTCGCAGCTTCCGTGACGCAAAATCCAGATCATCATTCACGATCACGTAATCATACTCGCTCTGCAATTCCAATTCACGAAGCGCGTTATGCAATCTTAACTCGATTATCTGCGGCGAATCCGTCCTGCGATTCAGCAATCTGTCGCGCAAAGCATCAACCGACGGTGGCGCAATGAATATCAAGATTGCTTCGGGCATTTTCTCTCGAACCTGTAACGCTCCCTGAACGTCAATCTCCAGCAAAACGCTCTTGCCCAGATTTAATTGCGATTCGACATCACTTTTAAGTGTGCCGTAAATTTCTCCGTGAACGTGTGCGTGTTCAAGAAACAATCCCTGCGAAATCCAAGCCTCAAATTCTTCGTGCGAAATAAATCTATATTCAACACCGTCAGTTTCTCCAGTTCTTGGCTGTCTGGTCGTGCAGGAAATCGAGTAGACCAGATCCGGAATATTTTTCAGCGCGTGTTCCCGCAACGTGCCCTTGCCTACACCACTAGGCCCGGACATCACAAACAATTTTCCCCTCATGATTCTCACTATATATTTATAATTTTATATTTTCACTCTACATTCTGAATCTGCTCACGAATTTTCTCAAGCGAAGTCTTTGCGTCAACAATTCCCCAGCGAAATTCTGCGTCATTAACTTTCGAACCCATCGTATTCAACTCGCGATTAATCTCCTGAACCAGAAAATCCAGTTTTTTCCCGAGCGGCTCATTCAACAACAGCGTCTCGCGAAATTTCGAGATATGCGCCTGCGTTCTGACAATTTCCTCCGAAACGTCCCATTTATCCGACAAAAGCGCAACTTCCTGAGCAATTCTAGCGTCGTCAATTCCGAGTTTGTACGTATTCATGACATTCTCGATTCGTGTGCGCAAATCCTCGATAGCAGTTTCCTTAGTAAATTGCCAGCGTTCAAGTAAATTTTTCACGATTCTTTCAAAATTCTCAAGCTCAGAACTCACCGCTGCAAAAAGTTTTTCGCCCTCAGATTTTCGCATCTCGTTCAGCGCGTCCAGCGTCTCAAGAAATATCTCGTCCCAAACCCGGGCAGCTTCAGCGTCAATTATTGCGTCACATGTATCCGTCAACTCGAACATTCTTGGCACTAACAAGAAATTCGTCAAATCGTCCGGAACACGCAAATTATTTTTCACGGCGATGGCTTGCAACTGTCGAAACAATACCGTAAAGCTCTTCTCGTCAAAAACCGGAGCATTCACGCCGGCATTCCACGAAATTTCCCCGATTAACCTGACTTTGCCGCGATTTATGTGTGAACGCATCAGCGAATTCATGCGATTTTCCAGCGATGACAATTCTCTGGGAAGCTTCACGACGAACTCCTGATACCTGTGATTCACCGATGTCATTTCGAATGCGACTTTCCCCCAGGAAAACTCTCGCTCCGAACGTCCAAAACCCGTCATACTCAGAAACATTTATTTGCCCTCAAACTGCGATTCAAATTCCGAGAATCTTTTCGACAACTCTGCCATGATCACATTTCTGCCATTCTTAGTCTTGTAAACTTCATCAGGAAATCTCAGCGGCTCACCGAAAATTACGCGAATCTTCTTAGGCTTAATCAACGCTGAACCGGGCGGCATTGCTGCGAACGATCCTTTTATGAACACCGGCAAAATCGGCGCGTGAGTGTGTGATGCGATCACTGCGACACCGGCTTCCAACGGCTGCAACTTCCCGTCAAGTGAACGTCCTCCCTCGGGAAAAATCAAAACGTCATTGCCATCTTCGTAGAGCTTCATGAATCCGCGCAAAGCTCCTGCTGCTGATGCGTTATTTTCACGCGAGACCGGAACTGCTCCGAGTGATTCAATCGCAAGTCTAAACGGCGCAAACTTGAACAGCTCTTCTTTCGCAAAATATCGCAATCTTCTCGGGAAAAAACAGCCAACTATGACCGGATCCATATTACTCGCATGATTACACGCGACGATAAAATTCTCGCCATTCGCGTCAAATTTCTGCTGCCACGTTATGCTAATCCTGTTATAAACTCTCAGGAATATCTTGAAAACTGTCCTGACAATCGCGTAAAAAACTTTATTCTGCTTCAATCTTTTGCAACCCCCTGTCATGCACAAATCCCAAAATCTTGTCAATCACCTGCTGCTCGGTCATATCCGACGTGTCGAGAATTATCGCGCCATCAGGAATTTTCAGCGGCGAAACTTCACGCTGCGAATCATATTCATCACGTGTTTTTATATCCAGCAAGATTTTCTCGTAATCAGCCGTCATGCCTTTAGAAATTCTCTCGTCATATCTGCGTTTTGCTCTAGCTTCCGGGGATGCTGTCAGGTAAATTTTCAGGTCCGAATTCGGAAACACAACGCTGCCAACGTCACGACCTTCTGCGATTAACGAGCCGTAATTCTCCTGTTCACGCTGCAATTCCAGGAGCGATTCCCGAACCGGTTTTAACGCCGAATAAACCGACGCTAACTTGTCAACTTTTGGTGTGCGAATCTCGGAGCTTACGTCGAAATCATTCACGTAAACTTTCTTGCCGAGAATCTTGATCTTGATCTTCAGCAACGCCTCTCGCAGTAAAATATTTTCCTCGGGTTGAATTTCCGCTTCGTGAAGAATCAGCGCAATCGCTCTGTAAATCGCGCCCGTGTCGAGGAATTTTATCCCCAGAATTTCCGCAATTTGTTTCGATACGGAACTTTTCCCAGCTCCGGCAGGTCCATCAATCGTAATAACCAACGCTAAAACCCAGCCATTTCGTTCATATCGCGCGTGACACTTCCGGCGAAATCCACCATGTCAGCCATGAGATTATCAAAATCCTGAATGCCCAAACGCTCCAGCGGCTCCGGAAACATGTACGACTGCAAACCGTCCGCGCCCAAGCCGATCCCCAACATAAGGCAAATCGAGTTCGAAAGCGTCACAACGTCCAACAGCGGCTGAAATTCTTTTTTATCCTCGGGCAAATCGTTCGGCTTATGATGATACGCAACAGCAACTTGGTACGAATCCGGCAACTCCCATTTCTCAGCCAGAATCGCTCCAACCATTGCGTGATCAAATCCCAAAACTCGCGACTCAGCTTCTGTGAACGGAATATTTTCTTCCTCGACCATCTTCACGATTATGCCGTAGCCAAATCTAACGTAATCATTCAGGATCACTTTGCCAATATCGTGCAGCAAGCCGCCAACGTAAGCATCTTCAGTTGCAACTTTACCGGTCATTTTTGCGATATAACGCGACGTGTACGCAACCATCAGAGAATGCCGCCACAATTCGCCACGGTCAAGCGCGTAACCTGACAAGCCCTTGTCCATCGCAGAATAAACCGACGCTGCAAGAATAATATTGCTCACACTCTTGTAGCCCAATTTCGTAATCGCTTCAGTTATGTTTGAAATATTTCTCGTTGAACCATACGCTGCAGAATTTGCAAGTTTCAGCACTCTCAGGACAAGACCTTCATCACGTGAGAGACTTTTCGCAACATCAGAGGCACTGCTCGAAGGGTCGTTCAGTTTACGCATAGTCTCAAGAACAAATTGCGGGAATGATTTAATATCCTTTAACTTGCTCAAAATTCGTGTTCGTATTAATTCTCTTGAACGTTCATCTATTCCATTGCCCATTTGACTGGGATTTTCGTTATTCACAATGCGTTCACCTCGTAATTAAATTCCAAATTTTCACACCATACCTCCGGATAATATTTTAGAGTAGAGCTGTGAAAAAGACAAACTCACATATTCACCCGTCCGCAAATTCTCAAGCTGCAAATTGCCAATCTTGCGGCGAATCAGTCTCTCAACTCTGAAACCCATATGACGCGCCATAAGTCTTACCTCACGTTTCACACCGTCACAAATCGCGATCTCGATCCATTTGTTTTCCGGCTCACGATTCATGATCGCAATACTCAGAGGCTTGACGAATTTTCGCATATCAAGATTTTTCTCAGGGTCAATAATTTCCAGTTCAAAACCTTTGCTCCAACTTTCGATTTGTCTGGGATTAATCTCGTGATTCAACATTGCCTCGTAGGATTTGCTGATTTCGTTCGATGGGTGAGTGATGCTCTGAGTGAATGTCCCGTCGTTCGTGAGAATTAACAACCCCTCGCTTTCACGATCAAGTCTGCCAACCGGATACAATCGCGTATTCTTGCGTAAATTTTCCGGCAACAATTCCAGCACAACCGGATCATATTTATCGCTCACAGCACAGACGTAACCTTTGGGCTTATTCATAACGTAGTACACATGTTCCTGAGCTTTGAGAATTTTCCCGTTCAATTTTATCTCGTCATTCTCAGGTGAAACGTCAAAGTATGGAGCTAAAACGATCTTGCCATTGACCTGCACACGCCCTTCGAGAATCATGATCTCGGATTTTCTGCGTGATGCTGCGCCACAAGATGCCAAATATGCGTTCAGTCTCATAACGTAACAAATTCCTTTCCAAACTTCACTTCGAATTTCGACTCAATTTCGACTCAATTTTGACTTAGTGACTGAGTAAGTGCGCCAATAATTTCCCGACTAGCGGTGCGCTGACAGATGAGCCGTGTTTGCCTGCCTCGACGACCGCAACAGCAACATATCTCGGGTTATCGACCGGTGCGTAACCTGCGAATAATGCGTGATCGTCCCCGTGAGAGTTTTGAGCCGTGCCAGTTTTGCCAGCGATTCTAATTCCGAATCTTCCTGCTCTCGAACCAGTTCCGCGACTAACGACATATTCAAGACCTTTCTGAACTATCGCTAATTTCTCAGGATTCAAGTTCAAGTCCTCAGGCTCTTTGTAGGCAGCAGCGTTCAAGTGTGGCGTGACCATTTTTCCACCGTTCGCAATCGTCGCATAAACTCGCGCAATCTGAATCGGCGTCATCAACACGTAGCCTTGACCAATCGAGTAATTCACTGTGTCACCGTTGAACCAGCCAGATTTGAATCTTCGCATTTTCCAATCAGGACCAGCAATGTTTCCCGAACTTTCACCGGGCAAATCGATTCCTGTAGGCTCTCCCAAATGAAAGATTCTGCCCCATTTGATTAGCCTTTCGATTCCGGTTTTAAGCCCGAGCTGATAATAGAAAACGTCACAGGAATGCTGCAACGCGCCGATTACGTTTAACGAGCCGTGTCCGCTATGTTTCCAGCATTTGAACGTGTGCGCCGAAAGTTTCAGACCTCCGCGACATGTGAACATGCTGGACTGAGTTATTACGTCTTCTTCGAGAGCTGCAATCGACATGAAAGCTTTGAAAGTTGAAGCCGGCGGATAAACTCCAGCAATCGCTCTGTCAATCATCGGGTGATCCGGGTTATTAATAATCGAGTTCCATTCACGCGAAGAAACTCCCCACGTCAACGGATTATTATCGTAAACCGGGCTAGAAGCCAATGCCACGACTGCACCGGTTTTCACGTCCATTGCGAGTAACGCGCCTTTGTAATCTTTCAGCAATTCGACAGCTAATTTCTGCGCACCCATGTCAATCGTCAAGTGAATATCCTCGCCTTTGACAGCTGCACGTTCATCGAGAGTTCGCACACGCCGTCCGCGAGCGTCAACTTCGATAGCTTCCTGCCCCGGAGTTCCGCGCAAAATATTCTCGTAGGAGCGTTCTATCCCAGATTTGCCGATTAAATCTCCACCCGTGTAACCGTCATCGTCACGATTTCGCAATTCTTCCTCGGAAATTTCGCCGACGTATCCAAGAATATTCGCAGCCGTAATTCCAGCCGGATAAGTTCGCCGCCAAACACTCATCGGGAAAAGTTCGCGTGGAAAATCAAAATCCGCCATTAATTCCGCCATCTGGATCATCGTCAAGTTCTGGATTATGCGCATAACTCGATACGGAGCTAATCTCTGCTGCTTGATAATTTTCTCGAGGTCTTGAATCGACATCGGGATTCCGTGACGCTTTAACACTGAGCTGAGTTTCTCGATTTTTTCGGGTGTGTTCAAGTCCAGCGGGTAGCCCATTATGCTGAACGTCGTCTCATTCACAGCCAGGGGAACGCCGTTGCGATCAAAAATTTCGCCTCTAGGTGCAGCGAATCTCACAAGTCGCAATCTGTTGTTATATGCAAGTCGTGTGTATTTGTCACCGTGATGAATCTGACAGAAATACAATCCGCCGATTAATATCAACATTGAGCAACTTATCGAGTACAAGAAGAATTTCAGTCTTGAGTCTAATATTTCTACTTCCATTCGTAATTTTCCATTCGTAATTCGTCCGTAATTCCTGTTTCAAAAAGATTATATTATTATAAGTCACGAGAATTATTTTGAGGTGAATATTGCAAAATGGGAATCAAAGTTCTTTCGTACATGAAATCCGGAGATTTGGCGAATTTGCTGCGGAGATTTGACACGCGAAATCCCAATCTGAGATTCATAATTGCATCGAGGCGAGACAGAGCGAATTTCTTCAGGCTTATCGGGCGAAACTCTTACACGCCATTTGACAGCGAGCGAATATATTTATGGACGTGGCAGGATATTTACGAGGACGTTTGCAGAGTTCTGAGAATAAAGCGCAGACGTGTTCTTTCACCGCCGGATCACTTGCTGATCTTGCGATTTATCCTGAGTAAGGTCTTGGCTGAGAAACCGGATAAAGCATTAAAATTTCCGGGATTATTGCGCGCAGGTTTCCCGAGAATTCTGTCACAGGACATCGGCGAATTGGTCAACGAGAACGTCAGTCCTGAACTTTTGCACTCGTGTGACGACGATACATCAACTCCTGCAGAATTTTTGCTGCCCGAAGTCTACCGGCAATATCTGGATT
The DNA here is from genome assembly GCA_905233725.1 of uncultured Synergistales bacterium. Classification (GTDB taxonomy): domain Bacteria; phylum Synergistota; class Synergistia; order Synergistales; family Aminobacteriaceae; genus JAFUXM01. The sequence goes on from CAJOEM010000028.1 coordinate 10,860, forward strand.
ACTTGCGAAATAATGACTTGATGGACAACGCTCAAACCTGGAACTGTACGAACGAAATTCTAAGCGATGATTCCGGAAATTATGCGCTTTGGGGACGAAATCTGGAGCTGGTGTTCGTAGGCTTCCTGTCATTCACTCACGGTCAATTCGAGTTGCTGAATACACTCGCGAAAATCTGCGAACAAATTACGATTCTTAAACCCGAAGCCAGCCTGAAAAATTTTCACGACGCTTCAGTTCAGTTTCAGTTTGGGAATTCTCACGACTCTGGATTAATTTCAACTGGGAAGATTCTTGAAATGCCAGTAGCTGAACCCGGTCTCGAACCCGAAGTCATTGCGCGAAATTTGGCGTTATGGTCGCAGAACAAAGGCGAATTTGCCAGGGAACTTGCGTTTGAAAGCTACGAAGATGTAGGTATCATGCTCGAAGCTGGACGCGAAAATTTCATGACACATGCTCTCGAACGCTACAAGATCCCGTACAATCTTGAGAACGGCGTTGAAATAAATCTCACATTACCCGGGCGAGTTTTGTCGTCGATCCGTGCGCTGCGAACTCAGAGATTCCCTGCGTATGATACGGCGATGCTGCTGACTCAGGCGTGTTTTGCCGGCAGAAAGTTTGATGCGACGCGTGCGTTCAAGAGTGGTGCTACGGGTCTGAAGAATTGGCGCGAATATTTGCAGGCTCAGATTGAGTCAAGCGAATCACCGGAAATTTTCGAGCGTGCGTTATTGACGATAGATTCGATTGAAGATTTTTGCGCGAAATTGTCACGAAAGAATACTCCGGCGGAAATTATGCGGGCGTTTTACGAATTTCTGACAGTTCCGAATTTGTGGCTCGATGCGATTGCGGCTAATTCTGAAATTTCACGTGAACTTGACGAATCGATCAGGATTACGGCTTCAGCGATTCAGACAGTTGGTGAAAAAGTTTTGGCTCTTGATGAGTTGCTGCCGGATTTAGGACGGGTTAAGGATGAGACGCTACAGGACGATGACGCATTCGAATTTCTGGAGAACTGGTGCAGAAACACGCGCACACGTCCAGCGATTCAGATTTCGGATTCAGTGCGAATTTTCACGTCAACGCCGCCGGTTTTGTCGAGTTTCCGCCTCTGGATCATGTTGGGAGTTACGCAGGAAACCTGGTCAGAGAGCGTAACAAATTCACCGTTACTTGGTCAGAAAGAACGCGAGACTTTAATTTCAGAAGGCTCGTATTTGCCGACGAATCAGGACAAAGCTATGCAGCGTGAAGCACTGTTCCGAAGATTGCTGCATACTGGCGAGAACTTGACGCTGATCTCGAGAGCCGAACTTGATGACGAGGACCGACCGATTGATAACACGCCGTTTCTGTTGCGATTTGTCGATGAGATGCGTAACTGGAATGTCAGGAAAATACCAGCCAGTGGCATAAATATTTTGCTGAACGGTGACGGATATGTTTTCCCGGAAATTGACGAGTGCGAAAATCACGAGAGAACAAGACCCGAAATTCACGCGAAATACATGACTATCGGTGCGAGTGAGCTTAAGAAATTCCTGAGTTGTCCGTATAACTGGTGGCTGGGAAAACGTGCGGAGATATACACGAAAGATTCTGAACTTGCGCGCGATCTGGATTGGGGAAATTTGGCGCATTTGCTTTGGGAGAAAATCTGGCGGAGATTTGCGAGTGAAAATATTCTTGCTGACGGGGAATTTTTCCGGAGAATCTTGGCTGAAGAATGGGAAATTATGCTCAAATCCGAGGGAGATTACGAGAAATTTTCGTGGTTGGTTCGTGATTTCAGATTAGCTCGCGCACTCGAAGGCTTCAGATTCAGGATTATGCGTTTAGGACGGCTTCAGGCTGATATTCTGGACGCTTTGCACGATGGCGGATATTATCACAAGCGAATTTTGCTCGAAGAAAATGCAAGATTAAGCACGAGAGTTGACGGCATATTATGTTCGGGACAGTGTGACCGGATTGAAATCCTGAGTGACACGTCAGGAGCTGAGTACGTGATCATAAGCGATTACAAAGAAGGCAAAAGCTCAAGCTACGAGAAATCCTTCACGAAAATCGATCGCTATGACTGGAATTTTGACAAACGCAAGGCTTTCAGATACGGCTTGCAAATCTCGGCATATGCTGCGATGTTCTCGGGAAATTCCGGCGCGCAGAATTTATCCGGGATATGCTTTCTCGGACACAATGACGGCGAAATTTCCGGGACTTTTGACGAACGCTTCCGTGGCATTTACTCGCAATTCGGCACTAACAAGGGCAGTATAGACGAACGAATCGATGAAGGTGATTACGCGATGAAGTGTGCAGCCAGGATTTTTAGCTCCGGGATTTTGCCGACGAATTACAGGGCGAACGATTGCAAGACATATTGCAAGATGAAGAGTATTTGTCGGCGCGGAGAATTTTACGGCGAGGATTTGCAGAAGGAATTTGGTGCGAAGAATCTTGCTGCTGATTCTGATTATGATCCCGATGATGATTCCGGAGAATATGATGAGTAATTTGCGACGGATTGGAATTTTACTGAATGCTGCTGGTGTGTCGAGTAAAATTTTCGAGAAGCTCTACACGAATTATGACTTGAATCAGATTTACGACGGCGAGAATTTCTGGAGCGAACTTGGCTTGACGTTTCCACAGCAGAAAAAATTACGCGCATTAATTTCGAAGGCTTCGTTCATAGATGACGAGCTGGAACGTCTGGAGAATTTTCACGCGAGATTTGTCACGATGTTTGACCCGGAATATCCGGCTCGCTTGCGTGATTTGAAACGACCTCCGATTGGCTTGTATGTTTTGGGAAACGCGGATTTCAGGCGTGAGTCTGTTGCAATCGTTGGGACGCGAAAGTGCGACGAATATGGCAGGAGAAACGCTTTCACTTTGGCTGCGAAACTGTCAAGAGCTGGCATAATCGTAATCAGTGGCGGTGCGAAAGGAATTGACACGGCTGCACATCAGGGAGCTTTGTCTGTTGATGGAGTGACGTTTGCTGTTTTCGGCACGGGCCTTGACAAAATTTATCCGAAGAGCAATCGTGACTTGTTCGAGAAAATTACGCAGAAAGGCGGCGCGTTAATTTCGGAATATGCTTTTGGCACGCACGGCACACTCTGGACGTTTCCGGATCGCAATCGCATTGTTACGGGACTTGCTGACAGAACTGTTGTTGTTCAATCGCCCGAAGACGGCGGAGCAATGATAACTGCACGCGACGCGAAAAACTTGAATCGTGAAGTGCGAGTGATCCCGGGTTCGATCAATGAGCCGCTAAACAAAGGCACGAATCAACTTGTGAACGATGGCGCGAAAAATATTCCGGACATTGACGAATTTGTCGCAGAACTTGTTCATGAATTTTGCGATTCTGATGCTCAGTTGAAATTAGGACTCGATGAAATTTCGCTTCCCGAACCCGAAGCTACAAAAATTCCGCCAGATTTATCCGATGACGAAGCAAAAGTCTACTCGCTGATACAAATTCAGGGCAACAGAACTCTTGATGCGTTGGTCTCGGAGAGCGGGCTTGACTTGATGACGGTAAATTCTGCGTTAATGATGCTGGAATCTTTGGGATATGTTCAGGCACTCGGCGGAAGATATTCGCTTGGCAAAATTTGAACTGAATTTGAACTAAGTTGTGAGCGTTGCTAAAATAGACGCGAAAATATTTATGATCGATAAGGAGTTTTTGAACAATGCCACCTAAGCCGAAAGAAGAAGCCGCTGGACAAGTTCGACAGTTGACCGGACGTGAGAAAATTGCGGTGTTAATGGTTTCGCTTGGGAGTGATATAGCTCCTGAAGTGTACAAGAAATTAGATGACGCTACGATCGAGTTGATAACGCTTGAGATAGCGAATTTGAGAAAAGTCACGCCTGATGTGAAACTTTCGGTTTTGAAGGAAGCTCAGGAAGTGTTAATGGCGCGTGAATTTATGGCGCGAGGAGGAGTTGAATATGCCAGAGATGTTCTTGAGAAAGCACTTGGTCCGGAACGTGCACAAAGTTTACTTGCGAGAATTACGGCGAGTTTGCAAGTCCGCCCGTTCGATTTCATGAGACACACAGACGCAGCTCAGATTTTGAGCTTTATACAGAACGAACACCCGCAGACTATCGCGTTGATTTTGTCATATCTTGAGCCAACTCAGGCAGCAATGATCTTGAGTGGATTAAATCCGGTTGTGCAGGCCGATGTCACGAAACGAATCGCTAACATGGACAGAATTACGCCGGAAGTTCTGCGCGAGGTTGAGCGAGTTTTGGAACGCAAATTAAGCACGGTAATGGGACAGGATTTCACGGTTGCTGGAGGAATCGATGCCGTTGTCGCAATCGTAAACAGCACGGACAGAGCTACGGAACGCAATATCATGGAATACTTGGAAGAGAACGATCCGGAACTCGCCGAGGAAATCAAGAAGCGCTTATTCGTTTTCGAGGACAGCATGAAACTCGACGACAGATCGCTACAAAGAGTGCTGCGCGAAGTCGATCTCAAAGAACTCAGCCTGGCTCTCAAAGGTGCAAGCGAAGATCTCAAGACGAAATTCTTCAAGAACATGTCAAAGCGTGCGGCGGAAATGTTGCAGGAAGACATGGATTTCATGGGACCGGTGCGCGTGAAAGATGTCGAGGAAGCTCAGCAGAAAGTCGTGAATATAATCCGTGGTCTCGAAGAACAGGGCGAAATTGTCATAGCTACGGGTGGAGGCGACGAATTGGTTGTCTAACTCGTACAGCCGCGTAATCAGAACGGCGAGACTTTTACCAGAGACCGTAAAGATCGGCATACTCGAGAGCGAAATCAAGAACGAGCTTAAAGCTGAACCGCCAAAATCTGATTCGGATTCAGATATCAAGTCCCGTGAACTCGACAAGAAATCCAGGAATAAAAAGCTTCAGGTAGAAATTCCAAAACCTGATCGTGAATTGCTGGCTCAGATTAAGAAATTGCAGAGTAGCTTGACTGACAGTGAAGTTCGCAATATTGAGCTGCGTGAGGCAAAGGAAAAACTCGAGAGCGAAATTGACGGCGTAAAATCTGATTATGCGCAACGCAAACGTGAAATCGAGGCAAACGCCGCTGCAAATGCTAAGAAGGCTGCAGACGAAGCACGTTCTAAAGGTCATGACGAGGGCTACAACAAGGGTTATAACGAAGGACTTGTGAAGGCGCGCGCTGAAATCGAGAAAGAATATCTGGACAAGTTCTCGCAATTAGCCGGTGTAATTGAAGGTCTAGGGAAAAATCTCGAGGCGAATTTTGCGGATCTTGTTAAGCTGAATCAGCCAAGAATGATTCGCATGTGGTCAGAAATGTTGCGGCGAATGTTGCAGCGTCAGGTTGAGCTGAATCCCGACACGATTGACAAAGTTCTGACGGAATTGATTTCGAGACTGAGTGACAAGAATAACATCGTGATTTACGTTTCCCCGGAAGATATTAAGCGTCTTGAGGGCGATATTGACGCGAAATTTCGTGAGGCGTTGCGCGGTGTTAAGAGGCTTGAGTTGAAATCCGATCCTAATGTTGATGACGGCAGCTGCATAGTCGAGACCAGATTGGGAGTTTATGACGCACGATGGAGAACGCAGCTCGCTCAGGTTGAATCTGTCGTTGATAATATATTCCAGGAAATTTCGAAAGAATCTCAAGAATCTCAGGCTCAGGAAAATCAATCTGTTGAGAGTGTAAATAGCGTAAATAATGTGAGTGATCAGGAAAATGCAGACGAGTGAAATTAGCGATAATAATTTGTTCCAGCTGTTTTCGGTTGATTTGTTGCAGAAGCAGCTGATAAAGATCAACGGCAAGATTGTTCAGGTTGTGGGACTTGTTGCGGAATCTCAGGGACCGGATGTTCGAGTGGGCGATTTGTGCCATATATGCTTCCGTGACGGTTCGCACCAGCTTGACGCGGAAGTCGTAGGATTTCGTGAGGATCGCGTTTTGCTGATGCCGCTGGGAGAACTGCAGGAGATTGGCCCGGGTTGTGACGTAATTTCGACTAATCACCCGTTGGAAGTTCCGGTTGGCTCGGCGCTACTTGGACGAGTTCTTGACGGTCTTGGCAATCCGATTGATGACAAAGGACAGATTGTTCCCGAAGATTTCTACCCGTTATTTTCGACACCGCCGCACCCGTTGAGGCGCAAAATGGTTGATACGCCGCTTTCTGTTGGAGTGCGAGTTGTTGACGGAATGCTCACGATTGGAAAAGGACAGCGAATCGGAATTTTCGCAGGTTCTGGAGTTGGCAAGAGTACGCTGCTGGGCATGATGGCGCGATACACGACTGCTGACGTTAATGTTATCTCGCTGGTCGGTGAGCGTGGGCGTGAAGTCCGGGAATTTATCGAGCGCGATTTAGGTCCTGAGGGATTGGCGCGTTCGGTTCTTGTTATTGCTACGTCGGATCAGCCCTCGTTAATAAGACTCAAATCCGCAATGACAGCTACAGCAATAGCAGAATATTTCCGCGATCAGGGCAAAGATGTTTTGTTGATGATGGACACGGTTACGCGAGTTGCCAGAGCTCAGCGTGACGTTGGACTCGCTACGGGAGAGCCGCCTGCTACACGAGGTTACACGCCGTCTGTTTTCGAGATGTTGCCGCGATTACTGGAACGTGCCGGAGCTGGTGAGAAGGGAAGCATCACGGGAATTTACACGGTCTTGGTTGACGGTGACGACATGAACGAACCCATTGCTGACACGGTGCGCGGAATTTTGGACGGGCATATTGTCCTGTCGCGAAAAATTGCAGCAAGAAATTTCTATCCAGCTGTGAGCGTTCTTGACAGTGTCAGTCGAGTTATGCCTGTGTTGGTGTCGCGTGAACATTTGGACGCAGCCGGGCGAGTTCGTGATTTACTCGCAACGTACGCTGAATCCGAGGACTTGATAAATATCGGCGCGTATAAATCCGGCTCGAACATGCGCGTTGATTGGGCGCTGGAAAACATGGAAGCCGTGAGAAATTTTCTGGCGCAGAGAGTTGAAGACCCAACGAGTTTTGACGAAACTGACAGGAGACTGCTTGAATTAGCACCGTTCCCGGATCAGAAGCAGCCAAGTCAAGCTCAGAGCAATTTAGCAAGTAAAGCAAGTTAAAGGAGAAAAAATTCATGAACGAGAGAATTTCCAGGTTTAACAGGATTTTGAAGATTCGTGAGGACAGTCGCAAGAATGAGCAGGCGATTTTGGCACTGGAACGCAACGAGGAAATGCAGGTCTTGCGCAGATTGTCGGAACTTGAGGGCGAGAAAACTCAGGCAATCCAGGATTTTGGCAATAATACTCGCGTTATGTCATCGACGGAACTTTGGTTTCAGCGGCAATTCATCGACGCGATAGACTCGGATATTCTGAGAGGCAAAGATTCCCTGCAGAACGTTCGCAATCGAATCTCGAAAACTGAAGAACGCCTCGTTGAACGCCACAAAGATGTCAGAATAATGGAAACGTATATCGATCACATGAAAGAAGCAAGTTTTCAGGAACAGTTGGGCATCGAACAGAATGAACTTGACGATGTAGCTACGACGAGATTTTCGCGCGTAAAATCGAACAGGGGGTTTTAGAAATTGCCGTACACTCCGAATTTGACAGGAATTGAGAGAGTATTGAGCCGGATTTACGAGATTCAGCGAATGACTCAGCCGGAAATTCCACAGCAAGACCCTATGAAATCACGCTTCACTGACGCACTCGATCAAGCTACGAGACGAAATAATAATCTCGCACGAGGTCCAAGAATCTCCGGGAAGACTTCGTATTCAGAAATGCAGGACGTAATCGACAAATGCGCGTATAAATATAATATCGACAAGGAGCTAATTCAGGCGATGATCCAGGTCGAATCCGGCTGGCAAACTGACGCTGTCTCGAACAAAGGTGCGCAGGGTTTGATGCAACTCATGCCGAAGACTGCTGCGATGTTGGGAGTTGATGACCCGTTCGATCCGGTGCAGAATATCGAGGGTGGCGTGCGCTACATTTCGGATTTGACGGACAAATACCGCGGCGATATTGAGAAAGCTCTCGCAGCTTATAACGCAGGTCCAACACGCGTTGACTCGGGAAATATTCCGGACGTGTCGAGGCGTTACGTTAGAAATATCATGGCTCTGTATCACAAAATTAGGCAGGAAAGTTAGAAAGTTAAATCATGGACGAAAGACTAAATGATGTTGCGCAGGACGATGTTGCTCCAGCTCCGGTAGTTCCCAAGAAAAAGAAAAAGAAAAAAAAGATGGGCAAGCTCACGTTTTTCTTTTGGCTGATATTGCTGGCTATGGGAACGGCGACAGGCTTGCATTTGAGCGGAATTTGGGATGGACGGCCGCTGTTCTGGAACGTTGTGCCGCAGATCCCGTACGTAGGTAAACAGCTCGCGGAATTTTTCAGGATCCCGGAAATTTACTCGCTCACGGTTAATGAACGCCGCGCGATTGAATTGAAGGATTGGCAGCAACGCCTTGATGCTCTGGAACGCGCTCTAGCAAATAGTGAATCAGCTCAGGGTGTAAGCTTTGACGAGCAAATGGACGCGCTGAATACTTTATCCCGGGATTTGGGTCGCCGACAAAGAGTAATAGAACAGCAGGAAGCTTTGTTGAGTTCGGATAACGCTGGCTCAAGTGCAAGTGCAGCTGAACAGGAATTGATGAATCAGGTTGCAAGAACGTATCAGGACATGTCAGCCCGAAATGCCGCCGCAATCGTTGAACAATTACGCGATGCCTTGGCTGTCGAATTGCTGATGAAGCTTCCAAACGATGCACGAGCGTCAATCATGGGCAAGATCAAACCCGCAAAAGCCGCAAGAATCACGGAACTCATGACACGCGCACGACGCTGAATTTTTACACGTTTAACACAAAGGAGATTATTACTCAATGCCGACAGAAGTTTTCGCATTTGATATTAATATCGCTAATCAGAATTTCCAGACAAACACAGCAAACTCAAATTCAGGTTCGAGTTCTCAAGCTGAGCCCGGACTGTTCGAGAGCATAATCTCGGAATATACGCAAGTTTCTCAGGAAGAAATTTCTCAGGAGGAAATTATTTCGCAAGTTCCAGAGCAGGATTTCTCAGGTGAGCAAATCGTTAATGTTTTCTCGCAGCCGCTACTGAATATTATCGCGCCGATTAATGACGACGTTTCGCAAGCTGAAAATCATGTCATGCAAATTCCGGAATTTCTCGAGAATCTTAAGAATTTCACTCCCGAACAAATCGACACTCTGCGGGAAATTTTCACACCGGAAAATCTCGAACAAATCGTAAACTTAGTCATGAATAACGCAGAATTGACCGAAGAATTGCAGTCGAAACTCGAATTTTTGCCGCAGGATTTCGTGCAGAAAATTCAGGGCGTTATCCAGAGCTTAGCCGACAGATTTATAGTTGATGATGGCGACGAGTCTTTGAAAGTTGGCATTCAGCATTTAGCGCGCGCTTTTGGCAGCACAGTGAACGAACTGATGGACGCAAACGGCTTCGCAAAAACTCAAATCTCAGGTGATGTGGCTGATGTGAAAATTGCAGATGCTTCAGAGCTTGAATTCGAATCTGAAGCTGAATCTGAAGTTGAAGCTGAGTCGGAATCTGAGTCTGAAGTTCGCTCGAAAAAACGCAACAAAAATTCCGAGGCAAATCCAACTGATGCAGCAATCGCAATCTCCGCTAGTTTCCCAGCTCAGCAGACTGAAGCGCAAACGAGCATTTCTGACGCAAACGCAAAGCAAAATCAGACGAATCAATCAATTACGCTCACGAATCAAAATCCCAATCCCAAACTAGACGCAAAATCTGAACCCGAGAATCACGCAATCACCGCTCAAAACGTCGCGCTCGAAAATGCAAATTCCGGCGAAATTCCAGAGAATCCGCAGAATAATGATAACTCGAATGTCGCACAAAAGAATTTCCGTGAAATGCTCGAAAACAGAATCTCAGAACGTCAGCAAAACAGCAAATCTGAACATGAATCTGGATATGGATCTGAATCTGAGTCCGAGTCCGAAAGTTTCCTGAACCAGAATAATCGAGAAAATCAGAATTTCTTCGGGGCGAATAACTCTCGCGACAGAAACGTAAGAAATTCACGCTTCAATTCAAACGATACGCGCCAAAATTCCAGAGTTAATACACGAAATGAATACGTCAGAAATGATTTCCAGAACTTTTTCGAGGGAGTGTTGAATAACCGGCGAACACTCACAACATCTCAGGCACAACCGCTGGACTTGCGCACAAATCTGAATCTTTCACGCAGCGAATCGCTCAGTAATGGCATCGTCAACGTCGTAAGATTCATTCGCGCAGATGGGCTTCACAAGGCAAATATAATTATCGATCCGCCAGCATTAGGACGAATCACGATTGAATTAACGTCAACAAGTTCAGGTGTCGAAGCGTCAGTTAAAGTGAATTCGGAACAAATCCGACAATTAATTCAAGATCAGATTTCGCAACTACGCATGAATTTATCGCGTCAGGGCGTTCAGGTCACGGAATTTACGGTTGATGTTCAACAGGACAACGCGAATAATCAGCAAAATTCTCAGCAGCAGAATCAACACAGATTTTTTTCACAGGCAAATTTCGTGAACGATGACGATTTCGATCCAGAATCCGAAGATTTCAGAATTGATTTGGAACAGGGGCTGCTCTACTGGGTGGCTTAATTCGTAAAATATATATAAAGGGGAAAATTCAAAATGGCAGTAACAGGTGTAAATAATACGACGACGGCTACCCAATCGACCGCAACAGCTTCAACGAACGCACTGAATGATTTAGGCAAAGACGCGTTCCTGAAATTACTCATCGCTGAGTTGTCAAATCAAGACCCGTTGAACCCGATGGAAGACCGCGAATTTATCTCACAGATGGCGACGTTCTCAAGCCTCGAACAAATGCAGAACATGAACAAAACTCTCGAAGACATGGCAGAAGCTAACAAATTCTCAGCCGTGAGTTACATCGGCAAGGCAGTAGCATTCACAAAAGGCTCAGGTGAGGACGCTCAGCAGGTTGCAGCAATCGTAAACGCAGTATGGTTTGAACCCGATGGCCGCGCAGTTCTCGACACAACTGAGGGCGAAGTTTCTCTCGAAGATGTCGAAGGCGTTTCGGATATTGGCTAAATACGCCCGCCACACGTTTATAATATTACATAGCAAATTTTATAATCAGAATTTTTCAGGAGGTTTAGCAAAATGCTCAGGTCATTAATGACAGCAGTTACGGGAGTGAGGGCGCACCAGACAATGCTCGACGTTACGGGCAATAATATCGCAAACGCCAACACAACCGGCTTCAAGAAAGACACAACGATTTTCGCGGACTTGATGTATCAGGCAAGCAAATACGCTTCAGCACCGTCAGACACTCGCGGAGGTATTAACCCGGCTCAAGTTGGTCTCGGTGTGAGTGTCGCAGCAATCGAAACAGTTCATACTCAAGGCTCAGCATCATACACCGGCAACCCGTCCGACATGATGGTTCAAGGCAGCGGATTTTTCGTTTACAAGAACGGCGACATAAATTATTTCTCGCGCTCAGGTGCAGCAGTTCGAGACTCAAACAGCGATCTCGTTCAATCCGGTACTGGCTACAAACTTCAGGGCTACAAACTGTCCGAAGACCCGCTGAATCCGTCGGAATATGTTCGCGACTCAGAACTCACGACTGTTAATATTCCTTTGGGACGCAAACTCGAAGCAAAAGACACGTCCGAAGTAAAATTCCAGTGCAACTTGGACAGCCGAACGAAATCATACTTGCCATACGGATTCGCTGACTTGCCGTATAATGCTTACTGCGGCTGGGACGGAAATCCAA
>CAJOEM010000029.1 GCA_905233725.1 uncultured Synergistales bacterium
TTAAGCGATTGATTCGCAAGATTACGAGTGCTAATAATTCCGAAGCATTTTTGATCCAGACAGATCCGCACATGGCGAAATATATTCGGGATTATTTGCCGGATTGGCAGGAAGAATTTTCGCGCAAGATTTATGTTGACGGAGTTTCAGGACTTGACTGGGGAAAATATCGCGTTGAAATTCAGGGCAGCGTCGCAGATGTTGAGGCGTATTTTGCGAATAAGTGCTAGAATGCGAGAAATAATTTTTACGTGAGGATTTCGGAATGGATATACGAGTTGATAATCTGGACAAATTAATCGACAAGTTCAACGGATTATTTGGGATTGTGTTAATTTGCCTTGTTGCAGGATTCCTGTTGCTGCTGAAATACGACAGAGTTCGGGGATTTCACAAATTTCTTGCGTTTGTGTGTCAGGTTTGCATGGTGATATTTTTCCTGATTGGTCTTAGTGGATTGGCGTTGATTGCGTTTGATTACGCGAGGGAGAAGTTTTCGGATTCGGCGACGTATGCTCAAATCGTGCGTGAAAAATCTGAGCTTAAGAAACGTGTCGAAGAATTAACAGTAATGAACGAAACTCTCAAATCAGATTCTCAGGAAAAGTCCGAACTTGAAAAACGCATTGACGAATTGACAGCCGAGAATAGCAAACTCAAATCCGAGAACGAATCGCTCAGTAATGTCGCTAAAGATGCTTTGGAATCCATAAGCTTGAACGCGTTGAGTATTTTAGCAGGGCGAGATTTTGACTTGAACATGTTCATTGCGTCGTTCAGTGGTTCACAATTTTTTCATGGGCATCATTACAAATTTTTCAGCAGTTATATTACTTGGGAAAGGGCTAAGAAATATTGTGAGAATGCCGGGGGACATTTAGTAACGATTAACTCTGCCGAAGAAAATGATTTTGTTCGCGAACTTATCAGGCAGCGTGGCTACGGAACTTCAGATATTTGGCTCGGAGCAATCAAAAAGAAAGGGAGATTGCGCTGGGAATGGCTGACTGAAGAGCCGGTGACTTTTTCGAAGTGGAATCCTTCACAGTCAGGAATGGAATCGTCCAAGAACGGAGAATATCGTTTATACGTGATTAAAGATGAGTGGCGCGATTGGAGTAGCGGCGATTCTGGTAGCGGCTATTATATTTGCGAGTGGGATTTTTGAGGAGGAATTATGGCGAAGAAGGACATGGGAGAGAAATTACTTGCTGATTATAACGACGTGTTTGCAGATATTGTGAACGCGTATACACTCGTCCAAGATCGATTTACAAAGCAGAAGGATCGATTCACGAACAGGAACGAGATATTGCGAAATTGTGGGTTTCAGAAGGGATTGTGTTGTGTTTAGTCGGACTTGAAAACCAAACTGAAATGGATTACGATATGGCTCTGAGAGTGTTTGGTTACGAGGGCGCGGATTATCGCAAACAACTTTTGAAACGCAAGAAGGAACGATATTTTGTGATCACGATCGTGTTGTATTACGGAACTGACACGAGATGGACTGCACCGCTTGATTTATTTTCGCGATTGAACGTGCCCGAAGAATTTCGCGAACATGTGAATAATTGCAAAGTGAACGTACTTGAACTAGCTTGGCTGACAGACGAAGAAGCAGCGTATTTCAAGAGTGATTTTCGTTTCGTTGTTGATTACCTGCGACAAGTCCGTGCGAATAAGGATTACGTTCCCGAGGAAAGCGCGGTTGAACACATTGATGAAATGTTGAAGCTAATGGAAATTTTCACGGGAGATAGACGATTTGAAGATGCTCAGAAAAAGTTGGAAAAATTGAGAGAGAAAGGTGAGGAGAAAATCATGATCAGAAGTTTTTTGCAGGACGCTGAAGAACGAGGAATTGAACAGGGAATTGCTATAGGTGAAGAACGCGGAATTGCTATAGGTGAAAAACGAGGAATTGTTATGGGTGAAGAACGCGGACGCGGAATTGCTATGGGAATTGCGCAGGAAGCAGCCCGAAATAAAGCAGAAAACGAGCGTAAACGTGAAGAGCTTATGAAACTTGTGCGTTCTTTTGGAATGTCTCCCGAACAAATTAAAGAATTTACGGTGATTTACGATGGCGAAAATTAGAAGTTTTTTGCAGGATGCTGAAGAACGAGGAATTGAACAGGGAATTGCTATAGGTGAAGAACGCGGAATTGCTATAGGTGAAAAACGAGGAATTGTTATGGGTGAAGAACGCGGATTTTGGAATGTCTCCCGAACAAATTAAAGAATTTACGGTGATTTACGATGGCGAAAATTAATAGAAAATAAAATATAACCTGATGGAGCTATTATGCCAACAAAAACAGTTTATAAATATTCCTGCAACGAATGCGGCTTTGTGACGACAACTAAGACCGGCAAATGTCCCTCGTGTGGTGCGTGGGGAAGTCTCGAACTCGTCAATGAACCTACACAAAGTTTCCGGCGCGTAAATAATTCAAGCACAACTGTGATCAGCGCGCTAAACGTGAAGGCTCCGGCTAGAATTTCGACTGGCATTGGCGAGTTTGATCGCGTTCTTGGTGGCGGACTTGTTCCGGGTGGAGTTGTCTTAATCGGCGGTCAACCAGGCATCGGCAAGTCTACGTTATTGTTGCAGGCTGCGGGAAGTGTCGCGAGAATCAGGAATGCTCCGGTGCTGTACATTTCAGGCGAAGAATCTGACGCTCAGGTTGCGTTACGCGCATCTCGAACGGGGATTTTGTCGGAGAATTTGTACTTATGTTCGGGCTCGGATCTGGAATCTGCGCTGAATAATATTTACGAACGGGAATTTGTGTTTTTCGTTTTGGATAGCGTTCAGGCGATGAATGCGAATGAGGACTCGGGCTGGCACGGAACACCTAATCAGGTTCGGGCGGTTGCTCAGCGTGTGATTGACGTTGCGCGCGAGAAAAATATTCCGGCTGTAATGATCGGACATATAACGAAAGATGGCAAAATTGCTGGTCCAATGTTACTCGAACACATGGTCGATACGGTCTTGAGTTTTTCTGGCGAGGGTTATTCATCGTACAGAATGCTCAGAGCTGTGAAAAATCGTTACGGCAGTACAGATGAACTCGGAATTTTCGAAATGCGTGAGTCTGGATTAATTCCGGTTAAGGACAAGAGCGGATTATACTGGAATCGTGATGATGCAGCAGTTTCAGGAGTTGCGATGACGATTGCTCTCGAAGGCAACACACCGTTAGCAGCAGAAATTCAAACGTTAGCAGCTCGAACAGTTTTCCCATATCCGAGACGAACTTCGCGCGGAATTGACCTGAACAGATTCCAACTTTTGACGGCGGTAGTTGACAGGCGTTGCGGAATTTCGACGAATAATCATGATTTATACATAAACGTTGCTGGCGGATTTTCGGTACATGACCCATCGGCGGATTTGCCTGCGTGTGCTGCGATTGCTTCTGCGTTGAAGAATGTGCCGTTAATTTCTGGGACGTGTTGGCTCGGGGAAGTTGGCTTAGCCGGAGAAGTTCGCCCCGTCACGAGAATTTCCCTGAGATTGCGTGAAGCTGAGCGTTTGGGATTCAGTTCGGTCATAATCAGCTCAAAAGAGAAAATTGATAACGAACGCTCATTTGCATTCGAGAAAATTATTCGCGTAAGTCACATCGACGAAGCACTCGCACCGTTGCTCCTGAAGAAATCCTGAGCTAATTTTTACGGAATATTGTGCAATTTCCACGACGCGCGCGTAACGTAGCAAATATTTCTGTTGAAAGAGTTGTCGCCATTATTACTCCACAAATTCTCAAATTCTGTGTCATGTTTTGACCAGTTAGTCGGTCTTTCCTGAGCTTCCAAGACTGCCGGACGCTTGCCACCACTCGAAAGTATATACAAGTTGAAAATTTTCTCTTTCTTGTGATATTCGCAGAAGATTCGCAAAATATCGCTCACGTAGGGACGTTCTGTGCTGTAATTTTGGCTGTAATCGTTTTTTATCTTTTCGTTCATAATTTTGTAACAGAAATTAGTTCCAGCGAAGTAAAAAGCTTCATCGTGAAGAGACATTAACTCTGCTATTGCTGGGATCATCACCGGGGAACCAGCAATCAGCTGTAAATTGACTGGTCTATTACCAGTTGTTGTGAAGTTACGAAGTTTCAATGGTACTCCTACGCTTGAAATAACTGCCCGTGATTGAAGCATTTGCTTTCCTTCTGAAATTTTGGCTTCCTGTCCAGTTAAATCACCATTGTTTTGTATTTTTTTCAGGGCTTCATCGTCATTACCATAGTTTATCATCTTGTAGGGAAGGTAAGTATCCTCTCCGATGGTCAATTCGTGGGGTTTATTGTCTTTCGAGCTTATGAATATTCCAGTTGGTTTCGCGTAAAGAATCGAGAAACTCAAACCACATATCATCACGTCGTTAGATATCAAAGGCGAAGTTTCGATAGTTAAGCCATGTATTCTGATCGGAAGATCTGTGTTCGAGTTTGTCCCCGCCAAAGCTGCCGCCAAATTCCCCTTCTCCAGACTTTTCCAGAGTCCGTAGCCGCAAGTTTTGATTCGGTTATCGATGTGTGCGACGATTCTTTCGCCCTTTTCACGCGCGAGTAACAAGTAATGTGCTCGAACTGAGAACATCGACAGCCAATACACCCCAGCAGCCAATGACACTATGAACGCTGCCTGCAAAACTGAGCCGATTAGAATTTCAGCCAAGATATAAGCTTTTGATTTATGACGCGCGATTCGCATTCGTAATTTCACTCCCCGTTGTGATTCATAATTTTGCGTATTTTCGTTGTGTCGCGAAAAAGTCTTTTGGTATATTATAAACGCGTTGGAAATATTTTGGGAAATTTAACGAATTTCAAATCAGAGGGGGATTATTAATTATGGAAAAACTCAATGTTTTCAAATGCGCAAAATGTGGCAATATCGTCGAAGTCATGCACGTCGGCGGCGGTGAGTTGACTTGTTGCGGCGAGCCAATGAAGCAGCTCAGGGAAAATACAACCGATGCAGCTCAGGAAAAACACGTTCCAGTTTTCGACGGCGGGAAAGTCAAAGTCGGCAGCGTCGCTCACCCAATGCAGGACGATCACTTTATCGAGTGGGTCGAGGTCATCAACGGCAACAAAGTTTGCAGAAAATTCCTGAAGCCCGGTGAAGCTCCGGAAGCAGAATTTGCCTGCGCAAAACCAGGTGCAACAATGCGCGAATTTTGCAACAAACATGGACTTTGGAAAGCTGAAGTGAAGTAGTCATGAAAATTTCGGATTCAATGGTCGCAGCAATTAACGATCAGATTAAAGCAGAATTTGATTCGGCGTATATTTACCTGGCGATGTCGGCGTATCTCGAAAATTCCGGTCTCTCAGGCATGGCGCACTGGATGAACAAGCAATACAAAGAGGAAGTCGAACACGCTGAACGTTTCATCAAGTATCTTTATGAACGCGGTGCACGTGTGATAATTCCGGAGATTGCTAAACCCAAAGAAGCTTACCCAAGTGCAGTCGAAGTTTTCCGGGAAGCTTACAGACATGAACAATACGTCACGTCGAGAATTTACAAGCTTGTTGACATGGCAATCGCTGAGAAAGATTACGCCACGCAATCAATGCTGAAATGGTACGTTGATGAGCAGCTCGAAGAAGAAGACAACACCGGCAGCATCGTTGCGAAATTCGAATTTCTGGGCGAGGACAAACACAGCGTCTACATGATTGACAAGGAACTCGCAGCTCGATAGAAATTGCAAATAATTTTGGAACTGAGAATCTCTCTGGAAATTGCGCCGGAGAGATTTTTTCATGTGCAATTATGCTAAACTGTGAGAATAATTCTGGGATTGAGAGGAAATTTTTGCCAATGGAATCTTTGAACAGTTTGTATCAGGTGATTGACAAAGTTGAGACGTTGAACAGTCTTTTCGGATTAATCGTAATTTGTGTGATTGCAGGTTGTGTACTTGTCCTTTACTCACGACACATTAACCGGTTTTACAAGCCGTTGCGAATCGTTTTGCAATTTTGCATGGCTGCGTTTCTGTCGTTTGGTTTGATAGGCTTAGTTGCGCTTGCTGTGACAAATTTTGTTGGTCAATTCTACATCGCGTTATTCTTGAGCCTGGCATTGTCCGGAGCGATTTCACTTGCTGCGTTGTTCCTGATAAATCGCAAGAACAATAAAGTCAAAGATTTGCAGCAGGAAAAAGAACTTGCAGAGAAAAATTTGGCGGAAGCTTTGAAGACGTGTGACGAATTGCGCGAAAATGTTCGGAAGCTCGAAAGTGACGTTGCGAATCTTAACTCGCAGA
The DNA here is from genome assembly GCA_905233725.1 of uncultured Synergistales bacterium. Lineage (GTDB taxonomy): Bacteria > Synergistota > Synergistia > Synergistales > Aminobacteriaceae > JAFUXM01. Next base: position 6,299 of record CAJOEM010000029.1, read on the forward strand.
TTGATGCGTTGAAATCCGGGAAATCTGAACTTGAGAAAAAACTCGATGATTTGCAGCAGGAAAAAGAACTTGCAGAGAAAAATTTAGCCGACGCTTTGAAGACGTGTGACGAATTGCGCGAAAATGTCCGGAATCTTGAAAGTGACACCGCGAATCTTAAGTCGCAGATCGATGCGTTGAAATCCGAGAAATCTGAACTTGAGAAAAAACTCGATGATTTGCAGCAGGAAAATCACACGCGCAAAAATCAGCTCGAAAAAATCACAAGCTCACTGACGGCTGGGGCGAAAGAATTTAACGGTCATCATTACAAAGCTTTCGAGGAATTATATATTACTTGGGATCTTGCACGTCAGAGATGCGAAGAGAAAGGCGGACATCTTGCGACGATAACTTCACAGGCAACGCAGGACTTCATCGTGAAGAATTTTCTGCGAACAAAGCGAACACCTTTCGACTACTTATTTTACGGCTATTGGATCGGCGGCTATACTAACGGCAAGAGAGAGTGCTTTTGGGTGACTGGTGAAAAATGGGAATACTCAAACTTGGGCGCGAATGATGTTATTGCGAGTAATGCGAATCTCCGAATCGATATCAATGGCTTCATGAACGATTTTGGAGCATGGTCTTTCAGATCGGGTAATTTAACAGAGAGTTTTTACATTTGTGAGTGGGATTTTTAGTTTTATGACAATGGAAAATACTGAGAGACTTTCGAAATTACACGCGTTTCTTGAGGGCTTGTATTACACGTATGGCGCATTCAGGATGTCGAAATTGCTGCGTTGATTGCGTCGTCGTTGGCTTACGGGCGCGTCGCGATGATTATGCGTAATGTCGAGTTCGTGCTGTCAAAACTTGGAACTGAACCGGCAAAATTCTTGCTGCAAAATCACAATCACAAAATCATTCCCGAAAATTTCAAACACAGATTCACGGATTCATATGACGTGAACAATTTGCTCGCGAATATTACACAAGCTCTGAAAAATTACGGCTCAATCGAAAAGCTGCTGCGGGAAAATTTGCTGCAAACCGGTGATAATTTACTTGAGGCTTTGAATCTTTTCTCGGATTTTCTGAACCAGAATCGTAAAGCAGGCTCGTTCCCGTTAATCACAGCTCCCAGAGATGGCAGCGCGTGCAAAAGATTGTTCCTGTTTCTGAAGTGGCTCGTTCGACACGATGACGTTGACCCGGGCGGTTGGGAAATAATTTCTCCGGCGAAATTGCTCGTTCCAGTCGATACGCACATGCATAATATTTCGCTCAAACTGGGATTCACTCGGCGCAAAACGGCTGACTTGAAAGCTGCAATCGAGATCACGCAAACTTTCGCAAAAATCTGTCCCGAAGATCCGACAAAATATGATTTCGTTCTGACGCGTTTCGGAATTAGAGACGGTCTCGAAGCCGAGGATTTAGCCGAATTATTTGACAAGGAGAATTTTTCATGAGAGTTGCTTGTATATCATGTTTCAATAGCTATTACAACCACATTTACAAATTCACCGGGTATTTCAAGCGCAAGAATTACACGGTCAAATACATGATTCAGGATTTCTCACACATAAACAAGAAATATATTCTTGATGAGAATCCGCCGGATATTGACGTTGTGAAAATTCACGTTCCGGCGTATCAAAGCAATCTGTCCCCGAAGAGATTATATTCACATTACGTGTTCGCGCGAAAAGTCTACAAAATGCTGTGCGAGTTCAAACCCGAAATTATCTATTGCATGTTTCCGCCGAATATGTTGGTTCACGAGGTCGCTAAGTACAAACGCAAGTTCGGTGCAAAAATCATATTCGATTACTGGGACGCGTGGCCGGAAAGTTTCCCGTTCAAGAAAGGCAAACGTTACGCCCTCATAAAGCCGTTCCTGAATATCTGGCGAAATTTGCGCGACAAGAATTTACCCGATGCGGATTTGATATTAACACCGTCGAATATCGCTCTGAAAAATCTGCGCGAGAAATTCCCGGAAAATCTCTCTCAAGTGCTGCATCCAGCCCGGAAACCTCTCGAAGCCGAATCCCTGCCAAAATACAATTTCTCGAAAATTGCGAGTGAAATGTCTTTTTGCTATTTAGGCAACGTGAATTTCATAACGGATCTGGAATTTGCGAAGAAATTTTTTGCGCGTGACGGCAAGTTATCTCAGAATCGCAAGCTCAAGTTACACATAATCGGTGAAGGCGTTAATCTCGAAAATCTGATCACAAGCCTTGAACCTGAAGGCGTAGAAATTTTCAAACACGGGATAATTTACGACGATGAAACAAAACGCGAAATTCTCTCACAATGCGATTTCGGACTCAGCATTCCAAGACCATCAATCGGATCAGACATGCCGCTAAAAGCTATAGATTACGTTCGAGCAGGTCTGCCGCTAATCAGCACGTCACTCGGGGAAATTCACGACTTGATCGCAAGATATAATTTCGGGTTCAACGCAAACGATCCAGACGAACTCGCCGAAAAATTGCTGCAACTCACAAGCTCGGATTTAGAACGAATCAGCGAAAATTGCCTGAATAATTACGAGAGAGTTTTTGTGCAGGATATTGGCGAAATTCTCGGGAAAATCGTGTAATATAATAATATATCTTTATAAAACGAGGCGTATTAATTAGAAATGTCAATACAACTTTTCAAAGCTAAATATGAAGTCGAAGAATGTCTGGCGGAAATTCGCGAATGTCTCGAAGTCGGCTGGACTGGTCTTGGCTTCAAAACCGTGAAATTCGAGGAAGCATGGAAAGCCTACACCGGTTTACCCTACGCGCATTACTTGAACTCTTCAACCGAGGGTTTGTACATGGCAGTAGATATTCTCAAAAACGAGTATCGCTGGAACGATGACGACGAAATTATCACAACTCCGATAACGTTCGTGTCAACTAATCACGCTATACTGAAATCGCATTTGAAACCAGTTTTCGCTGACGTTGATGACACGATGTGCATGACGCCGGAATCAGTCAAAGCTCACATCACAGACAGAACTCGCGCAGTTATGTACGTTGGAATTGGCGGCAACATGGGACATTATTACGAGATCGTGAAAATTTGCGAGGAAAATAATCTCAAGCTCATACTCGACGCAGCTCACATGTCCGGCACTCGCTACAACGGCGAAATCCCAGGGCACGAAGCTGAAGTCATAATCTATTCGTATCAGGCTGTGAAAAATTTACCGACGGCTGACAGCGGCATGATATGCTTCAAGAGCGGCAAACTCGATGAAATCGTCCGGAAAAAAGCCTGGCTCGGAATTAACAAAGACACTTACGCACGCAGCGCTGACTCCGGAAATTACAAATGGAAATACGATTGCGAATACGTCGGTGAAAAAGCTCACGGAAATTCAGTCATGGCATCGATAGCACTCGTGCAACTTAAATATCTCGACCGTGACAACGCCTATAGACGCCAGTTAGCAAAATGGTACACGGACAAACTTTCGAAATATCCGGACAAAATCAAGCTCGTACGAATCGAAGAAGGCTGCGAATCGTCGCATCATTTGTTCCAGATTATGATTGAAAATCGCGACGAATTATTAACGACTCTCAACGCCGCGGGAATTTCCCCGGGTGTGCATTACATCAGCAATATAAACTATAGAATGTACGATTATGCGCGCGGAACGTGCCCGTATGCTGATTACGTCAGCGATCACGTTTTGTCACTGCCGATGCACATGTATTTGACGTTCGATGACGTGAATAGAATATGCGACGTGATAATCAAGTTCGTTAATCGCAAGTAATTAATTATGATTTACGAAAAAATTATTTCGGGACGCTATGTTGATTTACGCTCTGCAACTTTGGATGACGCAGAATTTACGCTCTCGATAAGGCTTGACCCGGAAATTCGCAAATGTTTCCCGCCGTTTGAAGGCACACTCGAAACTCAGAAAGCCTGGCTCACTCGCCAAATGCAGAAAGATAACGATTACTTCTTCGTTGTTATCGAAAAATCCACCGGTGAAAGAATCGGAACAATCAGCGTATATGACATAGACTTTGAGAAACGTGACGCTGAAACCGGACGATTGATAATAAAAAGTGAGAACCCGATGGCAAATCTTGAGGCGTTTCTGTTGTTACACAAATTCGCGTTTGAAGAGCTGAGTTTGCAAAAAGTTCACGGATTCATTCTGAGCCAGAACAAACGCGCTTTGGATTTCAACAGATTTTTCGGATTAACTTTTGGTTCGGAGATTATCAACGAGAAAAATGGTCTCTCATTTGTGCCGTCCGAACTTTTGCGCGAGAATTTCCAGAAGGCTGCGTCAAAAATCAGCAAGTATATTTACACTGGGAAATAACGGAGCAGGCTCTTGGCTGTAGAATATCTCAAATTACGTGGCTTCAAGAGTTTCGGGAAGTTTTGCGAGTTCGATTTCAGCCCAAAATTCACTGCAATCGTCGGTCCAAACGGCAGCGGCAAAAGCAATATTCTCGATGCGTTGAAATGGATTCTCGGCGAAGGCGCGCTGTCTGGTCTGCGAATCACGAAACAGAGCGATTTGTTATTTCAGGGCAGTGCGTCAGTTGTTCCGGCGAAAGATTCAGAAGTAATTCTCAAACTCACGGACGATGACGCTGGAAAATCCGCAATTTTACGGCGAGTTTATTCTCAGGAAAACGGCTCGCTTCTGTATCTCAACAACAAGAGAATTTTGCTGCAAGACTTGGCTGCTGTTAAATCCGAATTTTCACTCGGGGGCGGTGGTTTTGCGCTGATCGGTCAGGGCGAAATTTCCCAGACGATTAATCAAAAGCCCAAAGAACGCCGCAGACAATTAGACGCGTTATTCGGCATCGAAAGATATAGAGAACGCAGAAACAGCTCACTCGAAAAGCTCGAAAATTCTCAGAACGAAGCAATCCGGATTAAGACGCTTATCTCAGAACTCGAAGCTCGACGCGCAGTTATCGCCCCGGAAGTTGAGATCGCAGTTCAGGCTCAGGGCATAATCGATGAACTCGACGGATTGAGACGTGATTTTTACTTTTTCAAGCGGCATTCTCTCGAACAGGAGCAGGCAAATCTCGAAGTGCAAAAACACGTCCTGACTACTAAACTTGATCACGCGAATTTCTGGACGAATCTCTGGCTCAAATCCGAGAATAATTTCGAGCAAAATCTCGCAAGTGACGAAGCCTTCAACCGGAACAAAGCCTCACTCGACGAAATTTCCGCGCGAAAAAATAATATCCAGCGAAAAGCTTTCCAAACATCGACAAATTTACGCGAAATCCTGCGCAAACGTCCGGCGCTTCAGAACGAAATCCAGAATTTGCAATCTCAAGTCTCAGAATCTCAGCACGAACTCGAACGCCTGAATCTTGAGAAAACCCAGCTGGAAAACGAACTAGCATCTCAGAAAAATATTTTGCAAGAACGCGAGAATATATCAAATCAGCAGAAACTCGAAATCCAGCAGAAATTATCCCGGCGCGAATACGTAATCGACGAAATTTCCAAGACAAAAATTTCACGCTCAAGGCTTGAATCCGAGATCAAAGCTCTTGATTTTGCAATCGAAAATAATAATCTCGAAAGCGAACTCGTAAATTCAGAATACGCTCAAAAATCCCAAGATCTAGAAAATCTCAACGCCGAAAAATCCCAACTCGAAACAAAATGCGCGAAAATTTCCGAAGAACTCAGAGCCAAAACCCGCGAAATTCAGGAACTCAAGCAGCAAATCTCCGGGACAAATTCTCAGATTCAGAAATTACGTGCGGAATCCGACATGAATTTTTACTCGGGAATTTATCCGGAATCAGTTCGTGTGTTATTAGCTGCGTCCGAGAAAAATCTCATAAACTCGAAGCCAATAATTGCGGCAGAAACTTTCACGTGTAAATCTCCGGAAATTGCTTTTGCTGTCGAGTCATTTCTTGGAGCGCGTCAATTCTGGCTGTTCGTGAACACTCTCGAAGAAGCTCAGGAGGGCATAAACTTTCTCAAGAATAATCGTGCAGGGCGTGTGACGTATTTGTCGCTCGAACGCTGCAGACCTAGAGACAGAGATTTCAGATTCAGGCTGCCATTCAACGGCGTAACTGGTTGGGCGATGGATCTGCTTGAGAAAAATTCTCACTGGGAAAACGCAATCGCGCACATAATGGGTGATTTGCTAATCGTCGAGAATTACGAAACTGCTTCGGATTTGGTCAGGCAAGGCGCAAAATTCCCGATTGTGACACTTGAAGGCGAAGTTTTTGCACCGGCAGGGACTGTCAGCGGAGGATTCTCCCGGCAAAAATCCGGCGTAATCGTCGCGCGTCAGAAACTCGAACGCATAAATTCTCAGATTACGCATCTCGAACTCCAACAGGAATCTCTCGAAGCAAATCTGGAGTCTAACCTGCAATCCGAACACGAATTACGCAATAATCTCAACGCTTCACAGACCGAACTCGAAAATCTCAAGTCGCAAATTAATGCATCACAGCGAAATCTGAACGCAATCTTGAATCAGCTCAAACGCCTTCAGAACGACAAACTCACGGCTGAGAGACAAAAAATCACGAGTAATTCTCGCCTCGAAAAATCACACGAAATTCTGGACTCGCTCGAACAGGAACTTGAATCGCTCAAGAATATTCAGGAAGTTCAGGACTCGGATTTCACGGAAATCAAGAACGCGATAAAATTCCTGAACGAACGCCTGAATGTGAATCATAATTTGCTGACACGCGCTCAGAACGATTTTGCAAATTCATCGGGTAAGATTTCTAATCTCGAAGCCGAACTCGAATCCGGAATTGCTCAGGAACGTGATAATCGTGAATTTCTGCGATTACTGGCTCAGGAGAAACTCGCGAATTACAAATCCGAACTCAAAATCAAATCCGAAATACGCAAACATGAACAGGAATTTCTGATGGCACGCCGCAAATTATCAAAGCTGAACTCAAAACTCGAACGCTCCCGAAGAAAGCTCAATGCGTGTGAACTCGAATTGTCGCAATTTGAGACGAAAATCTCACATGTTCAGAGCGAAATTTCCCAGTTAATCGAACTTTGGGACGAGAAATACCCGTATAATAAAAAATCTGCGCGTGAAGTCGAGGGCGGGCGCGAATTAACGTCATCGTTACGCAAACTCGAACGCGAATTGAAATCACTCGGCAAATATAATCTCGGGGCATTATCCGAAGACCAGTCATTGACCGAACGTGTTGATTTTCTGACTGACCAGTTAAGCGACGTTGAAAATGCTGCGAACGAATTACGCGATTTGATTCAGGAAACGGATCGCCAAGTCGAGATTACTTTCACAAATTCAATGCGCAAAATCGATGCGAGATTCAACGCATTATTCCAGCGATTATTCGGCGGTGGTGAGGCGAGATTACAGCTTCAGGACGGCGAGGATATTTGGGAACGCGGCGTGGAAATTTTCGCACGTCCTCCGGGAAAAAAGCTTCAGAATTTGTCGCAGCTTTCCGGCGGTGAGCAATCATTAACGGCAATCGCGCAGATTTTCGCAACGTTGGAAATTGCCGGAACTCCACTGGCTGTACTCGATGAAGTTGACGCAGCTTTGGACGAGTATAACTTGCTAAGATTTTCGGAACTTGCACACGAATATTCGGATTCGATCCAGATTATCGCAATGACGCATCGACGCGCAACTATGGAACGTGCAGATTTGATTTACGGCGTTACGATGATTGAGCCGGGATTATCGCAAACAATCGGGATCAATCCTGAGAATTATAAATAGCATGAATTTTTCACAGGACGAAATTCTGCGCGGAAAATTGATTCTGAAACAGGCTTTTGATTCCCCGAGGGTTAATCTTGACACGATATTGCTTGCTGCGTGGGTGAAAATTCACTCGAACAATTCGCATTTTCTTGAAATCGGCTGTGCATCCGGAGCGATTTCGCTGATACTGGCTATGAAATTCGGCGGAAAATTCCGGATTACAGGTCTTGATATTCAGCAGGAACTCGTGCAGCTTGCTAATCAGAATCTCGAAGCGAACGCAAATTCCGAGAATAATTTGTCCGAACGCGTAAAATTTTTTCACGGGGATATTCGCGACAGAAATATTTTCATGAACACATGTTTTGACGCAATCGTTATAAACCCGCCGTATGAGACAATCGCACGTTCACGAACCAGCAAACACGAATCCGTTACGACTGCGAGAATTGACAGCACGTGTTCACCTGTTGACATTGCCGACGCTGCCTCAAGATTGCTTAAATCGCGCGGAAGATTATTCACGGTTTTTAACGCTGCGAGATTGCCTGAATTTGTCCAAGCCATGACATCACGCAGAATAATTCTCAAACGCTTGAGATTTGTTCACCCGAAACTGGACAGGAACGCGAATATTTTTCTCGCTGAATTTATCAAAGATGCCGGAGATGGCGTGATAATTCTGCCGCCGCTGTTCGTGTATGGCGCTGACGGAAAATACACGCCTGAAGTTCTTGATGCGTATAAATTAGACGGTGCGATATAATCTTGGCATGTTTATAATAATCTCGTTTTTTACACAGTATTACATTTACAGGAAATTGCGTGAAGCTCGCGTTTCGAATCTCTCGAGAAATATTTTCATCGCGTGGGGGATTTTCTGCGCATTAATATTTCTTGCGAGTGATGCGCTGAAGTATTCGGATTTGATTTCCGGGCGATTTTTCGAGATAGCGTTTGCGTTGAGTTTCACTTGGGTGATAATTACGATTCTGGGATTCTTTGCGTTTCTCGTGATTGATCGATTCTCTAATCCTAAGCGATTTAATCAAGCAAAAGTTTTCGCAGCAATAATTCTCACGTTAATCGGGGTTTTCTGGTGTCTGAGTGAAGCGTATCTCGTGCAGCCAAGACATGTCGTGATTAAGACTGACAAATTACCGGCGAATCTTGAGCGTGTGCGAATTACGTTTTTGACGGATTTACACATCGGCGGAGTTTCGACACGCTGGCATTTCGATCGCGTTATGAAAATCGTTAATGATTCAGACCCGGATATTTTCGCAACGGTTGGGGATATTCTTGACGGTGACATGTCTTTCAGGAATTACGAGCTGTCAGAAATTCGCAAAGCTTCAGAACGTGCGCGGAAAAAAATCGGTGCGTTTGCTGTTCACGGTAATCACGAATATTATTTATTTGATCGCAAGAATGACAAGCGGCAGGATATTAACAAAATAATTTCGAACGATTGCGGACTGGATTTGTTAATCGATGAACGGCGAGAAATTTCGGATTGGCTCGTGATAATTGGCGTTGATGATAAACCGTCGGGTTGGCTGCGAGGGCTTGCGCATGATGACGACGCTGGGAAATTCGTTTTGTTGATGAAGCACAGACCAGGTTTGCTTTATGATCAAGACGGCAAATTCGATCTGCAGATTTCCGGACACACGCACGGAGGACAATTTTTCCCACTCGGATATTTTAAGAATCGCGAGTATGATAGCGTGCAGGGGCTTTCGTTCGAGAATGGCAGCTATGTTTACGTGAGCAACGGTGCAGGATTCAACGCTGTGCCGATGAGATTATTCACGCCGCCTGAAGTTACGATTATAGATCTTGTTCGGGAATAAATGCTGACGTTAATTCCAACACCGATCGGGAATCTCGAAGATATTACGCTGCGAGCCTTGAGAATTTTGCGCGAATCGGATTTGATAGCTTGCGAGGATACGCGAACGTCACGAATTTTGCTGGATAAATATAATATTCACACGAAGCTTGTGTCATTTCACTTGCATAACGAGAATCTGAAAGTCGAAACACTTTTGCAAGAGTTGCGTTCCGGGAAAAACATTTGCGTGATTTCTGACGCTGGAACACCTGGGATTTCTGACCCTGGTTGGATTTTGCTGAAGCGTGCGCTTGAAGAGAATCTCGACGTTGACGTTTTGCCGGGTGCATCAGCGTTGATTCCTGGGATATTGCTTTCGGGATTGAGTCCGCAGCCGTTTGTATTTTTGGGATTTCCGCCGGAGAAATTTTCGGAGCGTGTGAGATTATTCGAGAGTGTGAAGGCTCTGGAAATTACGCTGTGTTTTTACGTTTCGCCGCACAAAGCCGAGAAGCAGATTTCGGAAATGCGCGAGATTTTCGGTGAGCGTTCGTGTGCGTTAGTCCGCGAGATTAGCAAGTTGCATCAGGAAGCTATTCGTGGGAATTTTTCGGAGATTTTGTCGAGACTTGCTGAAGGTCTGAAGGGTGAATTTGTTCTTGTAGTCGATGGCTGTAAAAATAATCTTGATAATCCTGATGATTCGTGGCAATCTGAGGCGGAAAATTTGCTGCGTGATGGCGAGAGTGTGAAGAATATTGCTGAGTTGCTCTCTGGGAAATTCGGCGTGAAAAAAAATCTCGTCAAGAAATTCTTGCTGCAAAAAAATGAACCCCTTGAAGGGCTCACTTCTTGAGTAATCGTCTGTTAATTTCTTCAAATTCGAGTTTGATTATGTCGCTCTCGAATGGTTTTAACTCTGGCATTGACAGCGCGTCAATCGTGTCGAATAATACAAGCCCCGAGTGAATCAAACTTCGCAACTCTCCGGAACTTTTGACAGTTCTGTACGTGTTCTCAGCCAAGTCGCGATTTTTCCGCAAAGCCCTCACACTCTCGAAAATTCTGTTTCGCTGAGCATTTAGCAACGTCTGGTACAATTTCGCAACCCGAATCGTCGTAGCATTTGAGTCCGCGTTCTTCTCGAATAATTGCCGCTGAGTTGACGTGTAGATTCTCTGACGGCTCTTGTTCGTAGCATCGCGCTGCAGTGTCAAAGCTTCCTGAATTATTAGCTCAAGCCCGGGTTTGTATTCGTTGTCGATTTTCTGCAACAAAGCTTCCTGAGTGTGAATCAGCAAATCGTTCAGGATCAGATACATTCCGGTGTAGCGTCGTGTTATGTCGAAAGTATTGCTCTCATTTTTTGAAAGTTCCTCGAGTTTTTCGACGACGGATTTCACGTTCGCAAAAATTATCGCGTTCTGTAGCAAGTCATCGCCCGTCACGGAGTTCAGCAGAATATCGACCTGATTCTGTTCGAGTTCAAGACCGATTTTTCTCAAAGCTTCGGTTAGTCTGGAATTTATCGAGTTCAAAGCGTTCTCTGCTTCCTGAATATCGCGATTTAACTCTGCAATTTCTTTGTCGGCTTTTGCGCGCGTCATTTCCCAGGGCAAGTATGATTTCTCCGGAGCGGAAATTTTCCTGTTGCGTATTTCGTCGAGTCTGGCTTTGTCATTTGCGATGCGTTTTTTCAGGTTTGCTGCGTCTTGTCGAACGTTCTCAGCTTCAGCCTGCACCAGAATTTTCAGAGCAACGTCGAGTAACTCGTTAATTTTCGCAGCGTTTGAGATTTTGTCCTCACCGAACCAGGCGTGATCCGGCAAATTTTCCTGATTATCGCGTAACGCAAGTGCTTTGGTCAAATCCGAAGTCAGAGAATCCCATTTTGACGCGATATTTTTTGGCAGAGGCTTCCCGGATTCGCTGTTAATCTCGGAGCTATCTGAGCTGAAAAATTCCACGATGCTGTCCCAACAGTTCCCGAAAAATTCTCCGCAATCTTCGAGCCAACCTGCAGCAGCAACATTTGCACTGAAAGTTATTGCAATTATTATCAACGCACAAATTCTCAAATTTTTACGCATGATTATTCACTCTCCTCTCGATTTTGTGACGAATAAATTTCGCCGTAAATCCTGTTATTCTTTAGCAATTCTTCGTGAGTACCGATGCCCTGAATTTTGCCTCCTTCCATTATTATAATCCTGTCAGCGTCTTTGACCGACAAAATTCTCTGAGCGATTATTATTTTCGTAGCGTCCGGTAGAAATTTCCGCAGACCTGAACGTATTTTCGAATCAGTCTGAGTATCTACTGCGCTGGTTGAGTCGTCGAGGATTAATATCTTCGGATTTTTCAGCAGTGCCCGAGCCAAACATAATCTTTGTTTCTGACCGCCGGATAAATTTCTGCCGTTTTGTTCGATGCGAGTGTCATATTTCTGCGGCAAATTCTGTATAAATTCGTCAGCACACGCAACTTCGCAAGCTCTGGCAAATTCGGCTTCAGTCGCGCCGTCATTTCCAAAACGCAGATTTTCCCGCACAGTTCCGGAGAATAATTCGTTTTTCTGCAACACTACGGCAACGGAATCGCGCAAAGTTTTCAAGTCATAATTTCTAACGTCAACGCCCGAAACTCGAACGCAGCCTTTGTCTGGATCATATAATCTTGGGATTAGCTGTACGAGTGTAGTTTTCGCTGAGCCAGTGCCACCCAAAATTCCGATAGTCTCGCCGGATTCGATTCGCAAGTTTACGTCCTGTAGCGCGAATTTGGAATTATGCTCATAACTGAAGCTTACGTTTTCAAATTCTACGCTGCCATTTTGAATATTTCGTGAAGGATTTTGCGGATTTGTTATGACGGGTTTTTCGTTCAGGACTTCGACGATTCGCACGGCAGATTCACGCGCCAGACTTATCATGACAAGAACCATTGACAGACGCATCAAGCTGCCAAGAATTTGCATTGTGTATGTCAGCAGCGACGAAATTTGCCCGACGTTTAGATCGAGATTATGACTTGTGATGATCTTGTAAGTTCCGTAGTATAAAACGAATATCGTAACGGTGTAGAGCGAAAATTGTGCCAGAGGATTATTCAGCGCGATGATTTTCTCGACCGATGTAAAATCCGCACACAATGCTCCCGAACTTTGTGAAAATTTCTGTTTCTCGTAATCTTCACGGACGAAAGCTTTGACGAGCCTTATTGCTGAAATATTTTCCTGGATCGAATTGTTAAAATTATCATAACGTTTGAATAATATTTTGAATATCGGCATTGCTTTGCGAGCGATTGCGTATAATCCCAGACACATAACGGGTATCACGAACAGGAATATCAGAGCGATTTTCCCGCCCATAATCAGAGCCATAACGAACGAGAATATCAGCATCAACGGGCCACGAATTGCAGTTCTGACGATCATCATGTAGGATTCCTGCACGTCGTTCACATCGGTAGTAAGTCTTGTAACGAGAGACGCTGTTGAGAATTTGTCGATATTTTCGAACGAGAAATTCTGAATTGCCCGGAACATATCACTGCGCAAATTTTTCGCGAAGCCGCACGAAGCTGTTGAACACGCATTTCCCGCCAAAATCCCGAATAATAACGACAAGAACGCCATGATTATCAAGATTGCGCCGTAAAGCAGCAAATTTTCGAACGAACTGCCATCACGAATATTATTCACGAGTTTAGCGACGACGAACGGGATGACACATTCCATGACGACTTCGCACGAGACGTATATGGGAGCTTTTATCGAAGGTGTTATGTATTCACGAAGACTTTCAAATAATTTTCTGTACACGTAATAAATTCACACTCCAAGTTGTATTCGAGTTAGGATTTTTTTGTATCACGGGTGATTTTCGGCGAAGAGTTGTTTGACACGTTCAGGCGGAAGTGATGAGAAATCCAGAATATCCTCCAAGAACTTGCCTTTTTTGCACCAGTTGATGACACGATTTTCCTCAAGTTTGAGATATTTTTCGCGTTCCCGCTTTTTAGTACGTTTGACGGCGTAGTTAAGCTCAGCGATTCTGTCACGTTTAAATTTCTCGCGCTTCTCGTAAATGCGGCGATTAATCTCGTCCTGAGTGAAAATAATTTCTGCGTTACAAGCTTTCTCAATAGTCGGTTCCATCATAGCAATTTCCTCCAATTCTTCAGCGTAATCCTAAAGTTAGGATTTTTGTTGCTCACGGATGATTTTCGGCGAAGAGTTGTTTGACGCGTTCAGGCGGAAGTGATGAAAAATCCAGAATATCCTCCAAGGACTTGCCTTTTTTGCACCAGTTGATGACACGATTTTCCTCAAGTTTGAGATATTTTTCTCGATCCTGCTTTTCAGTTCGTTTTGCAGTGCGTTTGACGGCACGTTCGACGGCACGATTTACGGCATAGTTAAGCTCAGCGATTCTGTCACGCTTAAATTTCTCGCGCTTCTCGTAAATGCGGCGATTAATTTCGTCCTGAGTGAAAATAATTTCTGCGTTACAAGCTTTCTCAATAGTCGGTTCCATCATAGCAATTTCCTCCAATTCTTCAGGTTTAGTCTTCTTCGAAAAATATGAAAGCCAACGTTCGAGACGATTGGTCTCCTCGATTGATTTCAATTTCCATTTCGGCAACTCCAGAAAGTGCAGCTCACAATCCGTAGTTAATTGATTGCCAGTCTTTGCGTCATAAATTCCAAAGCAGCTGTGATAATCCGGATAAATTTTCTTGTTGAACAAGTTGAAATCCAAAATATTAATAGTAACAGTGCGTTTCAGTGCCGTGTAATCTTCGCCGCTCTTCAGGTCATTATAAAGCCTGGACCAGTAATAAAGCGAACGTCGTCCCATGTATTCTTGATTAGCAACCTGAATTTCCAGATTTACAACAGTGCCATCAGGTGAACGTCCCAGCAAATCTAAGCGCGATTCTTTGCCGTCATCTTCGTCAACGTCCAAAACTCTATCGATAAATTCAATCTCGGAAATTAACTCCGTCCCGCGTGATTCAAAAACTGCATTTATCAGCGACAGAGTTATATCCGGATTTTTCGCGAAAATATGCTTGAATAACGCATCGTTCATTCTGTTGAGATTCAAAATTCGCAATAACATCAGTCTCCAAGTTCAGATTTTATTATAAAATTATATGCGAAATTATATTCTTGAAACGTGATTTTTTCTGGGGGAATTATTTTTGAGAATTAGCATTTTAACGAACGGACCAGGTGAATTATGGGGTTGGGCGCGTCCTGTGATAACTGAGCTGCGAAAACGCGGTCATTCTGTTTCGCTGTGGCTGTTACCGTGTCAATTTTCGTCCGGACATGAGCGTGAGGCTGCGTCATTGTTGGGAGTAGATAAACTTGAGGGACCGTCAAATGCAGCTACAACTTGGAAAAATATTTCGAATGAGAAAACGGACAAGATAATTCAGCTCGGCGGAGATATTGCATTCGGTGAGAAATTGTCGCAAGCTACGGGGCTGAATTTGACCTGTTACACGTACGGTGCTTTCAAACGCAAAATCAGGAACGCGAAAATACTCACGGCTTATGAATCACAAGCTGAGAAATTTCTGCCGCATAACGAGGCTCAAGCAATCGGTGATCTCGTGAAAGATTCGCTGGAGCTGGATAATATTCCGAGAGAATTTATAAACTGGGATTGGCAGGAAGACGCAAATTCACCGCGATTGTTGTTTTTGCCGGGAAGCCGTCCAAAAATCCGTGGAGCTGCGTTGGATTGGCTGGCTGAGATCAAGCGCAAATTATCAAAAGCGAATCCGAATATTCGAATCCGAACGTTATTCTCGCACTTTATGCCGGAAATCGAGTTCTCTGCGTGGAAAAAAGCTGATTTGAATCCGATTAAATCCGGAGCATATGCTGCGATGAAAAATTCTGATTACGCTCTGACTCAACCAGGCACGAATAATTTTGAATTAATGCACTGTGGCTTGCCTGCGCTTGTAGTTGCGCCGGAGAAATTCATCGACGTGATTCCGGTTGCTGGATTGGGCGGAATGATTGCGTCGATCCCGGTTTTAGGCAAGAATATCAAGCGTAAAGTTCTGATGCGTGTGATTGAGAATCGTGGCGGAGTAATTGCGCTGCCGAATAGAATCTCGTATCCCGAAAAAGTTATGGACGAGGCGTACGGTGATGTTTCGAGTGATTTCGTCGTGAAAAAAATTCTTGAAGAGTTGGCAAATCCTGAGAAACTTGCGAAAACCCGCGCTGAATTGCTGAAATTATCCGGTGAATCTGGAGCGGCTTCTAGATTGTGTGATATTGCGATTAATAACTAGACTGAGATCATGACAAAAAATCCTGCGTTGAAATTACTGGCTTGTGCGAGTCGGTACAAGTTCAAAATATTTTTTGCGATAATTTTCATGCTGATGTCTTCGGGACTGAACGTTTTGCCACCGTGGCTATTTAAGACTGTTGTTGATGACGTGCTGATCTCGCGAGATATTTTCATGTTGAACGTGATTTGTGTTGCGTTGATAATAATTTTCGCGGCAAAAGCTTTCACGACGTACTGGCAAAAATTCCTGATGAGTGAAGCCGGTCAAAGCGTTGTGATGGATTTGCGAATCGAGCTTTATGATCACATGCAGCGAATGTCCCTGAAGAAAATTTACGCGTCGCGTGTCGGAGAATTGATGAGCCGTGTTACGAATGACGTTGCAGTTTTGCAGAATCTGGTTTCGGGAACGTTTATAGACATGAGCTTTAATTTTATGACGTTCGTTGGAATGTTCGGGTTCATAATTTATATCAACTGGCGATTAACGTGCCTGATAATTCTTGTATTGCCAGCGATTGCGTATTTATTATCTTACGCGTCGAAGAAATTGCGGCGTGCAGGTCACAGCGTTCAGGAACATTTGGCGGATATTGCGGCAACTGCTCAGGAAGCATTCTCGGCGATACGTGTTGTGCGTGCGTTTGCTACTGAGGACGAAGAACTCGAGCGATTCAGAATTGCCAATCTTGAAAATTATCGTGCGTTATTGCGTTCGGTTTCGATTCAGGGAATTTTGGCAGGAGTTATCGAAGTATTCTTGATATGCGCGCTTGCAGTTGTATTTTGGTTCGGAGGTCAGAGCGTCATTGACGGGAAATTAACGCCTGGAGAATTAATTTCGTTCATTGGCTATATTGCGTTCATGGTTCAGCCGATTCGCAGCGTCATGAATCAAATGGGAACTTTGCAGAACGGACTGGCAGCAGCAGAGAGAATTTTCGGAATGTTGGAAGTGCCGATTGAAAGTGAAAATAAAAGTGAAAGTGAAAGTCTTGAGAGCAAATCTGAATCTGTCACGCGAAAAATTCACGGAAATATCGAGTTTCAGAACGTGAGTTTTTATTACGAATCTGGTCAGGACGTGTTGCGAAATATTAATCTCAAGATTCGTTCGGGGGAAAAAATCGCGATTGTCGGTCAGACTGGTTCGGGGAAAAGTACGCTTGTAGATTTGATCCCAAGATTTTACGAGGCATCCAGCGGTAGAATTTTGATCGACGGCATTGACGTTCGCGAATATAATCTCAAGAATTTGCGCCGTCAAATCGGAATTGTGCCTCAAGAATGCGTCTTGATGAAGGGAACGTTGGCGTTTAACATTGCGTACGGACTTGAGGACGTGGATTTTTCGCGAATAGTCGAGGCTTGTGAGATTGCTGACATTCGGGAATTTATAGAATCGCTGCCGGAAAAATACGAGACTTTGACAGGAGAACGCGGCGTTACGCTTTCGGGCGGACAGAGACAGAGAATTGCGATTGCGCGCGCGATAATTCGTGACCCTGGGATATTGATTTTGGACGAGGCAACTTCATCGTTGGACTTGGCTGTTGAGCGACAGGTTCAGAAGGCGTTGGATCGTGCTATGACTGGCAGAACTTCATTGATAATTGCTCACAGATTGACGACGGTTCGAGAAGCTGATCGAATTTTGGTCTTGAAGGACGGGAATTTTGTCGAAGAAGGCACACACGAAGATTTGATGGCAGCGGGCGGCTTGTATGCGGATTTGTACAAGATGCAGCTGAGTTAGATTATTTAATATTCCATGGAAGGCGAAATTCGAATCGTTCCAGGATTCGTATAAGTCACAAGAGCCATAGTTCCCGGAACAGAGCGAACATATTTGCGTTCGGTGTAATCGACCAGGACAGAATTTGCAGATTTTGCTGTTGAGTGTGAAGCTGCGAGTGAGGCTGCGAATTTGAGGATTTCGTTCTGAGAATGTTCGAGTTCATCGCGTGAAATATTCTTGATGATTACGTGAGCACCGGGTACTTCGTGAGCGTGCAGCCAAATATCGTCTGAATGAGCCTGCTTGAACGTTACGAATCTATTGCCACGTGCGGAAAGCCCGACAAGAATCGTTACGCCGTTTTTCTCGAAGATTGAGTGCGGAGGAATTTCGCGAGAGGATTTTTTGCCGCGAGATTTGCTTTTACGTGCAGAGCCTGATCCAGATTCAGAATTTTGAGGAGCAAGCCATTCGGATAAATCGTCAGCAGCTTTCTGAAATTCGTCTGGATTTTTGAGTGAAGCCAGCAATTCCAGTTGTTCGTTTAATTCAGTTATTGCGAGATTGATTGCTTCGAGATTTTTCGTGATTTCCTGACGAGCAGAAGCGTTGATTTGAGATTTGCGATATTTCCTGAAATATTTTTCGGCGTTGCGTGAAGCTGAGAGATTCGGATCGAGTGCTATGTTTAGTAAATTGCCCTGCCAATCTGTTAATGTAGCTTCGGTTGAGTAGGGTTTTATCGCGTGAATATTTGCGAGGATTGCTTCACCTTTTTGCCTGAAAATTTCTGCTGATTTGCAATCGTTGAGCTGTTTTAGTAATCCGTCTTTGTGGCGTTCACGTGATTTTACGGCGCGTTTGAGTTTTGCTGCTATCTCGCTGAGTTTTTTGCTGCGGTATTTTTCCAGCAAAGGATTCAGGACTGCGAATTTTGCTGCGTGAATCGGAGTTTGATTCAGAATTTGTGTTTCGGGAAAATCGTAGTCGAAGCGTGTGAGATAATTATTCTTCGTGATAATTCTGGAAGCTGTTGACGATAATATTTTCGAGAGCCATTTCGCCGGCGGTAATTCGTCCCAATGATTTTGTATTAATTTCGCGAGCGGTCTGCCGATGCCTTTGAGATTTAACACGTCTTCGTAATTAAGATTGAGAGCTTGAATCGAATTTGGCTCTATTCCGTTGAAAATTGGCGGTGTATTATAAAGCTGCCCGGGAAGAATCGTTCGGAATGAATTTTGGTCGGGCGTTGAATGTCTGACGGCTTCTTCGATTTTGTGAGATTCGTCGAGGATTAGCAAATTCGCGGTCGGTGACGTTGCCTCAAGAATCAGGAAATAATTTACGCCCAAACCAGCTGAAACTCTGCGCTGAATTTGGAACTCGATTAACCTGTCGCGATTGAGTTGTCGGATTGCGAGAATTTCGGATTTTGTGAATCTTGATTTGAGAGCTTCGATGATTGATGAATGATTTTGCGAGATATTTTTCAGAGCGGAAATTTCGGATTGATTCGCGATGCAACAGCCTGAAGATTTCGCGTCCCAGGATAATAACAACCAGCTGTCACCAGAAAGTTTGAGGGCAGCCCAAGTGTCGCCACCCTCGATTCTGGAAATTCTGCAGGGCAATGCTTCCTGAAAATCCAAAACAAGCCCTGTGATAAATTCTTGACTTAATGCCATGATTAATAATTATCTGAACAAATACAAGATCTGATTCTGAACCTGATTTGCTTGAGCCATCATTGACGCGTTCGTTTGGCTGAGAATTTGCATTTTCGTAAATTCCATAATTTCTTTCGCCATGTCCGTGTCACGTATTCTGCTGTCCGCACCGGTTAGAGCTTCTGTTTCTGCTGTGAGATTCAACAAGTGATGTTCGAGTCTGTTCTGAGCTGAGCCTAATTTCGCCATTTGTAGCGAGACCTGGTCAATCGCGCGGTCAATTATCGAGATCGACATCGAAGCCGTGTCACGATTCATGACGTTCACTTTGTCAACGCCCAGAGCTTCAGAACGCATATCGCCAATGTGAATAGCCATATCTTCGCCCTCGTCAGCACCGATTTGCAAGACTGTGGTGTTGTCGGATAAATGCAAGATGCTTTCGGTTGGTGCGACGTCGTTATAAATATAAGTTTTTTGCGCGTTGTCCCAATGTGAAGAGATTCCGCTCATAGCATTGAACGCAATATCAACGTTAGGATCGATTACGCCTGAAACTCGATTGCCCGTAGTCTGGTAATTCAGCGCGATGGATTCTCCCGTGTGAGCGTCAAATACGCTGACGTTGTAAGTTGTCTCAGAAGCTTCTTGAATCGTATTGAGTGAAAACGCTTTGAGCAATTCTTCGTTTGAGCTGCTTATGCTGATTTTTCCTGCTGCACCCGGAACTGCTGAATGAAACACGAACGTTCCCGAAACTGATTCGCTCGAACCTGCCGCAAGATTTGTGTCTGAGCTTGTGCCGATGAAATCCGCAAAGTGTGACGCGTCATCAACGTAAAGAGCTTGTCCGAGATCATTAGCGATTGCGTCGTTGAATTTCTTAGCAACTTCGTCGAGTGTGTCGTTCTCGTATAAAATAACTTTCGCAGTTTTGCCATCACCTTGAACGAATGTCACAGACGTTGTATCGCTGAGCATTAATTTACCCTGAGAGTCCCAGAATTTGTCGATGTCGCGTAATTTTGTGTCACCGTTTGCGATTTGACCGATTTGAGCCGCATCGAATGACGCAATAGTTCTGGGATTTTGTAATTGTTCTTTGTCAGCAGTTGCGCCCCATTTCGCATTATCGAATGTAACTGCAACATCGCCTTCGACAGCTTGACCGGTTTGTGAATCAAGATAGAAATTCCTGAAGTGAATGTCCTGACCGCGCAATTTGTCGGCATCGACTGCGTATTTCACGGGATTTGAGCCGGAAGTTGCTGAGTCGATCACGATTGTCTGATCTGGTGTGTCAAGACCGGAATCTGCAACGACGTTATAGACGAATTTGTCGCCTTTAGAATACAGTTTCGCTAAATCAGAATCATTCAGTGACATGCTAATTGCTCCGGCGTCTGATTTTGGAGCTGATGGATCGAAGCCAACGAGTGAAATTTTCGTGGAATTTCCTGCACTTAAGACTATATTTTCGGATTTAGCGGTCTTGTTTGTGCCGTCAGTTGTGAGAATATCGGCTGTTGCTTTGAGAGTTACGGTTCCGGCTTGGGTATTAACGTCCGTGACTTCGAATAATATGCTTGCGTTGCCGTCGAGATTTGCGGAATCAGTTATTGAGAACGTGATTGAGCCATCGCTGCCAGTAATTGAGCCGTAAGTTTCGAGGCAGCTCAGCTCTCCCCCGGTTGATAAGCCAGCTTTGTCGAGAGCGAAACTTCCGCCTTCAACTGAGAGTGTTTTGACTGTGCTGCCGTCCGTGCTGTAGGCGACTGCCCTGAAGATTCCTTCTGGATCGCCCGTGTCAGTTCCAGATGTGTCTGTGTTCCAGTAAGATTCGAGTTTGTAGCCGCTTTGACCTGCAATAGCCTGAGATTTTTCACCGTTGAGTTGCGTCATCAAGTCCTGCTGAATTGAACGCATTGTGTCGCCGGTTTTGATTTCGTGTTCGGCCAGAGTATTTACGCCATCGGTGATCCTGACTATGTTGCTTTCTGAACTTGCTGCTTTGACTTCATTTTCGGTGATAATCTGGTTCATGTCAGATGACGCGCGTGATTCGCTGCCGATTAAACTTGATTGTGAAAGAGATTTTTCGATCCCGAACGAGCTGATTTCATTCGAGGCACTTGCAGAAGCTTCAACTGAACCGGTAATTTTGACGTTATACGAACCCTCGGGCATGTTGCTGATTTCGACATCATTCACGCCCGCTTCGTAATCGATTGACTTGTTCGCGAGAGTGTCAGCGTGTTTGATCTTGAATATATCGGTTTTCTGAATATCAGCTTGTCCCGGAGTTGCTGTAATCTGAATCTTGTAATTTCCCTCAGCAGCTTTTTTCTGACCGAATTGATCCGTTGTGAGCAATCCGCCTTTGATAATTGCTTTGACGTCTTTGTTCGTGCTGCTCCAGATTGCTGCGTGTTCGCCGTTGAGCAGAGTTTTCCGGTTGAATTGCGTTATTCTGCCGATGCGATCAATTTCCTCACGAAGATCGTTTATCTCTTCCTGAACGTAGGCTCTGTCCTGTTGAGTGAACGAATCATTCGAAGCCTGAACCGACAACTCGCGCATTCGTTGCAAAATTGACTGAGTCTGTTCGAGTGCGTTGGTAGCTGTCTGGATCAAGCTTATGCCGTCCTGAGAATTATTTATCGCCTTGTACATTCCGTCGATTCTCGAGTGCATGACTTCACTGATTGCGAGTCCAGAAGTGTTATCAAGATCCGCAATTTTTGTCTTGAGACCCGTAGCCATTTTTTCGAGCGAACGCTTCATGCTCAAGTCGTTCTCGTGCATGATTCTCTGAGCCATCAAAGACGGGACATTATGATTGAGAATCATAGACATGTTTTCAAACCCTCCTTAGTGTGAAAATTTATCATCCGTGATATTTATTTATTCCAGATAACAGGAGCCAGAATTTTGTGCGAATATTTTTTTATTCTGACCCCCGTTATTATAATCTATGCTTTCACGTCCAGCCGTTTATCTTTATTCTGACGGATTTTCCGGACAAGATTCACGACTTTATCCTGTGGGATCTTGCGTATAATTTCGCCGCTCTTGGTATTAATAACGCGTATCTGGATCATTTTTGCGTCCTCGATGATTTCGTATTCAAGATGGCGCATCTCAGCAGATTTTTCGAGAATGTCAGCGAATTTTTTGTTCGTATTGCCTTCAGAATTTTCACGTTGAACTTTGTTTTTTAACTTATTTGCTCTCTCAGAGAGATTCTCAGACGGTGGTGGTTCTCGTGTGAGCCGACCGACAGTCTTTGTCTTTACAACAACTCTTTGCTCAGAAGACGGCTGGGCTGTGGTTTTATCGGGAGCGATTCCCGCATTCATGCCCGATCACCTGCTTCCGTTATGAGTCGAACACCCGAAACACGCAATTATAAAAAAACGGGAGAAAGGAGAAAATCCCCCCTTCCCCCGAAAAAATGCGTGAATTACAAAACTTATGATTCTAACTACTTAACGGGTGATGCAATTTCACTAACGGATCAAGCTCAGGACGTTCTGCGGCTGTTGGTTAGCCTGCGCGAGCATTGAGTTACCAGCCTGAAGCATGATATTGAGTTTCGTGAACTCCATCATTTCCTTTGCCATGTCTGCGTCTCTGATTCTGCTCTCTGCAGAGGTCAGGTTCTCGCTCTCAGTGGTCAGGTTGTTGATCGTGTACTCCAATCTGTTCTGGTAGGCGCCGAGTTTTGCTCTCTGGGTTGAAACTTTGTCGATCGCGTTGTCGATGATCGTGATTGAGCGTGAAGCCAAGTCTCTGTCCATGACGTTGACTGCATCAAGTCCAAGAGCTCTTGAACGCATATCGCCGATGCTGATCGCCATATCTTCGCCCTCGTTTGCACCGATCTGAAGCACTGTCGAGTTGTCAGCGATGTGAAGCGTGGTCTCGGTCTCTTT
>CAJOEM010000030.1 GCA_905233725.1 uncultured Synergistales bacterium
ACTCGTCCGAAATCCTGACATACTCTTCCGGCGACATTAGCACACACTCGGGTAAGTCGTCCTTCATGACAACTTTCGTGCCGTTTTGTCTCACGTCCTCGAAAACTTTCGCAGCTCCTACTTCATTGAACATCGAAATCGGTACAGTACTCTGCGTGATCTTTGCTTCCATAACAGCTTCTTGCATTTGTAAAATTTCCTCCTGATATATTTATATTCATATTCATGATTTTCTGGCAAATATAGCACGTCACACTCTCAAGCGCAACAGCTTTCTCACGATAATTTCACGCGAAGAATCATTCTGTTGAACTTGTCGCCGTTTCGATACGAGTAGCATCTGTGATCTGAGAACGTGTCCATGTCCGACACGAAGATTCTCTCGGGCAAAATGCCAGAGCGCAAAAACTGATTGCGTATCTCGTTGCGTATATCGAAATAATATTTCCCGCCAGAAATTATAACGTTCTCCGGAGAAAAATTTCCCAACGCACGTTGCGTCCATTCGTCGAGATCCCTGGGATAATTTTTCTGAGCAATGCTGGCTCCAAGCCACACGTTCAGATTTTCGAGAGCATTCTCACCGGCAAATTCCAGAACTTCAGCAACAGCTTTCCCCGAAATATTCAGCACAGTTCCTTTGAAGCCGGAATGCAGCAACACGGCGAAATTGCAATCTCTCGCGAAATTCTCGTCCGGATACAACAGAACAGGCGCACAATCCGCAAATCTCAACGTAGCCACAGCTCTGTTCGTGCGCAGAAATATTCCGTCACAATCAATCACGTTCGGCAAAGTATATTCCGCGAAATTCTCGTCCGTAACGGAAATTATGTTGCAAGCGTGAACCTGTCTGGGAGCTATCACCGGAGCAACTTCACCAACTCGCCGCAAAAATTCGGAAATGCTGCCATCTGTTCCGTCAATCTCCGGGCTTCTGAGTACAAATTCAGCCTGTATGCGCGAATTATCCTGTATAGATATTACGTTCATGAGCTCAAGACTTGTAGAAATCGGATATAGCTTTCACGATTGTATCCTGCTCAGAGTTTTCGAGTCCCGGGTACACAGGCAATGCGAGAATCTCACGCGTTAATTGCTCGGACTTCGGAAAATCTCCGGCTCTGTATCCCAGATACGCAAAACAGGGTTGCAAATGCAGCGACAACGGATAATACACTCTCGTAGGAATTCCGCGCTGCTCAAGATACTGCATCAAGTCATCGCGTCGGTCTTTCACACGTATCGCATACTGATGATATATATGCACATTACCGGACTCTTCAACAGGCACTTTCACATAATCCTGAAGCCCATGCGTTGCAAATAATAACTTGTAGTAATCCGAAATTTTCCGGCGTTGAGCGTTCCATTCGTCGAGGTGCTTGAGTTTAATATCAAGTATCGCAGCCTGTATCGCATCGAGCCTGCTGTTGATACCTATCTCGTCATGAAAGTACGTCTTGCCCGAGCCATGAACGCGCAATTTTCGCAATCTCCCGGCAACTTCGGGATCGCGAGATACGACCATGCCGCCGTCACCGCAGCCACCAAGATTCTTCGTCGGGAAAAACGAGTAGCAGCCAATGTCGCCAACAGTCCCAGCTCGCGTAATTTCTCCGCCAACGTATCTCACACTGCCGAACGCCTGAGCCGAATCCTCGATTAAGCGTATTCCCTGTGATTTCAACTCAGCAGAAATTTTTTCAAGAGCTACCATTTGACCGAACAAATGCACCGGTATAACAGCTTTTGTGCGTGACGTGATTTTCGCACGAACGTCATCAAGAGATATATTATACGTATCAAGATCTATATCCGCGAAAACAGGTCTAGCTCCTAAACGCGCAATCGTCCCAGCAGTCGCGAAAAACGTGAACGGTGTCGTGATAACTTCGTCGCCCTCGTGAATATCCGCAGCCATCAATGCCAACAACAGAGCATCAGTCCCGGACGCACAGCCTACAGCGGAATTTTCCGGCAATTCGAGATAATTTTCGCAATGCCTCTCGAAATTCGAAACTTCAGAGCCAAGAACGAAACTCTGTGTGTCAAATATTCTCTTCATCGCAGCGTCAACTTCAGAACGTATCGACGCAAACGAACGATTAAGATCCAAAATCTGCATTAATAATTCATCTCCAAAATTTTCAAGCTGCATAAATTATCGCACATGAAAACGATTTCTGGCAAATTCTCGCGTGAAAACTGTTTGACTTGCTAAAACAAATTTCGTGTGATATATTTTTAAATTGATCACAACACAGTCATTTGTGATTGAAATTTGAGCTGAAAATTGCTCGCTTAGAAAGGAGGCGAACTAATGTGATAATGAAGATATTGGTAGACATTCCAAACGGCAATGTCGAGAGCGTACCTACGAGGCAGTACCTCGAATACACCCTGAACTTGTATGGGTAGAAAGGAGATCGCTTAAAGTGTTTGAAATTGAAGTGTGTGAAATGCACCGTTTCATCGCGGCGCGGGTGCAGGAAAATTACTCGCTGAAGCCAACACCTGAGCAGATTGATTGCGTGCTCGAGGAACTTGGCATCGTCTGCAGGAATCTTGGCAGGCGTGCGAGACTCTTGCGGAAATATTCCTGCCCGGATAGTTTGGTTTTGCCGATCATGCGCGAAGTCACGTTTCTTCACGTCAACGGCATAATCTAGTAAGTGTAGCGAATTGCGTTATAAATAAGAAAGAGTTGAGAGCAAAATTATAATCGAAATGGTTAGTGTATTACCAAAGAATCCCTTTCTCTGATTTCGGAGGAGGGGATTCTTTTTTTGCGTATATCTACCGTAACGAAATTTTGTTTCATGTAGTACTATCATAAGACCGTTTTTGCAAGAGCGGAAAATATTTTTAAGGAGGCTGTAAGAAAAGTTATGGGAATTATCGAGAAAATGCGTCTCGACGGGAAAAAAGGTTTCGTCACAGGCGCAGCGCGAGGAATCGGCAAGTGTACTGCAACGGGTTTCGCTGAAGCTGGTGCAGATGTAGCTATTGTCGATATGGACATCGCGGAAGCTGAGAAAACTGCAAAAGAAATCGCTGCTGCAACCGGCAGAAAAGTTTTCGCGCTGAAGTGTGATGTCACGAACGAAGCTGAAGTTCAGGCAATGGTGGACAAAGTTGTCGCTGAACTCGGCGGTCTGAATTTCTGTCACGCGAATGCAGGAATTTGTATTAACGAAGCTGCTGAAAAAATGACTTACGCTCAATGGCTCAAAGTCATAAACGTGAACCTGAACAGCATATTTTTAACGGACACAATCGCCGGAAAATACATGCTTGCTCACGGTGGCGGCAGTATTATCAACACAGCTTCCATGAGTGCGCACATCGTCAACGTTCCACAGCCTCAGTGTGCGTACAATGCATCAAAAGCTGGCGTAATTCAGCTAACAAAATCGCTCGCAGTTGAGTGGGCAAAGAAAGGTGTTCGAGTGAATTCGATCAGCCCTGGTTATATCGGAACGGATTTGATCAGAAGCTCAGAATTTCTTAAGCCGTTGATCGCGAAATGGGAAGATTTTTCACCAATGGGCAGATTGGGTGCGCCCGAAGAACTCGAATCAATTTGCGTTTATCTTGCCGGTGACACTTGCGCATTCACAACCGGTTCAGACTTTATCATTGACGGAGCATTCACTTGCTTCTAAACACGAATTATTAATAAATAATCTTACGGAGGATTAAGTAGCTATGAAAAAGAGTATTATCGCGTTATTATGTCTCGTATTAGTATTCGCAGCACCAATGGTCGTTCTCGCAGCTGACACCGGCGCAACAGAAGGCGTTCAGGCCAGCCCGGAATTTTACGCAAAAGCCAATTTCGAAGTCCTGAAGGGTAAGAAAATCGGCATCACGATTCAGTCATTACAGAATGCTTACTGGGCAGGAGTTATGACAGCGTTACGTGAGATTCTTGACGCAGCCGGAGCAAATGCAACAATCGTAGCGTGCAATGACAGCTCAGCAACTCAGATTGGTCAGATCGAGAATTTTGTTTCAGCCGGTTGTGACTTGATAATGGTTCACCCGAGTGACGCGAACGCCGTTGAAGATGCCTGTGCCGAAGCTCGCAAATACGGAATCAAAGTTATGTGCTGGGACGATCCGATGAAGAATACTGACGCGAACTGGATTTTGAATAATACGGATCTTGGACGCGCAATCGGCGATATTACAGCAGATTTCATCAACGCGCATTTCTCAGCTGAGAAGAAAGCCGAAGTTATCTTAATTGGCTATCCTCAGACGGTGATTTTGCTCGAACGTGAGAACGGAATTCGTGAAAGCCTCGAGAAGAAAGCAGCCGGCAAATACGAGATCGTCGGCAACCCTGCAGGAATTGAAGCTAACCTCGCTCAGACAGCCGTTGAAACTCTGCTTCAGAGATTCCCTGATGTGAAAGTTATCGCTGGAATCGGTGCTGGTGCAATGATCGGTGCAGACGAAGCTTTGCAGATTCATACGGGCGGAAAAATTCCTGAGGACATGGGCGTATTCACAACGGACGTTACGAAACAGCAGCTCGGTCAGTTAGCAGACCCGACGTATCCTGCGAAAGGCATCATCGGCTTCGAAGGTTCAGACGAGGATACGGGCAGAGCTTGTGCGTCAATGTTCGCGTTGATTTTAAGCGATCAGGTTGGTGCGAAGAACGTATTCAGAGGCGTTGCTCCAATCACACCGGAAACGGTTGACAAGATCATCGCTGGAATGAAGTAGTATTGCAAATTTTGAATCACACGGGCTTCTCGTGGAAATAAATTTCAGGGGGAGCCTGATTTTTATGACTTTAAGGGGGGTATGAGTTTACATGGCTGAAGATTATGTACTCGAACTCGAACACATAAGAAAGGAATATCCTGGCGT
Source organism: uncultured Synergistales bacterium (assembly GCA_905233725.1). Lineage (GTDB taxonomy): Bacteria > Synergistota > Synergistia > Synergistales > Aminobacteriaceae > JAFUXM01. The sequence continues at coordinate 4,888 of CAJOEM010000030.1, forward strand.
TGTCGCTCTGAAAGACGTTACGTTGCAGTTAAGACGCGGCGAAATTCTCGGATTAATCGGCGAAAACGGTGCAGGGAAATCTACGTTGATCAAGTGCTGTTCAGGCGCAGTTATTCCGACTTCCGGCAGCATAAAGATCAATGGGAAAACTTTCTCACGAATGACACCGCAATTAGCAGCAGAAAACGGCATCGCGATTATATATCAGGAATTTAACAACGTCGGCGAATTAAGTGCAGCTGAGAATATGTTCCTGGGAAGACCGATCCTCAAGAAAAACGGCATCGTGATCGATCGCAAGGCAATGGAAGAAGAAGCAGCCAAAGCTTTCGAACAGTTACGAATAAAAATTAATCCCAGAGAGCTTGTGAAGAATCTTTCTGTAGGTTATCAGCAAATGGTCGAGATCGCAAAAGCTATCCAGCAAAACGCACAGGTCCTGATCATGGACGAACCGAGCGCGCCGTTGACAACAAATGAAGTCGAAAGCATGTTCAAAGTCGTCGAGTTACTGAAATCCAAGGGTGTCTCGATAATTTACATTTCACACAGACTGGAAGAAATTTTCAGGTTGAGCGACAGAATCGAAGTTATACGCGATGGCGAATATGTTGACACGCTCATAACGGATAAAGATCCCAAAACAATTCCGCATCAGGTTGACGAGCTGATTAAACTGATGGTCGGACGCGAAATGACGCAGAAATACCCGCCACGCCCGAATTGCATCAAAGATAACGTAGTCTTGGAATTGCAGCACGTCTACGGAAATGGAGATCAGGACATCTCGTTCCAGATTCACGCAGGAGAAATTCTCGGATTAGGCGGACTTGTCGGAGCTGGCAGAACTGAAATTGCTCAGGTAATTTTCGGAGCAGCTCCCAAAGAATCCGGCAAAATTATTCTCGACGGCGAGGAAATCAATCCAAAGAATCCAAGGCAGGCAATAGATTACGGAATTGCGCTTTTGCCAGAGGACAGAAAGAGACACGGCGCATTATTGACGGTCTCGATCAAGAATAATATTTCCATGCCGATTTACGAGAAGATTTCGCGTGCTACGTTCATTAATTCTCACACGGAAAAAGAAACGGCAGAAAAATATCGCGAAGAAATTCAGATTAAGTGCCCGAGCATTCACCAGCTTGTGAAGAATTTGAGCGGCGGCAATCAACAGAAAGTTATCCTGGCTAAGTGGCTGGCGGCGATGTCGAAAGTGATTATCTTCGACGAACCAACACGCGGAATTGATGTTGGCGCAAAGTTCGAGATTTACAAGCTTATGAATGACTTGGTGCAGCAGGGAGTTGCGATATTAATGATCTCGTCCGAAATGGAAGAGCTTATCGGCATGTCTGACAGAATAATCGTGCTTTCGGAAAACAAAATGATGGGCGAGCTTCAGAAAGATGAGTTCAACGTTGATACGATCATGACATATGCTTCGGGAATAATTCCTGAGAGTAAAAGAAAGGTGAGTTAGTAAATGGCAAGATTCTTCAAGCAAAACGCAATATGGCTGGTATTTATTCTTGAGATAGCGATATTTGCGTATTTCAATCCGAGATTTGTATCATTGGGAAATATTATTAACATTTCTCGACAGGTTTCGTATTACGGGATCGCTTCAATCGGCATGACGTTCGTAATTTTGATCGCGGGAATTGACTTGTCGATCGGCTCGATAATTGCGCTCGTGAACGTTGTGTGCGCGTACTTGATGGTCAATGCTGGCATGAACATGTGGCTGGCTGTGATTGTCTCGTTGATAATGGCGACGTTAATCGGAGTTTTGAACGGCTGGATGGTTGCGACGATTGGCATTCCGGCATTGATAGCGACGTTTGCATCACAGACGATTTTCAGAGGCTGCTCGTACCTGTTATCCGGAGGACTTCCGATTGCAGGATTCACGCCGGATTTCGGAATTTTCGCGCGCTGGACGTTGGATCGTTGGGGAATTTTTGAGTCAATGGGATTTGTAGGCTTGATTCCGATTTGTGCGATCTTAATGGTAATATGTTTCGTGATTGGAAGCTTTATCCTGAACAAGTCGTATTTCGGCAGATATTTCTACGCTATCGGCGGCAATGAGGAAGCTTCGGAATTATCTGGCATTCGTGTTAATCGCATGAAATATTTGATCTACGCGTTGTCAGGATTTTTCGCGGGACTTGCGGGCGTAGTTTTGCTTTCGAGATCGGGTTCAGCTCAGAGTACTGCAGCGGTCGGATTTGAGTTCGAAGTCATAACGTGCGTAGTTTTGGGCGGCGTATCTGTCAGCGGTGGAATTGGTCGCATGTCCGGAGTTATCGCAGGCGTGTTAATCATCGGCTCACTCACAAACGGAATGATCTTGATGGACGTTAGCGAATATACTCAGATGGTCGTAAAGGGCGTGGTCTTGGCTGTAGCGGTCGGAATTGATTGCATGTCCAAGAAGCGTCAGACTGTGTAAACTTGTGAAAACTTGCTCCTGCTCATGGCATTGAGTAGGAGTTTTTGATTCAGAGGTAGATTATGGAAGCGAAGAATTTAATAGAAAGCGGCAAAATTGCTCTCGGAATAGAATTTGGCTCAACAAGAATCAAGGGCGTGTTGATTGATTTCGACGGGAAAGTTCTTGCGTCAGGTTCGTTCGAATGGGAGAATCAGTTAGTAGACGGTGTTTGGACGTATGCGCTGGCTGATGCGGAGAAAGGTTTGCGTGAGTGTTACGCGTCGCTCAGAAAAGATGTCGAGGCTAAGTACGGCGTGACGATTCGTAAATTGTCAGCGTTCGGAGTCAGCGGCATGATGCACGGATATATTGCTCTTGATGCGAATGACAAGCAACTCGCGAAATTCCAGACTTGGCGAAACACAAATACTACAAAGGCTGCGGACAAATTGACGGAACTGTTTGATTTTAATATTCCGTTGAGATGGTCAGTTGCGCATTTGTACCAGAGAATTTTGGACGGCGAATCTCATGTGAAAAATGTTGCGTCGGTGTTCACGTTGGCTTCGTATATTCACTACAGATTGACCGGCAAAAAAGTTATCGGAATCGGTGAAGCGTCCGGAATGTTCCCGATTGATTCTGATACGCATGATTATAATCAGAGCATGGTCGAAAAGTTCGAGAAATTGCTGAGTGAATCTGGTTATGATCTCAAATTGCGCGAAATTTTCCCGAGAGTTTTGGTCGCTGGTGATGATGCTGGAGTTTTGACACCTGAGGGCGCGAAGTTGCTCGATGAATCCGGAAATCTCGAAGCAGGCGTGCCGCTTTGTCCACCTGAAGGCGATGCAGGAACAGGAATGACGGCTACGAACTCAGTTGCGCCACGTACAGGAAATTTATCTGCAGGCACAAGCACGTTCGCAATGGTAGTTCTTGAGAAGCAATTATCGAAGCTGTATCGAGAGATCGACATGGTTACAACACCGTCGGGATTCCCTGTCGCGATGTCACACGCGAATAACGGCACGACTGACTTGAACGCTTGGATAGGAATTTTCCGGGAATTTTGCGATTTGATGGGCGTTAAAGCTGACACTGGAGAATTGTTCAACAAGCTTTATACGCACTCAATGACAGGTGATGACGATTGCGGAGGTTTGTTGGCTTATGGCTATTACTCCGGCGAAAATATCACGTTCATAAACGAAGGCAGACCGTTATTTGCACGAATGCCCGGCAGCAAATTCAATCTCGCGAACTTCATGAAAGTGAATTTGTACACGTCGCTCGGAGCTGTGAAACTCGGAATGGATATTTTGCTCAAGAACGAAGGCGTGAAACTTGATCGAATTATGGGTCATGGTGGATTATTCAAGACTCCGTTAGTGATGCAAAAAGTTCTGGCAGCTGCGGTAAATTCTCCAGTTACGGTTATGTCTACGGCTTCAGAAGGCGGTGCGTGGGGAATTGCGCTGTTGGCTGCGTACATGGTTGACGGCAAACGTGACGGCAAGCTCGAAGATTATCTCGACAATCGCGTGTTCAAAGGCTTAACTGGCGATGCAGTTGCTCCGGATGAAAGCGAAGTTGCGGGATTTGAAATTTTCACGAAGCATTACACAGCCGGACTTGATATTGAACGTGCTGCGATAAAAGCTATGGATTGGTAAAAAATGCACGAAATAGACGAACGACTTGCAGCATATTATAACGAGTTAGAGCCATCGAAGCGCCTAAATATTCTGGAGGATTTGCGCGAGAATTTGCAGCCGGAAGTTTACGAATTTGCGCGTGAGATATACTCGCAGCGACACACGGATCCTAAACACCCGAATAAGCCGAACATAGACTGGTGGCTGTGGCGATGCGTTTGCCTTACGATGATTTTCCCGAGACGCAGAATTTTCAAGAAGTTCACAAGTCGCGAATTGAATGCGATTTTGCGAGAAGTTCACGTTGAAGATTGCGATTCGTATAATGATTCTCAGAAGGCGTTATTATTTCACGAGTACAGGAATCTTGCGCGAAGATATTTGTCTACGTGCAGGGCTGACGGTTACGCGAGCGCGTTTCTTGGACTGAAGAAAGCTACACCTGAAGAGAAAGTCTACAAGGCGTGTGAGGAAATATATTTCATGTCGTCTGGGATTGCGAAAGCTGCAGGATTTGAGGCAAAAATGTCGTTGTGGTGCGAGGCGTTTCGTGACGAATTGATGGATTACGATCCGCTGTGCAGAGAATTTTTCGAGAGAATTAGTGTGAAATATTAGGGAGGAAATTGTAATTATGGAAGGCAAAATGCTTCAGGAGTTAATGACAGAACCGAAGAATATTACGTTCAGAGAAGTTGACATTCCCAAGACTGGCCCGGATCAGGTTCTCGTGAAGATTAAGAAAATCGGAATTTGCGGCAGCGATATTCACGTTTATCACGGCACGCACCCGTACACGTCATATCCCGTAACTCAGGGACACGAAGTTTCGGGGCAAATTGTTGAAGTCGGCGAGTACGTGAAGGATTTGAAAGTCGGTCAGAAAGTTACGATTGAGCCGCAAGTTTTCTGTGGCAGATGCTACCCGTGTATGCATGGGAAATATAATCTGTGTGAGAAACTGAAAGTTATGGGATTCCAGACTACTGGAACAGCCAGTGAATATTTCGCTGTTGATTCAAGTAAAGTTACGCCGTTGCCGGATAGCTTCACGTATTCAGAAGGTGCGATGCTTGAGCCGTTAGCAGTTACGATTCATGCTGCGAAAAGATTCCCGGATTTGAAAGGTGCGAAGGCTGTAGTACTTGGCTGCGGTCCGATTGGAATTTTGCTGGTTCAATCGTTGAAGGCGTTCGGAGTTGCTCAGGTTTTGGCGACGGATATTTCAGATGGAAGGCTTGAACTTGCTAAATCACTCGGAGCGGATTTTGTCGTGAACACGATGAAAGAAGATTACGCTACGAAACTTGTTGAGGCGTTCGGAGTTGATAAAGCTGATGTAGTTTACGAATGTGCCGGCACTGACATTACGATGGATCAGGCTATTCAGAATGCGCGCAAGGGCAGCACGATTATACTTGTAGCTGTGTTCGGCAAGAAAGCGAATGTTGATTTAGCGAAGTTGAATGATAGCGAGTTGGATTTGAACACGTCGATGATGTACAGGCACGAAGATTTTGTTGACGCGATCAAGTTCGTGAGTGAGGGCAAGATAAAGCTGAAGCCGTTACAGACAGCGTTTTTCCCGCTGAAGGATTTCCAGAAGGCGTACGAATTTATTGATAACAATCGCGAAAAAACAATGAAAGTTATCGTGAATGTTGACCCGTCGGAGGAGTAATTGTGAACGGCAAGACTCTTGTTGCGTATTTCTCGAAGAGCGGCAATACTCGTAAAGCTGCCGAAGCTGTTGCGCGTGAAAGTGGCGGAAATTTGTACGAGATTCAGATTGAGCGTGATTATCCCAAAAGTTATTTCATGACGGTAATTCTTGGCATGAAGGAATTTTTCAGGAAAGAGCGTTCACGGATTAAGAGCGAATCCGTAGCTGAGTTTGATTCGTACGAGAATATTTTGCTGGGCTTCCCGATTTGGTACGGAACATGTCCGATGGCTGTAATCTCGTTTCTTGAGAAATATAATTTTACGGGCAAGAACGTTTATATTTTCTTCACAAGTGGCGGTGCGCGTGATTGTTCGAAGGCGAAGTCCGATATTGCGAAAGTTTGTCCGGCAGCGAAAATTCATGACGGCATCAGGCTTAATAGCAATGAGATTCAGGTTGACAGGATCAAATCCTGGCTTGAGAAATAATTTGTGAAATGATTAATATTAATTCGAGGGGAGATGTTTAGAAAATGCAGTTGACTTACAAAGGTCTTGCAGATGTTGAAGCTTGGAAACGTGCAGGGATTGCTTTGCCAACGTATGATTTTCAGGCATTAGCAGATCGTACGCGAAAAAATCCGCTATGGGTTCACTTTGGCATTGGGAATATATTCAGGTTCTTCATCGGAGGCATTGCGGATAAATTGATCTCTGACGGCGACATGGATAGAGGCATTACTTGTGTCGAGACGTTTGATTACGATGTGGTCGATAAGATTTATGAGCCGTTTGATAATCTCGCGCTGTCTGTGACTTTGTACGGAGATGGCAGAACTGATAAACGTGTACTCGCGCCATTGACTGAGGCAGTGAAAGCTCAGAGTTCGGATTCGAAAGCCTGGTCGCGCTTGAAGGAAATTTTCACAAGCCCGAGTTTGCAGCTTGTATCATTCACGATTACGGAGAAGGGTTACGCGTTGCATAATCTTGAGGGCAAATATTTCCCGTTTGTGCAGGCAGATATTGACAACGGTCCGGATAAATCAGTCGGAGCTATGGCAGTTGTCGCAGCGATGTTGTTTGAGCGTTTCAAGGCTGGAGCAAAGCCGCTTGCACTGGTCTCGATGGACAACGTTTCTCAGAACGGCAAGAAATTGCGCGAGAGTGTGATTGACATGTCGCAGAAATGGTGTGAGAAGGGCTTCGTCAGCTCGGAATTTGTTAATTACGTTTCAGATGAGAAGAGAGTTTCGTTCCCGTGGAGCATGATTGACAAGATTACTCCGCGTCCGTCTGAGTCAGTTGCGAAATCTCTGGAAGAAGCCGGCGTTGAGAATATGCAGGTTGTGATCACGTCCAAGAAGACGTATATCGCACCGTTTGTGAATGCAGAAGCTCCTCAGTATTTGGTAATCGAGGACAATTTCCCGAACGGCAGACCAGCGTTGGAAAAGGGCAGAGGCGTTTACATGACGGATCGCAACACGGTGAATTTGTCTGAGCGAATGAAAGTCACGGCATGCTTGAATCCGATTCATACGGCGTTGGCATCGTACGCGTGCATGTTGAATTACGAAATGTTCGCGGATTGCGTGAAGGATCCGGAGCTTGCGAAATTAGCGCATGTAGTCGGTTATGATGAGGGCTTGCCTGTAGTTGAAGACCCGAAAATTTTGTCGCCGAAAGATTTCATCGATGAGTTCATTAACGTTCGCGTGTGTAATTCGTATTTGGGCGACACGAGCGCTAGAATTGCTGTTGACATGTCACAGATGGTTGGCATTCGCTTCGGTGAGACGATCAAGGCACACGTTGCGCGTTACGGCACGGCTGAGAAATTAGTCGGCATTCCGCTGGCGATTGCAGGCTGGTTGAGATACTTGCTGGCACTTGACAATGACGGCAAAGCTTTCGAGTTATCACCGGATCCAATGATTCCGGAATTGCAGAAGCAGCTCGCAGGGATTGAATTCGGAAAGCCTGACTCAGTTGGTGAGAAATTGCAGCCGATTCTCAAGAACAAGCATATATTCGGCGTTGATTTGTACGAAGTCGGACTTGGCTCGAAAATCGAGAACATGTTCCGTGAAGAAATTTCCGGAGCTGGAGCAGTTCGCGCTGTCTTGAAGAAATATCTCGGATAATATTAAGATAATAATTGCGAAATAATTTGCGAAGTCTACCCGTCTGAAAAATTTTTTTGGGGCGGGTATTTTTCATGAGAAAAGAGTTTGCGATTTAGGATTTACGTTTCTAACAATGTTTTGATTTGACGCAGAACAACACGATGTGAAGGTAATGTTTAAATTCTTCATGTTCCGTTACTGCCCAAGTGCCTCAAAGACAGCTGCAGTTATATCATCAAAGCTAAGTATCGCACCATTGTTGCTGAGCCGTGCGAGGAGAATCTTTTCAAGCTCACCACGTTTGGAGATTACATTGACGATTTTCAAACCCTGAATTTCATCGTAAAAAGTTCCTGTCTTGAGCGAGTAATCGCCGTCTTGTTTTTTCCGCCCAAAGCATTCTTGACAGCTCCAGATAATTCTGCGACGTTAATAGTTGCTCCGGAGATTAAATCTGGTTCAAGAGCGTGTCCTTTGTCATCAGTTTTTGCTGCATCAACTCCGTGTTCAACTATCCAGCTTTCGTAATAGGCGACTTGTTCCCACCAATCTTTGCCGATTGTGCTTACTGGTTTAATTCCGTAACGGTTTCGAAGTTCTTTGCTGCTTTTGCCATTTGCAATGCGATCAATTATAACGTTGATAATTTTCCCGTCCTTCTCTACTACGTTGGCGATATAAAGTCCCCACTGCTGGCTGAAAGCGATTCCAGATTTCACGCTTAAATCTTCAGCAAAGCCATAATAGGAACAGATACAATTATCAGAACTGCTAATAATGCTAAGAACTTTTTCATGATTATTAATTTTCCCCTTTTATGTGTAAAATTCTTTCGGCGTTTTTGTGAGCGATGAGTTCTTTTTGCTCGAACGTCAGGAAATCTGCTGCGACAAGGAAATCATAAAAATTCCCGTTCCTGATATACGGGTAATCGACCGCCCAAATAACATGTTCCGCACCCATGAGCTTGACAATGTACTCAAACTGCATCGGCGATAAAATTCCGCTCGGTGTAATGTAAAAATGCTCTTTGTAATAATCAGAGACTTTTCGCTTCAAACCAGCACTCTCCGGCGTAATAATATAATCGATCCGGTCAAGATACGCTGGAATGTCCTCGCCCCAATGTCCGGCGATTAGCTTTAAGTTCGGGAGCTTGTCGAAAATTCCAGAGAGTATCAGGCGAAGTTCATGAATCCCGACGTCAATATGCCAGCCGAAGCCAGCAGAAGCAAATTGTCCGGCAATAAAACTCGAATATTCCGGCGAAGTGTAATAATAATTCTGGATCACAGGATTTATCGGAGCAGGGTGAAACGAAATCGGAACGTCCAATTTTGCTGCACGTTCAAATATAGGCAAGAAAATTTTCTCGTCGTAGAAATGTCCTTGAAACTGCCCAGCTAATAACGCACCGCAGAAATTATATTCACAAACACAACGCTCGAGTTCATCAGCAGCAGCTTGAGGGTCAGCCATAGGTAGAGTTGCGAATGCCGCGAATCTATCATGGTGAACCTGAATTTTCTGGGCAAGAATATCATTAGCACGTTTGCATATTCGTACAGCCTCGTTTGCCGGGACTTTATCAGAAACTGGAGAGGTATAAGACAAAACTTGCATGTCAATTTTCCTGCTGTTCATGAAAGCAAGTCTCATCTCATCACAATCAGTCAACGCTTTCCCAACAAAAACCATTGATTTATAAAACTCCGCAAGCTTGGGGTCTTGGGGCTTTGAGTTTTGCTCGCTGAATTTGTTGTTTTCGTCGATAATCTCCTGAGTTGTGAAATGTTCTTCAACTGTTATCAGCCTCAACGTTAATCACTCCTTTATTGCGCTTCGGATAGGAATTTATCAATAAATCCCAACACAAGATTTTTACCCGTCTCATTCATGAAAGCTACGTGAGGAGCATCTGGAATTATCTCTAAGCGTGAATCTCTTAAAGCCTCAGAAACTTTCTTTGCTTCAGCCGGAGGATTTATTGCGTCATTTGCTCCTGTAATTAATAGCGCGGGCACGTGAACTTTCTCAATATTCGTCATTAAGTCAAAGTTTATGAGAGAACGAATTATTGCGGCGTCATTGTCAGTCCTGGCTTCAGAAATTCTTTCGGGCGGGTAAGAATCGCCTTTGCCTCGTGTCCCGATCAATACGATTTTTGAGAACAAATCCTGGTATTTCTCTGCAGCTGTGAGAGTTATGTAACTTCCCATTGAGAAACCGATGATTATAGGCTTATCGAGTTTGTAATGAGCTATTAACCCTGCTAGATCGTCCGCATTGTCTTCGAGTGTGAATGATCCGGGCTTATCGCTTTGTCCGTGTCCTCGTGAATCATAGCTGAATACGTGATATTTATCGGCGTAATAATCAAACAAACTGTCCATGTATTCTTTAGAGTAATCTTTGCCGTGAAGTAAAATCATTGCTTGACCTTCTCCTGCTTTCTTCACAGAGAGATTAACGCCATTGATTTTAACACGTTCAGTATTTGCTTCAGCAATCCCGAACATTCCCACCAAAAATATCAGCAAAAACGCTAAATATATCTTCATGAATTATCCTGCCTAAATCAGAAAAAATAATCTCAAGTTAGAATAAAAATAGGTGAACTAATTTTCATCAATTCCCCATCGTAAAATTGCTTTCTTTTCATTTATGGTTTAGGACCTACGCACTGCATGAGCGTGAAATTATGCTTATCTGTGAGTCCAAGAAGTTTTATTAAAGCTTCACGGTCAAAGTTCATTCGAGTTCTTGCTCCCCAACCCTGCGACGCCGCATAAAGATACACATTCTGCATCGATAATCCCGTGTGAGCAAAGCCGCAATTCAGTATTACATCAGCCGGTCTGCCTTCTGGCCATTTCCCTGTATCCTGAACGTAAAGCAAATCCACCGCAGCTTTCGAAACAAATGCTTGTCGTGGTGTTCCTGTTAATGCTCTGTTGTCTCCTTCAGCTACAAGAGTTACTGAATGATCTTCGGGGTTATAGCGATAAGTGCCTGACTTTGTGAACGCAAAAATTATCATGTCCTGAATGTTTGAGGCAGTCGGATAAGTCAATTTCCCGTTCTCACGATTAATTCCACCGGCTACCCATAAAAGCGTTGATAACTGTTCAAGCGATAATTCAACGTCCGCAAAATCTCCCACACTCTGACGAGCTGCAACAGCATCAAGTACACCAATTCCGCCGGTCTTATTCGGAGTAGATAACTTGATCGTCTCTTCAGCAAATGCCGGAATGCCTAATAAAGCGAATAATACTAAGAAAACTACAAACTTCTTCATCATTTCAGAAGCCCCTTGTTAATTAATGATTGTTGATTATTTATGTATAAATTCTGCAATGCCGTTCTTGAAGACTAACTGGCGCATGTCATTGCCAAAAATTTTGTGTGAAGCTGCTATGCTTTCGATCTCGTTAATATCCTCGTGTGATAAATCTAGCCCAAGAGCGTCAATATTATCCTGTAAATGTTCGGGACTGGTCGTGCCTATTAACGTCGAAACATCGGGAAGCTTTGCAAGAGTCCACGCCGTCATCAACTGTGAGAGCGTTACGCCTTTTTTATCAGCAAAATCTTTCAGTGCGCGGACTAAAGGCAGATTCTTCGGAAGATTTTCCGGTGAAAGCATTGGAGAACGCATCGCTCCTGAAGCCTTGCCCTCAAGTGTCCTGTCGTTAAGCAGTCCATGCCCCAGAGAGCCGAATGTTAAGATTTTTACGCCTAATTCTCTAGCTGTAGGAATTAAATCATTCTCAATTTCACGCCCGATTAACGAGTACTCAAGCTCTACAGTGTGAATTGGATGAATTTTGTGCGCACGTCTCAAAGTTTCCGCGTCAATTTCCGTCAAGCCTATGTTACGAATAAATCCCTTCTGCTTGAGTTCGACAAGAACTTCCATAATGTCTTCAATGGGGATTGCGCTGTCCATTCTTGCAGGCTGATAAAGATCCACATATTCAAGCCCAAGACGATGAAGAGAATAATTCAACTGTGCCTTAATGTGAAACGGACTGGTATCAAGCCCATAAATTCCGCCGCCCGGTTCGAATAAGACTCCGAACTTGACCGACAAAAAATATTTTTCGCGGGGAATACTCTTTAATGCCTCACCAACAACTATTTCACTTTCGCCAGCATTGTAGAAATTTCCTGTGTTTAATAACGCAATGCCCTTGTCAATCGATGCATGAATAGTCTTGACTGATTTATCCATGTTTTTGCGCGACATTCCCATGCAACCAAGTCCTAAACGCGAAATTTTCTGCATGATTTATTTCTCGCCTCCTTGAATCCATTCTTCGACTTTCTGATAAACTTTTTCGACAGCTTCTGGTTGATCAATTCCCAACTCATCATCACGAACTTTTCCGCCAGCCTTAATTCTCGCATAAGCAAGAAATCTGTACGAATGTCGTAATCCTTTCAAGTCTTCCGGATTAATATGCAAGTCAGTTCCTGGAATAGCAGGAGCTAAAGTGTCGTCCTCATTAATTGTGATAAGATCAGTAATTTTCCAGACTCCTCCGCGGCACTCAACACAATAAATCAAACGCATATAAGACGTCAGAACGGCTTCTTCGCCATTAACTTTGATCCAGCGATTCGTCGTTATCGGGAGTTCAGCATAAGCACGTTTATTATTCTGGTGAATTATTGGTGGACTGTAACGCACAAGAATTACTCCTTCATCAGAAGCTTCTGGAAGTTTGCTGCGATTATTCAGGTAAGCTGATGCTGAACCCCTAGTCCAGCTTGTTGTTACCGTAGCGTCGGGAAAATAACAATCGGACATTTCATCGTATAAGTGCCTAACTCTACTTTGACGTTCCCAAGTTACAAGCTTCGTGATTGCCTCGTAATCGCTTACATTCTCTGACGCAAATACCGGTGTTATTGCCACAACTAATAATAAAATTGCGAAAAATAATCCATATTTCATTTATCGTTCTCCTTCCTATCAATCACTATTTTCAACCGATAATTCTCGGATTGCAGAAAATTTTATTACCGCTCAGAATAACGCATAACGGCAATTTTGCGTAACTTAAAATCCTGAATCAAAAAAGCAGCTCCCGTTTCTGAGAACTGCTCTTGAAAAATTTGCTAACGTCTGGAAATTGCGTACACTGCGATCAAGATTACGATTCCTGAAATTGTCGCGACAGGCGGAACGCTCAGGCACAACACGCCGGCAATCCCAAGCAAGATTCGCATTAACAGATTCAGCGGCTTCTTGAGATAACCCATCCACATTCCAGCGAACGCAAATACAGCACCGATTCCGCTGAGTAACGCCCAGCAAATTTGAGCTGCGTTACCCTGCATTAATAATCCCGGATCATAGCAGAACGCAAACGGCACGACATACGCCAAAAATCCCAGCTGCATCGCTTGAAAACCTGTTTTGTTCGGATTCGAATCGGCGATTGAACTCGCAGCATATGCAGCCAACGCTACCGGCGGAGTTATGTTCGAGATTATCGCGTAGTAAAACACGAACATGTGCGCGGCTATCGGAGGAAAGCCCAGTTTCACAAGTATCGGCGCACCAAGTGCAGCAGCTAGAATATACGCGCCAGTTGTAGGCAGACCCATTCCCAACAACGTAGCTATGAACATTACCAGAACGAGAGCTAATAACGGCATGTTCCCTGCGAATGAAATCACAAATCCCACAAGCTTGCCGCCAATTCCAGTTAATGACACAGCTCCCAGAACTATTCCGGCTGTCGCACACGCAACGCATACTAACGGGATTCCGCGCGCACCCTGTTCGATTGCGTCGATAAATTCCCGAGTGTTCATTCCAGGATTGAAATACGAAGCAGCTAACATGTAAATCGCAATTATTACGAACTGCATTGACGGACTGATTGAGCCTGCAATCTCTGGCTTAATCGAGAAAAATATTCCCAATCCCAAAGATACAAGAGCTACGATTACTGCCAAAATTTTCTGAGTTACGCTTGTGTCGGGCTTGAAATTAAAAAACGATACGAACCATGCAAGACCAATTCCCAACAACGCAGCTCTCATTGGAGTGTAGCCGATTAATAAAAACGCGATTAAACCAACAATCGGAGTTATCATGTAAAATCTGCTCAGAACATCACGCTTCGATGGCAACTCAGACGGGTCTAAGCCACGCAAGCCAGTTTTTAACGCTCGCAATCTCACCATCAGGAACAACGCGCCGTAATATAACAACGCCGGGAAAATTGCTGCGATCATGATCTCACGATACTGCAATCCCAAAAACGATGCCATCAAAAACGCTCCAGCTCCCATGATTGGCGGCATGATTTGTCCTCCGGAACTCGCGACTGCCTCAACTGCTCCGGCAAAATATGATTCATAGCCGATTTTTTTCATTAACGGGATCGTAAATGTTCCTGTGCCGTAAACATTCGCAACTGCTGAGCCACTGATTGAGCCAAATAAACACGAACTCAAAACTGCGATTTGTGCAGGGCCTCCCGGAGTTGTTCCTGTGAAAGCCTGAGCTACACTCATGAACCATTCACCAGCACCGCTCTTTTCGAGAAACGCTCCGAATATCAAGAATATCATGACATACGTTGCGGAAACTCCCAATGGCGACGCGAAAATTCCCTCGTCAGTCAAGAATAATTCTTCGATTACTTCGGGGAATGTGAACTGGAATCCCTGCAATAATCCCGGCAAATTGTAGCCGTATAACATGTAAGCTCCGAATAAAAACGCAATCAACGATAACGGAAGCCCAACGATTCTGCGTGTTCCTTCGAGTAATAACACAACAAGCAACGTTCCCAAAACTAACTGAGCTGTAGTCAACGGATCGATTTGCTGAATACGCTCGGTTATAGCCGTGTAATTTATCATCGAGTACACGCCCGGAGCTGCTGCCAAAATCGCAAGAAGCCAGTCATAAATCGGCACACGATCTTTCGGAGCTTTTTTCGAAATCGGGAATAATATAAACGCTAACGGCAATACCCATGCCAAGTGAATGTTACGCTGCAAGAATGCCTCGTAATTTCCCGCACTGGCCGTAAACAAATGAAAAACGCCCATAGCAAGAACGTACAAGTATATGAGCGTTTTCGAAAATCCTGATAATTTTCGCATGATTATTATTATTTATTTTGCGTTTAGTTCGTGCCAGAATTTCATCGAGCCTTCGTGAGCTGGAACTTTCTCGGGCAATGCTATTTCGGGTACAAGCTCGTCAACGTCTTTCACTGCTGCAACGAGTGACGCTTTATTCTCCCAGATTGCCTTGTTGAGTTCGTAGACAAGCGATTCGGGCAAATCTTTGCGAATTACGATGCAAGTGTAATCTCCGACGACTTTAACCGGCTCAGAACCTTCTGGAACTGACTTGTAAATTCCAGGCTCAATCGTTAGCGTAACAGTTCCGTAAGCATTTGCTAATTTGTCCAGAGCTTCCTGACCGACCGGCAGCAGGACTACATCAAGCTGACTCTCGATATTCATGACGATTGACGCAATCTTGCCGACTGAAAACGCGAAACAATCCAGATGATTATCAGCTAACAAATCCGCGCCGCCCTCGTATGACGCGTACTCAACAGTTCCGCCCCATGATTGAAACGTTGACTTGTAATCGAATCCGTAGCCCTTCTCGAATAACGCTTTCACGACAAATTCTGAGCTTGTGCCGGGTTTTAACGTAGCGAATCTCATTGGCAGTTTCTTCGCGATAATATCTTCAACGGACTTGATATTATTTTTCTCCGCGAAATCTTTGCGCATGATGAAATACGTGTATTGCGTGTACAAATTCGCCATGATTACAGCGTTGTCAACTTTGCGTCCTTTGAAATCTGCTTCACCTTTGAGAGCTGCTCCCAAAAGCGACGTGACCGAGAATCCCAAATCTCCGCGGCGAGCGTGTGCGTTAAGAATGTTCGAGACTCCGCCGCCAGATGAACTCGTAGTTTGCGGCAGACCTGCTCCCGTCCACATTTCAGACAGAGCCGTTCCCAATGCAAACCAGTTTCCGCCCGGAGGTCCTGCCATGAAACGCAGCTGTGCGGGCCAGCCAGTCTTGTCAACGTCAGCCGATGATGGCGCGACTAACAAGCTCAACGCCAAAATTGCTAATAACATTACGCGAAAAATTTTCATGAAAAATCAACTCCTGAACTAAAATTCTACGCTATGACTTTAGCATGTTATATCGATTTTGCAATCTGGAATTTTGCGCAAAAAAAACACCCTACCCATTTCTGGATAGAGTGTTTTGTGTGTTAATAATGCTTACTCTGCTGCTGTTTCAGGAGCAGTTTCGGCTTCGATTTCTGTTGCCGGTTCTGCTACTGGCTCGGATACTTCCGGCTCAGTTTCAGTTCCAGTTTCAGATTCAACTTCAGATTCTGACTCGGCTTCTTCCTGAGTTTCTTCCTCGGATTCAGCTTTCTCTTCCTCTTCAGTTTCAGTTTCTTCAGCTTCTTCAGATTCAGATTCCTCTGTTGGGTTCTCTGCTTCTGCCGCTGCCTTCTCAGCTTCCAACTTCGCAACTTCTTCCGCCTTGACCGCAATCACAGGAGCGTATGTCACGTTCGCTGTCAGCCAAGGAGAAACGATTACGAAATGATCGCTCGGGATAACTTCGGTCGGTTCACCCTTGCTCGTAGCAAAGTCAACGATCTCATCGTCTTCTGTTGCTGCTGCCGTTCTCGGGAATGCGAACCACTCAAGATGCGCACCCGCAATCACGTTCTCATCAAGGTCAACCTCGAAATCATACTGTCCGTTTTCCACAACGCTCAACTCCGGAAGGATTGCCGCAATCACGTAATCGCTCAATGCAGCTTTCTCTTCGTCGGTCAAACTTTCGGCTGAACGTTCAGCACCCATCGTCACGCCGTCGAGTTCGAGTTCTTCAACATCGTCGCTCGTCGTTTCTTCAACAACGGCTTCGGTCGTCTCATCGGCTTCAAGCTCAGGCTTTCCGGAAATATCAAGTTCCGGTTTGGCTGAACTGTCGCTCGGAGCAGTTCCGAAGTCTGGAGTTTTGTGACTTGCAGTAGCTCCAATCTTGAAGTTAAGTGTTGCGTTTGCCTTGAGCTTCGAGTCGCCTGGTTTTCTTCGTGCCGGTTGTCGCGATATGCAACGTTGTAGTCTCTGTCGCATTCACCGTGACTGAGTAACCGTCGTCCGTGGAATCTTGAACACTAGTCGTATCAAACGAAACTTCGATTCCACTAGCTGCACCAGTGACTGTCCACTTGTAATCGCCAGTTCCAGCGCTGAGGTTCATCGTTACGTCCATATTGTCGTCCATTGAAACGAGCGTTCCAAGATCGAACGTCGACGCTTTGAACTTCGGAGCCTGATCGCGTACCAAGAGACTGAATGCCTTGTCAGTGTAGGTCGTGCTGTCCTCAGGATCGTAGTTCGGACCAATAGCTCTCACAGTCAAGCTCATAGCCTTCACAGCGTCGTCCTCACTCGTGATGTCCTCCGGAGTTCCGGAAATCGTCAACGTGTTCTTGGTGAAGTAGCCATCAGTTGGATTATCCCCTTTGTTGATGTCCTCGTAGTCAGAATCGTCCTCGGCAACAGTGAACGTCAATCCCTGAAGAATTGCGTCTTTCGTTCCGTCAATGAAATTCTCTGACACGAAATCGCCGTCATTAACTGAGATCAAGAACGTCGGACAGAAACCTTCAGCTGTAATCGTAGGATTCTTCTTGGAAGAGTCCTGATACGCAACGTTCTTCGTTCCTTCCGGAAGTTTCGTAGCTGATGAGAACTTCGGTTTTGCGTGAGTGATTGAGAGCGTGACTTCCTGACTTGCTACGGAAACCTCGTTGCTTGCGATGACATAGAACGTAATGTCCGGGCTGTACTTCGTGATCTTCGTTGCCTTGATCGTGCCTTTGTCCTTGTCGATCGTGAGTCCGAAATCCGCCAAGCTGTCTGCGTCTTCAGCTCCATCTGGGAAATTGCCTGCATCAGGAGCATCATCGTCGCCA
>CAJOEM010000031.1:0-21198 GCA_905233725.1 uncultured Synergistales bacterium
GAATATTGCTATTTATTTATATCTAACAACGAAGCCTGCATGTTAGACAAGAGAACTGTCACTTCTCACATCAATCCAGAAAATCTATCTGAGTTCATGAGCTTTATCGAGAATCGCACGGGTCTCAAGTGGTATCGTGAGAAATCTTGGATTGCTCTGAATCTCGAAGATTTGAAACAGATATTTCGTCGTTGATTTGCTATTTGCGTCTAGGCTAAGCCTGGTCATGAAAAAAGCGACCTGTCAAACACAAGCCGCTCGTTTCACAAACGTGTTATATTACTCAGACATTATTTCTTGTCACGCAACTGCCACTCAACAAGCAAACCCGTCGCAACGAACATTGAACTCCAAGTTCCCGCGATAATTCCTACCAGCATCGCGTAACTGAACGCCATTAATACGGGTCCGCCCCATACGCATAACGCTATAACCGGAAACAATGTCGTCAAAGTCGTGTTAATAGTTCTCGACAACGTCTGGTTCAGGGATTTGTTCACAAGATTTACTATGCCTTCGCGATCCAAACTTCCCCAATTCTCACGCACTCGGTCAAGAATTATAATCGTGTTGTTGAGCGAATAGCCCACGATTGTCAATAATGCTGCAATAAATGACGACGAGATCTCAAACTGAGTTATGCTGAAAAATCCCAGCGCAATGATTACGTCGTGAACTAACGGGATTACGCTGACAACTGCAAATCTAAACTGGAATCTCACAGTGATGTAAATCAAAATCGCAATCAACGCAATAGTCACGCCGATTACTGCCTGACGACGCAATTCGCCTCCGACAACTGGACCGACTTTCTCAAAACCTGTAACTTTCGCATCAGAAAATTTTCCGATAACAGCTTTCACAACATTTTCGCGGCTCTCTTCAGTGTCCTCGTTTGTGCGAATGATTATTCCCTTGTCGCCGAAATTCTGGATCATTGCTTCACGAGCTACAACTCCGGAAACAACTTCACGCACCGTTCCTATCTCCGGACGATTCTCGAAATCAAACTGGATCACGTTGCCTCCGGTGAAATCAATTCCCAGATTCAAGCCCATCGTCAGCAACATGAACATACTAGCGACAACTAACACAAGACTGATTATTAACGCAGGTTTTCGTACTTTCATGAAGTCAATGTTAAATTTCATGATTTATGCCCTCACTTTCACTTTCTCGCCGCGTCGCGTAACTAATTGCAGAAGCACTCGCGTGACTACTACGTTGGCAAAAACACTCGCTACTAATCCAATCGAAAGCGTAACTCCAAATCCGCGAACCGAACCTGAGCCGAAATAAAACAAAACTAGAGCCGCAATCAACGTCGTAATATTGCTATCCAGAATCGTAACCAATGCCTTTCTGAATCCGGAATCCAACGCTGCCATCGGTGTCTTGCCAGTTCTACGCTCTTCACGGATTCTCTCATAAATCAATACATTTCCGTCAACAGCCATTCCAAGTGTCAAGACAATTCCTGCAATGCCCGGCAACGTCAACGTAGCTCTGAACGCGACCAATCCGGCGAATATTAACAAAATCGTAACGATCAACGCAAAATCTGCTGCTAATCCTCTGAACTGGTAATATATCAACATGAATACGAGCACCATTATCGCTCCGAAAATTCCCGCCTGCAATCCCTGTCTGACCGAATCTGCTCCCAAACTCGGACCGACTGACCTGTTCTCCGCAATTTCTACAGCTACTGGCAATGCTCCAGCCTTCAGCATGATCGCCAATCTCGAAGCCTGCTCCAGCGTAAACTGTCCGGTGATCTGCGCGTTTCCTCCAGCGATTCTTGATTGCACAACCGGTGCGGAAATCACTACGTCATCAAGCACGATTGCGATTTGCTTGCCGATTAATCTAGCCGTCGCCGTCTCAAATAATTCTGCGCCCGTCGAGTTAAATTTAAGCGAAACTCCCATGCGTCCGATACTATCCGGAGCAACACCCGTGTCAACAAGTTCGCTTCCAGATAACAAAACAGAGCCTAATAAATAATATCTGCCAGCCTCTTCAGCCTGAGCCACAATCGAGCCTTCAATCGTACGTGATCTCGCAATCAAATCCGCGCTCGCATTCCCAAGCTGTGACATAGCTTCTTCCCAACGCTGCTGTGCGTTCACAAACTGAATATCCGAGTCATAATTGCTGCGAATTGGTGCAGGCGGTGCTGAACCTGTTACGTCTAAAACCTCGCGAAATTCCATTTTTGCTGTGCGTCCGATTAATTCCAACGCTGCTGAAGGATCCTGAATACCCGGCAAGTCAACGATAACTCGATCATTTCCACTTTTCTGTATAATCGGCTCTGCAACTCCGTACTGGTCAATTCGATTTCGTAATACCGCGAGCAATCTGTCAATGCTGTCACTTGTGATCGGATTCTCAGGCGTATCCTTCGCTTGCAGGACTATATGCGCGCCACCTTTTAAGTCCAGTCCCAAATTCACTTTCCAATCAGACTGCTGCAAAAACAACACTGCTGCTACGACAACTACGATTACAACCCATAGCCTTAACTTGTCAGCTCTCATGTACTATTTTGCCTCCTGATCTGATGCATTGGCACTCGCGCCTGAATTTACGACTCTCTTGCGGGCAACTGCTGATTTCAGAATTCTCACACGAACACCGTCAGAAATTTCCAACTGGAACGAGTCATCACGAACTTCGCGAATCGTCCCGATGAAGCCGCCGACTGTCTCGACCTGATCGCCGCGATTTATGCTGGCTAACATGTTATCATGCTGTTTTTGCTGCTTTTTCTGAGGTCTGATTATGAAAAAATAAAATATCAGCGCGAATATTGCAAGTGGCAAAATCATCGACATCAAGCCGCCACCCTGTTGTGCAGCAGCTGCGTCTGTTCCGGCAGGAGTTCCTGTTGAAGTCGTTGTCTGAGTCGGAGTTCCGCCACAAATATTTACCGCTGTAGTTGTGTCTGCCATTATGAAAACACCTCTCTAATTCTAAAATTTCGCATTCTAAAATTTCGCACACAGATTAGCCCCCCTAACCTTCAGGAGGGCATGTGCTTCAAAAATTCATATTCCTGTTATGACGCCTGGCTAGAATTTCTTCCACGCTACTGCTTCAATCTCGACTTTAGCACCCTTGGGAAGATCTTTCACTGCAACGAACGATCTCGCCGGAGCATCTTTGGCAAAATACTTCGCGTAGACTTCATTCACTGCCGAAAAATTCGCAATATCCGTCACAAAAACCGTAGTCTTAATCACGTCATCGAGAGCGTAATTCGCAGCTTCGAGAATCGCTTTCAAATTTTCGAGTGATTGCTTAGCCTGTTCACGAATATCATCGCTCGAAAAATTTCCGGTTTTGGGGTCAATCGGGATCTGTCCGGACGCATAGACGAACTCGCCAGCTCTCACAGCCTGAGAATACGGACCGATTGCTTCAGGAGCTTTCTCAGTCTTGATAACCTGCTTTGTAGCCGCGTCTCTCAAAATTGCTTCAGGATCGTTGAATGCCATAGCTAAACTCTCGCATTACTTCGAAAATCTTGAAAGTCCGGCGTATTTCGCAGTGTCACCGAGCTGTTCTTCGATTCTTAATAACTGGTTATACTTCGCGATTCGATCCGTACGAGCAATGCTTCCCGTCTTAATCTGACCGGTTCTCGTCGCAACAGCCAAGTCAGCAATAAACGTGTCCGCAGTCTCGCCGCTTCTGTGAGAAACTACTGCTGCGTAACCAGCTTCGGCTGCCATGTGAATAACTTCGAGAGTTTCGCTGACCGTTCCGATCTGATTCAATTTCACCAAGACCGCGTTAGCAACACCCTGAGAAATTCCGCGCTCAAGAATCTTCGGATTGGTCACGAACAAGTCATCGCCGACCAACTGACATTTGCCTTTCAACGCTGCCGTTAATTTTGCCCAGCCTTCCCAATCGTCCTCAGCACAGCCGTCTTCAATCGAAATTACGTAATAATTATTCACGAGATCTTCGTATAATTTGATCAATTCATCAGCCGTGTGAGCTTTCTTGTCGCTCTTCTTGAACACGTACGAGCCGTTGTCGAAAAATTCCGAGCTTGCAACGTCCAACGCGAAACTTACATCTGCGCCGGGTTTGTAGCCAGCTTTATTAACCGCTTCGATTAATAATTCAAGAGCTTCGACATTGCTCTTCAAATTAGGAGCAAATCCGCCCTCGTCACCGACACCCGTTGAATATCCGCGAGCCTTTACGCAACTCTTCAGCGCGTGATAGACTTCTGCGCCCATTCTCAAAGCTTCCGAGAATGATTTCGCATTATGCGGCACGATCATGAATTCCTGGAAATCGACGTTATTATCAGCATGAGCTCCGCCGTTAATAACATTCATCATCGGTGTGGGCAATAATCCGCCGCCAATTCCGCCGAGCCATGTGCAAAGTGAGACTCCGTGACTTTCAGCAGCTGCACGAGCATTAGCCATTGAAACTCCGAGAATCGCATTTGCTCCGAGATTCGATTTACCCTCTGTGCCATCAAGAGCGATCATCGCACGATCCAACGCGCCCTGATCATCTGCGTCCATTCCAAGAACTTCAGTAGCGATTTTCTCGTTCACATTCTCAACAGCTTTCTGAACGCCTTTGCCGCCGTAACGAGCTTCTTTGTCGCGTAATTCGAGAGCTTCGTGTACACCGGTCGATGCACCAGACGGAACCGCTGCACGTCCAAACGCGCCGTCCTCAAGAACTACATCAACTTCAACCGTGGGATTACCGCGAGAATCAAGAATTTCTCTTGCATGGATTCCAATTATAGATGACATGTAAAAATTCCTCCTATTTTGATCCTCTGAGCCGTTACACCAAATCTGTAACACTCAGACGTGAATTCGCTTTATTCTTGCTTAAATTATAACATGCAGAACTGATTTTAGTGCAATAATTCAGAAATTTCAGGTCAAAACGGCTTTTCATTCGGAGCAATCGCTTTTTCCTCAAGCTGCTGCCACGAAACACAATCACGACGCTTCAACAACGCCTCGTTATCGCACAGAACTTTCACCTTAAGCAATTTCGCAATATACGCAATTTCGAGAACGTCATTCTCACGAACTTCACTCGAAGATTTGCAAACTCGCCCGTTTAATCTCACGGCACCAAGCTCAATCATCTCCTGCGCAACTGTACGACGCTTCACAAGCCGCGCAAGTTTCAGAAATTTATCAAGTCGCAATTCAAATCCTCCTTCTAAAAATCATGTCACATTCTGATATAATTTCTCACATGATTACACGAATATATTAGCAAGGGGGCTTGAACATTTGCAAAGTAATAATATTAATAATAACGAGAAAATCACGTTCGTAAACGCCAGAATATACACGCCAAACGGAATCGTCTCAGGCATGACGCTTGAGAACGGCAGAGTTTCCGCAATCACAAACTCGAATAATAACTCACGAAACTCAGCAATCGAACCCGAAGAAGATTTTTTCCTCGATGACGATTATTCCGGACAAGATTACTCACGCGAATCCGACAAATCTTCCGAACACATAATCGATCTTAAAGGCAAAACCGTTCTGCCAGGATTCTCTCTCGCAAACGCCGATTTCCTGAACATAGACCCAGCTCTCGAAACTAATTTCACGGACGAACAAATAGTCACGCTAATCAGGAACAACGTCGCGAAAATTCCGTCAAAAGGCATCACAGAATTATGGCTCGATCTTGATGGCGAGAATTTCTCAAGATTGTCCGAGATTTTATTCGACGAAGCTTGTGATTCGATCCCGTTCAGACTGCGCGTAAATTTCAGGTTCAGCACTCTTGCAAGTCTGGAAAAATTTCTGGCTACGGGGCTCAGGACTGGTGACGGTCGTGGCTTCAGTCGTGTCGGAGCAGTCAGCGTTGGCAACAGAATTTCACCCAACGACAAGCGCATTATAATCGAGACGGCTCACATGGCTGGAATGCAGGTGATTCTCGAATACAACAAGCCGCTGCTGAAATCCCTGAACTGGGTTGCGAGAAAATACCGCAAGAATAATCCGCGACACTTGATATTAAACCCGATTGAGAACGAGAGCCTGTTCGACGACATGAAAATCTTCGGTTACGGTGGAATATGCGCTGCGACTGCCCAAGCTTCACGAACTCTGCACGCGTCATTTCAAAACGGACTCGCGATTAATGCCGCAGCAATCTCTGAGAACGAACCGGAATTTTTTAGATCACCGATGCAAACTTTCGGACCTTTGCTGTACAACGGCTTATCCATGTCCGAAGCTCTGAGCCTTTACACTTGGAACGCAGCTTGGAATGGCAAAGTCGAGAATCGCCGTGGGGAAATTTCTCTCGGGAACGACGCTGACTTGGTAATTCTTGAACGTGACCCGTTTATCGTGCATCCGGACGAAATATCGCACATAGAGATTCACATGACGATTTGCGCAGGAAGCATAACATACAAAAACGAGAACAATTCCGCAAAAACTGACGCTCAAGAAACAAGCCTTGAATCCGAATCGCCTGAACAAGAAGCAAATTCACAATTCGAAATGACACCTAACGTACTTCAAGCCGAAATCAAGAAAAGATAATTAATAATTATTACAGGGGGAGACATCTCATGAGAAAGTTTGAACGTTCCGCCGGAGTTTTGCTGCACATCAGCTCGTTGCCGTCAAAATTCGGGATTGGGGATTTAGGACCTGAAGCCTACAAATTCGCCGATTTCCTGAAAGATGCCGGGCAGAAATTATGGCAGGTTTTGCCGCTTACAACGGTTGACGCAGGCTGCGGAAATTCTCCGTACAGTCCTACGTCAGCATTCGCAGGTAACGCATTATTCATCAGTCCGGAATTGCTCGTAAAGGACGGATTTATCAGCCGTGAATATCTCAAGAAGCTCGAACTGGATTACGTCCTGGAATTTGAGCGTGACACTAAGCGCGTGAATTACGATGCAGCTCGTGAATTTAAGGCGAAGATTTTGCGAGTTGCGTGGGAGAATTTCAAGCGAACGAATACTGCTCAGAAACGCTCCGAATTCGACAAATTCCGCCAGGATTCGCGCGAGTGGCTCGAAGAATTCAGCATGTTCAGTGTGTTAAAAGCTGCGAATAACGGCTTGCCCTGGTACGAATGGGACGAGAAATTGCGCGTTCAGGACGAGAAAACTATGCAGGACGTGCGAAACAAATATCACGACGAGATTGCTTTCACGGAATTTTGCCAGTATATCTTCACGGATCAGGCGTTGCGTCTGAAAAAATACCTGAACGAAGCCGGAATCGAACTTGTCGGTGATGTGCCGCTGTACGTGACCAGAGATTGCGCGGATGTTTGGCAGCACCCGGAATTATTCAACCTTGACGAGGATTTGAATCCAGTTACTGTTGCTGGAGTTCCGCCGGATTATTTCAGCGCGACGGGGCAGTTATGGGGGAATCCGACGTATAATTGGGACGCGATGCGCGAGAAAAATTTCGATTGGTGGCTGCGACGCATTGATAATTTGCTGCGATTATTTGACCGTGTGCGAATCGATCATTTCAGAGGCTTGGCTGCTTACTGGGCTGTGCCTGCTGGAGAATTGACTGCTAAGAATGGCGAATGGGTGAAAGTTCCTTACGAAGAATTTTTTGCAGCGGTGAAAAACAGATTTCCTGAGATGCCGTTTTGGGCTGAAAATCTGGGAATCATAACTCCAGACGTTGAAGAATTGCGCAAGAAATACGATTTGCCCGGAATGCTTGTGCTGCATTTTGCGTTTGGGAATCCTGCTGACAATCCTTACGCGCCACACAATCAGACACGAGTGAACGTCGTATACACAGGAACTCACGACAACAATACGTCTCGAGGCTGGTTTGAGAACGACGCATCTGAGCAGGAGCTTGAGAATTTCTCGGCATATATCGGTCGAGATGTTTTGGACGGGTATATTTTCACGAACGAGATTACACGCATGGCATTAAGTTCCGTAGCTAATACTGCGATAATTCCGATGCAGGACTACTTGAAACTCGGGGCAGACTCGCGCATGAATACGCCGTCTATACCATCCGGGAATTGGGCTTGGCGCATGACCGGAGAATTTTTCGAAAGTTCCGATGAAGTTGCCTCGCGCATGAAAAAGAATTGCGAATTATACGGACGAGCCTGATATTATAGATTCTCGAAACTGTCGGAGGAGGGTAAATCATTGGGAAACGCCACAGGATTGGTTACAGGCAGCTCTTCATGATTACGTTACGGTCAACCTAATGACTTTGCATCCGATCTTCAGAGCGAATCTGAAGTAGTAATAGAATCCTTTCACTGAAAACACCTCCTCCCTTTCGAGAGTAATGAAAAAAGCTCTCTAACGTGGTCGATCGCTAGAAAGCTTTTTTGGTGTTCTCAATTACTACGGATTTCTATTACTGATGCCATTATATCAAAAACGCAATTCCCCAACTCTGCCTGAATACATAACAACACGCTCGACAAGATTCTCAGAAGCCGAATCCGCACGTCTGAGATAAATTTCCAGCGTCATGTTAGCGTTGCTGATTTCGTAGCTCAGGATATTCAGGTCTGGATCATCAATCGGTGTTTCACGCATACTCGGTGAGCCGATTTTTTGCCGCAGATCGTCAGCATTCATTCCGATCATGTTGAAGCCAAACAAATTTTTGCAAGCTCCAGAGCCTGTTGCCGTGAAATATACGTCCTCAACTTCGCGCCCGTTCCTGCGAATCCTGAACTCACCGCCGCGCATCGTGTACGTGACAAAATCTCCATCGCGTCTCTGTTGCCAAGCCCGATTTTTCCCGCTCAAAATTCCACGCCGAGCATTAACGCAACGTTTGTACAAGTTCGCAGCAGCCTTGTTTGCACCGCGCATTCTCAGTCTGATTCCGTCCTGGAAAACCCAGCCTTTCCTGCCATTTACGCTGACGTTGTACCAGAGTTCGTAATTTTCATCGCGTTCTGCTCTTGGTGCTGAGAGCCATTTCCCCGGGAAATCGATTTCCGAGAATTTCGAGTTTTTGCTTGGCTTCGAGTAAACTTTCACCGGATTATACAGCGCGTAGAGCCACTGTCCCTCACTTGGCGGAATTGGCGCAATCATTGAATCTTGTGAGTAATCATCCTCATCTTCATCTTCAGATTCAGATTCACTGGCTTCAGCAAACGCGTTCACATTTTCGGGTTCGTTCTGTGAGGCAGAATCGTTCGCACGATCATCGTCCTCAAACTCGAAACTTGAAACTTCCTCACTGGAATCTGCCGCGAAAGTTTCCCTGACTTCAACGCTCGCAAAAAATCCGAACGTCAACAAAGCTAACAAACATATTACTGCAAAACTTTTTCTAATCATCGCAAATTTTCTCCTGAATTATCATCATTATCATTCACAACATGAACAACTCTTTGAGGGAACGGTATCTCAATGCCTTCTTTCTTGAACAATGCCGAGATGTGATGTCTCATGTCGCTGGAAATTTTCATGCCCGAAGCTTGTTTCAGATCGAACCAGTAATAAACTTCAAAATTAAGCGAACTGTCAGCAAAATCTTTGAATATTACAAACGGTGCTGGATCTTTCAGAATTTTCGAGTGACCCTTCACGACTCCCAGCAAAAGTTCCTCGACCTTGCGTGAATCAGAATCGTAAGAAACACCGATTTTCAAAACTTCGCGCTTGCGTGTGTCAGTGCCGGTCCAATTCGTGACGCTGTTTTCCAGGAAATATCTGTTCGGCAAAACTACGTCGAAACCGTCCCATGTTTTTATCTTTGTCGAACGTGAGCCAATGTCGATAACAGTTCCCTGAGTTCCAGCTACGTCAACTATGTCATTTACTTTGAATGGACGACTGAATATGACGATGAAGCCGCTGATCAAGTTATTGAATATATTCTGCATTCCAAAGCCTATGCCGACCGCCATAGCTCCACCCATGAACGCAAACGCCGTCAAAGGAATTTTCACGATATTCAAAGCTATCAAGACAAACGCTATCCATAAGACATAAAACACAATTCTTTGAATCGCACTTGCTGCTGTAATACTCGCTTTTGCACGCTTCAAGATTCTGCGCTTTAATAAATTGCTGCCCCACGAACTCAAAAAGAAACTCGACAAGAATACTGCGATCGCAATCACTAACTTGCTGACCGTAACAGAATATCCTTCGCCTTCCCAGAGCTGCGTATCCAGAAATCCCATAATCGTATCATAACTGAAACTTCTGACTTTCTCCGCCAGTCTCAACGCACTTAAATTCTCATTCGCTTCGATATACAAACGCTGCTGGTAAAAAATCGAGTTCGGTATTAGCGCCTCGTACTTGTTGAAAACGTCAGAAATTATCCTGCGATGATTATCCTGAGCCTGTATCAGATTTTGCTGTATTATTCCTGAAACTTCCTCGGTCTCAGTCTGTGCTTTAAGATTCTCTACCTGCTTCAATGTCGCGTTCTCAAGAGCTCGTATACCTTCAAGACGACGCTGAAGTCCAAGAACTTTCGCCTGAGCCTCGTCTCTGATTTTCCAGATTTCTTCACCGCTGAGTTCGTCGTGGAATAACTTGTAGCGTACCTGCCAAAAATCCAGCAACTCTTTGTTCAAACTGATTTCTTCTTCCAAGAGTGAGAGCATGTATTCCCAATAACTCACCCTCGCGCTGCGTGCAAGATATGTCGATGAAGCAATCGTCAGTGGCGTAACATCAGCAGAGCCCAAAGCAACACGTGCTTTCACAAGCGATGAATTTGCGGAGTCAAGAGATTTTCTGGCGTTCGACATATCAAGCGTCAGTTCATCAATACGCTTCTTCAACTTATCGAGATTTTCATTCAAGAGTTCCTGTGAAAAAGTCATGCTGCCCTGAATATTCGCAAGACGGTTTCTCAATCTTTGAAGCTCCGAAACGTTGCGTTCAAATAACTTTCTCATTTCAATAATCTGAATACGAGTCAAAGCTACACTGATTCTCGCAGACTCAAGTTCAAGCAAATGCGTTCGAGTATCAGCCAAACTTTTTTCGCCGGATTTTGCGTCTTCAAGTTCCTTTCTCAAACTCGCGGCTTTGGCAATATCTAGCTTCAATTTGCTCATTCTCGACTGCAAATAAAACGCCTGAACTTCAATTTGTCGTGATGTTCTTGTAATCTCAAGTCTCATAGCGTCGCTTATGTTTATATCCGGAGAAGTTATCGTCTCAATCGAAGACAATTCCTCCGAAGATGTTTCTGAATTTCTCGTGCTGTCAGAAACTGGATCATTTCTCCGAAGCAGCGCCCCGTAAGCTGAGTATGCAATGCTGATGTCCGAGAGTAAACGCATGTATTGTTCGCGCACTTCATCAGAATAACCCCACGCTGTAACGTCCTCAGAAGCCGTCGAAGCAAGTGCAGCAAGTTCCTGTAAGCGATTCGCCACGTCAGGACTTTCAAGCTTTATGTCAGCAAGTTCGATCTCGATTGACTGGCGCAGTCTTGTAATATCTTTGCTGATTTCGTTCTGTAAATTCGTAATGTAATCATTTGCGATCTCGTTATTTCCATCAGCTCCGAATGCGCACGAAACTGTCAGGAATACCAGTAACGTCGTAAATATTAATCCTGATTTCCTCGACAAATTATTCAATCCTCTTTCCTGAAAACGCTACCAGTATCAAAGCGGCAATCCCGAAAAATCCGGCATCACAACCGCCACCATGAGAACTTGAACCGCGAGATCTTCCAGAATAATCGCGTCCGGGATAATAGCTCGAATCGTAAATTTCAACGTCAAAGCTCACACTGCTGCTGATTCCTGATGGCAATGGCTTGGCTGTGACTTGTAAAACGCTTGTTCCCTCGAAGTCATTCGTCATTATCAAGATCGCATCGTCCGAGATTATCTCAGCTGTGAGCAAATCCGCGCCTTCAAGAGCTGAGGCTGATAATTCGTAATCCCGCCCTGCAATTACGCCGTTGATTTCGTAGCCGTTCATTGTAAGCGTAATTTCCGGAAGCAATATTCTCGCATCGTTCACCAGGATCATAATATCCGAGATTTCCTCAAGATTTGTGCGAATTTCCTCTCGTGGATCAAGTCCTGTGTGAATCGAAATTGGTCTTGACGAGACAGTTTTTTCAGTGCCAAATTCGTCCCAGCCGTGAAAGACTGCCGTGATGTATGCGTTGCCCTCGCTTCTAGCCGTGATATTCCCTGAATTGTCAACGCTCAAGATTCCTGAATCGCTAACTTTCCATTCGATACCGCCCGGGTATTTCTCAGAATTCACGCTTGCATTTGCCGGATAAACGTTCACGCTCAATTTGTCTGTCGTGTTGACTTGCATGTACGGGTACGCATAAATATCGACGCTCAAAACTTCAACCGGTACAGCCTCGAACGCGCCTGCATCGTAACCAGTAAGCTGCGGTCTCAAGCTGCCAACCTCGTCATAACTCAGAACATATCCTGCATTTTCGCTCAGAATGTCCAACGCCGGAGAATCTGCCGCTAATCTGAGAATCTGCACGTCAGAAATATTTTCGAGATTGAGATTGCCGTTCGAATCCGTCACGAAAATTTTCGCGTAATCCTGATTCTCGAAATCGAACACGTTACTCTGCAGATTATTGCTCTGAATTTTTCCCGCAACGTTGTGAAAGCCCGTCAAGATTCCGTCCGCATAGCAGAAAACATCGCCACTGGAATTTCCCTCGAAATTTCCCGCAACGATTGAGAGATTCAACGACACGATTCCGTTACGAACTGCAATTCCGCCACCGCCATTTTCGCCGGCATAATTTTTCGCGATTGTGCAATTTTTGAAAACGACCGGAAATTCTTTGCCATTCGTTGTAGCTTCCGTCACGCAAACCGCACCGCCTGATGAGCCAGCGCGATTGTTGAAGAACGTGCAATTTCTGAACTCGACCGAGACATTGCTGCCCTTGACTTCAACAGCTCCGCCGAAATCCTGTTCATTGCCGCCAGTGAACGTCACGCTGTCAAAGATTACGTTTCCCTCATTGAGCGTGAATAATCCTGTTGTGCCTGAACCCTCGATTGTGATCCCGTTACCGAGAATTTCGACACCGGCTCTGACTGAGATTTTCCCGGGAAGTTTGATTTTGCTGAGATTCTCGCTGAATGTGATCACGTGATCTCCGGTTTTTAACCTGTTAGCTTCCATAATTGCGTCGTAAAAGCCAGAATCATCCGTCACGAGAAATTCTTCCGCGAAAGATTCACTCGAACAAATCGTCGCAATCACGAACGCGAACACACCCAAAAATTTTGCCATTGACTTTAAGCCTGAGAATTTTGCCTGCATATTTTTAACCTGCCTCCTGTAAAATTAATTTGAATTTGAAATTTTCCTGCGACAAAATTACGCCTGCATATTTTAAGATATTTTAGAATTTTTGTAGTAAAATAATCAACACATGATCAGAATTTTATAGCCGGATTTTTTTGAAACACAAGCTGTAATTCGAAACATAATTTTTTGAGGGAGGGTTTTTAATGACAAAGCGTAATTGGAAGACCATGGACGGAAACGAAGCAGTAGCTCACGTTGCGTACGCGTTCTCCGAGATGGCGACGATCTATCCGATCACACCGTCATCACCAATGCCGGAACACATCGACGAATGGGCAGCTCATGGTCGCAAAAACATTTTCGGTCACACCGTCAAAGTTACCGAAATGCAGTCAGAAGCAGGTGCAGCCGGAGCATGTCACGGTGCATTATCAGCCGGAGCTTTAGCCAGCACTTACACAGCATCTCAGGGATTATTGCTCATGATCCCGAACATGTACAAAATCGCCGGTGAATTATTGCCCGGAGTTTTCCATGTTTCAGCACGAGCTTTAGCAACTCACGCGTTGTCAATTTTCGGAGATCACAGCGACGTCATGTCATGCCGCATGGTTGGCTTCACAATGCTCGCAGGCGGAAGTGTTCAAGAAGCTCACGACATGGCAGCAGTTGCACATCTCACGGCAATCAAAACCAGCGTTCCAGTCCTGAATTTCTTTGACGGTTTCAGAACTTCACACGAAATTCAGAAAATCGACACGTTTGATTATGCTGATTTGGCGAAACTTGTTGATTACGACAAGATTGCAGAGTTCCGTGATCGCTCAATGCGTCCCGAGAAACCTTACACGAAAGGCACAGCTCAGAACCCGGATATTTTCTTCCAGGCAACAGAAGCTTTGCAGCCGTTCATCGATCGCGTTCCTGATACAGTCGCAGCATACATGAAAGATATTCAGGGAATCTGCGGACGTGAATATCATCCGTTCAATTATTACGGCGCACCAGATGCAGATCGCGTAATCGTTGCTATGGGTTCAGTCTGTCAGGCAATCGAAGAAACCGTTGATTACTTGAACGCACGCGGTGAAAAAGTCGGCGTAATCGAAGTACATTTGTATCGCCCGTTCTCACCGAAATATTTCTTCAGAGCATTGCCCGCAACTGTCAAAGCAATTTCCGTTCTCGATCGCGTCAAAGAAGTCGGAGCATTGGGCGGCCCGTTGTACGAAGATGTCTGCTCGTTATTCTCAGGTAACGCAAAAGCCCCGAAGATTGTCGGCGGTCGTTACGGTCTCGGCTCAAAAGACACAACTCCGAGCGATTTGAAAGTCGTATTCGATAACCTGAAATTATTCGAACCCAGAAACAATTTCACAATCGGCATAATCGACGATGTAAACGACAGCTCACTCAGCGTCACTGAACACATCAACGCCGCTGCAGAAGGAACAGTCTGCTGCAAATTCTGGGGACTTGGTTCAGATGGAACGGTCGGAGCTAACAAGAACTCGATCAAGATCATCGGAGACCACACGCCAATGTACGCGCAGGGTTATTTCGATTATGACTCGAAGAAATCCGGCGGTATCACAATGTCGCACTTGAGATTCGGCAAATCCCCGATTAAGTCAACGTATTTAATCGACAACGCGGACTTCATCGCCTGCCATAAACAGGAATACGTGAATCAATATGACTTGCTTCAGGGCATGAAAGAGGGCGGAACATTCTTACTTAACACTCAGTGGACGACACTCGAAGCTCTCGACGAACATTTACCGGCAAGCTTGAAGCGCAAGATCGCAAACTTGAACGTGAAATTCTACGTAATCAACGCCGTTGACGAAGCTCAGAAACTCGGACTCGGCAGCCGCACTAACACGATAATGCAGTCTGCATTCTTCAAACTCGCGAACGTTATTCCAATCGATGACGCTGTTACTTACATGAAAAAAGCAATCGTCGATTCATACGGACGCAAGGGCGAGAAAGTTGTCAACATGAACTACGCAGCAGTTGACGCAGGTTTGGCAGGAATTATCGAGATTCAAGTTCCCGAATCATGGAAAACAGCCGAGGAAAAAGCTCACAAGAGACCAGGACTTCCGTCAGAAATTCCAGATTTCATCAGCTATCAGGTTGACACGATCAACGCTCAGAAAGGCAACACGTTACCGTCAAGCGCATTTGTGAACGGTTACGAGGATGGACACTTCCCGGCAGGCACGTCAAAATACGAGAAACGCGGAGTTGCTGTAAACGTTCCTGAGTGGAATGCTTCGAAATGTATCCAGTGTAACCAGTGCTCAATGGTCTGCCCGCACGCTGCAATTCGCCCGTTCTTACTCGATGCTTCTGAGCAGGCTGCTGCTCCTGAGAATTTTGGCGCGGTCGATCCGAAAGCTCCGAAACTCAAGACTGCCGGCTATAAATACAAGATGCAGGTTGACACTCTTGACTGCTTAGGTTGCGGAAACTGCGCTGACATTTGCCCGGTTAAGGCTCTCGAAATGAAGCCGACTGCAACTCAGACAGATCAGATTGATAACTGGACATTCGCTGTTGAAGAAGTTGCCGACAAGACAGACGCTGGCGACAAATTCACCGTTCAGGGCAGCCAGTTCCAGAGACCGTTGTTCGAGTTCAGCGGTGCATGCGCAGGCTGCGGCGAAACTCCTTACGCGAAATTAATCACGCAGCTTTTCGGCTCAAGAATGATTATTGCGAATGCTACGGGTTGTTCGTCAATTTGGGGCGGTTCAGCACCGAGTATGCCTTACACAACTGACGCTAACGGACACGGACCGGCTTGGGGCAACTCATTGTTCGAGGACGCAGCAGAGTACGGCTACGGAATGAAGCTTTCACTCAACGTAATGGTGAATTACCTGACAACCGCAGCTGAGAATTTGCTCAAGATGGAAGATGTTCCGGCTGAGGACAAAGCAGTTCTGCAGGAATGGCTCGATACGCACCTTGACGGAGAAGCTTCTGTTGCAAGTGCAGCTAAAGTCGAAGAAATGCTCGAGAATATTTTCTGCGGCTGTGGCGAACACGAACACGCACCGATTAGCGAGGCAGCTTTCGAAGAGTACAAGACGCTCGCAACGTATCATGATTATCTGGTCAAGAAATCCGTTTGGGTAATCGGCGGAGACGGCTGGGGCTATGATATTGGCTACGGCGGATTAGATCATATTCTTGGCAGCGGCGATGATATTAACGTTTTAGTGCTTGACACCGAAGTTTACTCGAACACGGGCGGTCAGTCATCGAAATCAACACCGACAGCAGCAATCGCACAGTTCGCAGCCAGTGGCAAACGAGTTCGCAAAAAGGATCTCGGACGCATGGCTATGACTTACGGACACGTTTACGTTGCTCAGGTCGGAATGGGCGCGGACAAGAACCAGCTCATGAAGGCGTTAAAAGAAGCTGAAGCTCACAAAGGTCCGTCGTTGATCATTGCTTACGCTCCGTGCATTAACCATGGAATTCGCGCAGGCATGGGCAAAACTCAGGAACGCACAAAACTCGCAGTCGAAGCCGGTTACTGGCATTTGTACAGGTACAATCCGGAACTCGCAAAAGCTGGCAAGAATCCGTTCACGTTAGATTCCAAGCCGCCGAAGTCAGATTACAAAGAGTTCTTGATGGGAGAAGTTCGTTACTCGTCATTGAAGCTCGGATTCCCGGATATTGCGGATCAGTTATTTGATCAGGCAGCTCAGGAAGCAAAGGAACGTTATGAAGCTTACAAAGCACTTGCTGAGATGGGTGCACAGCCTGTAGCAGCGAAGTAATTAAATAATTCTCAATAAGCAGAATTTGAGTTAAAATTAACAGCCGGGTGTAACAGCTCGGTTGTTTTTTTGTGCGAAAATTTTATGGAAAGTGTTTAGAAAATGTCAGAAAGTATTAATATTACTGAGTTGAGTGAAGAGTTTTTCAAGAGTGATTCTGCAAAAGACACGTTGACGGGATTATTAAACCGTGAGGCGTTCAACATAAAGGCGGGCGAACGAATAGATTCCGGCGAGAAGGGGCTTGCTGTCGTCTGGATTAATATCAGCAACTTCAAGAAATATAACAATCGATTTGGCTTCAACAGCGGCAATATATTATTATGCGAATTGGCGGAAATTTTAACGGAAGTGTTCAAGTCCAGAAACGGCGATATTGTCTCGAGATTTTCGGGCGATAATTTCGCTGTGATTACTACCTGGAACGAACTTGACGAGAATATTTCATTCACGGAAAAATACCTGTACAGTTTGCACCCTGGAATCGCTTTGAGACTTCGTGCCGGTGTGTATTTCCCGTCGGCGAACGAGAATATTATGGGAGCGTGCGACAAAGCGAAGATGGCGTGTGACAGTATCCGCACAAATTACAGCCTGAATTCCTGCATGTACCGCGAAGAAATGGGCAAAGAAATGGAAATGGAGCATTATATTCTCGATGTCTTGGACGATGCGCTGAGTTCCGGGAATATAAAAGTCCTTTACCAGCCGATTGTGCGAATCCTGAATAATAGCATATGCGAAGTTGAAGCTCTGGTTCGCTGGAAAAATGACGTTTTGGGATTCATTTCGCCCGGGGATTTCATTCCGACGCTCGAAAAATATTCGGAAATTCACAAGATCGACACCTACACAGTTAAGCAAATCTGCAGAGACTTGAAGAATTTAGCCGAGAAAAATCTGCCGTTGCTGCCGGTCTCGATAAATTTGTCAAGACTGGATTTTGAATTGTGCGATATTTTCAGCGTAATCGAGAACACTTTGAGCGAATATAATATCCCGAGAAACATGCTTAAAATCGAAATTACTGAGAGTGTTCACGGTGAGGACATGAGCGTCTTAAATCTCGGCATCGAAAAATTCAGGGCACACGGCTACGAAGTTTGGATGGACGATTTCGGCTCAGGTTATTCGTCACTGAACATGCTTAAAGACACAAATTTTGACACGATCAAATTCGACATGAAATTCTTGTCCGGCTTCGGCGAAGATTCCGACAAAGCGAGATATATTCTCAGCTCGAACTTGTCAATGGCAAAACAAATGGGAATGCAATCGCTGTGTGAAGGTGTTGAAACTCCCGAACAACTTGAGTATTTGCGAACGATTGGCTTTGAGAAAGTGCAGGGATATTTCTTTGGCAAGCCTATGACGCTGGACAATATTTTCGAGTTAAAGCTGCCGATTGAGAATATTCAGGACTCGCCATATTACGAGAAACTCGGGAAATTCGAGATTCTTGACGACGAAATTCTTAATCACGCCGGAACAATCGTCGCTGACATGAGAGCCGCAGCAATTTTCGAGATAACGCACGGTCACATAAATTTACTCGCAAAGAACAAGACGTATTCGGACTGGGTGAAAAATCTGACAGAAGCCGCAAATCACGAGTTGCAGGATTATTTTCTCAAGCGAATGACTGCGGATTCAGATTCAAATTCAAATTCTGGTGACAATAACAGGTTCTACATTTTCTCGAACGGAAATTTATTCCATACGCGAATAGCACATGCAGCCGAAAATCCCCGAACAGGCGCGAAAGCTTGGGTGTTGTACCAGAAAGCTCTGACATATTTCCCGTTAAATCACGACGCAAACGAACGCGCAAAAAATTACGAGACCTACATGAAAATATTTGCTCTGAATTCCGGCGATAATTTCCTGAGACTAGATTAAAAATCAAAACCAGATTCGAATATTCGTGTCGTTCGGGTCGAATTTCCCAGCGTTAAGAATCAGGCGGTTTCCCGGGATAACGCCCTTCTCGATAAAGAAATTTCTCTCGTCATACATGCCGTTGCCCAAAACAGGGAATCCCTCGACTTCTTTCAAGACTGGACTGTTGCCCTGAACCAGAAAGACCATGTTCTTGCCGTCCTTCATGATCACAGCCGTGTCAGGGATCATTACGCCTTGTTCGATACCGGTGACGATTCGCGCCGAGAATTTTCGCGTTCTCAAAACATTCGGCGGAAAAAATGGCAGTCGCAAATACACTTTCAATTTCAGACCCGAATATTTCACCGCGACGACTTCAGCTTTGTGCTCTTTATCTTCAGCACCGAGCTTGATTTTTAAAACTGCATCTTTCACGCCAA
This sequence comes from uncultured Synergistales bacterium, assembly GCA_905233725.1. Classification (GTDB taxonomy): domain Bacteria; phylum Synergistota; class Synergistia; order Synergistales; family Aminobacteriaceae; genus JAFUXM01. The sequence continues at coordinate 19,416 of CAJOEM010000031.1, forward strand.
GATTCCTGTTCAGTGACGGTGAGCTGTCAAGATACGCAATACATCGCAAAGTCTGAGGCTGGGGGATCAATTTGCCAATCGGATCGCCACGCCGCATCATAGTCCCGTTCTCGAACAATTCTGCCGCTTGGATCTCCGGGAACGGTGCGAAATCCGGCCACAATCGCGAGTAAACCCAGTTGCCTTCCTGACCGTCGAGTGCCGGAATAAAATACGCTGGATACGGAGCCTGAACTGCTCTGCCGTCGATAGCTGCGAGATTCTCACCTTTTGCGACGAGCCTTGGACGCGGTGACGGGTAAGTCAAGATTCCGTTTTTTGGCGCGTAGACCAGCTGCTCTTCCCATAATAATATTCCCTCGAGCGGCTGTTCTTCTGTGTAATTCGTCGCCACAACTTCGATTATTCTCGGACTTGACAGCACGTAATCCTCGTACCAGATCTTGTAAATGCGATACGCCCCGAAAATTATCAGAACTGTGAGCGCGTAATATAAAATTTTTGCAATTAATGGCGGCTTGCGTCGTTTTCTGCTCATGCTCTCTTGTCCCTGATGATTTCTGCGAATGCGTCGTGATTGTGAATGCTCTCGAAACTTCGAACGTTAATCTCGTACCAGAATATGCGCTTCTCCGAGTCAAGCTCAAGTGCCAAATCGCGCAAAACGTCCTCGACAAATTTCGGGTTATTATACGCGTGTTCCGTCACGAATTTTTCGTCCTCACGTTTCATCAGCGTAAACAACGGACTTGACGCAGCATTCTCGATCATGTCAATCAGCTCCTCGAACCAGACAAGGCCATCACACCTGACTTTCAGATTCACAAGTGCCCGCTGATTATGTGCGCCGTACTGGGAAATTTCCTTTGAACACGGACATAGCGTCTGCACATGAACGCCCACGCCAATCACGAGATCAAAAACATTTTTCTCGCGCGTGAAAATTCCTTCGAGTTCGACATCACATTGCGAGTAACTGCCGATTTTCGAAACCGGAGCTTGCTTGCGAATATAATACGGGAACTTGAAATTCACCGCGCTTTCCGGAGCGTCCAGTTTTTCGCACAATCTGCGCGTTATTGCCTCGATATTGCACGGGGAAACTCTGCCGTGATATTCTTCGAGCGTCTCGATAAATCTGCTCATGTGCGTACCCCTGTATTCGTGCGGCAGCATCACACTCATTGAAACTTTCGCAATCGTATTCTGAAGCTTGTTCTCGTGATCAAGCGCAATTATCGGGTAATTCACGTCACGAACTCCTACACGATCGATTCTAATATTACGCGAATCTCTTTCTTTTTGAACGTCACGCATGATCAAAAAATATCCGAATGAGTTCCCGTACTTGTCAAAAGCAGGATCAACTCGTCTTGATAAATCCTGTAAACTAACAACCAATCCGGATCAACATGGCACTCCCGATAACCTTTCCAATTTCCATGCAAAGCGTGATCGTCGTAATTTTTGGGCAAAGGATCTCCAGTTGCAAGAAGATTGACAACTGTTATCATTTTGAATTTATCATATCCTCTGCTGATTGCTTTTTTCAACTCGCGCCTGTATCTAGACGACGTTCTCACAGAATACTTTCTCTTCATGTTCGAGATCATTCTCCTGTTCTTCATCGTCATAATATTTTTCGTAATCATCGCCAAGTAACGCTTCCATCATTTCCTCAGCACTGTAAAACGGTCCCAAAAGATTCTTGCCTTCCTCAGCGTCCCTGATTGCCTGTTTAGTTTCCTCGTTAAATTCCAGCAAATCTTCTATCGCGACGACT
>CAJOEM010000031.1:21242-42820 GCA_905233725.1 uncultured Synergistales bacterium
CCTCCTGAAAATTTATGCTTTCATATTCTGAAGCTTGTTCTCGTGATCAAGCGCAATTATCGGGTAATTCACGTCACAAACTCCGACGCGATCGATTCTAATATTACGCGAATCTCTTTCTTTTTGAACGTCACGCATGATCAAAAAATATCCGAATGAGTTCCCGTACCTGTCAAAAGCAGGATCAACTCGTCTTGATAAATCCTGTAAACTAGAACCCAGTCAAACTCAACATGACATTCCCTGTACCCTTCCATATTTCCGTGTAATGGGTGATCTGCGTATTTCGCTGGCAAATTTTCTCCTGACGCAATAATTTCGATCACGCGATCAAGTTTCTGCAGTTGATAGCCGCGGCTGAGCACTTTTCGCAACTCACGCTTGTACTTGTTCGAGGTCCTTACTGTATATTTCAACTGTCTCAATTTCGTTGTCCTTCTCGTCATCACAACCGTAATATTTTTCGTAATCGTCACCAAGCAACGCTCGATTCATTTCCTCAATGCTGTAAAACGGTCCCAAAAGATTCTTGCCTTCCTCAGCGTCCCTGATTGCCTGTTTAGTTTCCTCGTTAAATTCCAGCAAATCTTCTATCGCGACGACTCCGCAAAACTTCACGATAATTCTTGTGCTTGTACATCAAAATCCCTCCTGAAATTTTATGCTTTCATTTTTATCATGTCTTCCGCGCGCAAAATAACTCTACTCGTTGCCGTCTCCCAAACGTGAACTTCGCTCAAGCTGCAATTTTCACGACGCAAATTTTTCTCGATACGCTGCCAAATCCAGATCGCAATATTTTCCGCACTTGGCTGTGTGATCAAGTCATTCAAGTACGCGTGATCCAGTTTCGAAATCACATTTTCCTTCACAATTTGCGAGACTTCGACGAAATCCATAATCATTCCCTCATCATCGGGAACGCCTTCCAAAACAATTCGCAGCCTGTATGTGTGACCGTGTAATTTCTCGCACTTGCCGTGATAATTCACAAGATTGTGCGCCGCGTCAAAGACAAAATCTTTACTCAAAAGCATTCTCTCACTCCTAACTTTCACTCACTTCCAGCGATTATGCAGCCAAAACCACAAATCCGGACGTTCCAGAATCATTCTCTCAAGAGCACGATTGCATTCCAGAACAGCATTTTTAATCCGCTCTTCCTTTGTCAAATTCTTATCTTTCGCGACAAAAAACGGCTCGTAAATCTTCACAACATGCTCAAACGGCGCGTTACGCTGCAGGCAAATCGGCACAATCGGAACGTCAGCTAACATCGACAAGACCGCTGCTCCAGGCGAAACCGTGCAATCCTTGCCAAAGAACGGCAAAATCAATTTTCTGCTCCAAGACACGTCATTCAAAATCGCAACGTGTGAACCAGTACGCAAAATCCGCGCAAATTCCAACGACGAGACTTCCTTAGGCAAAAGCGAAATCTTGTTGCGTTTCCGCAATTCCTGAACATACTTGTGAAAATCCGGATCGTGAATCTCCTGATATATCGCGCACATTTTATGAGCGTGTTTCTTCGCGTTCTGTGCGTACCAGCTACCCAGCAACTCCCAATTTCCGAAATGCGCCGTCAACATTACTGCACCATGATTATGCGTCAACAGCTCGTCAAGATAATTTTCACCGTCAATTCTCTTCACCCAATCAAACGCCTGCTCAGGATTTTTTTGCAACGCAAGAATTTCCGTCACAGTCCATGCGAGATTCTCGTAAGCTTTCACACGCATATTTTTTCGCCACTGTTCTGAACTCTCAGGGAAAACTATTCGCAGATTCTTCTCGATAACTTTTGCCCTGGGATTCACAACTCGCAGCAACACCTCCAGAAATTTCTCCAGAGATTTGCCGCTCAAACCTGTGTTCGCAAATTTCTCGCAGAATTTTATGACACTCACAAGAGATTTCATCGTTAAGCCTGCATAATCCTATCGTAAAGTTCAAGAATCGAATCCGCGCACTTCTTCTCCGAATGATTCTCGTTCACGTAATGACGCGCCGACGTTGCAAGTTTCCTGCCCTTATCCGAAAGCCCGGAGTCCAAAATTTCACGCAAATTCTCAAATTCTGAATCATCTTGCGGAATCACAAAATAATTCTCAGAACCGATTATCTCGTCCAGATACTCAGACTTTCTCGAAGCAATCGACACACCGCGCATCGTCAAAATCCCAGCACGCAACGCCTCAAGCTGGTCAACTCCCGACGCAACGTAAATTCCGTCCAAAACTTCCGAACGCGTAATCTTTCCCGAAATATCTATCGCGCTGATATTCTCCGGCAAATCCATCGAGCCATTCGTGAAAATTCCCCGTTTAATCTCCTGCGACGACAGCGACAACGAACCGAAATTCGGCAAAATTATCTCGTCACCATCACGTGCATCTGTCAGGAAAAATCTGCTGCGTGTAATATTAAAATTCTTGCGATTAGAACCAAGCCAATTCTTTTTCACGCGAATATCATCGTCAAAAAGCGTCTGGACAATTTTCGAATGCAACTTCATCAGCGGCGCGTTCCCGAATATGTGCAGCAAATCTCCCGAAACACTGCGCATAAATCGCGACAATAACGAATCCTCACGACTGACTAACTCAACCGGAATATTTTTCTGACGCGTCAAAGCCTGCGACATATTCTGAATTATAAACTTAATCTCAGGTGCAAGCGAACTGTCTACGTACCATTTAACAAACATCTCTACAATTCCGCCATGTTGAATTTTTTGCGGCCAATCCGAATGAAAATATATTTCCCGAACAGCAAATCCGACGCGTTAATCTCAAATTTTTCGTCCGTGATTTTCTTGCCGTTAATCGAAACTCCTCCCTGACGAATTGCGCGCTTAGCTTCACCGTTGCTCTCAGTAGCTCCCGACGCAGAAATCAAACTCACAGCTCCAAGCGGCAACTGCAAATTCTCAAGCTTCTTGAACGGGACTTCGGGCTTCAGCATTTCGCAAATTTCCTGGCTTACACTCGAAAAATCAATATTCGGGTCGAACAATATTTCGCTGACTTTCAAAACACTTTCGGCTGCTTTTTCCCCGTGAACTGTTTTCGTAACTTCGAGAGCAAGTTTCTTCTGAGCGATTCGTTTCTCCGGAGCTGCGTTGTGACTAGACATAATCTCCGCGATTTCTTCGAGCGGCATGAACGTGTAGAGCTTCAGCAATTTCTCAACGTCCTTGTCCTCCGTGTTAATCCAGAACTGATAGAACTTGTACGGGCTGGTCTTGTTCGCGTCAAGCCATACCGCGCCGGCTTCAGTCTTGCCAAATTTCGTCCCCGATGAAGTCAATAGCAGCGGCTGTGTCAATCCGAAAACTTCTGCGCCGAGAGTCTTGCGAATGTACTCAGAACCCGCGAGCAAATTCCCCTGCTGATCGTTGCCTCCCATTTGCAGCCTGCAATGATAATTCTCGTACAGATATTTGAAGTCCATCGCCTGAAGCAACACATACGAAAATTCCGTGTAAGAAATTCCCTTTGACGGATCTTCCAGTCTTGAACGAATATACTCACGCGCGATTAAATTATTCACCGAGAAATATTTCCCGACATCGTGCAGCACATCGAGAAACGACATCTTCGACAGCCAGTCATAATTATTCACAAGCAACGCAGAATTTTCTCCGCAGTCAAAATTCAAAAACTTCGCAAGCTGAGGTCTCACACCCTCGATATTTTTCTGAACTGTCTCAAGCGTTATCAAATTACGTTCTTTGCTTTTTCCGGACGGGTCGCCGATTAATCCGGTTCCGCCACCAGCAACAGCAATCGGACGATGCCCCAGTTTTTGCAGCCAGCCCAACGCCATAAGCGGGATCAAATGTCCAACATGCAAACTGTCAGCTGTCGGGTCAAAACCAACATATGCCGTTATCATCTCGTCATTCATCGCCTGCGACAATTTCTCTTCAGACGTGCACCACTCAAAATAACCGCGCTGTTTCAAAACTTCAAAAGCATTCATGATTCAAATATTATTCTCCTTTAATAAAACAATAAAACTATAACTTTCAGGGCTATTATATAATAATCGCAACTCGTAATAATCTTGAACGTTAAGGAGCTATGTTTTGAATAATAATTACACAAGAACTTTTGCGAAAATATTTGCAGTGATAATCTTTGCGACAGTGATTTGCTTTTCAGACTGCGTTTTAGCGGCGAGTAAATCGAAATCAAAAGCCAAAGCTAAAGCCAATCCGAAACAAACTCAATCTCAGCAAACAAATTCTACTGTTTCTACCGTGCGTGATTTGTTCTGGAAGAAATCCTGGGACAAAATCGAGCAAACTCACAAATCGAATCCTAATTTGACGCTGCAGGAATTATCGCTCATCGCCAATGCCTACAGATTCCAGAATAAATGGCAGCAAACCGTCGAAATCCTCGAACAAAACGTGAATAATTTCCCTGCGTCCGTGAAACCCTACGCCGAAATGACGCTTATACTTGGCTACGAAAATCTCAAACGGCCGCGCGATGGTCTTGTACTCGCTGAACGCCTCTGGAAAACTGCGCCGCAAGATCTCAAATATTACGTTGCTTATGCGCAATTCAGGCTTCATGATTCACTCTCGGATTCTAGAAACGCTCACAACGCTCTGCAACGAATGCTCAACAACGCCGGAACTGAAGACAAGAAAATCTTCACACTCAAGAAACTCATCGCAATCGCAAATAACAACGACAAGAAATCTCACGCTCTGCAATTACTGGAACTTCAGCCGTCTAACAAAGAGGCAGCAAATATTCTCTCAGCAACGCAGAATTGGGATAATAACACTCGTGTTGCGTTAGGCGTGTACTCGCATTTGTCCGGCAATAACGAGACGGCTATTCAAGTTTTGAGCGGCGCAAGTGGTCGAAAGGCTATGTATTATCATGCGTGGTCATTATCACGTTCGAAGCAAAATACGGACGCTCTGAATCTCTGGGGCAATCTCGCAATGACCGGAAATTCTTACGCAGCAAGTTCCGTAACAAGAATCGGCAATCTCGCAAAAGATCCAGGCATGAAAGAACCCTGTATTCAAGTCCTCGAACGAATCGCACGTGAACGCAAAGGTAACGTCAAAGCTAGAGCAATGCAGGCGTTAATAAATCTCATCGGCAAAGAAAATTCCAAGCGAAAAACTAATCTCGAAGCGCAAATGCTGAAACTCTATCCGAAATCGACTTACGCGTTCAACATTTTGTGGCAACGTGCATGGAACAATCTAAATTCCGGTAACGCTTCAGAAGCCGTGAAATTATTCAAGCAATGCGACGCACCCGGTGTAACTTTCTATAAGCGCGCGCGAATCTTGTACTGGCTGGCACACGCTCAGAAATTAGCCGGTCAGAAATCCGAATCCGAAAAAACTCTCGCACTCTTAAAACGCAAATATCCACTCACAATTTACGGATTATTAACGCTTAATCCAAACGAAATCCGAATAATTGACGGCAATAACCCAAGTCTGAATCTCGCGCCGTCAGAACTCGAAGAATGGGGCTTCATTAACAACGCGTATCTCAAACTCTCAGCTGCAAAAGCTACGACGAAGCAATTATATCGGGCATTATTATTATCGCGCTGGCTTGGTCGTGACGAGTCATATTCTGAAGCACGCAAACTCGAAACGCTATTAACATCAAGCACGACTCTTTACAGAACTGATCTCGAAGCGCTATATCCAAGACCGTTTTACGAACAAGTCGAAGCTGCCTCAAAACGTTACGGTGTTGAGAAAAATTTCGTCTGGGCAATTATGCGTCAGGAAAGCGCGTTCAAAGCGGATGCTCGCAGTTGGGTCGGTGCAGCAGGCTTAATGCAGCTCATGCCAGCAACAGCCAAGGACGAATCCAAACGTGCAGGTCTCGCGAAATATGACGTTTATAATCCAAGCGATAATATAAAACTCGGGACTTCACACTTGAGCTGGCTCGGGAAAACTTTTGCGCGTAAAGAATGGGTCATGGCGGCTTACAACGCAGGTTCAGGAAATGCGCGGAAATGGCTCAAAACTGTCGGTGAAAATGTGAATCTTGATCGCTGGATTGAGGCTGTGAAATTCGACGAGACTTGCGGCTATGTTCAGCGAGTGTCGGCTAATCTGGAAATCTATCGAATGCTTTACGGCGATGATTAATAAACACGAAATCCCGTTCGAATATTCTGATTATGTTTTGCGCGAAAAATTCCGGGAGATTGCAACTCGCCAAAATTTCCTGCATTCGGGAAAAATTATTCTGGCTGTGTCCGGTGGCGGAGATTCGACTGCGTTAGCTTGGTTCTTTCACAAGTATTATGACGGGGAGTTCATGCTTGCTCACGTGAATCACAATCTGCGCGGAAAAGATGCTGAGCGTGATGAGGCGTTCGTGAAAAATCTCGCGTCAGAAATGCAGGTCGAATTTCTCGCGAAAAAAGTCAGTGTCGGAGAAAATATTTTGCCGGGAGAATCTGTCGAATCAGCAGGACGGCGAATCCGACATTCAGTTCTGGTTGAGTTCGCGAAAAATTTCGGAGTTCGTGACGTTGCTTTGGCTCATAATCGTGACGACTTGGCTGAGACTGTGTTATTTAACATTCTGCGAGGCTCCGGGATTCGTGGCTCTGTTGGTATTCCGGAGATTAGCGAGTTTTCCGGCGTGAGATTTTTCAGACCGTTGATGGCTTTCAGGCGCGAATTTCTGCGGGAGTTTCTGCGAGTCAGGGGCTTATCGTGGTGTGAGGACGTTTCGAATCAGGACAGCAAATACACGCGAAATTTCCTGAGACTTGAACTCTTGCCGTTAATCGCGAAGAATATAAACTCGAACGCAATCGAACATTTAGCAGAATTTGCCGAGGATATGCGCCCCGTGCGTGAATCCGAAGAAGCCCGCAGCTCTGAATTACTCGAACGTGTGAAAATTCACGAAGCCACCCTCAAACTTGTCAAACTCGACGTGAGAAAACTTCGCAAAATTCAGGAGCAGGACCGCAAGTTAATCATTCGCAAACTCGGACGCAATCTGAATCTGCAAACTCTGTCGCGAAATCGTTGTGATGAATTATCGCGTCTACTCGAAAAATCTGAGCCGTTCATCTTTCAATGGAGCGGTGCTGCAAAACTTGAATCTAGAGGAGGAATATTGAGTGTTACGATTGGCGAAAATTCTTAGGGAGCTGGACTTGATCGCGAAAAGTCTGGAGCAAATATCGAATCTCAAAGACATAGACGAACGACGCAAAGAACTCGAACGACAGCAGGCATTATTCGTTCCGCTGAAGCAACGCCTCGAACGTGGAGGCAAGGCTCTCGAACTCGGTGAAGATTACGAATCAATCAAAGATTTGCGCAGATTGCGTGAACAGAATCGCCTGAAACAATCGTCATTACGTGAAGAACTCGCAGCTATACGCAATGACCTGAAGAACTCAGAAGAAGCGTTGACAATCAGTGAGATCGAATATCGCAATAAACTATCAGAACAAACTCAGCTGAATAACACGATCTTGAAAGTCAGGGATATTGACCGGAAAATTTCAGAATTACAGGACGTGTGCGTTCAAATCCGCAGTCAATTCGAAGAATCTGAGCGAAACTTGCGCGATGCCACGATTGAAGTTGAAAAAAAACAGATTACTCTCGAACGGACAGAGCTTGCGTTACGTGATGCCAGGAAATTTTTGCAGGTTCACGCGTATGACGAGAAGCTCAAGACAGCACTCGACGCGATAAAAAAATGCTACGAATTATACGACGAGGCTGAGAAAAAACGTCTTGCTGTAAAAACTTCCTGGGATAGCGCAATCTTGAAAAAACAACAGGATCAGGGCATTCTTAAAGACAGGTCTTCGCTCTTGAATGACACGATTCACAAGTACGCAATCATCGAGAAAAATTACGTGAAGGCAAGCGCGTTTTACGAGAATTCTCTGAAGGGCAAGAGCCTGAACGAGTGGCGCGAAATTTGCGAGAGAAATATCGCTAAGCTGAAAGAACTTGACGAGTTATACAAGACTTTCCAAAGCGAGAGAATCCTGCACGAAAGACTGAATAATCTGCACGATCAGAAATTGCAAATGCATCAGGAAACACGCAATCTGAATTTACAGGACATCGAACAAACCAGCAAGATCAACGAATATCGTCAGGAAGTTTCGAAACTCGAACGCCGCGTAAAATTGCTGCATAGTATTCAGGACTTAGACGCTGTACGCGAACTTTTGGAAGATGGCATAGCGTGTCCTTTGTGTGGCTCAATGACTCACCCGTACGCTTCCGGCGCGAAAATTCCTGACCCAAACGAAGTCCAGAACCAATTAATCGAAGCCCAGAATGCTCTAGAAAATTTGCGAAAAGAATTATCCGAACGTCAGGAGAAAACCGGCAGAATTAATAACGATATTGCGTCACTGGCTCGAAACGAGTCCGAGATCAGAAATTTGCTCAGTGATTTGAACGCGAAAATTTCGGCGAAAGTTGCGGATTTGGGTTTGCGAATCGGCACGGGAATTTCGCCATTCGAAGAGATAGACCGTCTGAGACAGATTACGCGTGACCAGTTGCAGCTAGCTCGAAGTGCAGCCGAAACGATTGAGACAGCCCAGCGTGATTTGAAAGCAGCCACCGATGATTTCGAAAAAATCAAGCAATCCCGGGAAGAATTGACGCAGTTCTATCAAGAAGCTACGTTTCTGGTTCAGAACGACAAGACCGAAGAAGCGCGTCTCGAAAACGAAAGCAAATCTCAGGACGAAATCACAGCAAGTCTGAAGCGTGAGTTAATTTCGCAGCTGATGCCCTATGGCTACAAATCTCTGCCAGAACGTGAGCCGCAGAAAGTTTTGTCTGAACTGGATTTAAGATTATCGGCGTGGCTTGAAGGCGTGAAAAAACGCACGGATCTTGAACACGAACTCTCGATAATTCAAAACGAGATCAACGCACTCAAGAAAGATCGCGATAATTCGAAGCTTAAGCGTGAAGCATTGCTCAGTCAGTTAAAAGCCTCAGAGGCAGATCGTGAAACTCTGCAGCAGCAGCGCGTAATAACATTTGCGTCACGTGATCCGCAAGCCGAACTCGAAAAAATGAATCGCAGCGTAACTTCCCTGAGAGCACAACTCGATGAACGAAACGTCTCGAAAAATTCTCACTCACTCAAACTTGGGAAAATTCAGGACTCGATTCACACACTCGAAACGGAAATGGCTGCGGGGCGCGAACAGTTGCAGCGATTGGAAGTGAATTTCGGCAAGAAAATGCTGAACTTGGGCTTCAAGAGCGAAGATGATTACGTGTCGTCATGTTTGACAAACGAAGAACGCCGCGATTTGCAGAATAAATTAAAAGAGCTTACCCAAACTGACATAGAACTTGCTGCAGAACGTGAGAATACTCGCGCAAAATTACTCGAACTGCAATCGAATTTGACGACGAATTTCGCATTTAACTCCGACGAACTTGCTGAGCGTGTGCATGAACTTGAGCGGCAATTCACTCAGGAACTCGCGAAAGATTCCAACACCGAAGAAGTCCGGGCATACAGTCAGGAATTCAGGAATAATTTGCAACCGAAGATTCAGGGTTTAGCGATGCGTTGCGGCTTCAAAGACCCGTTCGAAGAATCAGGCTCAGGATCAGGCGATGCGCAATAATTTCGCAGCGTTGTTAAAAAATATATTTGCTTTCTCGATTTGCGATAATTCCGGAATCGATTCGATCTCGTGAATAGTCTGGGCTTGGTCGCTCCATGGTGAATCTGTGCCGAAAATCACACGTTCTGAACCGTAATCGCGAATAATTCTCACAAATTCGTCTTTACTCAACAAGTTCAGATCTTGATCATTCCATCTGTTATCACCAGGCACCATGCGTCCGAGTGAAAAAGCCGTGTCAATATAAACCTGCGTATTCCTGAACAATTCGCAAGCTTCGCGCCAAATTTTCCAGCCGCCCATGTGAGCAAGTATGACTCGAAAATTTCCGGAATTTTTCAACGCACGCAGAATTTTCTCCGGCAACGCTTGACCAGCCCCAGGGAAGCCAACGTCCCAGCCGGCGTGAATCATCGTAATCAATCCAAACTCGCCAGCACAGCCAAGAATTTTCACGAATCTTTCATCATCAATATCAACGCCCTGATAGACCGGGTGTAATTTTATGCCGACGATTCCGGATTTTGATATGCGCTCTAACTCGTCATGAAAATTCTCAAATTCCGGGTGCATTGCTCCGAACGAAATTATTCTGCGAGATTGTGCGTTCTCAAGATTTAATTTTATTGCGTAATTATTAATGCTCGTAACTTGTGAAGCTTTCGTAGCTACGGGCAACAGAACCGAATGATTTACTCCGGATTTTGACATCGAGGCTTCAAGTGCTGTAATCGTTCCGTCTGTGAATGCGACAGTGCCGCTTTTTTCCTGCAGCGTTTTGATTGCGTGTGAAGCGATTTTCTCAGGAAATGTGTGTACGTGAATGTCAATAATTTTTCTCATAATCGCGTATTATAAAACAAAAGCCCCCGAATTTTTCGAGAGCCTGTGAATTTTTATGCTGATTCTAAATCGCGGCTTGCTACGATATCTACGTCAGTGCCGCAAGCGTTGTGAATCAAAACTTGACCAATCTTAATCGGAGCTGGAATTTCGAGTTTTGCGACTGCTTGAGCTATCTCGAACAATTTTCCCCTCGGAGCTGGAGTTTTGCTGCGAATCGGACACACTGGTAATTTGCCGTTCTTGACACGAACCGTTGAAGCGAAAACTCGTCTGGGATCTTTGACTTCGGATTTAGCGTAACTTGCTCCTCTTGGACACGAATTTCCCTCGACACTTTTGACTTCGCCATCTTCGAGCGTAACCGTCAAACCGCAGCCAAGTGGACACGATACGCAAATGAATTTTCTCTCGCTGATCATGATTTCACCTCCAAATTATACTGGCTGAATATCTACTATTATTTCCTGCAAATCTGGCATCGCTTTAACCTGAGCGGCTTTGATTTTCACTTCATTCATTTCACCGGGTCTGGCATAGCGTAATCGCTGCGTGTAAAATTCCGGAGTTGTGAAAACTCTGCAGGCTTGTTCAATCGGTCTCGTTACGCGCATGAAAATCGTCGTGTCAGATTCTCCCGTGACAAATTGCGGTGAAAATAATCTCACGTTCTCGCCGCCTTTAACCGGAATCCTGCGAATGCTCCCTGAAATTTCTCCGGCTGCATAACGAGCTGCATTTGCTCCGGCTATCAAGCCCTCATCGCTGACGTTATCAACCAGATCATATACTATTACGACATTGCCTGCTGCGAAAATTGCTGGATTACTCGTCTGCAATAAATCATTCACGACCGGACCGCCCGTAACCTGATGAATTTCTACGCCAGCCATTCGCGATAATTCGTTCTCCGGTATAAGACCGATTGCCAGCAAAAGCGTGTCACATGCTACGAAGCGTTCTGTGGATTTTATCGGAGCTTTATTCGCGTCAACTTTCGCAACTGTAACGCCTTCGAGACGATCTTTGCCGTGAATTTTCGTGACCGTAGTTTCCAGATGGAACGGAATGCCGTAATCGTCCAGACACTGAGCGATATTTCTGCGCAAGCCGCCCGGCCATGACATGACTTCATAAACTCCCTCGACTTCTGCGCCTTCCCAGATCATTCGACGAGCCATTATCAAGCCAATATCACCCGAACCCAAAATCACCGCGCGTTTTCCTGGCATGTAGCCTTCCATGTTTACGAATCTCTGAGCAGTTCCGGCAGTGTAAATTCCAGCAGGTCTAGTTCCCGGGATTCTAATCGCACCCAACGGACGCTCGCGGCAACCCATAGTTAAGACAATCGCTTTCGGATTCAAGCATTCGATCCCGCGCTCACGATTCATCGTCCAAACTTGATTCGAATTCCTGTCAATCTGGAATACCATCGTGTTCGTGCGAAATTCTACGCCAGCTTCATGAGCCTGTTGAATGAATCTATGCATGTATTCAGGCCCGGTCAATTCCTCGCGAAAAGTTCTCAAGCCGAAGCCCGGGTGAATACACTGTTGCAAAATTCCGCCCAAATCCCAATCGCGTTCAAGTACTACGACATGTTCAGCACCTTGTTTTCTCGCGCCGATCCCCGCAGCAACTCCAGCAGGCCCAGCACCGATAATTAACACGTCAATATTATTATTAAGCATTGAGCCTCGCCTCCTGTTTATTCAGCAAGAATTCCTTCGTTCTGCCGACTAATAATTTCGAATCGCCACCGTGACGTGTAATCGCATCTAATGGCACGCCCAATTCTCGCGACAAAATTTCCGCAACTCTTGGACAGCAAAATCCGCCCTGACAACGACCAGTCCCCGCACGAGTCAGCATTTTCACAGCCGTTACAGTTCTTGCGCCGCGCCTGATAGCCTCGATTACCTGACCTTCAGTTACAGTTTCGCAGCGACAAACGATTTGCGCATAAGCCGGATCAGATTTTGCGAGTTCTTTGCGTTCGTCCATGCTTGAGTACAAGAACCTGGGGATATTTCTGCGTTCGGGAACAAATTTCTCGTTCGGAATGAATTTGATCTTGTCAGCGAGATTTTCACGCAATAAATCAGCAACATAAATCGCAATCGCCGGAGCAGAAGTGAAGCCCGGAGATTTTATGCCGGCTACGTTCACGAATCCGCGCGGATTTTCGAGAGCCTTAATCACGAAATCGCCCGTATCTGTGTTAGCTCGAACTCCTGCAAAAGTCGTAATATTTAAATTCACCGGAAAATTCGGAACTAAGCGTCTTGCACCCTTCAGAACTTCCGCGAGACCTTCAGGTGTTGTCGAGTTATCTTCTGGATCGTCCTGTTCTGTAGCAGTCGGTCCGGATAATAAATTTCCCTCGGCTGTCTGAGCAACTGTGATTCCCTTGCCGGCTTTCGATGGACACGAGAACATGAAGCTGTGAATGAATCCCTGAGTAGTCCTGTCCAGCAGAAAATATTCGCCCTTCGTTGGGATAATCTTGAAACTCGTATCGCCTGCCCATTGCGAAATTTCTCCCGAATGAACTCCAGCAGCGTTTATCAAGACCGGAGCTTCGAAAATTCCGCGATTTGTGTTTACGCCTTTGACATCGCCGTTAGTCTCGAATATTAACCCAGTCACGAGCGTTTCGAGAAATAATTCCGCACCGTTAGTCTGAGCATTCTCGATGAAAGCCGCAACTGCCTCGAAATTATTGATTATGCCAGCTTCAGGTGACCACAGAGCCGCGATAATTTCTTTTGAAGCGTTAGGTTCACGTTCGCGCAATTTGTCGCCGGAGATTATTTCCAAGCCCGGAGCACCGTTAGCATTTCCCTGAGCGAGTAATTTCTCAAGATGCAATTTTTCTTCATCAGTGAACGCGCAGACATACGAGCCGCATTCGTCCAGGTGAATATCGAGTTCGTCTTTGAGTTTGTGCCATAATTTATTTCCCGGGACGCAGAATTTCGCTTTTACAGTTCCGGGTTTGTCATCGAAGCCGCCGTGAATCATTGAGCTGTTCGCACGACTTGCCCCCGATGGAAGTTCTGAAGCTTTATCGAGTACTGCAATCTTGAGCTTGTATCTTGACAATTCGCGCGCAATTCCCGAGCCGATTATTCCAGCACCGATTATTATCACGTCATATTTTTTCGCCATGAGTTTACCTCCCTCCCAGATAAAAACAAGCCCCCTGCCCAATATCAACAGGGGGAATGCAATTTCCAAGAGCCAGAATTAATCCGTCCAGCCCTTTGCTTTCTCGATAGCCTTCTTCCAGCCATCGTAATTCTTCTCGCGTTCCTGAACTGATGACTCGCACTTGAACACGTGATCGACAGCCCAGTTTGCGCGAATATCGCTCTCGTCCTTCCAGAATCCGACGGCAAGTCCGGCAGCATATGACGCTCCAAGAGCAGTTGTCTCATTCACGACCGGTCTGACGACTTCTGTGCCGAGAATATCCGCCTGAAGCTGCATGAGCAAATTATTCACAACCGCACCGCCATCGACTTTCAGAGCTGTCAATTTCTTGCCCGAATCTTTTTCCATTGCTTCAATAACGTCGCGTGTCTGGTAGCAAAGACTCTCAAGAGTTGCGCGGATAAAATGCTCTTTGCGAACGTAGCGTGTTAAGCCAACGATTGCGCCTCTCGCAGTCATATCCCAGTAAGGCGCGAATAATCCAGAGAATGCCGGCACAAAATATATTCCTGCTGAATCTTTGACTTTGCCAGCGAAATATTCAGTCACGGGGGCATCGTCAACAAGCTTCAGATTATCACGCAGCCACTGAATCGCAGCTCCGGCAATCGCTATTGAGCCTTCGAGAGCGTAATAGCATTTGCCTTCTTCACGTGAATAGAACGCCGTTGTCAATAATCCGTTTGTTGACGGTATTGGCTTGTCACCGATATTCATGAGCATGAAGCAGCCAGTTCCGTAAGTGTTTTTCGCTTCACCCTCACTCAAGCAAGCCTGTCCGAATAACGCAGCCTGCTGATCTCCCAAGTCACCAGCAACAGGAATTTCACCGCCGAACGGTCCGGATTTCACAGTTTTGCCGTAAACGTAACTTGATGGCTTAATCTCGGGCAGCATTGACTCCGGAATCTTCAGGAAATCGAGCATCTCTTTGTCCCATTTGAGCGTCTCGATATTCATGAGCAGCGTTCTCGAAGCGTTTGAAACGTCCGTAACATGAACGCCGCCATTGACTCCGCCGGTTAAGTTCCAGATCAGCCAAGTATCAGTATTGCCGAATAACAACTCGCCACGTTCAGCTTTTTCGCGCGCGCCGGGTACGTTGTCGAGAATCCAGCGAATTTTCGTGCCTGAGAAATACGGGTTGATTAATAATCCGGTGATCTTCTTGACTTTGCCCTCGCCTTTTTGATTCTGTTCCCAGCCCGGAGTTTTGAGCCATTCTGCGCAGAAATCCTGAGTTCTCGTGCATTGCCAGACTATAGCGTTATAAATCGGTTTGCCCGTAGCTTTTTCCCAAACAACCGTAGTTTCGCGCTGATTCGTAATTCCGACGGCAGCAATTTCATCAGCAGTTGCGCCAGCTTTTTCGAGTACGCCGCGGATTACGTCCTGAGTTCGCGACCAGATTTCCATCGCGTTATGCTCAACCCAGCCCGGATTCGGGAAAATCTGCTCATGTTCCATTTGATGCGAAGCGACCGGTCTGCCATCTTTTGCGAATAACATGCAGCGAGTGCTTGTCGTTCCCTGGTCAATAGCAGCTACGTATTTTTTTCCTGACATATCATATGACATAGTTGAAAATGAAGCCTCCTTTGTGATTGCAATTTCTGGTTGTGCGTTAATTTCAGGTGTTGGTGTGTTCGTGTTTGATGCGCTTGCTGATTTTGCTACGTCAGAACCAGTGGCGGTTTCAGGTTCGGATTCTGACGCAACAGTCTTCTTGCCTGAAAATAATTTGAAAAACATGTTACATTTCTCCAGTTATAAATTCTAAATTCGCGAGGGGGCGTTAATTTGCTACATGATTCCTACAGCGTGACAGAATACGTAAGCCACAACTGCTCCGACCAACGGGCCAATTACAGGCACCCATGAATAACCCCAATCTGAGTCACGTTTCCCAGGAATAGGCAGAACGAAATGCGCGATTCTTGGGCTTAAATCTCTGGCTGGATTCAACGCGTAACCGGTCGGGCCACCAAGAGCTGCTCCAAGTCCATAAATAATTCCGACTACAAAGAACGTGCCAAGTCCCGGAGTTGTTAAGCCAACGCCCTTCGAGAACACGCACATGATCAACGTAACCAGGAAGAACGTAGCAATGGCTTCAGTTATGAAATTGCAGGGAAGATTTCTGTTGCCAGGAGCTGTGCAGAATACGCCGAGCTGAGAATCAGGATCTGAACCCTTCCAGTGATTGAGATATGCCAGCCACACAACTACGCCGCCGCAAAATCCACCGACCATCTGCGCAATGATAATTCCGAAAGCCTCGCCCCATGAGCCATAAACACCAGCAAGTGTCTTCGCAACTGTCACAACCGGATTCAAGTCAGCCTGTGTAGAACCAAGAGCGTTCGCAGCAAATACGCCTAAACCTACTGCCCACGCCCAGCCCCAACAAATGTGAACCCAGTTAGAACCGTTCGCTTTGGAATCTTTAAGAACGAGATTCGCAACGTTACCATCACCGAAAACTACGAGAACTAATGTCCCAAAAAATTCACCTAATACAGGTCCTGTCATAATCAAAAGATCTCCTCTCAGATTTTATAATATTTTTACTTGCGAAAATCACGGCCGGCAAAATCCCGAACCCGACAGATAACCCCCTCGCGAAAAATTTCACGTAATCTGCCGTCAATCAGCCCGGAAAATTTTACAAGCACGCTGATAATCCCACTTGGGAAAATTTTAATTCATGCTATTCGCGCGTGTATCAGAATTTTTGCGGTTTATTGCTTTCGTGAAAAACATGATTATCATGATTATTATTCTTCGCGATATTCTTCAAACACAGCCAGCCTTGCCAAATCCCGAATGCAGCAACAATTATCATCGCAGAAATCGAGATTAACTTTCCCCAGGCGTTACGCAGCAAATAATTCATCAGCCACACACTCAGGAATCCATAACCAGCGACAACGATCCCAGCAGAAATTACTCGTCCTGCAAATATCGCGTCTTTGAGATTAAACTTGCGCATTTTCATAATCATTACTCCAAATCATTACTCCCAAAATTTTTTCGAACTTGCCAGACCTGCTCTTCTCGGGAAATTTTTCGCGCACGGCATGATCTTACGCCACGTCACGACGCATTTGTTGCTTTCATAAAAATTTATCTCAGGAGCTTTCAAGCCCAATTTGTGCCAGTTATTGCCTACTTCTTGAATTTCAGATTCGACTTTCTCGCCTTTGAACGTCAGCAACAATCCGTGAACTTTCACCAACGGGGCTAATAATTCCGCCGTAACTCCTGCACTCGCGACTGCCTTGGCTGCTGCAAAGTCGAATGCCTCACGGTGAATTTTCGCAAAATCCTCGCTTCTTGAACAAACTATCTCAACGTTATTAATTCCCAATGATTTTACAATTTCACGAATCGCGTCACATTTTTTCGCAATGCTGTCCAAGAGCGTAATATGCAAATCCGGCCGGTAAACTGCCCAGACGATTCCAGGCAAGCCTCCGCCAGTTCCAACGTCGATCGCACTGCCAGACTGCGGCAAAAATCTCAGGGAATTTTCACAATCGCGAATTTGCAACTCGTAAATTTCCCGCGCTCCACGAGTTCCTGTTAATCTCGCAACTTTGCACGAGTCCAGCAACGAGGCATACCTGAACAGAACGTCATTTATCATAAATCGCAGCTCAACAAATCCTCAAGATTCTGACGACGCACGACTAATTTAGCATCGCCATTTTTCACGAAAACAACAGCCGGTCTCATTAGCCTGTTATAATTGCTCGACATGCTGAACGTGTAAGCTCCGGAATTATATATGCCAATCAGATCTCC
Source organism: uncultured Synergistales bacterium (assembly GCA_905233725.1). Lineage (GTDB taxonomy): Bacteria > Synergistota > Synergistia > Synergistales > Aminobacteriaceae > JAFUXM01. The sequence goes on from CAJOEM010000031.1 coordinate 38,766, forward strand.
GCGCTTGACTTTGGGCAGCTTCACGTTATCGATCAAAATATCTCCGGACTCGCAGCATTTGCCAACAACTGAGACTTTCGCGTGATTTTCCGGCACGTAAATTTCCCCGTCTGGATTCTCAATCGAAACAGCCTCGTATTCTGCGTTATATAGCGCGTATCTCGGATTATCAGCCATGCCGCCATCGACTGCTATGTACGTGACTTCGGGCAATTCCTTCACAACTTCAACTCTGTAAATCGTGAGGCCTGCTTCAGAAACTATCCAGCGTCCCGGCTCAATTATTGCTTTTGGTCTCGTAATATTCCGTGACTTGCATTCGGATTCCAAAAGCTGCATCATAGGATCCGTGAATCTTTCAACGGGAACGTGTGGTAATTTCGGATTTATCACAGCGCCAAAGCCTCCGCCTAGATTCAATTCGCGAACTTCCAGAGCAAATTCTTGTTTCAAAATCGCGATTAAGTCCGTGATATTTTTCAACGCCATGACATGATCTACAGGATCAAACAGCTGCGAGCCAACATGAAAATGCAATCCCATCAAGTCAATATTCGCACTCGAGATCGCTTTCTGAACAACTCTGCGCAACATGCCATGCGCCGCGTCAAGTTCCAACGGGAAGCCGAATTTGCTGTCAGTTGAACCCGTTGCAATATAGCTATGCGTGTGAGCGTCAACTCCCGGAGCAATTCGCAGTAATATTTTCGCATTCTTGTGTAATTTCCCGGCAATATTTGCGATTAAATCCAGTTCATCTTCTGAGTCAACGATTATTCGCCCAATTCCCAAGTCCAACGCCTGAAATATTTCCTCGGAACTTTTCGCATTACCGTGAAATTCGATCCGTTCAGCAGGAAATCCTACACTCAGAGCCGTGTGCATTTCACCGAGTGAGATCGCGTCAATGCCAAGACCCTCATCGTTAATTACGCGTGAAATTGCCTTAGTCGAAAAAGCTTTGCTCGCATAACAAGCCGCAACATTCTCCCAACGCGCCAGAAATTTTTCGCGAATCTCAGCACAACGCGCACGAATAATTGCCTCGTCATAAACATACAACGGTGTCCCAAACTTCTCCGCGAGTTCCTGGCAATCAACGCCGCCCCACGTAAAATTTGTGTTCAAAACTACAACACTCCTTAAAATATAAATCACATGCTATTATTATATACATGCTTAACGATAACGAATTATTTTTCAAGATTTCGCTGCCTTCATTCGAGATAGATTTCTCACAACAACTCCTGCACGCAATGAAATTTGATCGCAATTCATGCCCAAAAACTCTCGAACAATACCTGGAACTCTGGCACCCTCAGGATATTTCAAAAGTCGTCGAGTTCCAGAAATTTGTCAGCGCGAATCATGATGCGAATTTCCTGAACCTGACACGAAAATTATATTGCGGCGATGGAATTTACCGGACATTTCAACTGAACGCATTTGTGAATCGCAATCTTTCCGGTGAAATTGCCGAGATAATTTGCCGTGAATTTTCCGAGTTGCAAATCTGGCTGCAAGATTCGTCCGACGGCGACAGATTTACACTCAAGCGCGAAAATTTCCCCGAGAGAACTTTCGAAGCAATATCTATTCAGGGCGTGAAATTTCTCAGGGACATTGGCGAAATTCTTGAGCTTGAACAGGAAAATTGCAGATTAAGGCGCGAACTTCAGAAACGTATATTCAGTGCGAAAGTTTCTGCAATATTCGGCGAGTGGGAGCGTGATGTGAAAATCGGAATCGTTGGCTTGACTTGCAGCGGAAAAAGTTCGTTCGTTAATGCGATCTTGGGCGAGAGAATCATTCCTGAACACGCTGAAATCCAAACTCAAACGGCGATATTATGCAAAAACGGCGATCATCGTGAGGCGAAAATTTTTCACAAAGATACGCAATTCGAAACAGTCCGTGACTCAGATTTGACGGCTGATTACCTGCGAAAGATCTCGTCATCGTTATTTGCACCGGGAAATATACCAGAAAATTTCAGAATCGAGCTGACAATTCCGGGCGCGTTAATTCCTGAGAACGTGTCAATAATCGATACACCAGCGTTCGTGCCGTTCGAGCAAAATCTACGCCGCAGAACTTCCAAGAGCAAAAAAATTTTTCAGGCGAACGATTTGCTGAGAAAACTGCTGCCGAAACTTGACGCGATAATATACATTTTGCCGCTTCGATTTGGTCTGCAATCCGGAGACTTTGAATTTCTGCACGAGCTTGAGAATCTAAACAAGCGAATCATATTCCTGTTATCATTCAGCGATCTGGAATCACACGACTTCGACGCAGGAAACGTCAGCGCAACTTCACGCGAGAAAATCATGTACTCAGTCGAAAAATTCCGCACGCAACTCAGAAATTATTTCCCGGATTCCGAACCTGATTTTGACGTTTTGCCTGTGTCATCGAAATTTGCCCTCGAAAGATTCTATGACAGACAATCGCTCGACTGGAAAAACTCAAATTTTGAACTGGTATTTAATCTTATACGAGGCTTGCTTGAGAATAATCCCGGCTCAATCAGCTACGAATTTCCAGAGAATCCCGCAATATTAAAAAACAAATCCGAATCGCAAAACATACTCTCATCACTTATTAACTCTATGCGCGAACTCGAATTTCGAAACGAATTTTTCGGTCTGAAATCCTTCAAGACGAACAGCAAACTCGTGTTATTATCGCCGGATCGTGACGAGAGCCTGAGATTATTCGCGAAACTTGCGCACAACAACAAGCTCGCACGACTTCCCGAGGGTTATGTCAGCGCGTGTGATTGGCTGTATTCCGGATCGATTATGCCGCTGCCGTGCGTGAAACTGCCCGATACCGGAATGAACGATGATATTTTAATTGCGCCGTCCGACGAATTTTTGCCTGAGAATATCTTCTGGGAGAATTTGTTCAGACAGCGAGTTCCTGTTATAAGCGTGAATCTATTGCGCTATGATTCCGGCTTCCATGACTTGACGAACGCTCCGTATTTTCAGGCACTCAAGAATTTCCGCTGTGTGATAATTTTCGGGAACGGGATTTATTTCGAGAACGAGACTCGCAACTCGAATCGTGATTTCAAGCGTGACGTTATAAAAAATATCGAACTGTTCTCAAGGCGAAATTCCCTGAAAAAGTCCGATATTTTCATGTACGAAGATTACGATATTATTCTCTGCCGAAGTGTCTAGCGAAATCCTGGCGCGTAATTTTCAAGATAGTCGGTCTCCCATGCGGACACACAAACGGCTGCTCACACTTGCACAAATCCGCCCAAAGCTTCACAGCCTCTTCACGCGAAAGTCTGCCGGTTAATTTCACCGAAGCTTTACACGCAGCAGTTGCCCAAGTCCGCCACAAAATATCCTGAACATTCCCGTCGTGATAATTCTTCAGAGCAGATAGCGTCACACGCAACAGAACTTCAGGCTCAATTTTCTCAACTGAGATTGACGGCACAGATTTCAGAGCGATTCCTTTTGTCGTGAAATCAAACTCGAAGCCGGATTTCTCAAGTGCTTCCTGAAATTCCACGGTCTCGATTGCCAAAGTCGGCGGTAAAATAATCGGAACCAGCAATTTCTGAACGTTCTGCGAATTTTCTGCGAGTTTGCGAATGCGTTCGTAATTTACGCGTTCATGAGCTGCGTGCGGGTCTACAAGAATCACATCGTCATGCGCGTCAAAAATCAAATAGCCACTCGAAGTCTGCGCGAGAAATTCCACGCCAAAATCATCGTACTCAATCGAAAGTTCAAGCTCTGAATCCGAAGTCGGAACATAATCCGGAATCAGTTTGCGTAACGAACTCGAATCTGAAGCTGGGTCGCGTGCAAAGTCTGGAGCAGAAGCTGAATTGGAAGCTGGGGCTGTATCACTCTCAAAATTCGAAGCCAGTTTGCGTGAAAAACTCGAATCTGAAGCTGGGTCGCGTGCAAAGTCCGGAGCAGAATCCGGGTTGGAAGCTTGGGCTGTATCATTCTCAAAATCCAAAGCCAGTTTGCGTGAAAAACTCGAATCTGAATCTGAATCGCGTGAAAAATCTGGAGCAGAAT
>CAJOEM010000032.1 GCA_905233725.1 uncultured Synergistales bacterium
CTGTACCCCCCCCGAAACCGAACAGCAGCGTTCCAAGTACCAAAGCGAATAACATAAAACTTTTCGAGGTTATATTACTCGCAAAAATCTTAACAAAATTTTTTCTTACCATCAAATTTTAATCCTTTCATTAAAAATTCTTGAGGATATTATAGCACTAAAGAAACATTAGTCAACCCCTCAAGCGTTTTACAATGTCATAAAGTTAAGGAGCATTAATGCAGGACATAGTCCCCTGTGGGTAATGGGCCAATGCTTCCGTCCCTCGGGGACGGAAGACAAAAAAGCATAGTCCCCTATGGGTAATGGGCCAATGGGCAGTAAAAATCGCCCTAAAGGGCCGTAAAGGACCGATGAGCTCTTTAAGCTCGCTGACCCGTAATCCTAATACGCTTCCAAAAGTAATTATCTAAAGCGGATTAGAAAGTCTCGAACGATACAGGCAAGCCAGACAAGCTCCCTTCTTTCTCTTTCTCTTCTTCAGAAATCTTCAGTGGCATTTATTAATCTTACGAAGGGGCGAAGTAAAACGGGCTTTATAACGGGCTTTCTTGCGCATACCTTCTATTTCCTCTATTCCCTCTATTCCCTCTACGCCGTGAATAGAAAGCCGAAATAGACATCTTTAACTCTTCAGATATAAAACAACACATTGACTGACTTTTTTCAAAGCGTTCTGACGCGTTTATGAAGCCTGTAAAACCGCCCTAATAAGCCGTAAAAACTCCCTTATGGGCCGTGAAAAGCCGTCAAGAACCGAAAGGGCCTCTGAAAAATTCAGGGGTTCTTTTGTATATTTAAAATGGAGCAAAATTCTGTTTTATTTTCCAAACGGCCGAGCAAAGATTTTTCCAGAAAATCAAAACGGGGAAAACTATTTCAGAGGAATTGCTGAATTTCTTTGATTATTAAATTAGATATCCCTTCTGCTTAGGCATTTGTTCAGGCCAGAAATAAAGCTTGCTCGTAACACTAAAAACGATGAAATTTCATTCAAAAAGCCCGGAATATGCACGTCATGAAATTTTTGCCGGACTAATTTATAATTTTTCCTGCGTTATAAAAATCAGCCTGAAATATTTTTTGAATAAGCTAACGTTGAGCGAAGTAGAAAAACTTATCGAAAAATTTATTTTGCCTGTTCGTAAGGGAAGAAATAATCCACGTAAAAATTCGCCAAAAACAAATGAGAGTTTCATGTATAGATAGATAAAAGGACGGAAATCTATTATTTGAATATTCTATATCGATTATGCCCGATTATTCATCATGTCTTTTTATAATGGAAAGAGCATAATCCCTTTTGATTGAAATATGCTCTTTTTTCTCATTCTGCGTTAATTTATGTCTTTAGCTTAATGACATTGCATTGCTCTTAGGAGTTGGGTAGTTTTCTCATCATGAACAAAAGTTCAAGCGCAACGAGAATAAGCCCGATTCCCTTACTGTTCATGGCATTACAGCCGCTGTCTGAATGTGAAATTTCAGATGAAGAGTCGTTGTTGCTACTATTATCCTCATCCTCATCGACTCCACCTTTTCTTTCGCCTCCAGCCTCTACAGTAACGTCCATTAAAATACTTTCGCCATTATTAATAAAGCCGGTGTCATAATCGTAAGTGAGCCTATAAGGATCCCCGCTTATTGTGATTTGACCGGTTTGAATGTCGAGTTTGGCTTCAAGTTCCATGTTAGATTCGTCATAGACTTTAAGATTTCTGATGCCGTTGAGGTCTGAATTTTCTTCTGCGGTATCAGCGACCGTTGCAGGAGAAATTAGTGAATTTTGCAGAAAGTTATTGAAATTGAACGTTGGGATTAACCCACGCTGAATGTATTGATTCCCACAAGTAAATTCTTCGAGCTTCGGGAATTTGTCATTTGAAACTTTTAATTTCAGTAGCGAGTTATTTTTGACATTAAGCTTTACTAAGTTTGTGCAGTCTTCGATGTCTAAATTGATGAGACCTTCGATGTCTTCGTTTTTTTCTCTTTCGCAGGATAACTCAGTTAAATTTTTGCAGCCCTTGACCACCAGTTTATTCAGGGAGGTTTGGTTGAAATTCACTCTGACGGCATTCTCGCAGTTTTCGAGGTTAACTTCTTCGAGAAATTCGCAGGAGTCTACTTCAATTTCTTTAACGGAGCTTCCAGAGAGATTCAAAGTAAAGACTGAACTGTCTTGGGTTTTAACTGTTTCGATGTACTGGTTGCCTTCGAAATTGATATTTATGAGACTTGTAACATGGTCGAGCTTAAATTCACTGATGTTAAGTTCGCGCAAATCTAAATTTTCGATCATCGTAACTTTGCCGATTTTCTCCAGAATTGTGGCGAGGTCAGAACTGTCAAGCTCCCCGGTTATAGCTATATTCTTTTTGTTCTCATATTTTGCTTTAATTTCATCTTCGGTCATTGCGAGGATAGACTTTCCGTCCGCTGTTATGATGTCTTCTGTGGGCGTAGTATCGTCTATCGGAAGTGTAACCCAAATCGCAGGACGAACAGCGAGCGCATAACTAACTAAGGTGCCATCAGGGAAAACTTTGCCTTTAGAAGAGACGTACCCGGCTTTAGCGTAACTATTGGTTGACAAACGAAGCCACCATCTGCAATTTGAATTATTAAATTTACATACACGCTTTGCGTCATTCTCAAAATATTCGTTTGCATCTTTAACACTCAACAGGAACACGGAGTCAGGACCAGAAGAGTTTATAATCTGGTCGCTTTTCTTGCTCAGATTGTTTTTGTTTATTGAAACTTTGAGGATTTTCTCTTTCTCAGCGTCCGTGAAATTACTGCTTGTGAAAAAATTATTGCCGTCTGTGCTATTCAGATAAGCCCGAACGTAGCTGTTAGACCATTCGTAGTTACTGTAGGCAAATTTCTGATTGACCACGCAATTTTCTGTGATGAGCAACGCGCGTTTGTTTTTTTCGTCAACGTCTAGGACGAGCCACGATAATTCGCTGCCGTTAAATTTTCCGAATTTCACGATTTCGCCAGCTTCAGGATTTTTGACTTCCTGTGCAAGTTCTAGCGCGGAGGCCGCATGACACAAAACAACAAAGGTCAACAAGGAAAATAAAATTTTTTTCTTCATACTGTAGATTTCTCCCTTAAGATAAATTTTTATGCAAAAAAACATTATACGTTTCCACGCTAATACACATTAATAAAAATTATATTAACACTTTTTTATTTTTTTACAACTAAGCCTTATTGCTTGTGAAGAAATAAAATCGCAATCGCTTCGGTCGCCCCGGGTCTGTTCACATTAGTAGTGCGTCGAAAATTCCTTAAGAAGTTCGGTCTTTCCGATGTATGGAAGTATGCCACTGTGCCCGTAAAGCGCAAGTGCAGGCAAAGGAGATACTTTCTTCAGACTGTAAAACAAATTTACGGATTTCAGCTCCATTAACGGTAAATATACTCAAAGCACTTGAAAAATGCTTAGTAGAACTTCATCAAAATTTCGATAAAAATTTAATAAATCGCATATCTTTTTTTTCAGCCAGTACCAAAAATGTTTTATAGGATTCAATTTGGGGCTATTTTATTCCAGAAAATCAAAACTTAGTTTTGCTAAAACGGTTTCAATTTTGCTTGCCATGCAGGGGAAAACTATTTCAGAGGAATTGCGAAATTTCTTTGATTATAAATTGAATACCTCTTCTGCTTCTGAAGTACATGAAACCTACAAAGGCTTCAGATTGCTTGCCGTTTACGATATTCAAAATAAAATTTACGTGGACAGCATTGTTGAAAGTGTTAATGTGTGCGATGAACAAAGTGCGCTTACTCAAATGATTGACCGCTCAGAAATTTTTATTTTGTGTTATACGCTTAAGAATTTCTGATAAAATCATTAAAACGTTGGTAACGAATTTGGATTTTCGAGACTTAAAACATACATTATGAAATTTTTGCCGAACTAATTATGTATAATTTTTCAGCATTGATAAGTTCTCAAACTGTATTCATTCTATATCGATTATGCCTGATTATTCATCGTGTCTTTTATAATGAAAAGAGCATAATCCATTTCGAAATATGCTCTTTTTTCTCATTCTACGTTAATTTATGTTTTAACTTAATGACATTGGTTTTGTACAAGGGATTCTTGATTGCAAAATTATTTCGCGACTTTGACAGGTACTCCGCCTTTTTCACAGGATTCTTTCGCGGCGATTGCGATGAGAACAGGCTGTAATCCGTCAAATGCTCCGACGACTGTCTCGGAATTATTCAGGCACGCATCAACAAAAGATTTCTCTTCTTCGATGAATGCGTCGTTGTAACGCTCCAGGAAGAACCAAAGCGGTTTCTCTTTTGAGACAGAATCTTTCGTGTAGAGCGTCGTGTTATTCGGAGTCTCGTTATCAGCCGTTATGCAGCCTTTCGAGCCGAAAACTTCGATTCGCTGATCATAGCCATAGACTGCTTGCCTGCTGTTGTCGATTACGCCCAACGCACCGTTCGCAAATTTCAGCGTGATTATGCACGTATCAACATCTCCAGCTGCAGCAATTTCCGGATTCACAAGACACGCACCGAACGCACTGACTTCGACGACTTCTGAGCCGGATAAATATCTCACCATGTCGAAATCATGAATCGTCATGTCCACGAAAATTCCACCCGAAACTTTCACGTAACTAATCGGAGGAGCTTCCGGGTCGCGGCTTGTAACTTTCACGATTTGCACGTCACCTATGCCGCCGGATTTTACGACTTCATGAACGTGCTTGAAATTTCGGTCGAAACGCCGATTGAAGCCGACTTGATATTTCACGCCAGCTTTTTTCACCTCGTCGAGAACTGCGCGAATTTTGTCGAGATCATGATCGATTGGCTTCTCGCAGAAAATATGCTTGTGAGCTTTTGCTGCTTCGATTGAAATTGGCGAGTGCGTGTCGGTCGATGAGCAAATAAACACTGCGTCAATCGTCGGGTCGTTTAGGATCACGTGATAATCGTTCGAGTAAACTTTCACGCCCAATTTTTCGGCGAGTTCTTTTGCTGCTGGTTCATAAACGTCGGAGATTGCGGCGAGTTCAGCACCAGGCACACGTGAGATCAAGTTATTCGCGTGTAATTTGCCGATTCGTCCAGCTCCGATTATTCCGATTCGTAATTTTTTCTCTGACATGTAAATTCTCCTGTTAATATATTAATATTTTCTTGCAACTTTTTCGTGTTCAACGTGAGTTTCCCAAGCTTTGCGATTCGCTTCAGTACCGCCGACTTCGACAGAGCCAACGCGCCACCAGGCTCCGTAACCCTCAGTCATGGATTTTGGCAGAACTTTTACGTCGATTAAGACTGGAACATTCTTGATTTTCTTTGCTTCAGACACTGCGCTTTCGAGTTCGGCAAGCGTTCTGACTGTGAAAGCTTTTGCCCCATAAGCCCGTGCGATCGCAGCGTAATCAACCGGCATGAAATCCCCGTCGAGTTTTCCAGACTCAGGATTGCGGAATCGCATTTCCGTGCATAGAGTAGCATTTCCCTGAGCAGTTTGCAAATTATTTATGCAGCCGAACGAAGCATTGTCAAAAACTACGACCGTAATTTTCTTGTGTTCCTGGACAGCCGTTAAAAATTCCGAGTGCAGCATAACGAACGCGCCGTCACCGACCATTGAATACACTTCATGATCGTCGCCGACCGCGAATTTTACGCCCAAAGCTCCGGAGACTTCGTAGCCCATGCAGGAATATCCGTATTCCATATTATACGTGTCCTGACCTTTTGCGCGCCACATTCTTTGCATGTCACCCGGCAATGAGCCAGATGCGCCAATTACGCTGTCATTCGGATCGATCAAACTATTTATTGCAGCGAGAGCCGTAGTTTGCGGGAGATTTGCGTTAATATCTTTCGCGAATCTAAAAGCAGAATTTGCGTTTGCATCGTTGACTTCGGGAACGTAATCTTCGCCGAATTTTATCGCAGCGAGCCTGTCATATTCCTGATTCCATTTTTGAATCGCAGCTTCAATCTCGCCATTATAGCCGGTCTTGTAGCCATCGAGAGCAGCCGTTAATTTCTCCAGAGCGTCGCGTGCATCAGCAATAACTGGAATCGCGTTTAACTTGAACGACTGAAATTCTGAGACGTTTATATTCACGAACTTCGCAGATTCTTTGAAAAGCCATTTCGACGACGTTGTGAAATCCGTATATCTTGTTCCGACACCGATTATAACATCAGCATCTTTCGCAATCTCATTCGCTGACGAGCAGCCGGTCACGCCCAAGCCTCCCAGATTCAGCCTGTGATCCCAAGCCAGAGCGGATTTTCCAGCTTGAGTTTCGCCGAACGGGATATTATATTTCTCCGCGAAATTCCTGAAAGCCTCGTGAGCTTCGGAATATCTGACACCGCCACCGCAAATCAGCAACGGTTTTTTAGCAGCTTTAATCGCCGCGACAGCTTGAGATATTGCTATTTCCGTTGCAGGTCTGCGTTCGATTCTCCAGACGCGCTTCTCGAAAAATGATTCCGGATAATCATACGCTTCACCCTCGACATCTTGCGGCATTCCGATACAAACTGCGCCAGTATCTGCTGGATCTGTCAAAACTCTGAACGCACTCATCATAGCGCTCATTAATTGCTCAGGTCTTACGATTCTGTCCCAATATCGGCAAACAGGTCTGTACGCGTCATTCGTCGAAATTGACAAATCACTTGGCTGTTCGATCTGCTGCAAAACTGGATCTGGCTGTCTGCATGCATAGACATCTCCGGGCAAAATCAGAACCGGAATATTATTCGCTGTTGCCGTAGCTGCTGCTGTAATCATGTTTGCTGCACCGGGTCCAACTGATGAAGTTACAGCCATGATCTGTTTGCGCTTCATGTGTTTTGCGAAAGCTACAGCCACGTGAGCCTGTCCCTGTTCGTTCTTGCCCTGATAAATTTCGAGTCTGTGAGCTTCCTGTAAAAGAGCCTGACCCAGTCCTACGACGTTTCCGTGTCCAGGTATCATGAGAATGCCTTTCACGAACGGCTGTTCAACGTCATCATACGCTACGTATTGATTCTCAAGAAATCTCACGAGAGCCTGAGCCATTGTTAATCTTACTGTTTGCATGAATATTTCTCCTTATCCTTATTTTTATTCCGGATTTATGCTGGATTTATTCTGGTGTAAATATATGCTCGTTTGCGTCGCTTTTCCAGAGCCAGGAATGTTCGGGGTCATCGATTCGTGTTTTGCGCCAGGGATTGTCCGGCAAATGACGAATGCCCCACGTGTAACACATCGCGTAACCCGGAGCTGCTGCCTGTGAATGGAACGAGTGATTAATTACCAGGCAGCCATTCTGACCGGTCTGGTAAATTTGTCCGTTCGCGAAACCTGCGCCGAATCCCTGAGGATAATCGAACCTGTAGAAATATACTTCCGGCTGTGGGTGATGATGCGGCGGATAGCTTGACCATTTGCCCGGGTAACTCAGAACTTCGCCGAGTACCATGTTGCTGTACGGAGCTGACTCGTAATCAAAGAACGTCTGGATCTCTCGCTGCATACAGCCCATTAATTCACCGTTTGCGCCTGCGTGTTGGACCATGATGTCTTTTGGCGCGTATAATCTAGCCGGGAAATCATTTGCGTTGTCAGTTAATTGCACGTAAATTTCCGAGTGTTCCAGAGCCTTGATTACAACTTTCGTGCCTTTGCATACGTGTAAGCAATACGCCGCATAATGAAAAGTATCGGGTCTTGAAGCCTCGCGCACTTCGTTATCATACGTGAAAACAACTTTGCCGATGAACAAATCCAGCGCAAGTTCTTTCTCTGGTTCATCAAAAGAATATTCGTCGCCAGCTTCGAGTACTAGCAAGCCAACGTCCATATTCGTAGCGCAATCGTTCTCGCCCATAGTCAGGTACGAGTTATAGCCGCGTGTAACTTGTTTTTGAATATACATGACTAAATACCTGTGTGTTCGCGAATATATTTTCGTGCTTTAATTGCGTATTCCAACGGGTTAGCTTTTGCGGGATCCTGTTCAGCCTCGACTAAGAGCCAGCCCTCGTATTTCGCATCGCTGAGTAACTTGAAAATCGGATCGTAATCTACGCAGCCATCGCCAGGAACTGTGAACGCTCCTTCACGAACTGCTTTCAAGAAACTCCAGGACTCAGGCTTCACGCGAGCAACTACATCAGCGCGCATGTCTTTCAGGTGAACATGGCCTACGCGCTTGACATATTTCTTCAGGACTGTCAGCGGGTCTTCGCCTGCAAATGTGAAATGCCCCGTGTCATAGCACAAGAACACGTATTTCTCGTCCGTGTTAGCCATCATGCGTTCAGTTTCAGCAGCTGTCTGCACAACTGTACCCATATGATGATGATAGCACAATTTGAAGCCGCGTTCAGTTGCAATTTTCCCGAGACGATTCAATCCGTCGCAGAATCTCGCCCATTCTGAATCATTCATAACGTGCTTTTTATCAGCCAAGACCGGCGTATCTTTCTGACCCTGAATCGAGTAGCTCTGTTCCGAGACGTTAATGCGATTCGCACCGACTGCCGCGAGAAAATCGAGTTCTCTCTTGAAATCAGCTTCGACCTTGTCAATTTCCTGCGTCAAGATAAACGACGAGAACCAACGTGACGCGATTCTCATGCCTCTGAGATCGAGTTCATATTTCAGCTCTTTCGGGTCAGACGGGTATTTATTGCCAATCTCGCAGCCAGTGAAGCCAGCCAAAGCCATTTCGCTCACGGTCTGCCTGAACGTATTCTCCGCGCCGAGTTCGGGCATATCATCGTTGCACCAGCCAATCGGCGCAATTCCTAAAAACACTTTGCTTGCATCAAACATGTTGCTCAAAATTATTGCTCCTTATCACTACTATTATTATCACTATTATTTTCTTTCTCTTGAGCGCGCCACGCCTTCCAGGAATAATACAGCAGCACGCCCCCGACGATCAAAAAGACAGCTCCGCCCAGCAGACTTACAACGGGATTCTCAGTCTCATTGCGAAACCAGCCCGTCAAAAGTTCGTCAGCCAAGTACAGCAAATAGCCGCCCGCGACCGTCCATATTACCATTCTGCGTTTGTGAAAATCGCCCATTATAATTTCACGATCTTGCCGGTTTTCCAAGCTTCAGTCGTAGCGTAGCCAATCGCTGTTGACTTTGTGCCATCATAGACATTCACGCCGGGTTTCTTGCCGGTTAAAGCGCAATCGACAAATTCCTGCATTTCTGTCAAATATGCTTCCTCGAATCTTTCCGGGAATGAGCCGACGCATTCAGTGCAAACTCCGTTAGAATTATAAACCTGCGCGAGATTTTTCTCAGGTACAGCAGAGATTCTAATCGTGCCATCTGTCCCAACGATTTCAGTTTCGACATGATAGCCATACGGAGCAGTTCTGCCAACGTGAACCATAGCCATTGCACCGTTCGAAAATTTATATACTGCAACGCCGGTTTCATCGTCACCAGCCTCGCGAAATTCCGGGTGCTTGAACGTAGAACCCATCGCGTAAACTTCCGTAGCCTCGCTATTCAAGAACCAGCGGCAAAGATCTATATCATGAATTGCCATGTCAAGAAAAATTCCGCCCGAAGTTTTTGCGAATTTTATCGCGCCTTGAACCAGAGCTTCCGGATCGATTCCTGTTGCTTTGACGAGATACGGTGTGCCGATTGAGCCATTGTCTATTAATTTTTTCGCGTAAGAATACGATTTGTCATAACGGCGCATGAATCCCAACATGAACGTTAATTCCGGGTGACGCTCGACTGCAGCTTCTGCTTGTTTGCACTGAGCCACGTCAACTCCGAGAGGCTTCTCTGAGAAAACGTGTTTGCCTGCGTCCAAAGCGGCTTCAATTTGCCAGCAATGCTCACTCGAAGTCGTAACGATACAAACGGCATCGAGATTTGCTTTTGCGAGCATTTCCCGGTAATCCGAATACACGTCATTAATACCGAGTTCTGATTTTGCGAAATCCAATTCCGCCGGAACAATCGAACACGCTGCTGTTAATTCTGAATTTGGAATTTTATACGCAATATTCTGCGCGTGAACTTTCCCCAGGCGACCTAAACCTACGATCCCAATATTTAATTTTTTCAAGCTGTATTTACCTCTCGTTTGTCTGTCAAAAAAGCTGCCCCGACAAATTCCGAGACAGCTGTTCTCCCAAAATGAATTAATTTCTAGTGTTTAGCGACTGCTGCGAGCCTTCGACGTTTTGCCTCCATGCTTGCACGTACAACGTCCATGAATACCGCGAGAATAATCACGAGTCCGAGAACGATATTCTGCACCGACGAATCAATCGACAAGAGCGTAAATCCGTTTCTCAAAACTGCGATAATCAGCGCGCCAATCATTGTGCCGATCATTGTGCCTTTTCCACCAGTGAACGATGCGCCGCCGATTATGCATGCAGCGATTGCGTCCGTGTCATAAGGCTGTGTTGCCATTGAGCCGTTGCAAATTCCGGAGCGTCCGACCGACAAAATTCCGCCGAGCGCAGCCATGATTCCCGACATTGTGTAGCAAAATGTCAAGACATTCGCCGTGTTAATTCCCGAGAGCCTCGTTGCTTCCATGTTGCCGCCAGCGCAGTAAATCGATCGTCCGAGTGCCGTGCGACTCAGGAATATATGCATGAGCACGTACAAGACGATTATCACGAGAAAGCTTACAGGGAATCCGCCGCCAAATGTTCCGATTGTCTGTCTGCCCAGGAATTGCACTGTCTCCGGGAATTTGTTAATCATTTTGTTGCCCGTTACGACCAATGCGGCTCCCCAAAGAACGTTTTTCATGCCCAGTGTCGAAACGAACGGGTGTGGCAAATGTAATCGCGTCAACAGTGTGCCGTTTAAGAAACCCATGAAAGCTCCGGCAAGAATCGCGATGATCATGAGCAAGATTCCACTTGTTAAGCCAGCTTCTTTTAATGCACCCATCAAGCACGCGCAGAAAATTGCATTAGCTCCGACGCTCAAGTCAATTCCTGCTGTGATCAAACACAACAACATGCCTGTCGCAAGAAACGCATTGAAAGCCGTTTGCTTCAAAATTCCCATAATATTTCCAGGACTGTAGAAATTCTTGTTCGCGAACGCCAGAAACGCACACATCAAAACCAGCGCCAGTACCGTGCCTAACTGAACGCCACCGCCAATTTTCTTATTCATCTAAACTTCCTCCCCATGCAGCTTTCATAAGGTCTTCTTGATTAAAATGCTTGCTGTCTCGATCAACTTCAGCCATAACTCTGCCACCGCGCATAACGATTACGCGATCGCTCATTCCCAAAATTTCCGGCATTTCCGACGAGATCATGATTACACACTTGCCATTCTTAACGAGATCATTCATGACGTTATAGACTTCAACTTTTGCACCGACATCGATTCCACGTGTTGGTTCGTCGAAAATATAGACATCAGCGTCAGCGTTGAGCCATTTGCCGATTACGACTTTCTGCTGATTGCCGCCGGATAACTGACCGACAATCTCATAAATCGAAGGCGTTTTAATTCTCAGAGTGTCGATATGAGCCTGACCGCTTGTCTCGATCTTGTTCTCATCCAAAAAAAAGCCTTTTGAGTGTTGCTTGAAACTCGAAAGTATCAAATTCGTTCGTATCGTCTGAGCTAAAACAAGTCCCGAACCTTTGCGATCTTCTGTTAATAATGCGATGCCTGCTTGAATTGCCTGTTTCGGACTCTTGATGCGCACTTCTTTGCCCTTCACGAAAATTCTGCCGCCATCAATCGGATCAGCTCCGAAAATTGCTCTTACTGTCTCAGTTCTGCCAGCTCCAACAAGTCCGGACATTCCCAAAATCTGACCGCCGTACGCCTCGAAACTCACGTTATCAAGAACGCCTCCGACCGTCAAGCCCTCGACTCTCAGGAAACATTCGCCTTTCACGCCAAATTCTTTGGGGAATTGCTTCTCAAGAGTTCGTCCGACCATTGCAGTAATCAACGAGTCATTCGTCCATTCAGAAATTGGTCTTGTCTCGATATATTCACCGTCACGAATTACCGTAACGCGATCGCATAACTCGAACAATTCCTCAAGTTTGTGCGAAACGAACACGATGCCAATTCCGCGAGATTTCAAATCACGACATGTTTTCATGAGCTGCTCGACTTCTTTTTCGCCGAGTGAAGACGTTGGCTCGTCCATGATTATCATTTTCGCGTCGATTAACACGGCTTTTGCGATTTCGATCATCTGTTGAATGCCCATTCCGAAAGTTCCGGCTGCTTTTGTCGGGTCAATATCCTGACCGAGTGAGAGCATAACTTCCTTGGCTTTCTTGTGCATTGCTGCGTAATCGAGTAATGGTCCGTTGCCTTTTTTGATCCACTTGTTGATAAAAATATTATCCGTTACGCTCAAAAGTTTCTCGATATTCAGCTCCTGATAAACGCAAGCGATCCCTGCAGCGGCTGATTCATTAGGGTTACGAAATACTTTTCTCTCACCATTGACGTAAATTTCGCCCTCGTCCGCCTGATAAACGCCCGTCAGAACTTTTATAAGCGTAGATTTTCCCGCACCGTTCTCACCGATTAAGCCCAGAATTTCGCCGGGTTTCACAGCCAGCTGCATGTGATTCAGTGCGACAACGCCCGGAAAACGTTTCGTAGCGTTTCTGAGTTCAACTACATACTCCGACACTTGTAACATCACCCCTCCACTTCAAATTTTCTCTTCTTTTGCTTAGTTGCTTAGTCTTCTTCCAAGGAAAAAGACCCCCATTCTCGAACAAAAACGGGGATCTTTCTCCTTTCAAATTCTTAATTAATCCGCGAGATAACCTTTGAGCTGTTCCAATCGTGCTTGAGCAGTCTCCGGTGAAACAACGCTTGCTCCAGCATCGATGAATTTCTCAAGTTTTTCGCCGTTGAGTGCGCGAACTACTGCATCGACAGAATTATAACCCATCGCGTAGCCTTCCTGACAGACTGACATTGTCTCTTCACCTGCGAGGATCGAGTTGCAAGCTGACTGAATGCCGTCAAATCCAAGGAATACCGTGTTCTTGTAGGCTTCGTTTCCAGCGGCAGCACGTGCAGCAGCCATAGCCATGTCGTCATTATTCGCACAGATTACAGCGATTCCTTCCGGGTGATTCTGCATGATTGCTTCCATGCAAGCGACCGCCTGATTTGCCTCAGCATTTGCGTACTGAATCTCGTTGAACAGGAATTTTCCGCCCTCTGACTCGACACCCTTCGCGTAACCGGCCATACGAGCTTCATTTGTTGAATCGCCCTGAACGCCTGCGATCTCAATGCAGAAAATGTCTTTCCAACCGCGTTCTTTGGCAAGTTTCGCAGCAGCAGCTCCACCAAGCGCACCGGCACTCTCGTTGCCAGTTCCCACGAATGAGAGAACTTCTGGAGCATCAATGGCTGTGTCAACCGCAACGATCGGCTTCGTCTGACCCGAAATCATGTTCGCAACCATGTCCGCCTGAAGGGGAGCAATTACGTAACCGTCAATATCTGCGTTATTCATGTCGGTCTCGATCATGTTTTGCTGCTCGTCATAAGCCGTCTCGGAAGTCGCACCCTTGACCTGAACGTGTACATTCGGATGATCCTTGCCATACGCCTGCGCACCGGCAACAACATAGCCCCAATACTCAGACGCTGTCGTTTTGAGAATAACCGAGATGTTATACTCTTTCTCAGCGGCAACTCCACAAACCGCGAGAGACAACACTAAAACCACAGATAAAGCGATTACCAACAACTTTTTCATAATAAGTCCACCATTCCTTTTCTTTAGATAGTGTTAAGATATGCCTTCACAATACATCTCGCAGCCGAAATTCCAACGAAGTTCTAACCTTGAGACGAGTTTAATATACTACACGAAATACATCTCTGTCAAGATTTTAAGTCACGCTAAAATCTGTATTTTCACGAAAGTATTATCACGTATTAATACATCGAACCGTCACGCTTAATTTGCCCGACAATCTCGTGAGGCACGTATAATTCTTCGAGATAAGCGACTTCTGTATCAGATAAATTCATGTCAACGGATTTAGCAGCCTGATCAAAATGCGAGATTTTTGTAGCCCCGACGATTGGAGACGTAACTCCCTTCGAAAAATGCCACGCCAACGCGATTTCACTCATTGAGACATTGTGTTTTGCGGCGAGTTCAGCTACACGTTCGATTATGAGCAAGTCATTTTCACGCGAACGATCATATTTTGCGGCGAGAACTTTGTCGGAATTTGCGCGCTTGCTGTCACTGTCCCAGGATTTATGCGACAAATGCCCGCCAGCTAACGGCGAAAACGGAATCAAAGACACGTTATACTGCTCACAAACCGGAATCAATTCGTGTTCGTCCTCGCGATAGAGCAAGTTGTAATGATTCTGCATCGTCGAAAATGGCGTGAGATTGTTTTTCTCAGCTGCGATTTGCATATTATGAAACTGATAAGCATACATAGCTGAAGCCCCGAGTGCGCGAACTTTGCCGGATTTCACGAGTTCATGTAATGCTGACATAGTTTCCTCGATTGGCGTGTCATAATCGAACCTGTGAATCTGGTACAAGTCCACGTAATCCGTGCCAAGTCTTCTCAACGAGCCGTCAATTTCGGATTCGATTGCGCGTTTGGTCAAGTGTTCTTTGGTCGTTAGATTGAAAAATACTTTCGTAGCAATAATTACTTTTTCGCGGGCAATTCCGAGATTCTTGAGAGCCTTGCCGATAAATTCCTCGCTTGTGCCGCCTGCGTAGGTGTTAGCCGTGTCGATGAAATTCACGCCCAGTTCGAACGCATGAGCCAGCATTTTCTGAGTTTCGTCCTGGTCGAGAGTCCACTGATGACCGCCGCTGAAAACTTCTCCGAACGACATTCCCCCGACGCAAATTCTTGAGACGTTAATGCCGGTTTTGCCTAAATTTGCGTATTTCATGATTATTTAAGCTTCGAGTAATCCTGATCAGATACGGGTTCCAGCCATTCGTTGCTGGTTTCAGTTCCGGGGACTTCGATTGCCAGGTGACTGAACCAGGAATCCGGAGCTGCTCCGTGCCAGTGCTTGACGTTTGCAGGAATATTTACGACTGTTCCGGGTGTCATCTCGACTGGATCTTTGCCCCATTCCTGATAATATCCGCGACCACCGATGCAGATCAGAATTTGTCCGCCGCCATCTTTTGCGTGATGAATGTGCCAGTTATTCCTGCAGCCAGGCTCGAACGTAACGTTGAAAATTCCGACTTGACTTGTCGATAACGGTGCGAGATAACTTTGTCCGATGAAATATTTTGCGTAGGCGTCATTAGGCTTGCCGATTGGGGCAAAAATTTCTTTCTGGAACGCGTCTCTCTCAGGATTTTTCCCGACATCCAGCGCCTCAACTTGTTCTTCTGCCCAGACTTCTTTCGCCATGTTGAACACCGCCCAAGCCATTGGCCAACCTGCGTAGAAACCTGCGTGCGTGATAATTGCGGCGATTTCTTCACGAGTGATTCCGTTTTTCTTGGCTGTCATCAGGTGATACTTGAGCGAACTGTCCGCTAATCCGCGCCCCATAAAGACCGAGATTACGATCGTGCTGCGTGTTTTCAGATCAAGCGTCTCGTCCGACCAAACTTCCCCGAAGAGAATATCGTCGTTATATCGCGCAAAATCCGGAGCAAATTTCCCGAGTGAATCGCGTCCGGCAGTCTGAACAACTTTACGAGAAGCTTCAGCCCGCGCAGAATTAAGCATTAAGACTACAAGCAACGCCATCAAAAACATAAACATTTTAGACATACTACAATTCCTCCAATCAGGTTATTCAAGTTATTTCCCGGAATATCGCAGCAAAAATCTTCGTGTGCGTTCTTCCTTTGGATTCTCAAAAATTTCAGACGGGCTGCCCTGCTCGCAAATTTCCCCGTCCGACATGAATATGACTTTACTGGCAACATCTCGCGCAAATTCCATCTCATGCGTAACGATAATCATCGTGGTCTTCTGCTCAGACAAGCCGCGAATAACTTTCAGGACTTCACCGGTTAATTCCGGGTCTAAAGCACTCGTCGGTTCGTCGAAACACAGAATATCCGGCTTAAGAATTAACGCACGCGCAATCGCAACACGCTGACATTGACCGCCAGATAATTGATACGGGTAATTATTCTTGCGCTCAGACAGACCGATTTGTGCGAGAATTTCGTTCGCCTGAGACTCAAGCTGCGTGAGAAATTCCGACTTCGATTTCCCGTTATAATTATTCTCAGCCGCAAGCAATCTCGGAGCAAGCATGATATTCTCAAGAGCCGTGTATTGCGGAAAAAGATTAAACGACTGGAACACCAGACCAAAATGCAGGCGGTTTTTGCGGATTTGCGATTCACTTGTTATGTGAGATTTCGCAGCATCGAACAGCACTTCGTCATTTACGATTATCTCGCCGGCGTCTGGAGTTTCGAGAAAGTTCAGACAGCGTAACAGCGTAGTTTTGCCAGAACCTGACGAACCGATTATCGACAACACCTGACCTTTATCCAGCGAAAAATCTATGCCTTTGAGTACTTCAACATTTCCGAAAGTCTTGCGTATATTATTTACTTCGAGAATTTTCATGTTAATCTTCGCCTATCTCGCTTATCTAGCCTTAGCCTATCTGAAATAATTCATTTTGTCTTCGAGTTTTGTCAGTGCAAGCGTAACAATTCCGTTGAAGATCAAGTAATAGAACGCCGTGAAAAACAATGGCCAAATTGCTCCGGAGATTCCGTGTGAACCCTTCATGAACGCCTGCCCAGCCCAGATAATTTCCTGCAGAGCGATGATTCTTGCGAGAGCCGTGTCTTTTACGAGTGTGATTATCTCGTTTGAAATTGGCGGAACGATTCGCTTGATCATTTGCAGCAGCGTCACGTGAAAAAATATTTGGCGCTTCGTCATGCCCAGAACTAATCCGGCTTCCTGTTGACCGACTGGAACGCTCAAAATTCCGCCGCGGTAAATTTCTGAGAAATAGCACGCATAATTCACAACGAACGCAATCGCAGCAGCCGTGAATCTTCCGGACTCGCCGCCGCCCCAAATCGGATTATGCAGAACAAGTCCGGGAAAATAATACACGATCAATAACTGGATCATCAACGGAGTTCCGCGAATTATCCAGATGAAGAGCCTTGTTATCACGCTAATCGGGGTAATTTTAGAAATCGATCCGAACGCTATTAATAATCCTAACGGGAATGCTCCCAAAAGCGTTATCGAAAACAATTTCAGCGTTTGAACAAAGCCGGCATTAAGAGCATTTATGACAACGGGCATTTGCTTTATAATCAATTCCATTCAAAATACCTCGCAAGACATGATAACAAGACTCTGAAAAATTCCGGATTTCCGAATTTACTGTTTGATTAACGCAGCCTGGATCTTGTAAGTTTCAGCCAGTTTCTGAATGCTGCCATCGTTGTATTTCGCGTCGAAAAATGCGTTCAGCTTATCAGCCAGATCCGAATCTTTCCTGAAGCCAACGCCGTATTCTTCGCTGTTCAGAGCAACTGTGTACGTGAGATTTTCGTAGCCTGTTCCCTTGCCGACCATCGCAGCAGCCATCAACGAGTCGATAATTGCAGCATCAGCCGTGCCAGACGCAACTTCCATCAGAGCCGTAGCCTGATCCTGAACATTCGTAGTTTTGAAGCCATTCGCCTGAGCAACTTCCATTCCTGCGCTGCCGTGTTCGACTGCGAAATTCAAGCCCTTGACGCTCTCGACGCTCTGGAATTTTTCCGCGACATTTGCCGGAACGATTACGACCTGAGCATTGTTGCAATACGCTTTCGAACAAGCCATCGACGCAAGAACTTCGCTGGTTAAAGTCATGCCGTTCCAAACGCAATCAATATTTCTGCCGTTGAGTTCGAGAATCTTGTTGTTCCATTCGATTTCCTGAAACTCAGCTTTCACGCCCAAACTCTCAGCAAACGCCTTCGCCAAATCAGCGTCAAATCCGAGCCATTCACCGGCTTCATTTTTGTAATCCATCGGCTGGAAAACCGTAATTCCGACAACCAACGTTCCCTTCGCTTTCACGTATTCCGAATCCGTCTCAGCATACGCGCACGAACAAACCAACGCCAGAACCATCGCGAACAAAACCAATTTGCTAACAAACTTCTTCATAATTAAAAACACATCTCCTGTGAAAAATTTTGCGAATATTGTGAGAATATTCCAAAGAATTTTAACAGTGTGATTCAAAATGCGCAAGGTAATACACAAAAAATAATTCCCGACATCTCAGCCAGGAATTATTTTCGAAATTATTTCGCTCTCTTGAATATCAAAGCTGCTGCACAAACTGCGAGACCGAAAATTCCTAATCCGGAATTACAGCCACCGCCACCACCACTGCTTGAGCTTTTAGGACTATCCTCGTCATCGTAATATGGCTCATCATAAACGTAGATATACAAATCCTGAGTATTACTTCCGGCAGAATTTTCAGCTTTCACAGTGAAGGAATAATAATCCTCGTAGTCATAGACGTAGCCTGAAATAACGCCAGTATTCGGATCCAACGTGAGATTATCTGGAAGATAGCCGGACGTAATTGACCACGTGATGTTTTCACCAGTTGCGAGTAAAGTCTCGTAATAATATTCGCCGTAATAAGCATATTCGAGATCTTCTGTCATTATGACTGGAGCTGTGAGAGTTTGTCCCTGACCGCCTTCGCCGCCTTGACCGCCTTGAGCTGGGTTGATCACGATGCTGAGAGCTTGATCACCGCTTGCTGTTTGGGTCATTGCTCTGACTTTGAAATTTGAAGTGCCGGCAGTTGTCGGTTTCCCTGAAATTTTGCCATTATTCGCGAGGGTTAATCCATCTGGAAGTTTTCCGGATAAAATCGACCATGTTACACCAGCTGTGTCAGACTCAAGAGTTGCGTTATAATCCTGATTGACAGTTCCGTTGGGAAGATTTCTGGTTGTGATCGTGACTATGCCTCCCTGAGTGGGATTACTTGAGCCGCCACCAGTTCCGCCACTTGAGCCAGTTATCGTAATTGTGAAAGTTTTTGACGCAGTAATTGTCGTGTCACTTGTTGCGGAAGCGATTATCGTGAACTGAGCAGCCGTTACAACTTCAGATGGAAGACCTGAAATTCTGCCGTTTGTCAGTGACAATCCAGAGGGAAGTTTGCTACCTTGAGCGAGTGACCATGTAACATTTCTAGCGCCGGTTGCAGAAAGTTGCTGATTATACTGCTGACCAATAACTCCTGCAGGGAGTGCTGACTCGGTATTTATGACAAGTCTTACAGTGAGAGAAAAATCTTTAGTTGCCGGAGTTGTTCCTGAAAGAGCCTGAATTGTGAATGTATATTTTCCGGCAGTTGTCGGCGTTCCTGAGATTTTACCGGTTGAAGAATCAAGATTCAGTCCATCTGGGAGCGAAGTTCCGCCCGTGAGAGACCATGTAACACTTGTTCCAGAAGCGGCATCAGTTTTGAGTTCAACGCTGTAATTAAATCCGGCATCAGCAGAATCAAGATTCGAATCGGTCATGATTGAGATTGGCGGCGTAAGTTTGTAGCAACCTTGTTCACCCGGAACTCCCTGAGCATTAATTCCGATTCCGTGCTCAGCATTAGCGTAACCGTTGTTTTCAATCGTGTAAGACGCGCTGTCAAGTTTTCCGATAATTCCGCCTTTATTCGTTGCGTCACTGGAGACTATTGCGTATGAAATATTATCCTGAACAGTTGCATTATTCATAACACCGACAATTCCACCAATTCCCTCGGCTGAATTATTATCCGACATGACAGTCACGAGACCGGAAACGTCGCAGCTTTTGAGAACCGTAGTCTCGCCAACACGTCCAGCGATTCCACCAGCAACACTATTAGAATCTATTACTGAACTTGCGTTGTTATTTGCTGTAACGTGATTGTTCTCCAAATTTCCGCCTGAGATATAGCCAACGATTCCGCCTGCGTAAGAAACGCTCTCTAGTGTTCCCGAGAACGTACAATTTTTGATTGCCTCAAAGTCAGCGATTTGAGCATAACCAACAATCCCTCCAACAACCTTCAACTTTGCAATTATCAATAGTTCCGCCGGTCATTATCGCAACGATACCGCCAAAGTCTTCTCTATTACTATTATAACCAGAAGGCGCATCTATAGTCCCGCTCATTGTACAGTTCTTTATTTCTCCGTTAGTCATACTTTGAACGATACCTCCGATATAACCATCATCATTCCAATATCTACTGAACGACATAGTTCCGGAAAAGCTACAGTTATCAATAGTTCCATTATTCAGCTTATTCGCAATTCCAGCGGAGTATCTCCCATTAAGGTTGCCGCTAACTTTGAGATTTTTCACAACATAATCCGAAGCTGAGACTGTTCCGAACAAACTCGCGATACCGCCACCTCTTGAAATGTTGACGTGTATCGAAAGATTATTGCCGTCAAAATGTCCTGAGAACGGGTGCGAATCAGTTCCAATCGCTTCCCAATTCGTGGTTTGAGAAATGTTCAGATCTGCTCCGAGTTTGTAATAAAAGTCTGCTGATTCAGTTCCTTTATTAACTCTGTCGCGGAGCATCACCAGATCAGCGTTTGTGTCAATGATGTACGGATCAGTCGCAGAGCCTGAGTGTCCTTCATCATAGTATTCCGCCCATGAACACGAAGTCATGGAAACAACGAGCGCTAAAACTACAAAAAGTGCTGAAATTTTCCTGTTCGTAAAAATCATAAAAAACAAACCTCCTGAATTTTAGAATTTAAGATTTCCCATTAACGCGATTTCCCAAAAAATTCTTACTATTCTTATTAACTAAGGAGGTCGTTCCTTTTTGTGAGCGAATGTTAAGTCTGGATTATTTGCGCACGAACGATGAAAGACAACGCAAGCCTCTTCTCTTCTCTCAAATTATTAAGACTAGCACAAGATTGCATTTTTTTTCACCGTCCTTTTCCGTAATATTACATCATTTACAGATTATATCACGTTGCACAAATTTTCTCGTACAATTTCAGCCAAGACTCGCAATCCAAATCTTCAGCGCGAATCTTCGCGTCAATTCCCAATTCCGAAAATATCCGCAAAAAATCTCCGCGCGAAAAATTCCGCAAGCCTTCCAGGTTATTCAGCAAAAACTTCCGACGATGCGCAAAGCCTCGGTGCAGAAATTCCCGCCATAATTCGTCACCAGCCAGCGAAAAATTACGCTCAAGATTTATCTCGATTATGCACGAGTCAACGTCCGGTACAGGTCTGAAGCATTTACGCGAAACTTGCTTCACGATTTTCACATTGCCCATCGCCTCAAGAGCAACTCCCAACGGATAACGTGCTTTAGTGTCGGGTTTTGCAGCCAGTCTCTCAGCAGCTTCTCTCTGAACCATGTAGACATGTCGCGTCAATCCCAAATTCGCAAACTTCAGCAAATTCCAGATTAACGGCGTAGTAATATTATACGGAATGTTCGCTGCAATCTTGTTCGGGAACGGTCTGAGCGATCCGTAATCGAATTTCATCGCGTCCGTCCAGTGAATAGCAAAATTCTCATTCTCACGCGCAATCTCTTCAAGCTCCGGTCTGAATCTCTCGTCAATCTCAAGCGAATGCAGAAATTTCACGCCACTTTCAAGCAACGCTCGCGTCAAAACGCCTTTCCCCGCGCCAATCTCCAACACACAATCCGACTCGCACAAGCATGAATGCGAAATTATTATCCCGAGAATATTCGCGTCAACAAGAAAATTCTGTCCGTAGCGCTTCAACGCAACACGATTATCACGAATCATATCGCAAATTTTCCCAATCTGGTTTCTTGAGCCAAAATCGTTCTGCCACCACCGGATTTCTTCGCGGCAATCATCGCATCATACGCACGCGCTATCAAATCATGCAAACTTGTTCCGTTCTCCTCGCGAAATTCCGCAATGCCGATACTAAGCGTCAAATCACTCTCCAAATCCGACGCGTTCCTGTGCAGTTCATTCGCAAGCAACCTCGCCTCAGTCCCGGATTTACGCGACAAGACAACAAATTCATCGCCGCTCCATCGCCCGATTACATTGCCAGCAGAAATAAAAACTTCCTTCAGAACACGCGCAAAATTCCGCAAAATGCGATTCCCGTACGCATAGCCTCTAGTCTCGTTAATCAACCGGAAATTATCCAGATTCAAGATCAATATGCTCAGATGCGACTTATTTTTCAGGGCAAGCTTCATCTCGCGTAATATAAAATGCTCACTGCCGTAGCGATTCAGAATCCCAAGAGAATTTTCCATTGATAAAACACGATGCAACTGTTCACGATTGCGCTTTGATTCCGTAATATCCTCGAAAGTCAAGAGCGTAAATTTCTGCGAGTCATGCTCAAACGGCGACGCATGAATCTTAACGCGAACGAACTCATGATCACGCTGAATTTTCGGCGCAGGATTATTATTCAGCTCCTCGTCCTGGTAAATCTCATCGCTGAATTTCACGTCGTCACTGCGAAGCAATTCCGGCACAAAAATCTCCAGCTCTCCCGAAGCACTCGAAATTATATCCGACAAATTCCCGCGCAAATCCAAATCCTGAGAATCATTCACTTTTGAATCTACCAGTCCGCGAACGTTCATGCCTGTCAAATCCGAGTCAAACTTTGACGCAAGAATCTTATTCACAGCCATGATTTTCCCGCGCAAATCTACAAGAGCTGCGGCGAACGGCAAGTCATCGATTGCTGCGAAACTCTCACGCAACGTAAGTTTAACAGGAACTTCTTTTACAACCTCGACTTCTTTCACGACTTCCTTGACAACTTCTTTTATTTCAGTCTTGATTTCAGTCTTTATTTCAGGTTTAGATTTCGCAACATCGCTCGACGAAAGCCTGATCACGATACCTGCAATCTCTTTCTCATCAAGCTTCAGCGGTGATGCAGTTAAATCCCAAATGCGCTCTCCCTCGGAAATTTCGAAGCCGTTCACTTCACCAAGACATGCAGCCGTCAGAACTTCGTGAAAAACTTCGTCCATGTTGCCGCCCAACGGTGGGTAATTTCTTCCGTACTCGCATTTATGCCCGAATAATCTCTGTGCAACTATCTTGTAACCCTGTGTCGCGTAGATTAATTTGCCGTTCGTTTTCAAGACGCAGCAAAGCAATCCCGGACAACTGTCGAGAACATGACTCCAGATATTCATGTTTACGCGTCGTAGCCGTTCGGGTGTGATTTATGCCAACGCCACGCCGTAGAAATTATTTCTTCCATGCTGGTGACTTTGGGCTGCCATTTGAGTATTTCGCGCGCCTTCGAACTATCCGCAACAAGCCTTGCCGGATCACCTGCTCTGCGTTTGCCGATTTCGAGTTTGATTTCATGACCGGAAGCTTTACGAGCAGCGTTTATCATTTCCATAACAGAATATCCGTCGCCGCTGCCGAGATTAAATATCTGACTTTCGCCGCCGTTTCGCAAATATTCCAGAGCAAGCAAATGTGCGTGCGCCAGATCCTCGATGTAAACATAATCGCGAATACACGTGCCATCAGGCGTATTGTAATCATCGCCATAAACCGTAACTTTCTCACGCTTCCCCAATGGAACCTGCAAAATTATCGGCACAAGATGCGTCTCGTGATTATGCGCTTCACCGATAGTGCCATCATGCCAGGCTCCGGCAACGTTGAAATATCTCAGCGAAACGTAGCGAATATCATGCTGCAAACTCACCCAGTGCATAATCTTTTCCATAATGCGTTTCGATTCGCCGTACGGGTTCGTTGGATTTGTCGGGTCAGTTTCGAGAATTGGGATTCGTTCAGGCTCACCGTATACTGCTGCTGATGACGAAAAGACAATTTTCTTCACGTTATTTCGCTGCATGGACTCCAGCAAACTTATCATGCCGCCGACGTTGTTGTCAAAATATTTCAGCGGCTGTTCGACGCTCTCTCCGACAAGCGAGAATGCGCAAAAGTGAATCACTGCTTCGATATTATTCTGCGTGAATATCTCGTCAAGAATTTTCCCGTCGCGAATATCGCCCTCGTAGAATTTCACGCTCTCAGGCAAAGATTGCTTGTGACCCGTGACAAGATTATCGATCACTATCACATCTTCTCCGTGATTCAAAAATGCTCTGACATTGTGCGAGCCAATATAACCAGCTCCACCGCAGATTAACACTGACATCTCCAAATTACCTCCTGAATATTAATCTAGTCTCTTGGGACATTCGGAATCGGGTTGAAATTCACGTCTCCGATATGTGTCTCGTATTGCTCCCCGAAAGTTCTCTCGCGTGTCATGTGAATCTTATCCGGAACTTGAACTGACGAGGGTTTGACTTCATCGTAAATGCTCACGAGATTGCTTTTCGGTGCGTGTAATTCCGGCGCGTTCGCAACACCGAAATTTTTGATTACATTGCGCGAGGCTTGAGACGTAAATTCCGGATTAGCCTGCCACCATGAATCGCCATTCACACTCAGAAAAACAAATTCAGAATCATCGCCTGAGCCCAAACATGCTTCTATTCTAAGCGGCTTTAGATCTTTCCCGGAAATTTCCGCAACCTTCAGCCAGATAAAATCCCCGCTCAACCATGCGCGGCCGTTCGGTGAGTCTTTGAGCTTCAGTTTGTCAGCATTCGTGCGTAAATAGCTGCGTGCGTTCGAGAACTTGTCAACCAGAATCCCGAGCCAAATCGAGTTTTTTTCGCGCGAAATCTTCACACAATCGTTCCAGGATTTGCCATCATACGGAGCATTCCGGAAATACCGCGCAATCTGTTCAAGCGAGGGCTTCGTCGAATTATGCAAACTCACAGCACTGCCCAGCGCGTAAAGTCCGCCGACAATCTTGTGAACTTCGGGATTAGCTTCAACTTCGGCTCCAAACGCTGCAGCCGCAAAACTCACAAACAACAATACAACCGCAAAAATCTTTCTCACAACAAATTCCTCCCTAAATTACTTATTACTTATTACTCAGCAACAAATGCGAATCCGTTTGCGCAATACTGGTCACATTCGCCGGCAAAACTTTATCCAACTGCCTCTCCGCTGGCAACAAAAGAAACACTCGTGCTTTTCCTCGCCACAGCGCAGATAGAGTTTGCTCATTCGTAACGAACTTTCTCTGCGCAACTCCAGGCAATAACGGCGCGTTCACCAAACTTGAGTCGCGATACGTGTAGAAAAACATTGACGGGTGATTCTCGTAATATTGCACAATCACATCGTCTTTCTGAACGAGTTTCTGAATCGCAAGTCCCTGAACACGAATCGAGCTCACTTCAGCAACAAGATCAATAACTCCGCTCAGCGGCATCAACGCGAACAACGCCAGCGCCATAACATTACGCGACCATTTCAGGATTTGACGTGTCTTCGCGTAATACCAGGCCGCAATCACGAACAAGATCACAATTCCTGCCCAAGGCACAAGCGAAATCACCGACGCACGCAAAATCGGCACGAAAATTATTCCCAACGGCAAAATTACGAATATATTCACGAATATCAGCGGCACGTCTATCAAGAGCGACATTCCCACCGACAAGATTCTCTCGCGTGAGAGCCAAGCGTCCAGAACATCCCCCAACAATGCGGCAAACGGCACAACACACGACGCTAATGACAGAAAATTCCCCGTCAAAATCGCAGCAATTCCGAAAATCATCGCCCAAACTATCAAGAAAAATCTCTGGTAAAAAACTTTCCTGTCGAAAACTTCCTGATCGTCCGCAAATTTCTGTTCAAATCCGTAGCCTGCAGATTCACCAGCTTCAGATTCAAATTCAGATTCCAAGCGATTCGCCTCGATAAAATATTTCGCACGAGACATGACCTCGTAAATTGCGCGAATTATGAAACCCTGCCACGGCATGAAACTTCCCAAAACAAACGTCAATCCGCCAAAAACTCCCAACGCCGGCAAATCCGGAGGCTCACATCTCATGAAGTGCAATATCAGCGGGTTCATCGCAATTAGCATAATCAAATAAATTCCGATTGACAAAATACTCGTGACTATACCGGGCATGTAACACAAGAATTTCACGAGTAAATTATAATCATTCAGTACGCAGCAAAATATCAACACAGCCAACACAGCCAAGACTAACGTGTCGTAGCCCTTCAAGACGAAGCTCAGAATTATGCCAACGTGCGCGAACATCAGCCAGTTAGAGTTATCTTCGCCCATGGATTTCACAAGCCCGAACATGATCATAGACGCGAGAAATGCCAGAAGCGAATTTGGCGACGCAATCTGTGATGCAACGAAGCATATCGTCATACTCGCAGAAATACTCGCAGCTAACCAGCTTTTGCGCGAATTATCATCCGGGAATCTTTTCGCCGACAACGCCGATAGAAAAATCATTGCCAATCCCGACAACGCCGAAAAAAATCTCACAGCGAACTCTTCCCAACCGAAAATTTTCAACGCAATCGCCGACAGCCACCAATAACCCAACGATGCTCCCGCGATTAACGAACTGCCCAAACGTGGCTCGAAATAATTTCCCGTCGCGGATACGTGCAAACTCACAGAAGCATTCACGCCCTCAATCGGGTCTATCAAGCCGTGGTCTCCTGTGCCTCGGAAATACAAGTAAAACAGAAACGCCGCGAATAACAACAGGATTTTGTTTCTATTTTGATTTTGATTCTGCCACCGTGAGATCTTCATCTCTTAACGCATAATATTCCCTGCAAAAATTTCACGAAAAACACCTCCTAAAATCTCTGCAATTATACTATACGAATTATCTTTCAAACCAGATTTTGCACAACTCAGCCAGAACCGGCACGATTGATTTGATCTCAATTCCGGTAGTGTTTACGCAAATATTATAGGCGGACTTGTCTCCCCATTTTTTGCTCGAGATAATATCATGATATTCGGCGCGATTCCTGTCGATTTGCTTTATCTGTTTGAGCAATTTCGCGTCACTTAAATCCTGTGAGCGTTCGTCATCTGAGGCTCTGGCTCTGCAGCGTTTGAGCTTGGATTCGTCATCGGCGTACACGAAAATATTATACGGATTATAGCTCGACAGCACAGAATCCGCAGCACGCCCAACGATAACGCAATTTCCCTTCGCAGCGATTTCCCTGACGATATTATGCTGCAAACTCAGAATATGAACGGTTGTGTTCGAAATAGCTGACACTTGCGGAAAAGTTTTCGCGAATGTCAACGGGTGCCACTTGAAATTCACGACTTCGTTTTCAATCGTGTGTTCGATATAATTCTCGTTCATTCCGGTTTGTTCAGCGATTTCGGTTATGATTTCGCGATCATAATACGCAAATCCGAGTTCATCGGCTAAGCGTTTTCCCAATTCTCTGCCGCCGCTACCAAATTCACGGCTCAACGTAATAATATTCGGCATGTAAATTCCTCCTGAAAATTTCAAATTCACGTGTATATTTTAGCGTGTTATAATAAACGCGAAATTTGAATCTGCATTTGCGATCCCGAAATTCTGAACGAGAGTTTCCCGGTTTTACAGCTACATTTACAGCTACAAATTTTGCCCACCAAAAACATTCTGCTGAGTGCGATTATCCCGCGAAAAAATTGCACGATTTTCACAAAAAACGATATTCTTCTCAATCATGACAATCATGTTATGCATATTATGAAAAATTCCTGATTACGTGAGCATGTCTTGGATTTATAATTTGCTCATGAAATTTTTTACGGAGGAGTAATATTCATGATAAAAAAAATTGCACTTGTAATGCTAATCTTGATTTTCATGGTCACGCCGGTGGTTCACGCTGCCGAGCCGAATCCTGAAGATTCAGCCACTAACACTAACATCGAAACCAGAGAACAAGCGATTGCTGACAGAGAATTTGCACTCGAAGTATTGTCGAATGATCTCTCAGGACGCGCAGAAAGTCTCGCAACTCAGGAAGCCGAATTAGTCGGAAAATCCGCAGAACTTGCTGAAGCCGAGAAATCAATTTTAGAACGCGAAAACAATCTCGATAGCCGTGAGAAATTACTCGACGAACGCGAAAATATTCTCGACACACGAGACATAGCTCTCGATGGAAAATCAGATTCACTCAGCGATCGCGAATCAAGCCTCAATGACCGAGAAAGCGAACTCAATGACAAAGCTGCTGAACTTGAAAATTCTGAGAAAGAACTTTCTGAACGTGAAAATAATCTCGCAATTCAGGAACAATCGCTCAGTGACAAAGAATCCGCACTCGAGACTCTGTCGCAGGATTTGTCCGAACGCGCTGAAAGTCTCGCAACTCAGGAAGCTGAACTCGCCGAATCTGAGAAAGACATCGCAACTCGTGAAGCAAATCTCACGTCTCAGGAACAAGCTATCGATGAGAAACTTGCCAAACTCGACACGCTCACAGACCGTGAAAGTGAACTCAATAGCAGAATATCTGAACTTGAGCAATCCGAGAAAGATTTTTCCGAACGCGAAACGAATCTCGAAAAACTTGAAGGCACTCTCAAAGACCTGGAAATCGAACTTGGGAATCTTTCACGTGATGTCATGACGCTCTCAGGCGAACTCGCAAAACGTGAACAGGCACTCAATGACAGAGAAAACGAACTTGAGAATTTAGCTCAGCAATTATCCGAACGCGAATCAAATGCCGAATCGCGCGAACAAGCTCTGAATGATAAACAAGCCGAACTCGAGAAATTATCCGAGGAAATCGCAACTCGTGAAGAGAATCTCGCAACTCAGCAGGAAACTCTAAACGATAAATTGCAGCAGCTTGAAACTCTAAACGAACGCGAAACTGAAGTCAATGCTAAAACCGAAACGCTTGAGAAATTATCGCAGGATCTTGGTGTTCTTAAGACAAATCTCGAAACTCAGGAACAGGATTTGAAGCGCAAAACTGCATCGGTCAATACACAGAATCGCAATTTGTCCGGACGTGAGACCGTAGTCTTTGGGCGTGAAACTCAGGTCAACGAGCGTGAACGTGATATTATGGCGCGTGAGGCGAATTTGGCGCGTCGTGAGATGGCGTTCGCTTCGGAGGCAAAAAATTTCGCGGAGGCATCGGCTTCACTCGCAATCCGTGAATCAGATTTGGCTAAGCGTGAGGCGAATTTATCGGAACGTGAAGCGGCTCTCAGTTCGAAATCAGAAATCAAAGACCTCAACGACAAACTCGCAGCCCGTGAATCAGAACTCGTGAAACGCGAATCAGATTTAACACAGCGTGAGGCAGCAGGAAATCTCATTCACGAATTTGAGGCAACTCTTAAGAACAAAGAATCCGAACTCAAGTCACGTGAAGAAAAACTCGCAGCTCTGGAAAATTCCGCAAATGAACGCGAAAAAGCATTGTCCGAACATTCCCAGGCTACAAATGAACGCGAGGCAGAAATCGAAAAACGTGAAGTCGAATTAACCGCTCGTGAACAGGAACTCGCAGACAAAATCAAGACCTTCGAGGCATCGACAAACTCTTTGAAGCAGCGTGAGGCAGCAATCGTGAATTCCGAGGCAGAAGCTCTAAGAAAATCAGCAGAAGCTCGTGAATTTGAAGAATTGCTCAAAGAAATTCCGGCGTTTGACCCGAATAATTCAACCGAGGCAGCGTTAATCCTGACATTTCCGATTTCAGCAGCAGCACGTCGTGATTTAATCGCACAGCAGCGTGCAGCCTACACAAAATATAACAACGGCAGAATCACTCAGGCATTCGAAGATTACGTCAAAGCAGCAGAATCTCAACCAGACGTGAATTATCTGTCAGCGTTTTGGGCAGCTCAGGCAGCAAGCAGATTACGCAATCGAACCGATGACGCTATGAAATGGCTTGACAAAGCTCTCGAAATTAATCCGTCGTATCGTCCGGCTCAGGAATTAAAGCGCAAACTCGAAGCTTCACGCGCTCCTGCACGAAGACGTTCGAAATAATATTCGCAAAAATTGCAAAAATACGATAAAATATAACCGTTGTTTCTCTTTTACCTCCATTTTATTAGATAAATGCATTAATCTCTCACTTGCGACAACAAGATTTTCCGCGAGTGGGGGATTATTGCTGTTATGGCGTATTATAAATTATAATAACCAGAAAATTTTTATAGCGAGGTGCTTTTATACAAGTTGGAAGATTTATACGAAATTCTCGAAGTCCCACGAAACGCAACACAAGCTGACATAAAGAAATCCTACAGGAAACTGGTTCACCAGTACCACCCGGATTCACACCCTGGCGACAAAGACATCGAGGAAAAATTCAAGAAAATCAACGCAGCTTACTCAGTTCTGAGCGATCCCGAGAAACGTTCACGCTATGACACGTACGGGACGACAAATCCTAACGAAAACCCTTTCGGCGGCATGGGCGGCGTAGATTTGGGGGATTTATTTGGGGACATATTTTCAGGATTCGGCGGATTCGGATTCACTGGCGCGTCTTCAGGTTCAAGGCGCGACCCAAACGCTCCAACAAGAGGCGATGATCTCGAAATGGTCTTTGAAATTACGCTGCTCGAAGCTTCTCAGGATACCAAGAAAAATATCGACGTTATGCGCTGGGATACGTGTGAAGTTTGTCACGGTTCGGGTGCAAAAGCCGGAACTCATGCCGAAACTTGTTCACGCTGCAAAGGTACAGGACAGATTCGCCAAACTCAACAGACTTTTCTTGGCAGCATGATCACAATGACGACTTGCCCGGATTGTCGCGGCACGGGGAAATTCATTCGCGAGAAATGCACGAATTGTGACGGCGTTGGGAAAATTCACAGGAAGCACAATATCGAAGTCAAGATTCCTGCAGGCGTTAGTCGCGGCACAAGAATCAGAGTCGCTGGAGCTGGTGAAGCTGGCACAAACGGCGGATCTCCCGGGGACTTGTATTTGATCGCGGACGTGAAACCCAATGAAAGATTCGAGCGTGACGGCGCAGATCTACACACACACTTGATTCTCACATATCCTCAGGCGGTTCTCGGAACTGAAGCCGAAATCGAAAATCTGGATTCGTCCCGAGAGAAAATTCCAGTCCCGCCAGGCACAGCTCATGGTAACGTTTTGAAAGTCAAGGGGCGCGGAATGCCGAGGTTAAACAATCCGCGAGTCAAAGGCGACTTGTACGTGCACGTTTACATCGACGTTCCAACAAAACTCACGGACAAGCAGCGAAAATTAATCACAGAACTTGCTTCGGAAATGAAAGCTCCAGTCGGTGTGAATGAGCCGGGATTTTTCGACAAGTTCAGGAATTTGTTCAAGTAAAAGATTATTAATCAGGTTATTAATCAGGAGGAATTTGTAACATGGCATTTGTAATTAACGACGCAGCACCAATAGTTTCGAGTTTAGGCAGCATTGTCGTAACGATATTCGTGCTGTTATTCGTGTTTTCGACAGCAATTCGAATCGTTCCGGAATACAGGCGACTGGTCTTGTTCAGGCTTGGGCGTTTAGTAGGCAGCCGCGGTCCGGGAATCGTTTTCACAGTTCCGTTTTTAGACAAAGTTGTGACGGTGGATTTGCGAATCCTGACGCTCGATGTGCCGGTTCAGGAAGTCATCACGAAAGATAACGTCGCAATAAAAGTCAACGCTGTCGTGTATTTCCGGGTTTTGGAGCCTTCGAAATCAGTCGTTGAAGTTGAAAATTACGTGATCGCCACGAGCCAGTTAGCTCAGACAACGCTGCGTTCAGTTGTAGGCTCGGTTGAATTGGACGAAGTGCTGTCATCGCGTGAGAAAATCAATCAGGAATTGCAGAAAATTATCGACGAACGAACTGATCCGTGGGGTATCAAAGTCAGTGCTGTTGAAGTAAAGGAACTCGAATTGCCCGAGGGAATGAAGCGCGCAATGGCTCGTCAAGCAGAAGCAGAACGCGAACGTCGTGCGAAAATTATCGCTGCTGAAGGCGAATTACAAGCTGCTGCGAAATTATCAGAAGCTGCTCATCAAATGGAATCTTCACCGGTTACGCTGCAGTTGAGATATTTGCAGACGATCCGCGAAATTTCCGGAGAACGCAACACAACAACATTTTTCCCGATCCCGGTTGATCTGGTTCAGCCGTTTATAAACAAACTTGTCAAGACTGGAGAGTAATTTATGCAATACAGAACTGCGAAAGACCTGCGAGAATTATTTGTGAAATTCTGGGAGAGTAAGGGTTCGAAACATTTGCCGAGTTTTTCGCTCGTGCCTGAAGACCCGTCGTTATTATTCACGATTGCTGGAATGGTTCCGTTGAAGCCGTATTACCTGGGGATTCGTGAGCCAGAATTTCCGCGAGTAGCTACGTGTCAGAAATGCGTGCGCACGAATGATATAGAGAACGTCGGACGAACTGCGCGACATCATACGTTTTTCGAGATGCTTGGGAATTTTTCTTGGGGAAGTTATTTCAAGCAAGAGGCGATTACGTGGGCGTGGGAATTTTTGACGGAACGTATCGGGCTTGATCCTGATAGATTATACGCTACGATTTATGAGAACGACGATGAAGCTTTCGAAGTCTGGAACAAATCTGTCGGGCTGCCTGAAGCGAAAATTTTCAGGTTTGGTCAGGACGAGAATTACTGGTTCATGGGCGATACCGGGCCATGCGGACCTTGCTCGGAGATTTATTACGACAGGGGCGAGAAATATTCTTGCGGAAAACCCACGTGCGGAGTTGGCTGTGATTGCGATCGCTACATGGAAATCTGGAATCTTGTTTTCACACAGTTTGACCGACAGAAAGATGGCTCGATGCCGCTTTTGCCGCACAAAAATATTGATACTGGAATGGGGCTTGAGAGATTAACTTCGGTTGTTCAGGGAGTTGACACGGATTACGAGACGGATTTGTTCACGCCGTTGATTAAGCACACGTGTTCGAGAGCTGGCATAATTTACGGCAAGAATGCGCGCGATGACATGGCTGCGAGAGTAATAGCCGATCATGTCAGGTCTGTTGCGTTCATGTTAGCCGATGGAGTTTTGCCCTCGAATGATGGTCCGGGATATGTTCTGCGAAGATTGTTGCGACGTGCTGCGAGATTTGGAAAGCTGCTGAACTTTGACGGATTGTTCTTGTGCGAGTACCTGCCGATTTTGATCAAGATCATGGGTGATCCATATCAGGAATTAATCACGCAACGTCCGGTCATTGAGCAAATTATTAATCTCGAGGAAGAAAAATTCAACAAGACGCTGAAACAAGGCACGGAACTTTTCGAGAGTGAAATTTCCAGATTAAGGTCGCAAAATCGCAACGAGATTCCGGGTGAGATTATTTTCACGCTTTATGACACGTTCGGATTTCCGCCGGAATTAACACGTGAGATGGCAGGTGAAGAAAATTTCACACTTGATGAAGCCGGTTTCAAAGCTGCGATGAATGACCAGCGTGAACGCGCAAGAGCCTCAAGTAAACAGAAAAAGAGCGCATTAACCGGAGATATTTACACTGAGCTTGAGAACGAATTTGGCAAGACGAAATTCACGGGCTACGAAGCAAGTTCTGGTTCCGGGAAAATTCTCGCGTTGTTAAATTCTGAGGGGCGAGTTGACGCGATTGATTCACCTGGCGATTTTGAGATAATTCTTGACGTGACACCGTTCTATGCTGAGAGAGGCGGCGAAGTTGGCGACACTGGCGTTATGCAGATTTTCGACAGCGTTTCCGAGAATCCCGGCTCAGATATTAATTCCGGCTTCGAGATCGAGATCATGAACACTGTTCCACACGGAAACTTGATAGTACACACTGCGCGCATAAATTCTGCGAGGAAAATTTCTGTCGGGGAAGTTGCGTTTTCCAAAGTGAACGATGAAAGACGCAGAGCCATTCGCAGGAATCACACGGCGACACATTTGCTGCACGAAGCTTTGGCGCGAGTTTTGGGCAGACATGTTCGACAGGCTGGTTCACTTGTTACGGACGAGTTTTTGCGATTCGACTTCACGCATCATTCACAGGTCACGGATTCAGAAATTGCAAAAGCTGAGTTAATCGTCAATTCTGAGATTCTCAAGAACACTGAGCTGGAAATCAGCGAGCATTCGAAATCAGAGGCTCAGGAACTCGGTGCGAAAGCTTTGTTCGATGAGAAATACGGCGACGTTGTTCGAGTTGTGAATGTGCCGGAATTTTCGATGGAATTGTGCGGAGGCTTGCATGTGAAACGCACTGGCGATATTGGCAGCTTCAAGATTTTGCGTGAGGAGAGCGTCGGTTCAGGAACACGCAGAATTTTCGCTACGACAGGCTTGAATGTTTTGAACATGATGCAGAAATTATTCGCGCTGAGAAATTCCATGACGGCATTATTATCGACTGACGAGGAGAATTTGGCGGACAAGGCGAAACAGCTGCTCGAAGATTTGAGGGTTATGAAATCACAGGTAGAAGCTGCGAAGTTGCGAGAGCTGCTGGATAATTCCGAGAAATTTCTTGAGCATGAGGACGTTGGGAAAATTTCTGTTCAAGTTGGCAGATTCCCGAACGTAAAAATTGACATGTTGCGCGACATTGGCGACAAAGCTCGTGCAAAACCCGAACCAACAGTTGTAATTCTCGCGTCATTGACTGAAGATAATGCGTGCCAGTTGGTAGTCATGGCGAATGATAAAGCTGTCGAACTCGGAGTTGATGCCGGAAAACTCGTGAAAGAGTCCAGCGCAATTCTCGGAGGCAAAGGCGGCGGCAGGAAAAACACTGCTCAAGGCGGCGGACGTGATGGAAAGAATCTTGACTCGGCGTTGAAGCGAATACGCGAAATTCTGGGAAGTATTTAGTAATTCAGAGAATGCCGGAGCGATCCGGTATTTTTTTTTGTAAGCGTTTGATTGAGAGTGTGATATATTCGGGATTGTTTTCGATGCCGATGTATTTGCGATTAAGATTTTTACACGCAACACCAGTCGTCGAAGAACCGCAGAACGGATCTAAAACCAGATCTCCTTCATGCGTTGAAGCCAGCAAAATTCGTTCGAGTAAGTATACGGGTTTCTGAGTTGGGTGTTTGCCGAAAACTTTCTCGTTCCTGGGAGTGAGTGAACCCGTCCAAACGTC
The DNA here is from genome assembly GCA_905233725.1 of uncultured Synergistales bacterium. Taxonomy (GTDB): domain Bacteria; phylum Synergistota; class Synergistia; order Synergistales; family Aminobacteriaceae; genus JAFUXM01. The sequence continues at coordinate 35,081 of CAJOEM010000032.1, forward strand.
CTTCATTTGTTTGCCGCCGTTTAGTTCTTTCATGAGAGCGTAGTTGAAAAAATGCCGCGAATTTTTCTCGGATTTCTGCGCCCAAAGAATCGTTTCTGTACTGTGAGTGAAACATCGACAAGCAAGATTCGGTGGAGGATTCGTTTTTTGCCAGGTTATGTTGTTGATAATCTTGAAATTTTCCTGTTCAAGAGCCATGCCGACGGAGTAAATATTATGCAGCGTTCCAGAGATCCAGATTGAGCCGTTAGTTTTCAGGACACGATAGCAAGCTTTGATCCAGCGTCGGTTGAACTCGTGTTTTGCTTCGAGACCGGAAATTTTGTCCCAATCGCCTTTATTAACAGAGACGGATTTCCCGGAGTTGCATGTGATGCCATCGTTCGAGAGAAAATACGGTGGGTCAGCGAATATCATGTCAACGCAATTTTCGAGCATGTCGTCGAGAGCTTCAAACGTGTCATGCAAATACAATTCTGAATTATCGTCGCGAAAATATGGTTGTAAATTTCTGAAATAATTTCTCATGCTAATATAATACCGCAGATTTACATGGCGACTCGTGGGTTGTTTCGTTAATGATAGATATGTTGACAAAAAATTGGGGGGGGGAAAATGTATAGTAGCTAAGATTGTTGTAATATTATTTTGAAGGAGCGTGAAATGTTTTGACAGCGTTATTTAACTTTCTGATTTACTTGCTGCAAGTTCTGCTTGAAGACGTTGCTTGGCTGCGAGATTATTGCGCGAGTTTGTCATTTGTGGAGATGTTGGGAGTTTTCCTGCGAATAATAATTTCTGGATTATTCATGCGATACGGCTACGTAATTTTCAAGTCAATTATTCGTGTGATCTGGAATCTTTTTGGAAAATTCCCGATTGTTGGGAAATTCATCAACGTGAACACTCTCGAAGATTATCTCCGGGGTCACAAAGACGGTTACTTGAATGGCTACAAAGAAGCTGCTGTTGAGTACGAAGATCGCAAAAAAGCCGAACAAGAAGCCGAACAAAAAGCTCGTTGGCGTGAAGAATGGGAAGCTGAACGGGCTGCTCAGAAATCATGGTGGCAATTTTGGAAGTAGAATTTTTCGTGAGGAGTATGTGACATGAACGGAGAGACAAGATGCTGCAAAAATGCGTCGGCAAGAGAGAAAAATCTTACTGAAACAACTTGCCCAAAAGAAGAAGAAATAGAAGCTTAGATAGGAGATGAGTGTGTAAAATGTTGACAGAAATTTTCCAGTTTGTGTTTAAGACGATCCCGTCAGTGTTGTACAAGTACGTTGTGAGTTATGTTTTGGACGCGGTGTACACGGTGTTCGGAGTGCCGATAAAAATTTTCCCGTTGGAAGTTCGCGAGCATTTTTCGGGAAGTCCGCAGAGAATTTTGGCGTTTATATTTCTGGTGTGTATGCTTGGCGGAATCATTCAGGCAGTGTGGCGCGTTCTGAAGAAATACGTCGGTGTATTTTCATGGTTGAGCTACGTTACGAATTACATCACAACAAATTTAGTAAACGTAATTCCTGAGAAACTTCGCGAAATTTTCTCACCGAAAAATCTTTACGAGAACGGCTTTAGTGCCGGAAAAGCAGCAGGTAGAGCGTCATTTTCACCGGGTGTTGCGTACAGATACGAAGCTCCAATCACGAATGACAGCGGATTTTTTGCGAGAGTTTGGAGATCGTTTCGAATCTTTGGAAAGGACGTATTATTCATACTAGTGTTAGTCTGGATAATTCTGAGTGTAGCGATTTCAATGCCGAATTTGTAATTTGCGAAAATTCCCCCCACGTGTGATGCGCAGGGGAAAATTTGTTTTAAGGCATTGCGGAATTTACGGTTATGTTCTGTGGATCAACCCGCACGATCCTGAAATTGTTGTCATCGGATTGCAATTCAGTTCGAACAGGCAGCGTCACGGGTGTCATGAATATATTCGACATGTCAACGTAAACTCGCAAGCCGGATTCTTCGGGTGAAAAATTCTCGATTCTTGACGGCATTCCCTCGATTGTAACTGAGACAAACGGCGGGTCTACGAGCAGCTTACTGGATTCGCTCTTGGAATTTTCCGGCAACCCAATAATCTCAACAGGAATTGACGCGAGCTTTTTCTCCGCACGAACTTCCCCGATTTGCACGCTCAATCTGACTGATGTGCCAGAATTTGCGATAGTAACGCCATCTATATCAGGTGTTTTTAACGGCACAACGATAACTTGATCTTCGTTGAACAGCGAAATGTCTACTGTTTCCGTATCAATCGCATCAATTAACGCCAATTTTTCGCTTTCGCCTTCGACCTGGATTTCTGATGGTTCTGTCATCGTGGATTTGATCTCGTGATCGCCGTCCAGAGTTCCGGTCAAACGCACGTTCACAGGAATTCGTTTTTTCGGCAGACCCCGAGCCAATGTCCCTTTGAAGCGCACCTGTGACGGTTCGATTACTACTGAGCCATTGAACGGTTCTGACTGTGAGAATTTCACGGGCATCAGCAACTCGTGACCAGTCTGTAATTCTTCGATTGACGGAGTGATTCTGACTGAGCCAACTTTCGCAACGTCATCTTCTGCGCCGCGTATTCCGACTTCCTTGGGGATAATCTCTACGCCTTCGATATATTGTCCCTCGGGAATATTCTGCGGCAAAACTGTCTCAACGTTCATCAAGCGCGTAACCTGACGAACAAGATCTATCACAATCTGAGACGGAAATACAGAAACCAGATTCACATCCAGAGGCAAATTCGCAACTTCGATATTCTGCGTGTATTTTTTCCCGGGTGTAAGATTTCTCGCATCGACATACGCAACTATCGAGTTATAATCCAAGCGCATAATCGCCTGTTCAGGACCGCGCACTTCCACGTCAATTTCTGAGATTTTCCCGCGCAAAATCGCTTGTGCTTCAAGATTGCGATATTCCAACGGACACGAAAATTTTCGGGTCAAGTATTCGCTCTCGTCCATACCAGTCACGTACACCCACATCAGGACAGCCGTAGTGATTGAGATTGCCCATAACACCCACGGCGACGTGAAAAACTCGTTGAAATTGAAACTTTTTTTTATATTCATGATTACTTCACCAGACCTCCGGCTTCATTACTGGTTGAGCTAGTTACTTCGGGTTCAGCCCAGAGCAAATCCTTCAGAACATTCGTGAACGCTTTCACACCTTGAACTTGAGATTTGCCCGCGAAATAGTGCATGAGCAACTTGTCCAGCTGAAAATCTTTCGTCAACTTGCCCTTCACAGCAAGCGAAATTTCCCCGCGTTCCTCCGAGACTATTAAAACAATCGCGTCAGATACCATTGAGACTCCAAGCCCGGCTCTGTGTCTAGTTCCGTACCATCGTGAAATCTCAGGAGCATCGGCTACAGGTAATATACAGCCAGCTGCTAAAATCGAGTTCTTGTCGATTATAACTGCTCCGTCATGTAACGGGTTATTTTTCCAGAATATCGAGATTAATAATTCCTGAGTTATATTCGAGTTCAGGTGAATCGCTGTGTGCCAGTATTCGCCCAAATCCGTATCTTTTTGAAACACGAGTAACGCGCCTATCTTGTGATTCTTCAGGTATGTTAATGCGCCGGTGATTTGTTTCACGCGAACTTCTGCCTCATCAACGGACATCTGACGCTGAAACAAGTGAAATTTCCCGCGGCCTAATTCTTCGAGCATCTTGCGCAATTCCGGCTGAAACACGATTGGAATAGCAAAACTCAACGCCCACAAAGTCGTGCCGAGAAACCACGTCAATAATCTAAAGCCCAGCAACGTAGCAAGAGCCGATAACAACGCGAGCATTAATACGCCCTTCACAAGCTGTATCGCACGAGTTCCGGTCAGCAAAACCAGAATCCTGTATATTATGAACGAGACAATAGCAATATCTACCAAACTTCGGACGTTCGCCCAAACCCACATGATTTACACAACCAATCTGACTTTGCCTTTATAAACCAGACCGCGAGTTCCGTCGATTGAGATCAGGTCATCGTCCATAAGTGTAGAAAACGCGTCTGCAACTCCAACGACACACGGCAGATTGTAATCCATTGCGAGTGCGCCGCCTTCTGAGAATAACAGGCCACTTTCGAACAAAACTCCTCCGACTTTGTCAAGAACCGGTTTGTAAGCTTCGGTTAATTGCCTCACAACCAGAATACAGCCGGGCGTAACTTTCTCAAGAGCTTCTTCAGGTGTGCGAGCTATGCAGACTTTTCCGACAGCGTTCTTGTGTGAGAGCGGCGTTCCTGATAATAGAATCGTGCCTGTTGTTAGAACTTCAACGACATTAGTTGAGCCGGGTCTGCCTACTGGGACACCTGCAGTTATGACGACTAATTCTCCCTCGGGAACGAGACCTTTGCTCACACACGTGTTGATAGCTTCTTTTGCGGCGACGTTAATATCGGACATTTCAGATAATCTTACCGGCTGAATGCCCCAACATAACGCCAATTCGCGCCATGTTTGCTGTGAAGGTGTAAGACCCAAAATCGGACAGTTCGGTCTATGTTTGCTAATCATTCGTGCAGTCAATCCGCTGCGGCTCAGAGAAATTATCACCGGAGCCTTGACTTGTTTCGCGATTAACACAGCAGCACCGCTCATAGCATCAGGAACAGGAATCCCTTCGAGAGTGCGAATGTCAGTCTGGTTATTCTTGTGATTGCCCCAGATATTCAGCTCTTGTTCAGCGCGATCGACGATTTGGCGCATTGTAGAGACAGCTTTGACCGGATAATTTCCCGAGGCAGTTTCACCGGACAACATTACGGCATCAGTTCCATCGAGGACAGCATTAGCTACGTCACTGGCTTCGGCTCTTGTAGGTCTGGGATTGCGTATCATCGAGTCCAGCATCTGAGTTGCAACGATAACGACTTTACCGCGAACTCTGCACATCTCGATAATTTTTTTCTGAACGAGCGGCACATCTTCAGTAGCGATTTCTACGCCCAAATCACCGCGTGCGACCATTACGCCATCTACAGCATCAACGATTTCTTCGATATTATCGACAGCTTGGCGTGTTTCGATTTTTGCGAGGACTTTCATTTTGCCGCCGTAAGATTGGATCAGGCGTTTGACTTCGAGAATGTCTGATCTAGTCTTGACGAATGAAACTGCGAGATATTCCATGCCGTGTTGAATACCCCAGGCAATATCCTGTTTATCTTTCTCGGATAGTGCGGGCAGAGTGATGTCAGCTCCGGGAAGATTTATGCCCTTTGTGTTACGCAACGAGCCGCCAACGATTATTTTGCAGATTACGTTATTATCTTTGACGGATTCGACTTCGAGATTCAGCGCGCCGTCGTCGATATATATGCTCTGACCCGGTGTGACTTCTTTTGCGAGTAACGGGTAATTCACGTAAATTTTCTCGGGTGTGCCATCGAACGCTTCGCAATCTGACGCGAGAATGATTTTTTCGCCCTGAACGAGATTTATTTCGCCGTCCTTCATGAGACCGGTGCGAATTTCTGGACCTTTAGTGTCGAGTAACGCAGCTATTGGTTTTTTCACGCCACGTTCAACACGACGAATCAGCTTGAGTTTTTTCTCGTGACCTTCATAATCGCCGTGTGAGAAATTCAATCTTGCAACGTTCATGCCAGCTTCAGCCATAGCCTTGAGAGTTTCGTAATTATCGCTAGCTGGACCGATTGTGCAAACTATTTTTACAAACATGTTCTAATTTTCCTCCCTCGTGAAAATTTTCACAGAAATTATAACAAGCCGCTGCGAATTTTTTGCGAGAAATTTTGCTATAATTCGTGAGGGAAAATAATCGTCAAAAGTGAGGTTGACAAATTGAGAAATAATATAATTAGAACAGAACAGAACAGAACAGAACAGAACAGAACAGAACAGAACAGAACAGAACAGAACAGAGATTCTAATTTTGAGCTGCTGAGAATTTTCGCAATGTTTATGATTATCGCGCATCATTTTTCGGTTCACGGTGGATTTGAGTTTCCGAAGAGTTTGAGCGATATTACGATTAACAGATTATGGACGCAATTTATCTTGATGGGTGGCGGTCTTGGCAATGATATATTCGTGCTGATTTCGGGATATTTTCTTGTGAAGTCTCGTGCGATGAAAGTTTCGAAAGTGTTTGATCTATGGCTGAGAATGTTTTTCTACTCGGTCGGAATATTTGCGATTTTCACGTTGACGGGCCTTGAGAAATTTGTGTGGCTGGATTTTGTGAAGAGTTTGTTGCCGCCGATTACTGGCTGGTGGTTTGCGAGTTGTTATTTCCTGCTATATTTGCTGCACCCGTACATGAACATCACGCTGAACAGTCTCACGAAATCCGAGTACAAGAGAATGCTGATAATCTTCGGGATTTGCTGGTGTATAATTCCGACGTTTTTGAAATCGAATTTTCAGAGCAGTAATTTGATCTGGTTCATGTATCTTTACAGTTTAGCAGGCTACGTGAGATTATGGTGTGAAGATCTCTGCGGGAAAAAATATTTTATGTTTGCGTTGCTGTTGACGGTTGTAAATTTTGCCGGAGCTGTGTTGTTGGATTTGTTGGGTTTGAAATTTCCGTTTTTAGGGCGACCGGTTATCGCTTTGTATTATTACGCTAATCAGCATTTATTGACGATTTCGATTGCGTTTTGCTTGTTCGTTGGCTTCAGGAGTTTGCGTGTGAAATATAGCGCTTTGATTAACACGATAGCTTCTGCAACGTTCGGAGTATATTTGATTCACGATAACGCCTTTGTGAGACGATTTCTCTGGCTGAAACTTTTCAGGAACGCGGAATTTTTCGGGAGTAGATATTTTATTGCGTATTCCTTGGCTGCGATTTTGATTGTGTACGCTGTGTGCGTGATGATTGAGTTACTGCGTATGAGAATTTTTGCTATAATTTGTACGAGAAAATAATCGTCAAAAGTGAGGTTGACAAATTGAGAAATAATATAATTAGAGCAGAGCAGAGCAGAGCAGAGCAGAGCAGAGCAGAGCAGAGCAGAGCAGATTCTTATCTTTTAACAAGTGAACAATCCGAACGTCTGAGAATCTTGAAACTTTGGCT
>CAJOEM010000033.1 GCA_905233725.1 uncultured Synergistales bacterium
TTTTTAATGCGAAAATTTTCTTTTTAATCGACCCACATGATCCTGTCATGAATGAAATTTCTGAAATCTTCAGGGATTGGAACTCTGAAGCGCAATCTACGTTTCATAGCCGGGTGATTAAATTCGAGCTTCCATGAGTGCAGCATAACCCGCGTGTCAGTAATGTCAGATCCGTACAGGACATCGCCAACAATCGGGTGCCCAAATGCTGACAAGTGCGTGCGAATCTGGTGAGTTCGTCCGGTGAATAAATCGCACTGCAAGAGTGAGAAGCCTTCCATGCTCCATAGAACTTTGTAGCCAGTGATTGATGGTCGTCCGCCTTCGACTACTGCGCGCTTGAGAAAATTATTCGGGTCTCGGTCAATCGGTCCGGATAATACGCCTTCGGATTTTCTTGGAGTTCCGTGAACGAGTGCAAGATATTGCTTTTTGACTCTTCTGTCCATGAAGACTTTTTTCAAGCGATAGAGAATCTCGTTTGTGCGAGCCATGACCATAAGCCCTGACGTTGTAGCATCGAGCCTGTGAACTACTCCGGGACGCACAAGATCTCTCATGTTCGCCATGTCCGGATAGCGATACAAAACTCCGTTGACCAAAGTTCCGCTCCAATGATCCGGTGCAGGGTGAACGACTATTCCAGCAGGCTTGTTCACGACGAGAATGAATTTGTCCACGTAAACTGTTTCGAAATCGATTGGCTCAGGCTTGACCTCGTTGAGAATTTCCAGATTGTCGGCTTCGGGCAGTCTCACGTTGAAATAATCATTTATGACGACTTTAGTTGACGGTTTGAGTTCTTTATCGAGCTCAAATCTGTACTTTACGCATTTGTCCGCGATCAATTTCTGCACGTAAGTTCTCGACAGATTGAATTTTCCCGCGATGAACGTGTCTAATCTATCGTAATCTTTATCAGCGACGACTTTCGTTCTGTAGTATTTTGGAGGCTTAGATGGTTTGCGTGGTTTGTCTGACTCCGGTTCAGCGGGTTTCTTGAAGAATTTGCGATTGCCGGGTTTCTTGAAGAATTTCTGATTCGGCTTCTGAATTTGCTCTTGCTCTTGCTCTTGCACTTGCTCTTGCTCTTGCTCTTGCACTTGCTCTTGCTCTTGATTCGAAGCTTGTGCTTGTGCTTGTTCTGGCTCTGGTTCTGGCTCGGGAACAGCTTTTTTTCTCACGGTGCGAGTAGCTTTAGCTTCAGGTTCAGCTTGTGTAGCTTCAGTTGCAGTTTTCGCAGTTTTGCGAGTGCGCGTAGCTTTAGTTTTTGGCTTTTCCGTTGTAGATTCAGATTCAGCTGCAGGCGTTGCATCCGTAGTTTTTGGTTTATTCTTGCTACCGAGAGGTCGTCCTCGTTTTTTGGGAGCTGGAGCTGGTGTCTCTGTTGGTTCGCTAACGTTGTCGATAATTTTTTCGTTTTCGTTTCCCATACATAATCCCTCTACTTTCTCTATAAATGTCTGTTAATCATATTTTCGTAATTATACATCAATTTTGCAAATTCTTGAACAAATCGAAATGCTTCATAGCAATCGAAAATTCTTGAGTCTGCAAAACTGGTATTTTAATCGTAATATCTTTCAGTGCTTCGAGAACTGCACGCCTGCATAATAAAGCGATGTCCGCGCCGCTGAGATTATTCGTCAACTTCGCGAGTTCGTCAAGATCAACGCTTGAATCAAGAGGCTTATTTCGCAATTCGATCTCGAGAATCTCACGTCGTGCGTCGAAATTCGGCAATGGCAACTCAACTTTCAAATCAAATAATCCCGCCGTCAATAGCGAGTCATCAAGCTTGTCAAGATTATTCGCCGTCGCAAGTACCGTAACGCCGTTCAAATCCTCAACGCCGCGCATCTCGTAAAGCAACTGTCCAACAAGGCGCGTATTGCTGGAATCTCTCGGGAACAACCTGTCGATCTCGTCAAAATATATTATCGACGGAGCAGCTTGTCTCGCAACTTTGAAAATATTATGCAGCGAAGATTCACTCTTCACATTCGCACTAGACACATTCACGAAATTCAAGCCACTCTCACGGGCCAAGGCTTTGGAAAGCAACGTCTTCCCGGTTCCGGAGCGTCCGTAAAGCAAAATTCCTTTCACATGCTGCAGGTTAAATCTCGCGAAAATATCCTGATACTTCATCGGCAGCGTCAGAATATTCAGCAGCTCATGCTTGATATTATCCAGACCACCGACATCTTTCAACGAGACGTTCGGAATTTCCACGAAGACTTCGCGCACAGCTGACGGCTCAACTTCGAGAAACGCGTTCATAAAATGCTTCATGCTGACTTCGAGAGCGGCGATTTTCTCATACGGGATTTCCTGAGCATGAAAATTTACGAACGGCAAAACGTCTCGAACACAACTCATCGCAGCTTCTTTAGCCAACGCTTCCAAATCCGCGCCGACAAATCCGTGTGACAAATCCGCAACTTTCTTCAAATCAACGTCTTTTGCAAGAGGCATTCCACGAGTGTGAATTTTCAAGATTTCGAGCCTGCCGTTTCTATCCGGAATCGGAATCGCAATTTCGCGATCAAATCTTCCGGGTCTGCGCAAAGCCGGGTCGAGTGAATTCGGAATATTCGTCGCTCCGATCACGATTAATTGTCCCCGAGATTTCAGTCCGTCCATTAGAGCTAATAATTGCGCAACTACTCGGCGTTCAACTTGTTTCTCACCGCCCATGTCCTCGCGTTTGGGAGCGATTGCGTCAATCTCGTCGATAAATATTATCGAAGGCGCGCGTTCTTGAGCTTCCTCGAAAATATTGCGTAATCTTTCTTCACTTTCACCGTAGAATTTGCCGATTATCTCTGGTCCGGAAATATGCGTGAACCATGCGTCAGTTTCATTAGCGACTGCTCTTGCTATAACCGTCTTGCCAGTTCCCGGAGGTCCGTAAAGCAACACACCCCTCGGTGGCTGAATGCCCAATTTCTCGAAAATCTGCGGAAATCTCAGAGGCAACTCAATCATTTCGCGAACTTTGCGAATCTGTGAACTTAATCCGCCGATGTCCTCGTACGAAACTTTCTGAGCCTGCTTAATCTCAACGGGCTTCAAGACGTTCAGGTACGTAGACTTGTTAATAATAACCGTGCCCTCAGGAGTCGTAGCCGTTACGAGAAAATCGCAGATGCGTGTGCCAAATAAATTCACGCGAACACGATCTCCTGCGATAACTGCCTGACCTTCAAGCATTGATAATATATAGCTCTCGTCTTTTTCTTTGTCCGTTAATTTCACGTCACCGAGCGGCTGGATCGTTGCGCTGCCAGCGAAATGATGCGTAACCTGCGTCTCAACCCGAACGATTTCCTCAAGTGCTGCTGATGCATTTTCGCGAATCAATCCGTCAATCTGGATAATATTTCTCTCGGTCTCATGATCTCCGGCTCTGACACGTGCAGGTGTAGTTTTTTTGCCAGTGATCTCGATCAAGTCCCCGTCAGCAAGATTCATCGCGAGCATGTCATCCGGGTGCAATCTCGCAAGACCCTTCAACGCGTCGCCTGAATACGCCTCTTGTACTTTAAAACTCATATTCATGAACAAACTTCCCCTAACTCAAATTACGCTTGTTACGCCTGATATACGCGAACATGCAGAATATTATTGCTGGCATTGCGTAAATCTGCTGTTGAAAAAAGAACTTCCAGCCAATCGCGCCTCCCAGGAATAACACCGGTAGCATCGGTGGAATAATCTGCGAAATTTCCATCAATACGAAAACGATCAGCCAAGTTCCGGAATCACGACCTTGAGGCGGAATCGCGCTCCAAATCTGTATCACGCTCAACACGACTGCCACATAACCGAGTGTGAAAAATCCCGGAATGCCAATCCAGCGCAAATCCCACAGAACTCCGCCGGCAAACGCGCTCCAAATTGCCCACGAACCGTCGTCATTCTCATTCAGCAGCAATTTGTAAACCAGACCAAGCATGAAAATCTCCGGAATCTGCATTCGTCCACCGGTGAAAACCGTCAACAAATCCTGAACAAGCCATAATAATACTAATAACATTTTCTCAAAAGCTAACTCAAAAACTCACACTAAAAAATCTCGACAAGTCCGCGCCGGGTGCAATCTTGTATGTAACATAACCGTCCGAAGTCTCGCGAAATTGTCCAGCAATCACTCCGATCGGCAATCCGGGTGGCAAATGTTCGCTCAACATCGCAGTGCTGACTTTCATGCCGGCTGCCAAAGCTCTGCCTGCCGGGATATATTCCAACAGAACCGTGCCGTTTCCATCACCGACAACTACGCCTAATTCGCGCGTTTCCTCGATTACTGCCGGGATCATGAATGACTGCGACGTGATTAATTCCGCCCAGCTTGACATATACGAGACTGTGCTGACTCTGCCGACCAAATATCCGTTGTGGAAAATCGGCAATCCTGTCGTAATTCCGTCACGTTCACCTTTGTCAATGCGAATCTCGTTCCACCACGACATCGGCGCACGCAGCGTCACTCGCGCAAGATTCTTGTTAATATCCTGAGAAACTTGCGAATCCGCCAGGATAATCACATCATCAGAAAGCCTAAAATCACGCAAATCACGCAAATCATTCGAAGCCGCAGCGAAATAATACTCACTCGTACGTCTTGACAATTCACGGCGCAATCTCTCGTTTTCAGCGCGCAATTTCGAAACTTCGGCATTTAATTTATCGTTATCCCACGAGCGTTCCTTCCAATCTGTGAATGCTTCCCGCAAAACTACAGCAGGATACTCCGGTATGAACAGCAAATTCCCCCAAATATCCACGATATTTTTCAAAATGCCAGTTCCCGAACTTACACCCAGCAAAAACAATCCAAGAATCAACGCCGTCAAACCGTGCGCCCATTCTCGACCAGTGCTTCGTCTATCCATCAAGAATTATCTCGCAAGAATTATCTTGTGCCACGTTCAACCGAGAGCAAAACCCGTTTCATCGCGTCGATATTATCAAGAATTTTCCCGACACCTACCGCAACAGAATTTAACGGAGATTCCGCAACTATCACAGGCGTATTAATCGCACGAGACAATCTTTCTGAGAAGCCGCGCATCAACGCAACGCCTCCTGTGAGAATTATGCCTCGGTCAACGACATCTTTCGCTAATTCCGGCGGCATTTTTTCGAGAGCGACTTTCACCATGTCTTCGATTCCTGTGAAAACTGGTTCCATTGCTTCACGAACTTCGACCGACGACACGAGATCACTCTTTGGCAAGCCTCCAGACAAATCGCGTCCCTTCACATTCATTTCTAATTCCGGACTTAACGGCAGAGCTGAGCCGATTGTGTTCTTGACTTCTTCAGCAGTAGTCTCGCCGATTAACAGCGCGTAACGTTGTCTGATCATCGCAATTATCGCGTTGTCCATCATTTTCCCGGCCGTACGCAGCGAACTCGTAACGACAATTCCGCCCAGAGATATAACGCTGACTTCGCTTGTTCCGCCGCCGATGTCAATTATCATCGAGCCACTGGGTCTGTCAATCGGCAAGCCAACTCCGAAAGCTGCACTGATTGGTTCTTCGACGATATACGCTTCACCTGCACCAGCTCCCAACGTTGCATCGACTACGGCCTTGCGTTCAACTTCTGTGATTTCTGCCGGAACTGACACGACAACTCTGGGATGTGACATGAACGAATTTCCCAGAGCAACTCGCTTCAAGCAATACTTGATCAATTCCTGAGTCATGTCAAAATTCGCGATTACTCCGTCCTGTAGCGGGAATATCACCTGAATGCCACTTGGAACTTTTCCGGACATGGATTTTGCGTCATTGCCGACTGCGATAACTTCGAAGCCCTCACCACGCGGCAATTTTTTCACGGCGACGGCTGACGGCTCACTGAAGACTATACCGCGATCTTTCACGTACACGACGATATTCGACGAGCCTAAATCAATTCCGACATCAAGCCCGAACATTCCCGAAAAATATTTCTTGAATACGCTTAACTTTCTCATGTTTAACTCATTTAACTCACATTTCACGCGGCAAATACGGATTGCGGATTTTCTCCTCACCGATTGTCGTAGCAGGTCCATGTCCCGGCAACACGCGCAAATCATCGGGTAACTCGCAAAGCATAGCCAGCGATTCCATAAGCTTGCCATAATCGCCGCCCTCAAGATCCGTGCGACCGACGCTCTGAGCGAATAACGTGTCACCCGAAAGCAAAATTTTCTCGCCATTCGAATCCGTGACCAAAAAGCAAACGCTGCCTTCAGTATGTCCCGGAGTTTCGAGTGTCTTGATCGTGTAGCAATCGAAGTCAAATACGCGCCCGTCTGGAATCTCGCTGAAATGTTCAATCGGATCGCAGCGTACCCCGAGAATTTTCTGCAGTGATTTTGCCGGAGCTTTTAGCATTTGCGAATCGTTTCTGTTCACGAAAATATTGCTGCCAACAAACGCTATGAAATCATGTAATCCTGCGATGTGATCAATATGTCCGTGAGTCAGCAAGATCATTTTCACGTTCAAGCCGCGCGACTTTATAAATTTGAACACGTCCGAACAATCTCCGCCCGGGTCCACGAAGAATGCGTTCTTAGTCACGTCGTCCCAGAATAAATACCCGTTAGTCCAAAGTTGACCCAATGGAAATCTTTTATAATTCAAGCTGCAAATTCCTTTCTGATTTACTCATCACGTTTATTCATCACGAATTTTTCGCCGGTGAATCCAGTATAAACGTCAATGGTCCATCGTTCATAATCTCGACCAGCATTTCTGCGCCGAAATTCCCCGTTTGAATATTTGCTGGTGTTTTAGCCTTCACTTTCTCGACGAAATAATCATAGATTTTTTCAGCATGTTCGGGTTTAGCTGCGTCGGTGAAACCTGGTCTTCTGCCGTGAGAGCAATCTGCATAAAGCGAGAACTGTGACACAAGCAACAATTCTCCGCGAATTTTCTCATCGGTTATTGCGAGATTAATTTTCCCGTTTTCGTCCTCGAATATTCGCAAAGCCAGCATTTTCTCGACCAGCCAGTCCGCGTCATTTTCCGTGTCAGAATGCGTAACGCCGATGAAAACGCAAAATCCCCGGGAAATCTCACGCTTCTCTTGACCATCAATCACAACACTTGCGCGCTTGACTCTCTGAATTAGCAAACGCAAAATTATTCACCCTCTCGAAAAATTATTACATACTTTACATGTCCTAGTATACAGCATAACGAAAAACTCCCGTGCATTTCTACACGAGAGCTTGTAAATAAAAATCATAATGCGAAATATTTTCTAGACTTTCTAGATTTTTGCCAAAACTTCTTCACGTGTTGGAACTGACGGAGCTGCACCGTGACGAGTTACCGCGATTGCCGACGCATTCGACGCGAAATTCAACGCCCAAGCCGGGTCTTTTCCCTCAAAAATCCCGCTCAGGAAAAATCCCGTGAACGTGTCACCAGCTGCTGTTGTGTCAACTGCCTTAACTTTCACAGCTTGTTGCCTGAGCATTTTCTCGCCATCGTAATAAATCGAGCCATGAGTTCCCAAAGTCAGGACGATTTTCGCACTTGGTAATTTTGCGCGTAATTTTTTCGCAATATCTTCGGGAGCGATATTCTCGAGATTCTCACCCAGAAATTGCCCGGCTTCGACTTCGTTCAACAAAATATAATCCGCAAGCTTGAACAACGCTGCCAGATTTTCGCTCATTGGCGACGGATTGAGAATCACGATCATGTTTTTAGCTTTTGCGCGAGTTGCGAGATATTCCAGATTATTAATCTCGTTCTGCAACACAAGCGCGTCACCTGAATCGAAATTCTTTAGCGTGTCGTCAATCTGAGATTCCGTTATGCTCTGATTTGCTCCACCGTAGAGAATTATGCAGTTGTCGCCGTCATCGCTTTTCTGGATAATCGTGTGGCCGGTTCTGACATCTTCCAGGCATTTCACGAAATCCGTATTAACTCCTGCATTCCTGAGTTCGTCGAGCAGAAATTTCCCATCGAGACCGATTGCTCCAGCGTGAAAAACTTTCAGCCCGGCTTTCGATAATGCGACGGATTGATTCAGACCTTTGCCGCCGGTGTAAGTGTTCAGGGATTTTGACGCTAACGTTTCGCCTCTGACGATGAAATGTGGCACTGAGTAAACGTAATCAATATTAAGTGATCCGAATGACAGTACTTTCATGACATCACCCCGAGACTATTCGTCGTCTTCTTCTTCTTTCTTGTGCGCAGCGATAATTTTCTTCGCCAAATCTCCGGGAACTTCTTCGTAATGCGAGTATTCCATCGAGAAAGATCCCTCGCCTGAAGTCATCGAACGCAAATCTATAGCGTACCTGAACATTTCTGCTAACGGACACTGAGCCTTGACGACCTGTAATTTTCCGTGAGCCTCCATTCCCATGACACGTCCGCGTCTGGAATTGAAATTGCCCATAATATCGCCCATGAATTGCTCAGGAATCGTGACTTCGACATTCATGACGGGTTCGAGCAATACGGGGCTTGCGTCCATGATGCCCTTTCTGAATGACAGGCGCGTTGCGAGTTTGAACGACATTTCGGAGCTGTCAACGTCGTGATACGATCCGTAATACAATTCTGCGCTGAAATCTACGACAGGGAAGCCTGCTAACGGACCTGCTGTCATGTACTCGCGCAAACCTTTTTCAACGGCCGGGATAAAGTTTCGCGGAACTGCTCCACCGACAACGCTGTCGATAAACTTGAAGCCTTCGCCGCGTTCTAACGGTCTGTATCGAATGTAAACGTCACCGTACTGACCATGACCGCCGGATTGTTTCTTGTGTTTGCCCTGAGCCTCGGACATTTTGCGAATTGTCTCACGATACGGAACTTGCGGAATATTTGTGTCGAGATCAACACCGTAGCGTTCCTTCATTTTTGATAACACGATGCTGATGTGCATATCGCCCATGCCGGATAAAACGTTATCGCGGGTTTCTGCGTTTTTCTCGAACGTTAAGCTGCAATCTTCTTCAAGAATTCGCGAAATTGCGTTTCCGAGCTTGTCCTCATCTGCGCGTGATTTTGCGATGACTGCGACGCTGTAAACCGGTTTTGGAAATTCTATCGGAGCGAACTGTCCTGGGAAGCCGCCTTTCGTTGCGAGAGTGTCGCCGACTTTTGCGCTGGATAATTTCGGGATTGCGATAATGTCTCCTGCGATAATCTCTTTTACGTCTTTGCCGTCTTTGCCGTTCATGAGCTTGAACGAACTGATTCTCTCGTCCTCGTTGCGATTGACGTTATAAATATTATTGCCCTCAGACGAAAGCTCACCCGAATAAACTCTCAAGAACGACAATTTCCCGACGAAAGCATCCGCCATAACTTTGAAGCATAACGCCGAGAACGGAGCATCAAGTTTGGGTTCGACCTGAATTTTTCTCTCGCCGTCGTACGCGTCGATTGCACCGATGTCAACCGGAGACGGGAAATAATTTCCGATGAAGTCCAGCAACTGATGAACGCCGATATTTGCTGTAGCGGAATTTGCGAAGACTGGCATAATTCTCCGAGCAGCGATTGCTTTTTTGAGAACGCCGGACAATTCCGAATCCGAGATTGATTCGCCCTCGAGATATTTTTCCATCAGAGAATCTTCCATTTCGACGGCAGCTTCGACGATAGCTTCTTTTGCTTTCTCAACTTGAGCGGCTAAATCTGCAGGAACGTCTGACTCCTGAAATTTTCCTGAGCCATCTGGTTTTGAAGTGTAGGCTTTGTTCTTGATTACGTCGATGATCCCGGAGAATTTTTCGCCCGAACCGATTGGCAAAAACACTGGCAGCGCGTTCTGAGAGAATTGTGATTTCACATCAGCGAGAACTTTTTCGAAATCGGCGTTTTCACGATCCATTTTTGAGATCACGAATGCAACCGGAGCATTATGATGTTCTGCGTATTCCCAGGCGCGGCTGGTCTGAACTTCGATTCCTCCGACTGAGCTAACGAGAATCATAGCTGTATCGGCAACACGAATTGCTGCACTCATTTCGCCGGTGAAATCCGCGTAACCCGGAGCATCAAGTGCGTAGAAAGTATTTCCTTTTCGTTCGAGAGTTAATAACGACGTGCTGATTGAGATTTGACGTTTCTGTTCTTCGGACTGAAAATCGCTGACAGTATTTCCGGATTGAACTGAACCCATTCGCGTAATCTGTCCGTTGTCAAATAACATAGCTTCAACTAATGAAGTTTTCCCTGCGCCACCGTGAGCACAAACTGCAAAACTTCGGATATTTTCAGGACGGCGTGTCCCCATTTTTCAAAACACCTTCGCTTTCTTTCGTAATAATTTTTTAATTCACGCTCCCAATAACGAGAGCGATGATTAATTCAATTCCACTTCAGAATTATATTACAAGAATTTCTCAGTAGTGTATAATTACGCAAGATTTGCATAAATTTTTGTGCGAGAAATTGGGTGAGAATTATTTTGGAAAATATTTTGGAAAGTTGCGGCTCATGGCTGCGAGAGAAATTACACGATGCGAACGCGTCTGGAATAGTCCTGGGATTATCCGGCGGAATTGATTCTGCTCTGTTAGCTGCGATTGGCGAGAAATTTTTGGGACGTGATTCTGTGATGTGTATTATTATGCCGTGCCACAGTGACTCGAATGATGAATCTGACGCTATGTTGATGATCGAAAAATTCAATTTGCGATTTATGCGCGTAGATTTGACTTCAGCATTTGACAGCATAATCTCGGAATTTGCGGCTCGCGGCGAAAATATTTCCAGGATTTCACAGTCCAATCTCAAAGCACGCTTGCGAATGTCAACGCTTTACACGTACGCACAGACGCACAATTATCTGGTTTGCGGCACGAGTAACAAGTCCGAATTTTTGACGGGATATTTCACAAAATACGGAGATTCTGGCGTGGATTTGATGCCGTTAGCAGATTTTCTGAAGCGAGATGTTCGGGAATTTGCGAAAGTTCTGGGAGTTCCGGAGAAGATTATTTCCAAAGCTCCGTCGGCAGGATTATACGCAGGTCAAACGGACGAAAACGACATGGGTTTCACGTACGAAATTCTTGACGAGTATTTAGCAACGGGGAATATTTCCGATCAAAACGCGAAAGCCAAAATCGACAGAATGCGTAAGGTCAGCGAACACAAACGAAAGCCAATTCCGATATTCAGGAATGAAATATAATAACATAATCAGGAGTGATAGATTTTGTCAGGTCATTCGAAATGGGCAAATATTAAGCACAGAAAAGCAGCACAAGATGCAAAACGCGGGAATTTATTCCAGAAGTTAGTCAGAGCGATAATCATTGCAGCCAAAGAGGGCGGCGGTGATCCAGCTATGAACATGCGACTGAAAACAGCTATCGAACGCGCAAAAGCTGTCAGTGTCCCGATGGATAATATTACACGAGCAATCAAACGCGGAACTGGTGAACTCGGCGATGTTTCGTACGATGAGTTGACGTATGAAGCTTACGGTCCGGGCGGAACTGCTGTACTCGTGAACGTCATGACGGATAATCGCAACAGAACAACACCGGAAATTCGCGCATTATTAACTCGCAACGGCGGACAAATGGGAGAATCTGGCAGCGTCTCATGGATGTTTGATCGCAAGGGTGTTATCGAAGTTAAGGGCGAAAATCTCGACGAAGATGAGTTAATGTCATTCGGACTTGAGAACGGCATGAGCGACATGGAAGAATCCGACGAGGGTTTCACGCTTTACTGCGAGCCGGGCGATCTCGATGCGCTACAGAAAGCTCTCGAAGATAAAAAATACGTGATCGAAAACGCCGAAGTCAGCATGATTGCGAAAACTCCGGTAGAAATTTCTGACCCGGAAATTGCGCGAAAAGTTCTGAAATTGTCGGACGCATTAGACTCGCACGATGACGTTCAGAACGTTTACTCGAATTTTGAGATTCCAGACGAGATAGCAGCACAGCTTGAGTAAAATCTGTTTGGGTATCGATCCCGGACTTGCGAGAGTTGGCTACGGAGCAGTTTTGCAGAACGGCTCGAGTTTGCGTGCGTTGACTTATGGCTGCGTTGAGACGGATTCGAAATTGCAATTCACACAACGATTGCTTAAGATTCACGACGCGATTCAGGCGCAAATAGATTTCTGTGAGCCGGAATTTCTGTCAGTTGAGAGATTGTTTTTCGGGCGCAACACGACTACAGCTGAGTATGTTTTTCAGGCGCGTGGTGTAATTATGCTGCTTGCTGCGAAGAATAATTTGCCGGTGATCGAACCCAAGCCGAATCAAATCAAGCTTGCGTTATGCGGCGTTGGTGCTGCGGAGAAAATTCAAGTTCAAAAGATGGTGCAGAGATTCCTGGCACTCGACGAAATTCCCAGACCAGATGATACGGCTGATGCGTTGGCTGCTGCGATAACTGGATTGTCGTTATTCAGATAGGAATGCTTAGGGCTTTAACGGGAAAAATTTGCGAAATATTCGAGAATGCGTTAATAATCGACGTGAACGGTCTTGGCTTTGAAGTCATGTGTTCACGCTCGGTTTTTGATTCGTGCAAAATTGGCGAAGTTTCGAGGCTTGTGACGAGTTTGCAAATCAGCGAATCGGGCGCGAATTTGTACGGATTTGCCAGTGAACGTGAGCGCGAATTTTTCCTGAAATTGATGTCGGTGAAGGGAGTCGGAGGACGCACGGCAATAGCGATTTTGTCGGAATTATCGATTGATGAAGTTATCGAGGCTGTGAGTTCTGCGGATTTCAGCGTGTTTCAGAGAGTTTCGGGGATTGGCAGGAAGACCGCTGAGAGATTATGTTTCGAATTGAAGAATCTTAGCATGTTCAAGAATCCTGACACAAAAATTTCTGATACGCCGCAAAAATCACAGGCTGCAAATTCCGGTTCAGCAAAATCTGTAATGGAAGCGCTGATGTCATTGGGATTTTCTCAAGCTGATGCCGCACGCACGATTAATTCAATTCGAGCAGCACAGTCTGAGAATTTCGCGAATCTTGGAGAAGAAGACTTGTTGCGATTGGCGTTGAGAGAATTACATGGAAGATAGAAGATAATGGAAGATAGCAGAATCTTTGACGCTCAACGTTCACCCGAAGAAATTTCCCTGAGACCAAAGAAGCTTGACGATTTCACAGGTCAAGAGAAGCTGAGGGAAAAACTGAAGATTTATATTGCAGCAGCCAAGTCACGCAACGAGCCTTTAGATCACATATTATTCTACGGACCGCCGGGTTTGGGAAAAACGACGTTAGCCGGAATAATTGCTCAGGAAATGGGCGGACAATTACGCACGACTACCGGACCAGCTCTTGAACGCGCGGGAGATTTGGCGGCGATTGTCTCGAATGTTGAGCGCAATGACGTGTTATTCATCGACGAGATTCACCGAATGCCTGCACAAGTCGAAGAGATTTTGTACCCGGCAATGGAGGATTTCACGCTGCATATTGTCGTTGGCAAAGGTCCGATGGCGAGAACGATTGCGTTGACTCTGCCGAAATTCACGCTGTGTGGAGCTACGACGAGATTGGGATTATTAACGTCACCGTTGAGAGCGCGATTCGGCATTGTTGAGCAGTTGGCGTTATATAACGATGAGGAATTGTCTCGGATAATTTTGCGTGCGTCGGAATTTCTGTCGGTGAGAATTTCGCGTGAAGCCAGTTTGGAAATTGCCAGACGTTCGCGTGGTACTCCGAGAGTTGCGCTGAGATTGCTGCGGCGAGTTCGAGATGTTGCGGAAGTTCAGGGAATTCGCAAGATTGATTCGGAGCTTGCTGTTCGAGCTATGGACATGATGGACGTAGATTCCGAAGGTCTGGACGACGGCGACAGAAAGATTCTGCGTGCGATTATAGACTTGTTCAACGGAGGTCCAGTCGGCTTGAGTACGATTGCAGCAGCTTTGAACGAGGATTCCCGAACGATTGAGGATATTTACGAGCCATACTTGATTCAAAAGGGATTTATCGAACGCACACCTAGAGGCCGCAAAGCTACAGAAAACGCGTACTCATATTTAGGAAAACAAAGCGTAAATGATTTTGGCAGTGATTTGAGATTATTTTGAGTGGGGGCGATTGGGATTTTTAAGAATAGATTCGTCGCATTATTTGCTGTATTACTCGTGTGTTTGAGTTTTGACGCGGCATTTGCTAGAGATATTTACGTGAAATTGTCGCAATCCGGTAAATATTCGATTGGAGTTACGAACGGGAATATTGCCATGACAGATGCTGACGGCAGACTTGCGAATTTGTCAGACTCGGCTGTAATTTCTGTCTCTGGGAATACAGCGAATATTTCGGGAAATGTTTTTAACTTGCCATTGAGATTAACGGGACAGGGCTTTTTGAAATTCAACGGGCGGACTTATCGAGGCGCATTCTTGATCACACAGCGTGCGGGCTTGTTGAATGTTTTGGATGTCGAGCAATATTTGTACGGAGTTTTGCCTGCGGAAGTTGGAGCAGCATGGCCTACAGAAGCGTTGCGTGCACAGGCGATAATTTCTCGCTCGTACGTTTTGAAGCGCAGTTTGGAAGTCAGGGCGGAAAAAGGCTATGACGTTGTAGACACGGATATGGATCAGGTTTACAAAGGTCAAGGAGTTGAGACAGCAAAGACCAACAGCGCAGTGAACAGCACAGCCGGAGAAATCTTGACATATGGCAACGAAATAGCATTCACGCCGTTTCATTCGGACAGTGGCGGACACACAGCGAGTAATGCAGACGTTTGGGAAAAAGCTTTTCCGTATTTGACGGGAGTTCCTGAAGTAGTTTCGTATAAATCGCCGGTTTCGACATGGACAGCGAGAATTTCTGCAGCTAAGATTGCGAGTGTAGTTGCGAAATTGGGCGGACATATCGGACAGATAACTGAGATTCAGGTTTCAGAAGTCGATCAGGGAGGCAGAGCTGTGAAAATGACATTTGTTGGAACTAGCGGCAGCAAAACAATCAGAGCCAGTCAGTTCAGACTTGCAGTAGATCCAAGAGCGTTGAAAAGCACAATGTTCACGCCCTCAGGAGGAAGTTTTCAGGTTAAGGCAAATGCTTCGACGGCTGAGGGGCTTGTCACGAGAAATAATTCACGAGCTGCTTCGGCTTTGAATTTCGGTGAAGAGCAGGGGCTTGCAGGAATGACAGCTGAGGGAGTTTTCACGACAACGGAGCTAATCGACATGTTGACGAATCCGAACAAGAAAGACCAGTATTACAAAATCGGCTTGAGTCGCAGAGGCCGCACGAACACAAAAGCATCTACACCGAAGCCTAACACGTATGGATTCACGATTGAGCGCTCAGGCAATGATTTCGTTTTTTACGGCAGAGGCTGGGGACACGGAGTCGGATTAAGTCAGTGGGGCTGCATGGCGATGGCTGAGAAGGGCTGGAAAGCTGAGAATATTTTGATGCATTATTACCCGGGAACATCTGTGAGAAAATTCAAGTGAGAAAAATTAAGTGAGAGAAATTACTCGTGAAAAGTTATTTGCTCTTGAGTCATACGATTACGAATTACCCGAGAGCAGCATTGCACAAGTTCCGGCGAATCCCAGAGATGCTTCGAGATTGTTGGTTTGGGATTCGAAATCCGGCGCGATAGATTATAATCACAAGTTCCGTGACATAGTGAATTTTCTCAGACCGAATGACTTGCTAATTCTAAATGACACGAGAGTTATTCCTGCGCGAATATTGTGTAATCGGCAATCAGGCGGAAAGGCTGAGATATTTTTGCTGCGGCCTTTGAGCGAGAATTATCTTGAATGGGAAGTTCTGGCAAAACCTGCGCGAAAGATTCGTGAAAATTCCCGGATTATGATTGACGATTGTGTAATTCGGATCATGCGTGAAAAATCCGATGGCTTGCGAGATATAAGATTCGAGAATTTGCGTGAAAAATCCGATGTTCTGAAATTTCTTGAGAGATTTGGGAAAGTTCCGTTGCCTCCGTATATCAAGAGCGATGACAGCAACAAATTCCGCGATGAATACCAGACGATTTTTGCGAAGAATGACGGCTCAGTAGCAGCCCCTACAGCGAGTTTGCATTTCACGGAAGAGTTGCTCGGAAAAATAATCTCGATGGGTGTGAGAGTTTCATATGTAACGTTGCATGTAGGTTTGGGAACGTTTCGACCGGTGCAAGTTTCGGATATTCGCGAACATGACATACACACGGAACATTGTGAAATTTCGCATGAGACAGTTTCAGCGATTCAGCAATGCAAATCTAACGGTGGGCGAGTGATTGCTTCAGGAACTACGGCGGCGCGGACTTTGGAATCATTTGCGAACGCGACTGGCGAGATTCATTCCGGAATTTTGGAGACGAATTTGTACATTTACCCGGGCTATAAATTTCGCATAGTTGACGGATTAATCACGAATTTTCATTTGCCTGAGAGTTCGTTGTTGATGCTAGTGGCGGCGTTCTTGGCTGATAAATCTGGATATGCTGGACGTGAGGAAATAATTTTATCGCGATTGCTGGACGTTTACGAATTTGCCGCTCGAACTGGCTGGAGATTTTTCTCGTTTGGCGACGCTATGTTAATAACTTGAAAATAACTTGAGAATAACTTGAAAATTTGCGAGACTTGTTGTAGAATTTGCGCGTAGTAATTGGGTGATTAGCTCAGGGGTAGTAGCGCTTCCTTCACACGGAAGAGGTCAGAAGTTCGATCCTTCTATCACCCACCATGTATTTATAATTTCACAAAAAGGAGGACATAGATAAATATGTCGAAAAAGAATGTTTTCTTAAGTGTAATTTGTTTCCTTTTGTTTGCGGTCTTCATGGCTGGAGGCTGCGGGGGGGGAGCAGTAATAACAGCAGCATACCTGATGAGCCTCAAACTGAAATTCCTGACATTGCAGACATAACCGAATCTGAAGAATATGAAAGAATTATGCAGGAGCTTGCGGACGAATTAGAATCTGAGGGTATTACTACGATTCCGGATATGCACTTTGTGTTTATTCTTTCAGGTGACAGCGCTTACATTGAAGATGATGATCTTGCAAGTTCAGCCAAAAAATCTCAGATTGTTAAAACTGCTACGACGCTCCCACAGGAAGAAATCGACAGAATCGCGTCAAGACTTAAACAACCTTACGAATCTGGTGATATTATTGTCCTTGTGTGGCCATCAGCAGGAACGATTGACGATCTTTACACGGCTTTGGGCGAAAAGTCGACTTATGTGGATCCCTACGAAGAATTATCCGGTGACGTAGCTCAAGAAGATTTATACCCCGAATTTTACGCAATCGCGAAACGTTATAACGGGGAAGCTGCTCATTATTTTACGTATTTACTTCCCGGAAGTAAGACTCTGCTCTTACATGAAATCATTGAAAGTTTGAGCAATGATATTTCAGGAGAAGGAATTTCAGAAGATGGTGGAGATGTTTCAGAAAACGTTCCAGAAGATTCTTCCAGTGAAGATGACGGAAGTATTAGCGAAGAATACAGGGGTTTGAGAGGTGAATATGTATTTCAGGCGCGTAGATATGCGGCTTTTATCAGCTGGGCTGCTCATATAGACTCTGAAATGGAAAAACAAAAAGCTTATGTTCAGTCTTCGTCTTTAATACGTTCAGCAGCAGATCCGTCAACCAACCTTTTTGATTACTCCGCGCAGCGAGAGACAGCAAATTTCGATTGGTATGTTCCGAGCGCAAACTGGCGTCATTGGGGAAAACATTCTAGAGGTTATGCAGCACAAACGAGTGAAACGATTTATGCTTTCCATAATTTCGTGGACAGGAGGGATTATTACGTTGTTCAATCAGATGCTTATTACAAACCATATTTTGATAAAAAAACAGTGAATGGAGATGTCTATACAGTAGGTTCTCCATGTTGGTATAGATATGTACATGCCATAGCTAATTCTGCTGGTCAATATAGCCTTTTCAAAAATGCGCCTAAGAATGTAAATAGGTCAAGCACAATATCGGACGGTATCAGCCACAGTACGTCGCATACATCTGGAGTAACAATTGGATCGAAAATTGGCTCGAAGCTTGGATTTTCGGGTGAATCTCTAACTGGAGAATTAAGTGCGGAATTGAGCGCTGAAAAGAGTTCGTCAACCACTAAAGGCATGAGCTATAGTCATTCCGCTACGTGGACAACAACTGAATGGGCTTTAATAAATCAATGCGATAGTTATAACCCAGAGTGGAAAGTTGATTTTTATAACCAAAATCCTGATGGCAATGGCAACCCATATGGGTATTATCCTGATTGGGATCACTGTGATGTTGTAGATGCTGCGAAAAAGCGCACTGATTACAGTTCTGAGTGGATGTGGCAAGTAAGCGATCCAACTCCAAAAACAATGATAGTAAATTTACTTTCTGTACTTCGCTCTACGTTTGTGGAGCACGATAAGAATGTTGCAGGAAGAAGATGGGCAGGGTACCAGCCTTATACGATAACAACAGTAAACAGGAAAATAAAGCTTAACCAACCGCCGCACGTTATTATTACATCTGGAGCTGGTCCGCATAATTTCGGCAAAGATGGCGCAAATAATATTGCCTTTAGATTCATTTGCTCAGGTAACTGGACGATAACGAGCAGTAATCCGGACTGGTGTTACGTAAGTGAAAATCAATCAAAAGGCAGCGACACAAACGCGGAAGAAACACCAGTACTGTTCTTTGTCGAGCCTTTTACAAGCCAAACCGAGAAAGCTGAAACCCGTGAAGCAGTACTCATATTAAGGAACACTGACACAAATCAGATTCAGAGTGTTCGAGTTGTTCAGTCAAACAGATAACCGCAAAAGCAAAATGTTTTAATTCTGGCGAATACGGCGGCAAAAATATCACACAATGTCCGTTCCGGTTCGCCAGTTTTTATTCCGGATCCGGATTTTGTTCATAATAGTGCGTGTTTTTTTCGCATTATTTTCAATCGTTATAGTTGATTTTCACTAAAATTCACGGGGGGTAGCGAGTGGGATTTTTAGGCAACAGTTATGCCCTGTCCGAAGTCCGAAGTCCGAAGTCCGAAGTCCGAAGTCCGAAGTCCGAAGTCCGAAGGATTGTACAGATTTATTTACATTTGTCAAGAGGCTTAGAACTGATTTTATTACGATTGAATGTGGGAATGTGAAGCCGGGAGTTTTTATAATTTCACAACATTTGGTACATGAAAATGCACTCGCTGTCATAACGCGGTTTTAATCTTCGGTGCAGTTCGACTTCATGTTTAGGGTCAAGCCTCTGAAATCCGTACCTGCCATACTGCTTTATCAGTCTTTCAAAAGGCAACGCGAATATATAGATGAATTTTACGCCTAAAAGTTTGGCAATATCTTTTACGAATGGCTTTATAAAGTCAGTGAAGATTGTGAAACCGATTCCTTTTAGTTTAGGATGTTTGCTTACATAAGCATTATTTACGGCAAAATTTGCAAGTTCCACTCCGGGCAACGTATCAAAATCCGATACTACTCCTGTACTATCCTCGTTAAATGAAATAAGACCTGCTTTCAATGAAAAA
>CAJOEM010000034.1 GCA_905233725.1 uncultured Synergistales bacterium
ACCCAAATTTTTCAGATGTCAACTCTTCCCTGCCGGAGTTGGCATCAATTATTTCCTGAGATAATTATAGCACGAACGAATTCCTGGGCAACTGAGAATTTTTTTGCGTGCGGAAATGTGATTGTGATAGAATGCTTTACATGGCAGGGTCACGTGAAATTTTTGCGATTTTGCGTGAAGGTGTTGCCAGGGGTAATCCCTGAGTACTGCAAAGGAAAGGGGGTGAGAACATGATGGATAAAGCAATAAAGCTCGTAAAAGCCCTCACAGAGCTTCTGCGAGCCGTCGCCGAGATAATTCGGCTGCTTAAATCATAATTCCTACCTTGGGTGTAAATCCGAGATGGGGAGACAGCCCCGTTATCGGTAACCCAAATTTTTCAGATGTCAACTCTTCCCTGCCGGAGTTGGCATCAATTATTTCCTGAGATAATTATAGCACGAACGAATTCCTGGGCAACTGAGAATTTGCGCGCGAAAATGTGTTTGTGATAGAATGTTTTCACATGGCAGGGTCACGTGAAATTTTTGCGATTTTGCGTGAAGGTGTTGCCAGGGGTAATCCCTGAGTACTGCAAAGGAAAGGGGGTGAGAACATGATCGACAAGATCACAAAACTCGTAAGCTACGAGCCGTCGCCGAAATAATTCGGTTATTGAAGTCATAAACTCTCCGCTTTGGGTGTAAATCCGAGATGGGGAGCCACAATCCCCGTTATCGGTAACCCAAATTTTCAGATGTCAACTCTTCCCTGTCGGAGTTGCATCAATTAGTTCTTGAGGCAATTATAGCACGCAAACGTTATTTTTTCTTGCTGGATTGGTTCGGATTTTGTAATTTAAGCAAATCGTTGAGAGCTTTAAGTAACGGCTGAATTTTCGCACCCTTCGCCGGAGTTTTCAGAGCGTCGTAGGCTTTGACAGTTTTGCCCCAATATTCGGAATTACGCTTAACACTCACGCTGATAACTGAACCCTCAAGCGACACACCTGCGAATAATCCCTTCGAAATCGAGTAGCTGTAAATCGAAGCTTTCGCCTGAGCATCTGTAGCTGCCTCCGCACGCCTGCCGGTTGGACCTGCTGCAATCGCAATATCTCCGCCGAGCTTTGTCTTGCTGCTGACAAACGCGTTCACGCCATTCTCATTCACGACTGCAAGTAACAACGCAACTTTCTGAGCACCAATCTGGAAGCCGAATGAACCACCGCCGATGTTATAAAAGCTTGGTCCGTACCATTTGCCGTTTTTGTGAACGAGAATCAATCCTTCGCCATATTCGCCGCCAAAAACAAGTCCCGCTTTCACCATTGATGGAACGATTGCTACAGCGTACGAGCTTCTCAACATGTGTGCAACGTCATAAGCGTCCTGTTGTTTGGACATTTCGCGAACCGTTGATATTGCGTCCTCGATTATGCTATTTGCAGTCGCACTCGCAAACGCCACACTGAAACTGCAAATTACGATTGATAATGCTAATAATATTCTTGCAAAACTTCTCCGCATTGTGAAAAAATCTCCTAACTTGAAACTCGAAAATATTTAAACTTGCGTTATTATAGCACTTCGGATTTTTGAGGTATAATCTTTTGCGTATTTCATTTTCAGGAGGTTGTGTCGCTTTGAAGAAAAGTAATTGTGTTTATGTTCGAATGTTCGTTCTGGCATTGCTGAGTTTTTTGGTTGACGTGTTCGTTTTCAGGCGTGAACTATCGCAGCAATTCGCATTATACTCGGAATTTCACTCGACATTAGTTGCGCTGATCCGTCTCAGCATGCATTCGTTAATATCAGTCTGTGTAGCTACAGCGTTTTACGGACTCGTCAGGAGCGTTCCCAAAATCGGATTGTTCATTCAGTGGGGAATATATTTTCTCGTGAACGTATCGTATCATTTGTTCTATGTTATACAGAACAGAATGCCAAATTCTCAGGACTTGCGCACTCTTATCATAACCCCAATCGAAATGTCAGCTGGAACTATATTATCGATTCTTTCGTTCAGTGCTATCGTTAAAGCTATTTTGCCAGCAATACTTGTATTCATAGCGTATGTGTTCGTATCAAGATTTCTCGCGAATGTAAATATTCTGAAACCTGCCGCAGCGCATGTGATAGCGTTTTTTGCAGTGCTGGTATACGTTTTCAACCCGATGGATATTAGCGTCGTAGTTCTCGATACGTTCACAAATACTGAGCATCTCCTGGTAAGCTATGCTCATGAAGCCAAGTATTATAATATTGAGCGATTAGCCTATACCCCCCCCAATCGGCTGCGAATCCAAACGATAATATCTTGCTAATAATTGACGAATCGATTCGCGGAGATTACTTGTCTATTAACAATGCTTCGCTTGATACAACACCGATACTGGAGAAATACATAGCTTCATACCCTGAAAATATCTGGAATTACGGAATAGCTCTTTCATCCGGGACTTATTCTTTCCTATCGCAAACAGTAATGTTGACCGGAGTTCACGATTTTCCTGATAACAAGCTCATGTCTCTGAAAAATCCTACTGTGTTTCAGATAGCTAAGGCGAATAATTACAGGACTTTCGCAATAGACCTGCAGGGAGCAATGCCAAACGTGATAATACGCAATCAGGATTTGAATTATATCGATGAACTCAAGACTAACTGGACTGAATTTTCTCGGGAAACTAAGACAGCAGATATTTTTGCAGCGAAATATTTGCGAGATTTGCTGGCTCATGAGAAGGGGCTTTTTGTAGTCTTGTGCAAGTGGGGAGCGCATACGCCTTATGAAATGCGTTATCCAAATGACGAAGCGCAATATCAGAACTATTTGCCGAAATTAAAATTGACCGAAGCACACTCACCGTCGAATCGGCGCAAAATCGTGAACAGTTACAAGAACGCTTTGAGATTTAACATTGACGGATTTTTTTCAGCATTGTTTGCAGACGATCCGGATTTTATCACAAACACGACGATTATATGGGTGTCGGATCATGGCGAAATGTTTCAGGAACACGGCGTTATGGGTCCTCACGCAAGCCCTTATCTCGAAAGCGCACTGATCCCGTTCGTGATCTTCAGCACAAATCCGTGGGTTCAGGAAAATCTCAAGAAACCCGAAGCAATCTCTTGCACCGTGAGCCAGCAAAATATTTTCCCAACGCTGCTGTCAATTTTTGAGAAACGCACGAATCTTTCAAACGGAAATTTCCAGTCGCTGATTTGGCAGGGAGATTGGCAGAACGAGAACTTGTTTTTCGTCGACGGAGCTTTATGGCACGAAACTGTCCTGACACCAGAGATGCAAAACTCCAGAATCATTCTTGACACGGCGAATTACATGTACTAGCAAATGATTTACAGGAATCCATTCAAAAGAATTTTTCACGCAGCGATTTATTCGATTAACGGGCTGATTTTTGCGCTGACTCATGAGCAGGCTTTCAGATATGAATTTTGCGTGCTCGTGGCTATTCTTGCGTTCGTGATGATTTTCGCAGTTGAACTCGTTTGGGCTGTGATTTTTGTGGCGGCTTGGCTGCTTGTGATGTGTTTCGAACTCGTGAACAGTGCCGTTGAAAAAGCTTTTGATTTGATCGACGAGAATTTCAGACCTGAGATCAAAGCTGGCAAGGACATGTTATCAGCAGCGGTTTTTGTCGTGATTTTCCTGAACGTGATATTGTGGCTGATTTTCGCGACACAGAAATTATTTTGACGGATTTACACTCGGGATTTTTTGCTGTAAAATTGGTTGCGTAATTTTTACTCACATTGGAGGTTTTAAACATGAAGAAACGTTTTGCTGCGATATTCCTGACAGTGTTGTTATTAGTTGTGACCGCGTTGCCAGTGATGGCTGCTCCGAAAAGGGCTCCCAGACATGCTGCTGCAAGAGTGGTCGAGCGTCTAGCAATCGAGAGCGTTAAATATTCACGCAAGAGTGAAAAGCTCGAAGTTGAGTTTAACTCGAAAGTCCAGTACAGCAAGCATCTGCGAGTTGTCGTGAAAGATTCGCGTGGCAATGTCCTGAAAACTGGAAAAATCGATCGTGATAGCGACGATATCGAGTTCAGAATTTCCGGACTTAAGCGTGGCAGAACTTACACAGTCGTTGTCTACGGTGTGAGAGTTCGCGGCTCAGACGGGGATTTTGTGAGCGTGTCCAAGAAATTCGATATTTAGCGTGAAAATCAGAGCAGCTTCTCGGGAAATTTCGGGGAGTTGCTCTTTTTGAATCAGCTTGAATCAGCCAATTCTGTCGCCGTTCAAAGCACGCTCATCTGGTGATAACAGCAATACGCCTCCGTTTGAGTACGTTCCCAAAACTAAGACTTCGCTGGAAATTCACGATGCCGATTATTTTGCGCCCGACTAATTCGCCTGACTCGTAGAAGTTCGTGATTTGTGCGCTGGATTTTTTCACGCCAATTTCCGAGCCGAAATCAATTTCGAGTTTATACGCTGGTTTTCGAGCCTCGGGGAATTTTTGTGCGCTGATTATCGTGCCAACTCGGACATCAAGTTTTGCGAAATCATCGAACGTTGCCAGATTATTTTCCAAAATTTTTGCCTCCGATATTTTCAAAATTTATGATTATGCTATAATATCACGTAGTTCAGGTTCAGAATGCAAGAGGGGCTTCTGGATTTGAAATTTGCAGGTAAGTTAAAACGATCTTAAATAACAGGAGGGATTAATTATGGCAGCAGTAGTAGATCAGGGAACATGCGTAGGTTGTGAGTCATGCGTTTCAGCGTGTCCGGTTAGCGCAATTTCCGTCAATGATGGCAAAGCTGGCGTTGATGCAGGTGCATGTGTCGATTGTGGTTCATGCGTTTCAACGTGTCCGGTCAGTGCGATTTCCCAGTAATTTGCAGGTTCTGGAGTCGCTAAATAACTAAGCGAATAATTATTAAGTTTGAATTTTTTGCAAGAGAACATCGGTGAGAAACCGGTGTTTTTTTGTGCTATGATCTTGCGTGAGAATTTTAGAGCGAAAATTTTAGAGAGGCAGGATTTTTTTTAATGAGCGTTTCTTTGGGTGAGATTTTGGCATTCATTCGCGAGAGAAATAGCAGCGTTGAGTTTTTTGCGGGTGATTTTGATTTAAGTGTTCAGGTCAGCAACATTTCGTCTGACAGCAGATTTTTGCCGGAGAAGACGTTGTTTTGCTGCATCAAGGGCGAGAAAAGCGATGGGCATGATTACGCCAAATTTGCGCAGGATAACGGGGCAGTAGCAATTTTCGCTGAGAGAAAACTTGACGGCTTGAAAATTCCGCAGATAATCGTAAATTCAGTTCGTGATTTTCTCGGAGAAACTGGCGCGTTGATTTATGATTTTCCGGCGAGTAAGTTGCTGATGGTTGGCGTAACTGGCACAAATGGCAAAACTACGACGACTTACATAACTCGCAGCATTTTGCAGGCAGCAGGGATCAGAACGGGACTTTTGGGTACGATTATTGAGAGTGATGGCGTAAACGAGATCGACGCAGACCGCACAACTCCCGAAAGCTCAATCGTTCAGAGGCAACTCGCTGCAATGGTCAAAAATTCTTGTGGAGCTTGCGTGATGGAAACTTCGTCGCATGGCTTGTATTTCGGCAGATTAAAGGGCATCGCGTATGATGTGCCGATTTTTACGAACTTGTACCCGGAGCATCTGGATTTTCACGTCACAATGGAAAATTATTTCGCCGCGAAAAAGCTTTTATTCACGAATTATTCGAAGCCGGATTTTCTTGGAACTGCGAATTTTGATAGCGAGTACGGACGCAGATTGCTTCAGGAATTTCCGGGAAAATTGCGCGGTTTTGGATTGTCAGAAGCTGCGGATTCTAGAGCGTTTGATTACGAGACAAGACTCGATGGCACGAAACTCAAGATCGCTACGAAAGGCTTTAACACGCTGGAACTGGATTCGCCGCTGGTCGGGGATTTTAATATCATGAATACGCTCTGTGCAGTTACGGCAATGCGCGGACGAGTTGATGACGCTGCAATAATCGACGGCGTTAGAAAAGTTCCGCAAGTCCCGGGAAGGCTCGAACGAATCGATTTGCCAAACGGTGCGAAATGCTTCGTGGATTTTGCGCACACACCTTCAGCTCTCGAAACTGTTTTGCGAACGATTACGAATTTGGCAGGAAACTCACGTGGGAAATTAATCTCGGTATTCGGACACGGCGGCGGACGCTATCAACAGAACAGACCTGAACTGGGCAAAGCTGCGTCGAAATTTGCTGACGAGATCATAATCACGAATGACAACGCTCGTGACGAAATCCCAATGGAAATCGCGAAAATGATCGAATCAGGCGTAACGAAACCTCACGAAATAATTCTCAATCGCGAAGAAGCCGTAACTCATGCGTTGGGGAAATTAGGCGCAAATGATATTCTCGTTATAACTGGCAAAGGTCCGGAGAAATTCATAACGCTGGAGAAAGGTCGAAAGATCCCGTATAATGACTCAGAATGTGTAAAGGCTTGGTGTTCGAAATGAATTTGAAACTGCGAGAAATATTTTCGGGAGTAGAATTATCACCTGAAATTGCGAATCTTGAATACCCTGCGCATACGGCAACTGACAGCAGAAATGTTAGACCGGGTGGAGCATTCGTTGCGCTTGAGGGCGAAAAAACTGACGGGCACAAATTTATAGCTCAGGCTATCGAAAACGGCGCGAAATTGCTGATCGTGAGAAAATCCAACCCGAACAAGAATTTTGCGAATCCTGCTAATATTCCTGTGATAGAACTTGACGACCCAGAACATGACCTGGAAAAATTTGCGTCTGAGAGATTGCGAAAATTTCCCGTGAAAGACATAATCGCTATAACCGGCAGCGTTGGCAAAACTACGACAAGAACGGCTCTTGAACAAATCCTGAAATCACGCTTCAAGATTCACGCTCCTGAGAAAAGCTTTAATACTATGATCAGTTGTGCAG
Source organism: uncultured Synergistales bacterium (assembly GCA_905233725.1). GTDB lineage: Bacteria > Synergistota > Synergistia > Synergistales > Aminobacteriaceae > JAFUXM01. Next base: position 6,946 of record CAJOEM010000034.1, read on the forward strand.
CTACGATTCTGTCGATGCCGCTTGAAACAGAGATTTTGCTGCTGGAATTTGGCGCGAATAAACCCGGCGAAATTCGTGAACTAACGGAATTTTTCTCACCAACGATTGCGATTTTGACAGCGATTGCTCCGGTTCATCTGGAGGGCTTCAAGACGCTTGACGGCGTGTTGCGTGAAAAACTTGAGATAACGCGTTCGAGAAATATTCGCAAAATCGTGTTTAACTCGGATATTGACAGCTTGAGATTCCTTGAGCATGTTTCAGTTGGAACACTTGGAAGCCGTGAAGATTTGGATTTCAGGATCGTATTTGATGACTCGAAATTTGCGTTGCCGTCGTTGGCGTTCGAGCTGCAGAGTTCCGGAGAAGCTGCGAAATTCCGGGCTGATGTCTGGGGGAAACATGTTGCGATGCCGCTGTCATTAGCTGCTGCTGCGGGGAAAATTCTCGGGATAAACTTGACTGAGGCTGCGGAGATTTTGCGAAATTATCAGGCTATGGACGGTCGCGGAAGAATTGTGTTTTTGTCGCGTGAAAGATTCTTGATCGATGACGCGTATAATGCGAATCCGATGTCTATGCGTGCGTCGCTGGAGACTTTTGCGGAGATAGACGCGCCTGCGAAACTTGCGATACTCGGCGAGATGCGCGAGATGGGCGAAGAGGCTGCGAAATATCACGCTGAACTCGGGAATTTGATTCGCGAAATTGATAACGTGATTCTTGTCGGGAAAATTTGGCGAGAAGCTTTCGGCGGGAAATTTCAGAATGTGGAATTTGTCGAGGATTGGCAACAGGCTCTGGAAATTACGCGTGAGAAACTTGATTCTGGGAATGTGTCAGGGATTCTTGTGAAAGGCTCGAACAGTCTGAAGCTCTCTGAAATCGTGAAGTATATCGAGGGGAATTACAAGTCATGAATTTTTTGAACGGCATAATATTTTTCGCGACGAATGTTTTGATGCAATATTTCTGGATCAGGCTTCAGAAGCGTATAAAGCTTACACAGGCTCAGAAATCATACGGGATAAATATCGACAACGAGATCAAATCCGCAACGCCTTCGATGGGTGGAGTGATATTTCTGATTTCGGGTATTTTCGCGATGATTTATAACGGCTTCGATTTGGGAATTTTGGACAGCGTTTTGTTCTGGAGTTTGCCGTTGCTGAGCGGGATAATTGGCTTTGTTGATGATTGGCTGAAATTTTCCAGTCACACTAGCGAGGGCTTCAGAAGCATTGACAAGCTGAAGATTCAGTTAGTGATTTGCGCGTTATGGGTGATTGCGGTGTTTTTCAACGGGAATTTTGCTCGCGAGAGATTCTTGGCTGAAATTCTTGCGATACCTGTCGCGTTTCTGATTTCGGCTGGAATGCTGAACGCTGTGAATATTACGGACGGCTTGGACGGCTTGGCTGCTGGAAGTTTTCTGATTTCGCTGGGAGCTGCGTTGATATTTGTAGAGCCTAACGAAGCTAATCTGAGGATTTTGTCGGAATTATTTTTCATGGCTGCGGCGTTTCTGTTTTTCAACCTGAGACCTGCGAAAACTTTCATGGGCGATACGGGCGCGCATTTTCTCGGAGGAGCTTTGACTGCGATATGCGTGATTAACGGGCGGACTTTGGCGTTGATACCTGTTGGCTTTATATTTATAATCGAGATGTTCTCGTCCGGCATTCAGATTTTCACGATTCGCAAATTAAACCGGAAAATATTTCTCATGGCACCGTTGCATCATCATTTTCAAAAACTTGGACTTGATGAGACGAAAGTTACGCTGAATTTCTGGCTGGCTCATGCTGTTGGGGCGGTGTTGCTGACGTTGCTGTTCGTGTAGTATAATAATCGCGTTTTATAGCGCAATAAATATGGGAGCTTGTGTCACAGGCTGAGAGGGATTTTGTTCGTCCGACCATTAGAACCTGATTCGGGTAATGCCGACGTAGGGATAATAATATTAGGATTTTATGAACAGATATGTTTGTGTAGACACGAGCGTATCTGTTTTTTGATGTGAAATTTTGGGAGGAGAGATGATGATTAACGGGATAATTTTTGACGCGGACGGAACGTTGATAGATTCGATGGGAATGTGGCGGAATTTGGGCGATAGATATTTGCGCTCGATTGGCGTTGAACCGGAAGCGAATTTGTCACGGAGATTGTTTGCGATGTCGTTTGAACACGGGATTGAGTATTTGCGCGGGAGATATTCTCTTGAAGATTCGTGCGGGGAAATCAAGGCTGCGATTTTGCGAATGATTCGGGATTTTTACGTGAATGACGTTGCGCTGAAACCAGGAGTGCGTGAGATTCTTGACGTGATTCGCTTTGACTTGAAAGTTCCGATGACGATTGCTACTGCCGGCGAGAGATTTTTGCTGGAAGCTGCGTTATCAAGGCTGGGAATTCTGGAATATTTTTCGGCGATATTCACTTGCGGAGAACTTGACACGAGCAAACATGATTACAAGATTTTCCTGGAATGCGCGAAATTCATGGGAACGGAAGTTTCTGAGACGCTCGTATTTGAGGACGCGCTATTTGCACTTGAAGCTGCGAAACGTGCGGGATTTTTTTTGGCAGGCGTTGAGGATTTTTCGAGCGTTCATGATTGGCAGCGTATCGAGAAAATTTGTGATTTATACGTGCGTGAGAATGATTTTGCGTGCGTTGAGAAATTTTTGAGAGGAGAATAAATTATGAGAGATATAAGAGACGTAAGAACAGCGTTGACGATTGCAGGAAGTGATTCTAGCGGAGGAGCTGGTATTCAGGCAGATATTAAGACGATGACGATGAACGGAGTATTTGCGATGAGTGCGATAACTGCATTGACTGCGCAAAATACTACCGGAGTAAGTGGCATTTTGGAATCTTCGCCGGAATTTCTGGAGAAGCAACTTGATGCGATATTTGCTGATATTTTCCCGGACGCTGTGAAAATCGGCATGGTATCGAGCATTGATTTGATCGTAACGATTGCTGCGAGTTTGAGAAAACATGCTGCGAAAAATATAGTTGTAGATCCTGTTATGGTTTCTACGAGTGGCGCGCGATTGATAGCTGAAGATGCTGTTGATACGCTTTGTGCTGAGTTATTGCCTCTTGCGAGTGTAGTTACGCCGAATATTCCGGAGTCAGAAATTCTGTCGGGAGTGAAAATTCACAATCAAGACGATATGTTGAAGGCTGCTGCGAAAATAAATTCTGAGTTCGCTTGCGCAGTTCTGTTGAAGGGCGGACATGATGTAAACGATGCGAATGACTTGCTGTATTGCGGCGAAAATAATTTCCGATGGTTCTACGGTAGGCGCATAGATAATCCCAATACACACGGAACAGGCTGTACGCTATCGAGTGCAATAGCTGCGAATTTGGCGAAAGGCTTCAGTCTGGAAGATTCGGTTTTGAGAGCGAAGGAATATATTTCTGGTGCGCTGTCTGCTATGCTGGATTTAGGCGCAGGGCGAGGACCTATGTATCACGCGTATAATTTATCGGGGAAATTTTCGGAGAATCGCACGCTTGAAGATAGATTGGCTGATTCAGTTGCGGATATTTGGCAGAAGTATTACGAGCATGAGTTTGTGAAGGGAATCGAGACGGGAAAGCTTGAGCCAAAGAAGTTCAGGCATTATATGATTCAGGATTATTTGTATCTTAACGAGTATGCGAAAGTATTCAGTCTGGGTATCACGAAGGCGAAAGATTCAGAAAGTGACGTTGTGAAATTATGCGCGCGAACTATTCAGGCTATTTCAGAAGTAGAGCTTGATGTGCATAGAGGCTACATGGCGAAATTCGGCGTTACGCAGGAAGAGATAGACAGAACACCCAGGACGCTTGAGAATTTGTCGTATACGTCGTATATGATACGTATTGCATATGATGAAGGAGTTGCGGAAATCATGGCTGCAATATTATCTTGTGCGTTGAGTTACGAGGCTATCGCGAAGAATATCCTGCGAAATAATCCGGACGCTGTGAATCATGAATTGTACGGGAATTGGCTGAAGTGTTATTCTGGCGAAGTGTATTGTTCGACGAATGTGACGTTGCTGAATATGCTGGAGGAATTGACGCGCGATTACACAGATGAACAGATGCAGCATATATTTGAGATTTATCGTGTATGTTCGCTTTATGAGCTGGAATTTTGGAACATGGCAAATTCTGGCGGTGTTGAGATAGGTGCTTAGAATGAGACGCTGCGTAATAATCGGCGGTGCAGAGATTCGCAATTACGAATTTGTTCGCGGATACCTGCGCCCCGAAGATTTCTGCATATTCTGTGATTGCGGCTTGGAACATGAAGCTGGCTTGGGAGTTCGTGCGGATTTAGTAGTCGGAGATTTTGATTCGCACGAATTGCCGGTAAATATTTCTCCGGAGAAATTGATTGTCTTACCTCGAGAGAAAGATGACACGGATACTATGTACGCAATACGTGAAGGCATCAGGCGCGGCTTCGAGGAATTTCTGCTGATAGGCGTGATTGGCGCGAGACTTGACCACACGCTCGTGAATGTTTACGGATTGCTGAAACTTGCTATGGCTGGAAAATTTGCGAAGATACTTGATGATTACTCTGAGATGGAGATTATATTGCCCGGAGACGTCAAGAGAGTCAGTGGCGAGTTCAGGTATTTTTCGCTCGTGAGTATCTCTGGAATTGCGCGTGGCGTGAATATTACCGGAGCGAAATTTGCTCTTGAAGACGGCGAGATTAGATCCGAATATCAATTTGCTACGAGTAACGAAGTTTTGCCGGCTCATGTTGCCGAGATAACGCTGCGAGAGGGAAGTTTGCTGTTGATTCGCGTAGTATGATAAAATCAGAACAAAAGATAATCACAATAGGAAGGAGGCGAACACAATGGAAGCAACAAAGGAAGTACAAAACGAAGGTAAACCGGATGCGATGAAAGTCTCGGGCGTGATTGACGTCAACGATTATTTCAGGCAATATTTTTACGATGCCCGTTCGGACAGGCTTGAACTCGTAATCGAGAGGAATCTCAACAAATTCCGCGAGGACTTGTCATCAAAAATTGATGGAGTAAAAAACGATCTTCACGGTGAAATTGTTGGTCTTGATAAAAAGATCGACAGTGTTAAGAACGATCTTCACACTGAAATTCTCGACGTTAAGAGCGATCTTCATGGTGAAATCGTTGCTCTTGACAAAAAGATCGACAGTGTTGAGAACAAACTTCACACTGAAATTGTTGAAGTCAAGAACGATCTTCACGGTGAAATTCTCGATGTTAAAAACGATCTTCACACTGAAATTGACGCTCTCGACAGAAAGCTTGACAAAAAGATCGACAATGTTGAGAACAAACTTCACACTGAAATCGTTGCTCTTGACAAAAAGATCGACAGTGTTGAAAACAAACTTCACGGTGAAATCGTTGCTCTTGACAAAAAGATCGACAGTGTTGAGAACAAACTTCACACTGAAATTCTCGGCGTTAAAAACGATCTTCACGCTGAAATTCTCGATGTTAAGGACGATCTTCACACTGAAATTGACGCTCTCGACAGAAAGCTTGATAAAAAGATCGATAGTGTTAAAGACGATCTTCACACTGAAATTCTCGGCGTTAAAAACGATCTTCACGCTGAAATTCTCGATGTTAAGAATGATCTTCACGGTGAAATCGTTGCTCTTGACAAAAAGATCGACAATGTTGAGAACAAACTTCACGGTGAAATCGTTGCTCTTGACAAAAAGATCGACAGTGTTGAAAACAAGCTTCACGGTGAAATTCTCGATGTTAAGAGCGATGTCAAGGCTCTTGATGTACGATTGAGTGGTTTGCAAAACTCGATGAGCTGGAATTTCACGATTTTAGCGATTCTGGTGACGTTAATCGGAGTGTTGTTAGCGTTTGCGCCACAAATCTGGAACTTTTTCGGAAAATTTGGTTAATAAAAATCCCCCATGAATTTGCGTGATTCGTGGGGGAAAATTTTTTGCGAGGCAATGCGTCGCGTGATAAAATTCTCACCTGTGTAGCAGACATCAAAGAGTTGTTCTAGTGGGCATAATGGAGAAAATTACGTTGCTTACGGTCAACACGTTAGAATTATTCGGCTAAAAATTCTGAGTGGTTCAGTGCAAGAGCAATTTATAAACCTGTGATAGCGATCAAACGCTAAATTTGTGCAAAAAAATTCCAAAAAATTTCGCTATAGCTATATTATGAAATCCTCTACGTTATAATCTTCCGGCACAGTCACGCCAGTTTCGTCATCATACGCTGCTGCTGACAAAATCAACACTTTGCAATTTTCGTAGCTCGGGTATGCTTCAAGAAATCCATTTTCAATCAGCGAATTTTTCTGCCATTCGTAGATATTCACTGCATACTGCTGCAAATCCTGTATCTTCTCGTACGCTTTGAATATCTTGTATTTATCGCAAAATTCCGAACGTAACGCATCGATTTTCTCCCGCCCTTCAGCGTATGGCACAAGAACATCGTATGTATTATCGTCAAATACCTGAAATTTTTCCGCGACTGACTTGAACGGAACATGTAGAAAATACGCTTCGTCAGTTTTTGAAACAGATGAGTTCTCGTTAGCAAGCAGTTTCGCCAAGTATAGATGATCTTTCACTGGATAAGCTAGGTTCGCTTGTTCATGCTCGTATAACTTTCTGTAGAACAATTTCACAGCTTCGTCGCCGATTAGATTATTTCGGATTTCACCGTTGGAACTATTCATCACTTCAAGCGTGCAGTCTTGAGCATTTTTTATATCCTGAAGCTTCGTGAGGCTTTTGCTCTCGTCTTTGAGTTTTATCACGAAGAATTTTCCGGCATTTCCGTATTCATTGCTTCTGTTACAGCGTCCTGCAGCTTGAGCTAGATTATCTACACCTGCAATTACACGAATTACTCGCTCAAACGAGAAATCTATTCCTGCTTCAACTAACTGCGTCGAAATACACATGACTTTCCCTGACTTGCTTTCTCGAACTGAGTCCAATCGCGCTTTCACATTATCAAGAACACGTGTTCTGTGAGCCTTGCACATCGACGTTGACAAGTGAAAAATTTCTGTGTCAGTTTCATCTTGCAGCCTGTCTTTCGCCATTCGATAAATATCGCGTGCTTCACGTTTCGTGTTGCATATCAGTAAGACCGAGCTACATTCGGAAATTTGTTCACAGCAAAAATCAGCGCATTCATCAAAATTCATTCCGTATGGATCTGTCTTGTCTATAATTTCAGCTCTCTTGAACATGTCTGTCTGAGCGTGATTCAGCTTTACCATATCTTCAGGTTCGGAATATATCACGGGCCATTTCACCTTGGCAAAAGCTGGCTGCGTTGCCGAAGAAAGTATAAACGTAGTATTGCAAAATTTCGCGAAAAAATTCACAGCCATGTTAAACATGCAAATCGTTTTTAGCGGCAATGATTGTATCTCGTCGATTATCACGATTGAATCTACAAGTGCCTGCATTCGGCCAATCTGTGAAGTCTTGTGGGCAAACAGCACATTCAAGAACTGTACCAGCGTAGTTATCACAACAGGCGAATCCCAGGATGCAGCTAACAGTTCATAATTATCAAGAGCCTCTTTGCTTTGAGAGTTTTCCTGCAAAACGTTCGAATGATGTTCAAAAATGTATTTTTCATCGCTGATGTATTCGCGAATAATTTTTGCATTCTGATCCAGAATACTCAAGAGCGGGATTACTACGATTATGCGTTTTTTACCATATTTTGCGGCGTGAGCGTAGGCATATCTGAGAAGTGACAGAGTTTTTCCGCCACCTGTCGGGACATTGAGCTTATAAATTCCCGAGGGATTTTCGGCGAAAGCTTTGCACTGTTCCGAGATATTTCTGCGTACATCACTGAGAGCATTCCTGGGTAGAGCGTCTAACTTTTCCTCCAGCAAAAACAGTTCATGCTGCCAATCCGGTTTGAGTGATTTGTGTATTGGCTGCCTCATAAATTCTATCGTATCTCTACGGTCAGCGTATATAATCGACGAGAGCAATAAGCGACATAACATGCTTATACAGAAATATAACATAGGCTTGCGTTCTTGAATTTTAGGCAAAAAGTTCTTGCAAGTGTCGAGAAAACTTTTAAAATCAGATGCTGATTTCTCGAACAGCGATTTCAGTTCCTCTTCTGCACAGACTTGCTCAAAAAAAACTTTTACAGATTCTTCGTAGCATATAGATTTTCTATTGTAATCCAATCTATGTATGAATCCGTTTTTCGCTCTGTCTTTCGAGCTATCAGGCTCGCAATTCAGTCCGCAGCAGTCGAACATGCCATGATGTGAGCCAACAGCAAACGATAATATTTCACTTAACATGAACTCGAACGAATTATTATTTTGCACTGAATGAAAATTTTCCAGTATCCATATCACTGCCGCAAAAGTGTGATTAACGGAACCGCGTTTAGCATTCTCATCGCGTAAATATTCTTGAAACTCTGTTTTTGCTTTTCCCATGTCATGCAAAAAACCGCCGCAACGAGCCATGTTGCTAAAAATAGTTCCCTCCAAGACACTGCAAGCGTAACTGGCTGAGTTAAAACTGTGATCCCTCAGAGATTGCTGCCTATTTTCCTGTGATATGTGCGCTAAATAAATCATGATTTCTTCTCCTTTCAAAATCTCAAGATTCAACAAAGCATTCCCCGAAAAATTTCCGAGAAATGCTCTGAATATATTTCCAACTCGAACTTGTCGAGATTATCTTCTGGTGGAGGCGGGGAGAATCGAACTCCCGTCCAACGTGGGCCAATCGTGATGGCGCTACAAGCTTAGTTTTCTTTGAATTGTCGTCGGGGATTTGGCAGAAAACAACCGTCCCGTTCCAAGATTTCTTAAACTTAGGCGCGTGAACAAAATCCGATTACACGCGGGGCATCTGTCTAAATTGACACCTTAGGCGAACCGACAGAAAAATCCTGCCCTCGGCGTAGCTGGCAACTAGGCCGCTAATGCATAATTATTTTCGACATTTATTGTCTTGCCCGAAGTTTTACGAGTGATTACAGACTTTCCTCGGCTTGCTCCTTCAGACCCTCCATCACGCTGTCGAAACCTGTCGCCCCCAAAATTATTATTCATAACGTCCACTGTCACGAATCGCCCGTGCAATATTGCGTTTTGCATCTCGTTCTGCCATCGCGTCGCGCTTATCATACGATGTCTTACCGCGAACAAGTCCCAACTCAACTTTAGCGCGCTTCCCGTCCTTCACGTAAACACTCAGCGGAACTAACGTCAATCCCTTCTCGCGGATTTTGCTGCGTAAGCGAATTATCTCGTGCTTGTGCATCAATAATTTTCGATCACGTTCGGGTTCATGATTATAATACGTTCCCTTCTCGTACGGCGAAATGTGTACTCCCTCAAGCCACAACTCACACTTCGAATCAATCGACGCGTAAGAATCTTTCAAGTTCAGATTCCCGGCGCGAACACTCTTGATCTCCGTGCCAGTCAGAACAATCCCGCACTCAAACGAATCTATCACGAAATAATCATGACGTGCTTTGCGATTCTGTGCGACAGTTTTATTATTATTTTTACTCTTATCAACTCCGTTCGTATTCTTCATGACACGAAATTTACAACAAATCTCGAACTTTGTCAATTATTTTCGAATTTCGCAATTTTCACGCAAAAGTTTTCGAGTTCGTCCGCCGATATTCAAGTCAGGATATTTTTTACAAAACAGGAGGTTAAAATTTATGGCTGGTTCTATGAGTATTTCAGGTATAGTTTCAGGCGTCGATTGGGACTCAATGATCGACTCCATAATCGAGGCTGCTCAACAACCTGCTATGGTCAAAGTCAACAAACGCACCAACCTTGTCAACAAAAAATCACTCTTCGAAGAAATGAAAGTCTCAATGCAGTCGCTGCAATCCTCGATTTCTCCGCTAAAACTCCCGTCAACTTACAAAGCCAAGGAAATCGAGATCGAACGCTTAGACCGAAACGGTTCTTCGAAAGGAGTTCTGACCGCGTCAGTCAATGCTGATGCCGAAGTCGCCGTGTACGATCTCAAAGTCGAACAACTCGCAACAGCTCAGACAATACGCTCGAATCAAATCTCAAGTTCAACATTGTCGGGCGTTACGAATATGCCAAGTTCCTCGACACTTTATATAACTGCTGCTGGTCAGAAAGTCGGCGTCGAAGTCAGCTCGAGTGATTCTTTGCAATCCCTAAAGTCCAAGATTAATAACAAGCTCAAAACTCTCAGCACGCCAATCGATGTCACAGCTTCAGTCGTCGATAACAGGCTAATTCTCAAAAGCGACAACACCGGTGAAGGCGCAACTACCGTCAACGAATCTTTCACGATTAACACAACCGGCAGAAACACGCTCTCAGATATTTTCGTGCAATACCCCGAGGATCTCGAACTAAAAAATTCCAGCGGCAAAACTTACACGCTAAATCAGGATTTTCAGGTCGTAAATAACAACGAAATTCGCTGGATCGACAGCACAATCGACGACAGCTCAGTCAAAACCGGCGACTCTTACACAGCCACGTACACTACATCAGGAACGGACAATTTCAGATCCGCAGCAATCACTCGTGGCTCATCAACTACGGACAGCATCAAGAATACGCTGGGCTTCACGATCTCGAGCATTTCGGATCAAGAACGATTCACAATTATAGCTCCGAACGGCGAAATTTTGACTGACAACACAATCGGCTCGGATAACTCAGTCAGGATCAAATACTCAGACGGCAACAAACGCGACCTAAACACCGGCGAAAGTTTCCTGACACTCACGCAAATGCGAAGTCAACTCGGCATTACTGACGATATGGAAGATGACGAAATCAGCGAAATTTTCAACAAAGCTTTCGTATTAACTGACGGCACAAAAACTTACGAATACGGCTCAGATTTTACACTTTCCGAGGACACAGATACAGGCTGGATCACAATCAACTGGACTAATACTTCTTCCGAACCAGCCGACAAATCAAAACTCTCGCTGACTTACTACACGACTGCTGACTACGAAGAAACAACCTACTTTGGCGGAACGGACTTCACAATCAGCGGCACAAATATCGTCTGGAAAAATTCCTCGAACGCTCCGACCAAAGGCACAACGTATTACTTGAACTACTCAAGCGGCATAGCTTTTGACGCAGACGGAACTGAAGAGCAAACGATTCTCAGGCTCAAATACGCCGGTGGTGATCAAGAATACAACGGCTCACATTATCTGTCACTCGCGCAAATCAAGACGCAAATCGGCATTACGGATGATACAGACGAAGATGTTCAAGCTGCACTATTCAATCGAAGTTTGGAGATAAC
>CAJOEM010000035.1 GCA_905233725.1 uncultured Synergistales bacterium
AAGTTTTCGGGATCCCGAACGATGACGGAAGCTTTCACTGTTACAATCGAGTTGGCGATTACAAATTCGATCTCACGAGCGAACAATTCGGCGGTGAAATTCTAAATTATAATTGCCAGCACGAACAATTCCGTGAGAAACATTTCGCGAACTCCGAGAAAAAATTGCGTTACGAGTACTTGCGCTCCGAACTGGAAAAATTCTGCAGGAACATTTAGCATAATCTAAAAAACAGCAGAAGTTTTGAAAAATCATGAATATTAACTTTTGTTTAGGCGAACTTATAGACAAATTAGGAACACCAGTCGTGATTGCACTGATCTTAATTGGAGTTGGTTTGGTATTATTATTTATGTTATTATGGAAAAACACAAATCCCGAGAGAACAAAAAAATTCGCGTTCTTTGAAATCTGTGCGATTGTATGCATTGTGGGGGGAATTGGTCTTCTGAGCACTATGATTGAAATAAGACCGACTGTGCTATGGATTGGATTGTTCATAGTGATCGTTGTGGCAGCGATTTGTTACCTAAAATTGAAATTCATATTAATATTAATATATAGGACGAGAAAGAATTTCATGGTAGATTCGCAATCCTATGAGGGACATCATTACAAACTCTTCAAGGAATCCGTGACCTGGCAAACCGCGAAACAAGTGTGCGAAAAAATGGGCGGTCATCTCGTGACGATAACATCTAAAGGCGAGAATGATTTTGTGCATGGACTCGTAAATCACAGCGGAGTTAGTGCTTGGATTGGTCTAGTGAAATCCGGTAGCAGTTGGAAATGGGTAACTGGTGAACAATTATCTTACTCAAACTGGAAGGATACAGCCCCTAACACGGTTGACAATGTTCGCATGTCTTACCTAAATGGCAAGTGGCGTAACGATCAACCTGATAGAACAAGCTTCTATTACGTTTGCGAGTGGGATTTCTAGCGTGAAAAAAATGCGTCTGCAAATCTGATATAATAATTTTCACGAGGGGCTCGGGGGCGAGAACAGGATCGTACACAAAAAGCGTCGATCCCGGAGGAAAACGGTGAAGAAACTCATGCGACGAATTGAGCGATTTTTCACCGTTCTCTCCTGGTTGATGAGCTTTATCCTGACAGCATTGTTGCTGTGGGAGAAGCTTTTCGGGTAAACCGAGAATAATTTTTATTTATATAGGGATGACTCCCCTCACTGTTATCCCTATTCTAACACAAACGCTGTTATTTCTCCAAATCGTCCTCGAGAACTTTCGTCAAAATCGGGTCAAACGTCAACGAAACTTTCTCGCCCTCGTTGTAGACGTGTTTCACATCGGGGTTGTCAATCTGAACGAGAACATTTCCAAGCTCAGTGTGTACCCAAGTCTCAACGCTGTTCCCAAGATAAATATTCGCCGTAACGATCCCGTCTTCAACACCTGTCCCGGGTTCTCCAAGTGAAAGCGATTCTGGACGAGCCATCACTAACGCACGATCACGAATTTTAAGCTTCTTAGACCATCGCGGCGCTGCAAAATGTTTGCCTTTGATCTCAACGTTGCAGGCCTGATCCGAAATTTCCTTCACTTCACACGGGAAAAACGCTACTTTTCCGACAAATCCCGCTACAAACGTATCAACAGGATCTCGATATATTTCACTCGGCGTTCCCATCTGAATAATATTTCCCAGCTTCATAACGATTATTCGGTCAGACAAGCTCATCGCTTCAACTCGATCATGCGTAACGTACATAGCCGTAATTCCCAGATTTTTCTGCAAGCGGCGAATTTCCACGCGCATCTGTTCACGCAACAACGCATCAAGATTACTCAACGGTTCGTCAAGCAATAAAACAGACGGCTCAACTATCAACGACCTCGCCAACGCAACACGCTGCTGCTGACCTCCAGACAATCTCGACGGCGGACGCTTTGCCATAGCTCCAAGCCCGACCATATCAAGAAATTTTTTCACTTTCTCATCAATCAGATTCACCGGAACTTTTCGCAACTTCAATCCATACGCTACGTTGTCAAACACGTTCATATGCGGGAATAATCCGTAACTCTGGAATACCATCGCTGTATCTCGCTTATTCGGCGGCGTGTTCGTAACGTCCGTGTCGCCAATCATGATCCGTCCAGACGTGGGCTGCTCAAATCCTGACAACATTCTCAATACCGTAGTCTTGCCGCAACCAGACGGTCCAAGCAACGTCACTAGTTCACCCGGCTCAATCTTAAACGAAACTCCCGCAACTGCTGCAACGTCCTGACCGGATTGCGGGTCTTTGAAGATTTTCTTGATATTGTCAAACGTCACTGATTTAGAATTAGAATTAGCCAATATATTTCACCTCGTTAATTTACACTTTTCATCAAGTTAGCATTCTCTCGCACTAACAATCTCATCAAGCCAAACGCACCAAACACGATTATGATCAAAACCGTCGATAATACGCTCGCAAGTCCAAATCGCAAATTTTCCGAAAAATTATAGATCAAGACCGTCAAGTGATACCATTTAGCCGAGATCAAAAATATTACAGCACTTACCGCCGTCATCGACCTGACAAACGTATACGACAAACTAGATAAAAACGCTGGTCTTACCAATGGCAACACTACCGTGCGAAATACAACAGCCTGATCCGCTCCCAAATCCGTAGCTGCTTCCTCAATCGCTGGATCTATCTGTCGCAAAGACGCTATGCCACCTTCAATTCCGACAGGCAACTCTCGAATTACGTAATTGATAATAATTATCGCTGCTGTTCCTACAAGAATTATCGGCGCATGATTGAACGCTAATATATAGCTAATTCCGATTAACGTCCCGGGCAATGCAAACGGTGTCATTAATAACATTTCGAGCAAGCGCTTCCCGTGAAATTTCCGTCGAACGATTAACAACGCTGCTATCATTGCGATCAATCCGGCTATCGGTGTAGCTGCTGCTGCTAACGTAACTGTATCGAACAATGCGTCCGTTGAACGAGTGATTGCTTCTGTTATGTTCTCAAGGCTGAACGTGTAATCAATGCCCCAGTTCTTCACAAAGCAGCCGGCAAATATCGTGCCGTATAACAAGATCAGGAAAAATATTATCGCGAATATTATCCCAACGAGAATTTTTCGGACTCTAGGTGTCGTCAGTTCTGTAATTCGTCCCGAGGGTTTGCCTGTTACGGTTACATACGAACGTTTCGCTACCCAAAATCTCTGCGCTAAAAACGCCGTGAGTGTAGGCAGCAATAATAATATCGACAACGCTGCTCCATGTCCAAGCCTGTTCATTCCCGTAACTTCGATATAACTCTCAAGAGACAACACGCGCAAATCTCCGGCGAGCAATAGAGGATTCGCAAAATCTGCCAGTGAAGTCGTGAATACTAACAGCCATGAACTCAGCAATCCAGGAACTGCTAACGGCAACGTAATAGACCTGAACGTCTGGAATCTTCCGGCGGATAAATTCAACGAGGCTTCTTCGTAAGTCGAATCTATCGCCTGCAAAACTCCGCTCAATGTCAAGAACGCTATCGGAAACATTCCCATCGTCTGAACCAGCACTAAGCCGGGCAAACCGTAAATCGAGAAATCAAGTCCAATCACTCGCAGCCATCGCGTAATCAGCCCGTTATTTCCAAACAGCAATATTATCGAAAGCGTCAAAGAAAACGGCGGCGAAATTACCGGCAAAACTCCCATCGTTGAGATTAATTTTTTACACGGCGCATTCGTTCGGGCGACTACAAACGCAAACAGGAATCCTACCAGCGTCGAGAATGTCGCAGTCCAGCAGCCAAGCTTCAAACTACCCCATAACGCAGACATGTAGCCCTCAGATTGCAAAATCGTCTTCCAGATTCCCAGCGAAAATTTCCCGTTCTCAAGAAACGATAATCTCACAGCTTCAAACAACGGATACGCTACGAAAATTATCGTCATCAGGAACAAGCCAGCCAACGCAAAACCAACAATCGGATCACGACTAAGCATCATCTGCCAAATCACAACTGAGAATAATACAAACGCCGCTATGAATAACGTGTTCATCATGTTCATGAAGCCGCTCTCGCCATCAGTACTGAATGCGAAAATCAATGCGCCGTCAATATCCTGAGTTTTCAAGTTCACAGCCGGTGCAAAAAATAACGCCTGATCTTCTTGGCTGCCGACTGTCCAATTTCGCGTACTCCTGTAGATCTCTTCGTATGACGCGCTATCGAAGCCTTTTACGAATTCCGAATCTTTGAACGAACTCTTGATTAACGCAGCAAGTTCAGAATTTCCAATCGGGTTCAGATTCTCGTCTTCCAAGTCTTGATTCTTCAGGAAAGCAATTTTGTAATCATTCGCATCTTCTGCCAAACGCTTCAGCCAGTCATCAACGTCAGCTTCTTCGGATGGAAAACCATCTGCAATCGTCTCGACAGTTCTGCGTTGTGAAGATCGTGATTGTTTCAGAAATTCGTCGCGTACACTCGTGTATATCCAAGCTCCAACGAGTATCACGAACAACATCATAAGCGAAAAGTGAATAACTCTCTTTTTCAAATAAACTCCCCCCTGTTATGAAACATGAAACATGAAACATGAAAAATCCCCCCTGAATATCACAAGGGGGAAAATTCTCGTGAATTACTATTTCTCCGGAGCAGTGGAAATTTCTTTGTTCCAGCGTTCAAGCAGGCGTTCTTTGTTAGCAGCGTCCCATTGATCGTCCTGATTTACAAGATTCATGTCAGCAAGTGAGAAGCCCGTGTCTGTCGGTGTGGCTAAATCTGACAGCGGAATAACGTACCAGCGAGCGATTATGTCCATAGCCTTCTGACCCAGTACCCAATCGTATAATTTCTTCGCGTTGACTGGTTGAGGACCGCCTTTCAAAATCGACATTGACGCAGTTTCGAATCCTGTGCCATCTTCGGGGATTACGATCTGGATCTTCGCACCCTCACGCTGCAATTTAATCTGATCGTGCAGATAGCCAATCGCAATCGGGATCTCGCCAAGTGCGCAACTTTTCCCTGGAGCTGAGCCTGAACGTGTGAATTGTTCGACGGAATTTGCAAGCTGCTTGAAATATGCAAATGCTGCGTCTTCGTTTCCATCGTTGATTCGAATTACAGTCGTGATCATGTTATAGGCAGTTCCGGACGTACTCGGGTGAGCAACTCTGACTTTCTTAGCGTATTCCGGCTTGATCATATCTGCCCAACTCTTCGGCATTTCGAGACCCAATTCTTTCGCGCGCTCTGTGTTCATGCAAAACGCGATTGGTCCAACGTACAAGCCCGTCCAATAATTTTCGGGATCACGGTATCTTGACGGAATACTCTTCGCAACTCTCGAACGATACGGCGTTGATAATCCGCGCAATTTTGCCTCGATATGCTGCGTGCCAACTCCTCCGACCCAGATTGATGCCTGAGGATTTGCACGTTCAGCTTCAAGACGTGCGATCGCTTCACCGCCGGAAAGTCTAACCCATTCGACTTTGATTCCGGTTTCTTCTTCGAACGCATCGAACAGAGCTTTTGCTAACGGTTCTTCCATTGTTGTGTAAGCATTGACTGATTCAGCAGCCGACGCAACACACGCAAATACTAACACAAATGCTACAGCGAAAAACAATTTTTTCATGAATGCTACCTCCTAGCGAAATTTTTCAAACGAGAATATTTTACGCATAAATTCGCGCTTTTACCATACTGCAACACGCTGATTTTGCTCCAGATACATTTTGTCGCCGCTGGTCAAGCCGTAGCAATTCTGGAACTCGTCGTACTGTTGAATAATCGTGTTCACTCGAATATACGGCATCGCATGAACGTCAATTTTCAGGAGCATGTCGTGTCGTTCGGGTGTGAGAATTTCCTTCCAGAGTTTCGCGTATGACCTGAAGAATTTGTCGTAATCGAAATTTTCGTGTTTCTTCGCAAGCCCGAGCATCGCTTTTACGCCAGCCATGTCAGCAATCGTTTCGGTCTGTACGAGTGAGCCGTTGTAATTTGAGCCATCGTTGAGCTTGATTGAGCTGAGATATTTTATAAGCTTGTCCGCTCTGTCTTTGAAAATCTTGTAGTCCTGTTCCGTCCACCAGTTCGCAATATTCCCGTTCTTGTCGAATTGTGCGCCGTTAGTATCGAATGCGTGAGAAATTTCGTGTCCGATTACCGTGCCGATTCCGCCGAGCTTCTCTTCGTAGGACATATCCGGTCTGTAGAAATCGCCGCTTAATATTCCCGCGATAATCTTGATTTCGTTGTGGCTTGGTGAGTAATACGAGTTTACTACAGCGACATCGCCGATCCATTTCTCACGATCGATTTTCGTGTTGAGCCTGTCGTAGTAATTTATCTTGAGCGAGTATTTGCGCAATTTTTCGAGAGCAGTTAATAACGTTTCGCCGTCGGATTTGGATTTGATCTCGAGTCCGGAATAGTCGTCCCATTTGTCTGGATACGCGGCTCTAGGTGTGAGATTTTCCAGTTTCTCGATTGCTTTCTCGCGAGTTTCAGCACTGAGCCAGTCTTCATCACGCAACATAGTCTCATAGAATGCGATAGTTTCACGGATCAAGTTTTCGATTTCGGATTTAGTTTCGCTTGAGACGTGTTTGGCAACGTATAATTTCGAGACGGATACGCCTAATCTGTTGTGTACAAAGTCCGTAGCAATTTCGTTATCCGGTCTGTTATTTGTGATGCCGAGACGTTCGTTGGAAAATTTCTGGAGTTCGCGATATGAAGCCTCGTCGATCAAGCCCATGTAACGTGACGCGATATTGCGGATTAAGTACGCCTTGATATTCTCGAGTTGTGATTCGCCGTAGATTTCATTCAGACCTGCGAGCCATTTTTTCTCACCGAGATTCATTCTGTCCGAGAAAACTTTCTGAGCTTGCATGATTTCGACTATTGGGAAAACCGGGGATAATTTTCGCAAGTCATCAAACGTAACCGGATTCGTGTACATAATCTGGATCGCATCGGGAGATTCTTTCTCTTCAAGCGTCATCATGAATCTGGAAATTTCAGTCTCGAATGCAAAAGCCCGTTCGATAATTTTCTGCGCGTCAGATTGTGAGTAGCCCAACTTTTGCAGCATGTAATTTGACACGGAATCGCTCATTTTCTTAGTACGTTTGCCATTCTCGGTCATGTTTCTGTATTCTGCGCTGTCACCGAGTGAAAGTCCCGTTGCGGTAATCTCGATGTTATAATAGGTAGAATCTTCGTTATCGATCCCAAGAACAAAATTCGCCAAATCCGAGCCGTATAACATACACTCTTCGCTCTTGAAATATTGATTCAAATCCTGCATCGAGTGAATATTTTCGACTGGTAAAATGTGCTTTCTGATTGCGCCAATATCCGTTGAATTTCGCGCGTCCCAATCGAGCCAAAGTTTGTACAAGTTCTGAACTAATTCTGCGTCATGACCCTGCAAAGTTTCGTCCGTCATGAGTGCTCTTAGATTCGCATCGAGCGTATCTTGCAATTCTCTGAAGCCGCTGTTCGAAGCGTAACCGGGTTTGAGTTTCGCATTCAGAAGCCAATCGCGATTAATATGCGTGTAGAAATCGTCTTTGAGTGACGGATTGTAATTTGAATTTCTGAGTGAATCCCGAACGTTCGAATCCAGCCACGGTGAGAACAAATTTTCTGCAAAAGCCGCCGTATTGTAAAACGTGATAATCGTTAAAACGCATGAAGCCATCAAAAGAAACTTTCTTAACATGAAATCCTCCTGTTAATAATATTTGCGATAATGCTATCATAATCCTGTAAATCATAACAAATTTTCGAGAGAGGAAGTGTGTAATTTTGAACGAAATGTATATTTTCAACATAGCGAAATTGGCAGTGAAATCGATCTTGAACGTTGCAGCAGTCTATCCGAAACCCGGACTTACCACGCCGATTAATTCCTCGGCACTGAATGATATTGATTATCCGTGTTTGCTTGATGGCACGATGTCGTTGTTTCAGTGTTTCGTAAATTGCGCGTCAATCGGGGCAGAAACCGAGAAGCTCAAACCCGAAGAAACTTTCACACTCCTGAAAGCTCCGTACGAAATCGGCAAACAAGACGTTATGCGTGCAACTCGTGGGAAATTATCGCTGAAGGGACACGTGTTTCTGATGGGAATATTATGTGCAGCAGCCGGACGATTAATAAATCAGAAACGTAATTTGACGGCTAGTGCGTTGGCGTTGACGGCATCGAGTTATGCGCGGGGGATTGTGTCGCGTGAATTATGGGAACTTGACGAGAACGCGAAGATTGATTTGCTAACGGCTGGTCAGAAGGCGTATGTTCTGTACGGTATCGAAGGTTGTCGCGGAGAAGCTGAACACGGAATGCAAAATATTCTTGATGCGGCGAATTTCTTCAAGCAATTATCGATTAACGAGAAAATCCTGACTTTGCGCGAGAAATGTGTTCAAGTGTTGCTGAAGTCCATGAGTGAGATTCAGGATTCTTGCATTGCAGCATATAATGGCATCACGGAACTTTTGAAAATAAAAGACGAGTCTGGAGATTTGCTCTCGATTGGCGGAGTTTTGTCGGAACGTGGTATCGATGAAATATTCAAGTTCGACAGGGACGTTCGTGCGCGAGGAATTTCACCGTTTGGCAGCGAGTTAATCACGACGTGCGGACTTTTCATAACGGAGCTTGAGCAGTTAAAATTAACACGTTCAGGTTTAAGCGAAAATTAATTATTGGGAGGTTATTAGAATGGAAGCAGTTGCAGAAAAAAAATCAGTTATTACGGAATCATCGGTTGAATCAGCGGGAAACGATCACAAAATCCCAATGTATTACGATTACAGCCCGTTCGTTAGACAGGACGTTTTCAACAGTGAGATTCGCGCATTGAATATGCAGATCACAAGCGTTGAAAAAGTTTTGTCCGGACAGATCGATTCTCTTGAGAGCAAAATCGATATTGTTGATAAGAAAATTGATGCCGTCGAGAAAAAGTTTGACGAGAAATTCGATGCCATTGAGACAAAATTTAACGAGAAACTCGACAACTTGAACAAGAAAATCGACGCTGTTGAGAGAAAGTTTGACGAGAAGTTCGACATCATTGACAAGAAATTCGATAACTCTGACAAGAAATTCGATATCGGAGAGAAAAAGTTCGATGAAAAATTCGATAACCTGGACAAGAAAATCGATGCTGTTGAGAGAAAGTTTGACGAAAAATTCGATAACCTGGACAAGAAAATCGACGCTGTTGAAAGAAAGTTTTATGAGAAGTTCGACATCATTGACAAGAAATTCGATAGCTTGGACAAGAAAATCGATGCTGTTGAGAGAAAGTTTGATGGTAAGTTCGATATCATTGACGAAAAATTCGATAGTTTGGACAAGAAAATCGATGCCGTCGAGAGAAAATTTGACGAAAAATTCGATTATTTGGACAGAAAAATCGACGCTGTTGAGAAAAAGTTCGATGAAAAATTCGATAACCTGGACAAGAAAATCGATGCCGTTGAGAGAAAATTTGACGAGAAATTCGACATCTTGGAAAAGAAAATCGATGCTGTTGAGAGAAAGTTTGACGAAAAATTCGATTATTTGGACAGAAAAATCGATGCCGTTGAGAGAAAGTTTGATGAGAAGTTCGACATCTTGGAGAAGAAAATCGACGCCGTTGAGAGAAAATTTGACGAGAAATTCGATAACTTGGAGAAATCGATTGGGAGATCATCCACAATTATCACGATAATGATTGCGTTTTTCACCTTAGTAGTGACAGCGTTACAATTCTGGAAATAATTTTCAATCGGAGGCTTAATCATGAGTGAAAAGCTGTTATTATTGCCCGTAATTATCCCAACGATTGCCGCGCTGTTAATGCCGTTCATCAAGTTCAACACGAAAAAATTGCAGAATATATTCATCGCTGCGAGCGTATGTCTGAACTCGATCGTGATCTTGCTGCTGATTTTTTACCAACCAAGCGGAACTCTCACATTATTCAGACTCTCCGAAAAAGCTTCGTTCGCTCTGAGACTCGACGGTCTCGGAATCGTTTTTGCTGCGTTGATTGCGCTGCTATGGCCTCTCACAACAATCTATGCGTTCGAATACATGAGCCATGAACACGGTGAGAAAACTTTCTTCGGGTGGTTTGTCGTAACGTTCGGGGTAGTCTCGGGAATTGCTCTGTCCGCGAATTTACTCACGCTGTATTTGTTCTACGAGGTCATGACACTCACAACTCTGCCTTTGGTCATGCACGAGATGGACGGTCGCGCAAGATATGCCGGACGAAAATATTTGCTGCACTCGGTCTTAGGAGCTTCTCTGGTATTTATCGCGCTGACTTACGCAATGTCACTCGGTGGCGGAGAAATTTTCCAGTTAGGCGGAACTCTCGGTGTGTGGCCAAATGACCCATCAAACATGTTATTATGCGCGTGGTTCTTGGGCTTCATTGGTTTCGGAGTGAAAGCTGCGATCTTCCCGTTCCACAGTTGGCTGCCGTCCGCTTCAGTCGCTCCAACACCCGTAACTGCTCTTCTGCACGCGGTCGCTGTAGTCAAAGCTGGAGTCTTCGCGATAGTCAGATTAACTTGGTACGTATTCGAACCCGAAAGTTTATCCGGAACTTGGGCTCAATATGCAGCGATTGCTATGGCATGTATCACGATCATTTACGGCTCGACTAAGGCTCTGACAACTTGGCATCTCAAACGCAGATTCGCATACTCAACAATTAGTCAGCTCTCGTATATAATTCTCGGGGTATTGCTGCTGACTCCGGAGGGCTTGACCGGCGCACTCGTTCACATGGGAGGTCACGCAATCATGAAAGTCAACCTGTTCTTCTGTGCAGGCGCGATTTTGTGTCAGACTAAACGTGAATATCTGTTCGATATGCGCGGAATCGCTATGGGAATGCCTAAGACTTCGTTCGCATTGGTAATCTCGGGTTTAGCTCTGTGCGGCTTGCCACCGTCAGCTGGCTTCATGGGTAAATGGCAACTCGGAATCGCAGCAGCAGCTTCTCCAAGTGGTCACGCAGGAATCGCAGCTCTCATGATCTCCGCAGTTCTCACAGTTCTGTATATATTCTCGATCTTCAGCATATTCATAATGCCCGGGAAAAATTTCGATTTTAAGACAGCTAATCACGGCGTAAAAGATCCCGGCTTAAGCATGCTCGCACCGTTAGGAATCTTGGCTGCTGGAGCGTTCATCTATGGCTTGTATTCCGAACCGTTGATAAATTTCTTTAACAGAATCGCTCAAGGTGTGCTATAATCCAGAATTAATGCCAATGCGCTTGTAGCTCAGTGGATAGAGCGTTAGCCTCCGGAGCTGAAGGTCAGGCGTTCGAATCGCCTCAGGCGCACCATATTCTACACATTTTACTTGTAATCATGAATCACGAAAATAAAACAAAACTCCTCGTTTCAAATCAATTTCTCAGCAAATCGAGAACGAAACGGGGAGTCTTTTGGTTTTGATTTGATTTATCACGCGCTCTTTTGCGAAAGTCCCTGCATATTACACACAGCCCAAGTAATATTCTTGCTGCGGATTATGCTGCCACAATACGGACACTTCGCCGTCGCATTCACGTCAATCGGCGCGCCACAATTCGGGCATGTCTCGGACTTGATAATCTGATCGTGTTCGTGCTCAGTCAAAATTCCGGATTTACGCGAAAGTTCCAGTTCGTATTCCATGAATAATTCGCGATCCTTGCTGCCGGAAATCACTTCGCCGGTCAAATCATCCGTAACGTAACTCGTTATTCGTGACGTTAAACCAGCAATTACGTAATCCATCCCGTTAGCTCGCCTGAATCCCTTCAAGATCACGTTCAAAACTGCTATTCGTTCCGTGTGATCCGTTCGATTCGTCTTCCTGAAGTCCTCAAGCTGCCTGTTCATCTGGTTGTAAAACGCGTCGGCTAAATACGGGCGCAAAATTTCCAGATTCTTCGCTCCCCACGCATCCTGCATCTGCACGTACAAATTCGCAACGTGTGAACACAATTCGCTCGCGTCAAAATTCGGGTCAAGCTTCGTGTACTCGTCCATCGGCTGCAAAATAATCTTCGGCGCATTCTCCTCGATGAAAACCTGCCTGTCATGCTTGGCTTTCTTGCGCGAACGAATGAACAAGTACAACATCACAGCGAAAAATATCAGCGCAAAAATCGCTCCGGAAGTTTCGTCCTCATCATTTTCATCGAAGCTGTCAGAATTATGGCTGCGAACAATCCCTGCATTCCCCCAGCCGCCAGAATCCACCGGCACTCTGAACGTACCAGTACCAGAACTCGAACGCGAACTTGAACTAGACGAACGCGAACTCGTGCTTGAACGCGAAGAACTCGAACTCGATCCAGAACTGTAACTCGAACTCCTGCTGTAGTCAGAATTACCCGAAAAGCTGCCGAAATCTGACTCCGCACTCCCAGCAGCAAACAGCAATATCACTCCGAGAACAATAATCCTTCTAATTATATTACTCATATTACTCTTCATGTCACGTTTCATGTCACGAGATCAATTCCTTCAAAAACGGCGGTAACTCAAACGCGGCTCTGTGAATCTCTCGCGTGTAATATCTCGTAGCGGAAATTTCCCGCACAGGCTCAGCCGGATCATCACGCATCGACGCTACACCATACGTCCACATGCCAGACGGATATGTCGGCACAACTCCCCAACACATCTTGACAATCGGGAAAACTTTTCGCATCTCGGAAATCGCCTGACGCATCAACTCACGATCCGTAAACGGCGACTCGGTCAATTCCGTGAACATTCCGGTTTCAGTCAGCAGGTTCTTGATCTTCGCGTAGAAATCCGCCCTGAATAATCCAGCCGCAAAATCAACAGGATCCGTGCTGTCCGCAATTATCACATCGAATTTCTCATCAGTCTCGTCAATGAATTTCAGCGCGTCCATGCATCTCACATCCGCTCTCGGATCATTCAAAGCATAGCTGACGTTCGGCATGAATTTCTTCGACAGGTCAATCACTCGCTCATCAATGTCTATCAACGTGCATTTTTTCACACAATCATGCTTCAGAACTTCCCGCAAAACTGCTCCGTCTCCACCGCCGATTATCAACACGCGCTCGGGTTTAGCGTTTGCACAAATTGCCACATGCGCCATCATCTCCGAATAGCAAAACTCGTCACGCTCCGTCAACTGGAACGCTCCGTCAAGCATCAACACTCGCCCGTATTCGTACGTGTCAGCGATTAACAGCTCCTGATACTTCGTCTGCTCAGAGTGAATCACTCCCTTCAAACGCAGCGACAATTTCAAATTATCCGAACTGTACTCACTCAGCCATAACTCATTGCGCCGTTTGGGGTACGTAACAAATTGCTCAGATTTCTGCTCAATCATCGAATCGCCTCACCAAGATTCTTCCCAAGCTCAAAGCATTTCTCAAGATCTTCATGTGTCGGTGATGTGTAAATTTCCGGCTCTGGCGTAACGCGCGTCAATTTGCTCTTCTCAGCGTAATCCTGCAGCGCCGTCAATGCTCCCTTGCTCCAGCTGTAACTTCCGGCAACTCCCACGAATTTGTTCTTCGGCATTCGGTTCAGCAATTTCGAACACAAACTCTCCATGTTCGGGAATAATTGCGTGTTGTAAGTGCAGCTCAGTAACGCAAAGCCCTTGAATCTCCAGATGTCTCGCAAAACATATGACAGATCCGTTCGCGAAACATCGTATAATCTCACGTCCTGAATCTTCGCTGCAGATAATCCCGCACAAACCGCTTCCGCCATTCGACGCGTGTTCCCGTACATCGAGCCATACGCAACAACAGCTCCAACTTCACCTTCATGTTTGCTCCACTTGTCATAGAGTTTCATAACTTTCTGAACGTCAGACCTGAATAACGTGCCGTGTGACGGGAAAATATTCTTGATCTCAAGTCCGCCGAGTTTCTTCAACGCAACCTGAACTATATTCGAGTACTTCGCAACAATCGCAGCGTAATATCTCAGCATCTCGTCCTGCCAACGCGCGTCAACTTTCTCATCGTCGAACAATCCGCCTTCATGCGCGCCAAATCCTCCGAACGAATCATTCGAGAACAAAACTCCCGTCGAATCGTCAAACGTCACCATGCTCTCGGGCCAATGCAGCATCGGAACAGTCGCAAATTTCAAAACATGTCCGCCCAAATCCAACACATCGCCATCTTTCACAACCAGCACGTCAGATTCGATCCCGTGATAGCCCTTCAATAACGGCACGGTTTTCGCATTACCGATGAATTTCAAATCCGCATATTTTCGCTTCAACTGCGAGATTAAGCCGGCGTGATCGGGTTCCATGTGATTGATCACGAGATAATTCAGCGCGCGACCGTTCAACGCATCTTCCAACTTATTAATATACTCGTCGAACCATGGTCCTTTCACCGTGTCGATTGCTGCCGTAGCTTTCGTTCCGTTCACCAAATACGCATTGTACGCAACACCCTGCGGCAAACACCACAGCGACTCGAACATATCCGTCTCACGATCATTCACGCCGACCCACCACGTGTCCTGATTAACCTGAATTGCTTTGTACATGAAATTTTCTCCCTTCAAAATTATTCCGCAAAATATTTTTCCCGCAGAAATTGTAGCATTCTTTCGGGATTTTCGCGCAAAAATTTTCCCACACACATCGCACAAATTACGCAAAATTTCTCGCAAACGCCACAAAAATTCGCATTGTGATAGAATAACGCTAAAGTACACGCACGAATGATCCGATTTATTACGTGTAATTTGATTTTGTCCATTTGTATTTAAAACGTAGGTTTAGATTCCTAACCTCAAATTCTTCGTGGGGATCTGCGGAATGACAATTTAATAGAGTTTTTTGGTAACACAATTAAATTGCAAAATTCAGACGAAAGGTCGTGATGTTTGCAAGTCGGGTATAGCTGTCACAAAATATTTTTTGGATTTACGCGCTCACAAGAACGGGTGCGATTCGTGATTCGCATTTTCTGGAATTTCGCTCTGCACTCAAGGAAAATATTTACACATTACAATTTATCCCGAGCAAAACAGGATTAAAACTCGGGAAGAAAGGACAAGGAGGTTTATTATATGAAGAAACCTAGAATATTTGGGTTCATGCTGTTGGCTATGCTCCAGGTGATGGCGTTCTCTGCCTCGGCGTTGGCGCTGAACGGATATAGCGTTGGCGCAGTTACTCCGGCACAAAGCACATACACACTTGAACCAGCCACAACAACAACTGTGCCCATAACGTTCACGTTTGTTCCTAGAGTTTCCGAGACTGCGCACGAGTTATATGTTAGCTTTGATATAACGTCTCTTACAGATACGACCAGCAAAGATGCCAGCATAGATATTGCGACGACTGGCACTGGTTCTGTTACTGATTATACAGTTTCTGGGGTCGCACTTGCGAACAGTACCCCCAACACGAATACTATCAAAGCGAGAAAAGTAACTGTAACAACCTCAGAAAAAGTAACAGGAATTGGCAAAGAGAGCGATGTCCCGTCTGGCATAATCGGATTGGGTTGGCTCCCGTTTGCAGAATCAAAACCTTTTCTACTTAAAATGATTTTCATTTTCCCTGTGGATTAATTCCTTGTGAATAGTTTTTAGTGACAAAATTTATCACTTTTTTTGCTTCTTGGTCGTCTAAAGAAAACTTCTTGCATCACTATTATAATTGATATATAATAGTAAGAAATAAGGGAGGCCCTATGGCTAAAAAAGTTGAAGTCGATACTAAAACATTTATCCGCTTTTGGCTAGTTGTTGCTGCACTAGTCTTGCTCTTGGCATTTATTGGTCGCGCCTTTACTGGGCTGCTCCTCATCGGCATTGCTG
>CAJOEM010000036.1 GCA_905233725.1 uncultured Synergistales bacterium
TACTTGACGAATTACGTTCAGAAATTTGACATGACACATCAGGCGGAATCCATAATTGCATTCTCGAAATTCTGCGAATCAAACGGGATAGATTTCTGCTACGTTGCTACACCCGGGAAAATCTGCAGATTCGAGGACGCGAATATCTCCGGAGTTCTGGACTTCTCAAACCAGAATCAGGACGAATTTCTCGCAATGCTCAGCAACGCCGGCGTGAAAAATTACGATCTGCGCGAGAATTTGCATTCCGACAATCTAAAGCATCACGAATCGTTTTACATGACAGATCATCATTGGAAAGCTGAGACCGGACTTTGGGCATCACGCCACATTCTAGAATTTTTGCGCAGGGATTTTTCGTGGAAAGTTGATCCGGATATTCTGAAGCCTGAGAATTTCACGTTCAAGATTTACCCGAAGTATTTTCTCGGTTCGCAGGGCAAGAAAGTTACTCTCGCAAAAACTGCTCCCGAAGATTTCACGCTTATCACCCCGAATTTCGACACACGCCTGCATTTCGAAGTCCCGAACTTGAGAATTAACGAGACCGGAGATTTCATGATAACGTGCGACATGACGCAGCTCGAACGAATCGATTACTACAAGCTCGGAGCTTACAGAGTTTACAATCGCGGCAGACAGCCTCTTGCAAAAATTCACAACGAATTGCTACCCAACAAAACCGGCAAAATCCTCATGATCAAAGAATCATATTCAAGCACTGTTGTACCGTTTATTGCACTCGGCGTTACGGATATTGACGCAATCGATCCCAGAGATTTCACCGGCAGCATAAGAAATTACATCGCGAAAAACAAGCCCGATCTCGTCATGGTGATTTATAATCCGCAAATGCTGGACACAACTACGACTGAATACAGCGCAAATGTGTTCGAGTTAGAGTAATATTCTCGCGTAAAAATTCTCGATTCGATTCACAGTTTCGTCAAACGAGATTAATTTTCGCAGCGATAACGGACTTGATTCGCCGCTCTCAAGAAAATTTTTGATCGCATTTTCCCAAGCCTTCACGTCTCCAGGCGGAATTAATTTCTCAGGTGAATCCGAAATTGCTCTTAACGGCTCAATATCCGACGCTAAAACCGGAATCCCAACGCTCAGAGCCTCGTTCACAGTCAAAGGCAAGCCTTCTTGATACGATGGAAATAATAAGCAGCCAGATTCACTCATGAATTTCGCAGGATCGTCTCTGAACCCGAAGAATTTCACACGAGAGTTAATTCCCAGATTTTTCACGAGCAATTCCAGATTCTCACGCTCAGAACCATCTCCCAAAATATCCAGAGTCCAATCGTATTCCAGCAAATTTCCCAGCGCATTCAACGCAATATCCAGCCCCTTACGCTTCGACAAATACCCAACGAACAGCAACTTGTGACTCGCGCCTTGCCATTTGAAAGGTGATTTCTGGAAGCCGTTCGGGATCGTGATCAGAGTTTCAGGTTTGTTATCGCGCAAATAATTTCGCAAATGTTTCTCGACCGAGTCCGAGCAAAATATTATCCCGTCAGCGTGACGTAACGGCAAAATTCCAAAATTTATCGAGTACGGAGCGTGTGCAGTCATCAGCCATTTGATCCCGGAAATCGACGACAGCAGCCAAGCTATCCAAGCAGGAACTCGTGAATGCGCGTGAATAATATCCCAATCGCGAATCGCAAATAATTTCACAGCGCAGTAAATCCCCGTGAAAAGATTTTTTTTCTGAACCGGCAATTTGACCAGCGTGATTTTCTCCGGCAAGAATTTTTCGAGTTTTCCGCCAGCAGTTGCGAGTGTGATTTCGTGATTATGCTTGACTTGCGCGTGTATCAAACTCAGGACGTAACGTTCAACGCCGCCTTCTTCAAATTCCGGGACTATGTGCAAAATTTTCATGTATAACACCTCAGATTTTTCGCAAAATGATATAATCGACGAAAAAGTTTTGCAAATCTTGAAAGGGAACGCCACATGAATCAAAATCCGTTGGTCAGCGTAGTAATTCCAACGTACAATAATGCCTCACGCATAGCACTCACACTCGAAGCAATAATCGCTCAGGATTACGCGAATCTTGAAATAATTCTTGTGAACGATTGCTCAAGTGACAAAACTCTGGAAATTTCCCGGGAATTATTATCACGCAGCAATCGCAAGTTCAAGATAATCACGCTCGATAAAAATTCCGGAGTATCCGTCGCGCGCAACACAGGAATTGCAAACTCAAGCGGCGAATACATCTGGTTCTGTGACGGCGATGATTTATCCAAAGAGAATCTCGTCTCGAAATTGCTAAGTTCAGCTCTGAAATATGATTCTGACATTGCGTTCGGAGGCTGTGTGAATCGCTACGATGACGTAAATACACCTGATGAAGCTCTGCCCGTGAAAATTCCCGCACAAGTCATGACTGGCGAAGAAGCTCTATATTTGCGAGTGTTCAAGAAAATTTCCCCGCATTTTTGCAGCGCATTATATAAACGAGAATTTCTTGTCAAGAATAATTTGCGATTCGAACCGGGTTGCTCAGCAGGTCAGGACGTTGAATTTCAGATGAAAACTTTCTGCAGAGCCGCGAAAATTTCCTGCATTCAGGATTGCGTTTATATTTACGTTCATCACTCGGGAATGGGGCAGGTTCGCGACAGAAACACTCCCGAGAAAACTTTGCGACGCTACACTCATAATACACAAGCGCATTTTCGAGTCGCAGAATATTTATCTCAACACGCTCAATCAAGACGAATCTCGAATATTGCGAAAAATCTGCTATTGCCCGAAGCACTGATTCGCCAATTCACGATTTTTTCCAGAGCCGCTGATTGGGAAAATTTTGCGTCATTGCGTTCACGTGAGAATCTTGGAATATTGCTGCGTTCGGGAAAATATTTGCTCAAGAAGCCCGAAGTATTCCTGAAAGCTCTCGCGATAATCTGCCTGCCGAAAATTTATTACAAACTCAGGAGAAATTAGCCGTGAAAATTTTGCATTATCTTGATGCTGAAGATATTTCCTGGGGATTAGCTTACGTAGAACACCTGAAAACTCTTGGAAATTTTGAACTCGAACAGGCGTTGTTATGCAGACCCGGGCAACTCGAGAATCTAGCGCGTGAAAATAATATCGCGACTTTCACATTCAAGCCGTTATTCTCAAACATGCCGTATTTTTCATCGGATTTTGTGAAGCTCGTCAGGAAAATTTCACCGGACATAATTCACACACGACTGTCATCTGCTGCGAGAATTGCCGGTGTCTGGAAAAAATTTCACAACGCGAAAATAATCTCAACGTTCGATAAACCAGCAAAAGCTAAATATTACACGAACTCGGATTTCTGCATATCATGTGCGGACTGGCTGCGAAAATACATGATTGATTCTCAGAACATGAAGCCCGAAAAAATCGCTGTGATTCATAATCCTGTTGACGTGAAAAAATTCTCCCGTGACGAAAACGCCCGTGAAAAATTCCGCGCAAAACTCGGCATTCATGAAAATGCAATATTATTCTCAGGAATGGGCATATATATTCAGCGCAAAGCTTTCGACGTGTTAATCAAGGCGTTCGCAATCCTGAAAAATTCGCATAAATCCGAAAAATTACATCTCGCGTTAATCGGCTCTGAAGGCGAATCGGGAATGCGTGAAAATTACGCTAATCTCGCGGAAAAACTTGGCGTGAAAATAATTATGCCGGAAAATTTCGTGTCGGACGTTCGCGAATGGCTCTGGGCTAGTGATGTGTTCGTGATGCCGTCGCGTGCTGAAGGATTCAGTATTGCGTTGCTTGAGGGACTTGCTGCTGGATTGCCCGCGATTGTATCGGATATCGATCCGTTCACCGAGATAATTTCACACGAGAATAACGGTCTCGTCGCGAAAAAAAATTCCCCCGAAGATTTTGCCGCGAAAATGCTCGAAATGTTGCAAATCGGAAATTCTGGCCGCGAAAAATTTGTGCAAAACTCGTTACTCATGCTCGAAAAAAATTTCACGCCCGAAATCGCCGCGAAAAAAACTCTGGATATTTACGAAAGGCTTGCGCAATCATGAAGCTATCGAAAATTCTGCAATTATGCAACGAATACGGATTCAAGACTACGTTCCCAGTTGTGTTGGCATCGTCGTCAAAATCTGCGTCGAACCTGCAACATAGAGCCGTCCTGAAATATCTCAGGCGAAAATACGCTTACGTGATCGAGAAATACAAATCCCAAAAGCCAGAACACAAAATCTCACAAAATATGCCGCTCTGGTCGATGTGGTGGCAGGGTGAAGATAATGCGCCGGAGATCGTGAAGCTGTGTTTTGCGAGAATGCGCGAGTATTCAGGCGATCACGAATTGCGAATTATTACGCGTGAGAATTTTCGGGATTACGTGTCTTTGCCGGATTACGTTTTCGAAAAAGTCCGTGCGAAAAAAATGACGCTGAATGCGATGGCGAATATTTTGCGGGAGTACTTGCTGGTCAAACATGGCGGCTTATGGATGGATTCGACGATTTACGTTGCTAATCAGATCCCGGAAGATATTTTCACGCGCGAATTTTACACGATACGCCGCGAACTCAACACTCAAGACAAGAATATTGCGCACGGTCGCTGGTCTACGTTTTTACAGGCTGCTCAGGCTGGGAATATTCTGTGCGAGTTTCTGTTGGAATTTTTGCTCGAATACTGGCGAAATCAGGAGAATTTGCTGGTGTATTTCCTGTTTGATTACGCGTTTGAGATTGCATATAACGACTTGCCGCTTTGCCGCGAAATTTTGGACTCGGTGCCGCTGAATAATCCGAACGTCTACGAACTTGAGAAGCTCATGCAATCCGGACATGATTCAGAATTTTCGAACTTGCTGTCTGATCCGGAAAATGTGTTTTTCAAACTATCCTGGAAAAGCTCGTACTCGAATTTATCGAATGTATCGGGTAAAGCATTTCGATTCGTGCAGACTCCCAGAACGTAATTATCTTGCAGGTGAAAATTTCTACCGGCAATTTGCAGATTCGCATCATGCAGTAATTTCTCGCAGTCAACGTTTGACCAGTCACGGAGATTTTCGCATTTCAGACAGCTCTCTTTCAGCGTCCAGTACTCCAGGAATTTGCGCCTCCAGTCGAGATTTTCTTCGTAAAGCTTCAGGATTTGCTCGTACTCGTTCGGCAGGAAGAATCTTTTCGCGATGTTAATTCCGATTTTGGGACTTGCAACTTCAACGTCGATTCCGTTCGGACAATCACCAATCGAACACGCAACAAATCTGCCACTGTGAGACAAACTCAGGAATATTCCCGGAATATTGCAGGATGGCTTGCCGTTCGTGTCCCGTGAAATCTGAATCGAATCTGGATTTGTATTCGCAATTTTCGCAATAATATTCTTCGCGAGTAATTCTGCGTGAATTGTGCGATTCCTGTCTGGATTGAGTTTATATCGCAGGATTTTTTCGCGGCGTTCGGGCGTGAATTTGTCCAGATATTTCGTGACGGGTTCGTTCAGAATAGCTTCGATATTTAATACAAAAATTTTCGTGTTCATAATTGCAAATTTTAGCAAATTCCGTAAAATAAGACTCGCGGGTAGGACAAACGGCTGCGGGAAGAATTTCGCAAGGGATTTTTCACGAGGAAAGTCCGGGCTTCACAGGGCAAGATGCCGGATAACGTCCGGTCGGTGCGAGCCGCAGGAAAGTGCAACAGAAAATATACAGCCTGAGAATTTTCGCGAATTTTCGGGTAATGGTGAAATGGCATGGGTAAGAGCCTACCAGACATGGCGAGAGTCATGTGCTTTGCAAACCCCATCTGAAGCAAGGTCGATATAGGGAGAGTTGAGGCTGCCCGCTGATCTTCGGGTACGACCGCTTTAGGCACTCCGCAAGGAACTGTCAAGAGAAATAGCCGTTTCAAACACAGAACCCGGCTTATGGACTGCCCGCAAATTATAATCAGGATATTTCGAAATTGCAGGAGAATAATAATTTCAAGCTTTATGATTTTTACGATTGGCAATTAGACGCTTATAACACAATTCGTGATCACAGCGCAGTTCTCACAGCTCCGACAGGTTCAGGAAAAACTCTCGTGGCGTATTTGTGGGCTGGAATCGTTGACGCAGATACAGGACGCGTGAAAATTCCAGATGCAAGACGCATAATCTTCACAGCTCCGATCAAGGCTCTAAGCAACGAACGATATTTGGACTTGCGCAGAATGGGTCTTGATGTCGGACTCGAAACAGGAGATTTCAAACGCAATGAGGGCGCGAGCATAATTTGCTGTACTCAGGAAATCTACACGATGAAATACGCGCGCATTCCAGACCAGAAATTAATCGTCGATGAGTTTCATTATATATTCAGCGATTCAGACCGTGCCCGCATGTATATCGACGGCATCAAAAACACTGACGCATACACGCCGATTCTTGTCATGTCAGCAACGTTGGGAAATGTGAAAAGCGTTGGACGTTACTTGTCTAAAACCTGCAATCGCAAATTCGTGGTTCATGAGAGCAAAGATCGTGTAACAGAGCTAATCTTCTCGCCGGATAAGCCGCTTAAACCCGAACAAATTCATGACGCACTCGCATTCGTATTCTCGCAGAAAGGCGCAATGAATCTCGCAGAATTAATCGCTGACACACGCAAACGTCTCCCAAAAAAATCCGTAACAAGACTTGTCGAACTCGCTGAAATTCTCGAAGTTGGCAAAATCCCGTCGTGTTTATACAAAGGCGTTGGAATTTATCACGGCGGCATGTTCCCGAAAGAAAAATTACTCGTCGAGTCAGCGTTTCGTGAGAGATTGCTTGACGTTGTAGCTGGCACGAACGCGTTGGCTTTGGGCGTGAATCTCCCGGCACAATATGCAATTTTCGCGCAGTTAATCCAGTATTACACTTGTCAACCGATTTCGAAAAGCGAATTTCTGCAAATGTCAGGTCGAGCAGGCCGCAAGGGATTATTTGACCCGGGTTACGTGACTTGGCTGAAAAATTCACCGTTCGAGTACAAATTCATGGACACAGGCAAAATCTTCAGGAAACTCATGCGCAAAGCTCCGGAGAAATCGCAAATTTTTCTCAGACCTGCGTACGGAAAATTGCTGCGTCAACAAGTCAGTCTCAAAGACGAGGCAGATTACATCGCGAAATATTCACTGCCTGAACTCGAACCCAAAAGCGTCTTGAAAGAACTCAAATCCGCCATGGAAAAAATCAAGTTCGTTGTCTCAAGAATTGCTCACGGCTCGGAGCGCAGAATTTTTCTTGGGATACTCGCTGACATTTGGTACGACGAAATGGAAATCGAAGAAAATCTCGAAATGGCACGATTATTCCTCGAGGAAGCCAGCCCAAGCGCAATGATGGCGGCGAAATTAATCCTGCAATACGAGCGAAATTATCTGCAATCATTACTCAAGATCAAACGTTTCGCGAATCAATTACCAGAAAATATCGGCTTCAGACAAATGGACGAGTTGAACAAGACTATCGACAGCATTGACCCAACGATTTACGGCTTCGAGGAGAAACTCGGTGAGATTGAAACCAGCAGATAGATTGCAAAATTCGATACACGGCGCGAACCCTGAGAAATTATTTCAGGCATTCAAGCTAAATATTCCCGAGAGAATTATTAACTTCGCCACGAACACGAATATTCTCAAACCTGCAAATTTTCCAGAGATTGACGTTCAGGCTCTGGCTGCGAATTATCCTGACCCCGATTGCAGCGAATTACGCGAAATTATTTCTCAATCCGAGAACATCCCTACAGAAAATATTTTGTTCACGAACGGCATAAACGAAGCAATATTTCTACTCGCAAAAATTCTGGGAAATAACACAGCGATTTTGCAGCCGAATTATCCGGAATACAGACGCGCATTCCCGGACGCACATGATATTTACAGCATTTACGAATCCGGAGCTTATTCAAACGTGATAATCTCGAACCCGAATAACCCTACCGGAGAATTTCACGCGAGCCTTTATGATTTCGCTCACAGGAAATTTCCAGATGTAAAATTCATAATCGACGAGTCATATATATATTTTCTACCGGAAATTCCACAGGTACAGCGTGCTAAAAATATTATTTTGCTCAGGTCGCTCACGAAAATTTTCCCGTTAAGCGGCGCAAGAATTGGCTACGTGATCGCTAATCCGGAAATCATCGCTGCTATGAAAAATTCTCAGCCGTACTGGAGCGTGAATGCCATTGCTCAGGAACTCGCGAAGAAATTTTTACTCGACGAAGATTTTCTCATACATACAAGAGAATTTTACGCAAAAGCTGCTCCTGAATTTCGAAACTCACTGCAAAAACTCGGCTTTGAATTGAGCGATAGTCATACGCATTTCTTTATATTGCGACTGCCCGATAATCATGACGATATGCAAATTATTCAAGAGCTGCTGAAACTTGGCTTGATAGTCCGGCACACAAGAAATTTCGAGGGACTTTACGCTGACGAAAAATATTTCAGGATCGCTACGAGATTTCCGGATGAAAATATTCTGTTATGTGACGCTCTGAGAAAATTAGTGCTATAATTCGCGAAAAAAACACAGGAGCTAATTTCACATGCTAAAAACCAGACACGAAAATCAAATTGACATGCTTCACGGCTCGTTGCTCGACAAGATATTATTATTCTCGATACCGCTAGCTCTGAGCATGATGTTGCAGCAATTATTCAACTCAGCTGATGTTGCCGTCGTCGGGAGATTTGACAGCCCTCAAGCTATGGCAGCAGTCGGTAGTAACGGTCCAGCGATAAACTTGTTCGTGAATTTGTTCGTAGGCTTATCAATCGGCGCAAACGTAATCGTCGCGAATTTCATCGGAACTGGCGAGAAAAACAGGATTCATGACGCAGTACACACAGCAATTTCGATAGCGTTAATCAGCGGAATTTTCCTGTTATTTGTCGGTATGCTAGTTGCAAGACCGTTACTGACTCTCATGAACACGCCGTATGACATAATTGAACAGGCTGTGCTGTATTTCAGGATATATTTTCTGGGAATGCCGTTCATAATGATTTATAATTACGCGTCGGCAGTTTTGCGCAGTATGGGTGATAGCAAGCGTCCGTTATTATGCTTGACGATCGGCGGAATCATGAACGTGATCTTGAATATGATTCTTGTGATTGTGTTCAGGCTTGGAGTTTCCGGTGTAGCGATCGCAACGGTAATCTCGAATATTATCAGCGCGTCAATGGCGATATATTTTCTCGCGCGTGAAGATGAACCGTTTACGTTTAGATTTCGGGATTTGCTTCTCAGGAAAGATTACGTGATTCAAATGCTGCGAATTGGGCTTCCGGCTGGCTTGCAGGGAATGTTATTCTCGATCTCAAACGTAACGATTCAAACTGCAACGAACGGTCTTGGCTCATATGCTTCGGCAGGCAGTGCAGCAGCGTTGAATTTCGATTTCTTCACGTATTATGTTGTCGCGGCATTCACGCAGGCTGTCGTAACTTTCACGAGCCAGAATTTCGGTGCGAAAAATTATTCGAGATGCTTGAGTGTATATAGATTAACTATGTCATCAGGATTATTTTTCACGGGACTTGTTAGCTTGATTTGCTATGTGTTCAGATTTGAGATTATGAGCTTCTTCACGGACAATCCGGAAGTCATGAAATTCGCAGATATTCGTATGGTATACGCAGTTGCGTTTTTGTGGCTGTGCAATTTATACGAGATAAGCGGTGGAGCTTTGCGCGGAATGGGTCACTCGACTTTGCCGGCGGTGATAATTTTGCTGGGCTGCTGCGTGTTGAGAATAATCTGGGTTTACACGGTCTTTGCATTTTACGGAACGTTCGAGGCTTTAATTCTCGTGTACCCGATCTCGTGGAGCGTAACAGGAATCGTGACGTTGTTCATGTATTATCGAATGCGCGGAAAGATTCTGCATCTGGGATCATGATTCGTGATTAGCTTTCCAGTTCTTGATATATTCCAGGCGTTTCTTGTAATTCGCTTCTGAGCCTTGATTCGTTGGCTTGTAGTATTCCCGACCGAGCAAATTTTCCGGCAGACATTGCATATTCGTGAGCCTGGCTTCGTAATCGTGCGCGAATTTGTAGTCTTTGCCGTAATCGAGTTCACGCATTAATTTCGTCGGAGCGTTTCGCAAATTCAACGGAACTGGTTCGGATAAATTTTTCAGAGCGTCGTTTCTGGCTGACATGTAAGCTGCATCGAGAGAATTTGATTTCGGTGATATGCTCAAGTGAATCACAGCCTGCGTCAAATGAACTGAACACTCGGGCATTCCCAGAAAATGACACGCCTGATACGCAGCAATCGCCATACTAAGCGCATTCGGCTCAGCCAGTCCAACGTCCTCACTCGCAAATCTAACAACGCGCCGCGCAATATACAACGGGTCTTCTCCGGACTCAAGCATTCGCGCCAACCAGTAAACAGCTGCATCCGGATCAGAATTTCGCATTGATTTATGCAGCGCCGAGATTAAATTATAGTGTTCTTCGCCGTGTTTATCATAAAGCAGAGATTTTCGTGACGTGCATTGTTCGAAAACTTGGGAATCTATCACGATGGAATTTTCGCGGACTTCGCCATTCAACAGCATCATTTCGAGAGTAGACAGAGCTGTTCGAGCGTCACCGTTTGCAAAATTTGCCAGAGCTTCGAGAATGTCATCTTCACACGTAACCTGATTTTTCTCACGCAGAATTTTCAGAGCGCGCTTCAGGAGCTGCAGAATATTTTCGGGAGACAGCGATTTCAGCACGAAGACTTTGCAGCGGGATAATAAAGCAGAATTTATCTCGAACGAGGGATTTTCGGTTGTAGCTCCGATCAGAATTATGCTGCCTTTCTCGACAAATGGCAAAAACGCGTCCTGTTGAGCTTTGTTGAACCTGTGAATCTCATCGACGAATAGAATCGTTCTTGCGCCGAAATTCTTGTTCGTGTCAGCCTGTTTCATGATCTCGCGAATTTCTTTTATGCCGCTTGTGACTGCTGAGAAATTCACAAATTCAGCTCTGGTTTCACGTGCGATTATGCTAGCCAGGCTCGTCTTGCCAACTCCAGGAGGCCCCCAGAATATCATCGAGGCAATATTATCGTTCTCAATCATTCGCCGCAAAATTTTCCCGTCAGATAACAAGTGTTCCTGTCCGACAAATTCGCGCAAATTCCTCGGACGCATTCTTGCAGCCAAAGGTTCGTTCTCAGGTTTCGCAAATAAATATTCACTCATGAATGAATTCTAGCACAAAAAGCTGCTTCATGAATATGTCATTGCAACTCGAAAGCTCCCGTATATAAATCATAATATCTGCCCTTGAGTTCCAGCAATTCCTGATGAGTTCCGCGTTCGATAATTTCGCCGTGTTCGATTACGAGAATTAAATCCGAATTTCTCACCGTTGATAATCTGTGCGCGATCACAAATACCGTTCGATCTTTCATGAGAGCGTCCATGCCTTTTTGAACGAGAGCTTCTGTGCGTGTATCTATCGAAGATGTAGCCTCGTCGAGAATCATTACTGCTGGATTTGCAACTGCTGCCCGGGCAATAGCGATTAACTGACGCTGACCCTGACTTAGATTCGAGCCGTTCGATGTCAAAATCGTTTCATAAGCGTTGGGCAATCGTGTTATAAAATCATCTGCTCCGGCTAACTTGGCTGCGTCGAAACATTCCTGATCCGTAGCCTGCAAATTCCCGTAACGAATGTTTTCCAGAACGCTGCCTGTGAACAAATTCGTATCCTGCAAGACTATTCCCAAAGATTTTCTCAGCGAAGATTTTTTTAGCGATTTGATCTCGATGCCATCATATGAAATTTCTCCGGATTGAACGTCGTAGAAGCGTGTTATCAAATTTGCAATCGTAGTTTTTCCCGCGCCTGTTGAACCGACTAGAGCAGTTTTTTGTCCGGGCATTGCTTTGAGAGATATATTTTTCAGGACGCGCTTGTCTGGATCATAGCCAAAATTCACGTTTGAAAACTCGATTTCTCCCGGAGTTTCTGGGTGCAAAATTTCAGTTCCGGAATCTTCTTCGGGGATTTCGTCTATTAACGCGAAGATTCTGCCTGTGCCTGCGAGACCTTTGATAATCGAGTTCAGCTGCATAGATAACTGGTTCACGCTCATTGCGAATTGCTTTGTCATGTTCAAGAACGGAATTACTAGACTTACGCTTATTGGCAGTCCCGAGAAACTCAGATTTGGCACTCTGAATAATATCAACATTCCGCCGGACAACGCCATAATCACGTAGAGAATATTCCCGATGTTATTCAAAATTGGTCCAAGAGTATTCGCGCGAGTGTTAGCTTTGTTGGCTTCGACAAATAATTCCTGATTGAGCTGCTCGAATTGTTTTATGCTCTCGTCCTCTCTGCAAAAAACTTTCACGACTTTCTGAGCCGTCATGATCTCTTCTGCGAATCCCTCGAGTATGCCCGTGAATTTCTGCTGCAGCCGGAAATTTTTTGACGATCTGCCGCCGACTTTGCGCGAGACTTTCAGCATTGTAAACACGCCGGTTAGCGTTATGAGTGTGAGCCACAGACAGTAATATAACATGATCCCCAGAATTGCTATTAACGTGACGAGTGCCGTCAATAATTGCGGTATACCCTGCGAGACCATTTGTCTGAGTGAGTCTACGTCGTTCGTAAATCTGCTCATAATATCGCCGTTTGCATTCGTGTCGAAAAATCTCAGCGGCAAATTCTGCATTTTCTCGAACATTTTATTGCGCAACTTCATCAAGATACCCTGAGTTATCACAGCGCTGAGTTGCCCGACGAAATACGCTCCAGCCAGCGACAGAACATACAACGCTAACAAAACGCCAATCAATCCCAGGATTTGAGCACTGACATCTGACCAGGAAACTTCCGGCGTAGAATTTTCGATTAACGCGATAATTTTCTGAATGAAGATCGACGGAATAGAATTTACGAGCGCGCAGAATAATATCAAGAATATGCTCAAAGGCAATCTCACCGGATAAAATCTGAATATTTCGCTCACAAGCCTCAAAAGATTCGAGCTAGTCTTCATGAATTTGCAATCTCTCCCAAAAGTATTTGTATTATAATAGCACTTGAACACAAAAATATTTTTGCGAGGTATCAACGTTGACAACGAATCATTCAGCAGATAGAATCAGCTCACAGCTCACAG
>CAJOEM010000037.1 GCA_905233725.1 uncultured Synergistales bacterium
AATCATCACGAAACTTCAAAATTTCACAACTTCGAGAACGTGTTTGTCGATTCGCTAAACTTGGTTCCGGAAGTTCGCCCCCAATCTCCACAATATTTATCGCAACTTCAAAACACATCATTCGCATGAAATTCACGGTCATTTATGTCTCATCGCAAGTTAGTCTCACAATACATCAAATAATCCAAGAAAATCAGAATCATCATGACTATCTGAGCACTTAACGATGAATAAATCGAAACTTCAAACTCACACCTCGGGATTCTAACCGTCCAGTGTGGCACTACCATCGAATCTATGACGTTCTCACGAAGTCATTAAAACCGCAACCTCAGGAACGTATTTGTCATTCTACCGAGCTGGGGTTCTAAAAACTCTAACTTCAATCTCGAACACTTGCTGTAATTTCCACATATCAACCAATAATTTTTTTGAGTTATAGTACAATGTTTCAGAATTGTCAATGATTGCGTAATGAAAAATAAATCAAAAATTTCGTAGACACATTTGCCAATCGTCGAGTTTGAATCTCCGAAACTCGAAGTTAAAATTTCGATTTCGCAGCAACCCAAAGGTTAGTAACAACACATCACATCACAAGCACTCAACACACCTCGGGATTTCTTACCGTCTAGTGTGGCACTACATTGAAATTATACACGACATCATAACGAAACTTCAAACTTTCACAACTTTAAGAACGTGTTGCCAATCCAATCTCGAACACTTGCCGCACACACAGCTTAACCGCACAAAGCTCACGAGCACTAGCAACGTCAGAATTACAAATGATTGCGTAACAAAATGAATCACAACCTACGCATAAAAAAACAGCCCCTGATCTCTCAAGAGCTGCTGGAAATCTTTACGCGAAATTACTTTGTCCAGAAATCCGTATGTTCTACACCATTGGACTTCGCATCATAAACAGGATTTTTCCCAGAACGTCTCTGCGCTTCATAATCAGCCAATGCCGCGATTGCAGGTTTAGTCAATATAACGATAACAGGCACGTTAATCAGCACCATCAAGGCCTGCAACAAGTCCGCCGTATCCCAAGCAAGTCCAGCAGACAAAACTGCACCGATGAATACCAGGAACGTAGCAAAAAGCCTGAAACACATCATGAAAGCTTTCCCCGGCTCTCTCTTCATGATAAAGCGCAAACAGCCCTCAGTGTAGTAATAATTCCCTATCAACGTCGTAAATGCGAATAAACAGACTGCAACCGTTACGAATAATGGTCCAAATTCTCCAAGAGCAGTCATCGTCGCAGATTGTACGTAAGCAGCACCAGCCTTTTCCGCAGCAGGCTCTACTCCAGAAAACAAACACATGAACGCCGTAGCTGAACAGATTAATAACGTATCGATAAATACAGAAAGCATTTGCACAAGACCCTGTTTTACCGGATGAGATACATCAGCAGCCGCAGCAGCGTTCGGCGCAGAACCCATACCAGCTTCGTTAGAATAAAGCCCGCGCTTGATACCCATCATTACACAGGAACCAGTAAAGCCACCGAATATAGCCTTGAAATCAAATGCTGACGTGAATATCGAGCTAAATACCGAAGGCAGTCTGTCTATGTTCATGATCACAACTGCAAGCGATACCAATACATACAAGATACCCATCGCAGGTACAAGAACTTCCGTGACTTTCGTGAGCCTCTTTCCACCACCGAGTACGCAAAACGCAAATAGAATCGCTAGAACTCCGCCGACTATATACGGGGTAGAAGCTTTATCATAAAATCCAAATACCGAGAATGTATCCTGTGTGTTATACGCCGCAAGCATGTTATAGCCGACGACATATGTCAATATCAATACAATAGAGAAAACTATTCCAAGCCAGCGTTGGTGAATAGCGTCCTGCATGTAGTACGATGGACCTCCGTAACTGCTGCCGTCTGAATCACGCTTCTTGTAAATCTGCGCAAGCGTTGACTCAACAAATGCCGAAGCTCCTCCCAATATCGCCGTAACCCACATCCAGAATATTGCACCAGCTCCGCCTAAACACAGAGCCGTCGATACTCCCATGATATTTCCTGTGCCAACTCGTGATGCAGTCGATACCATGAGCGCTCCAAATGAAGACGTAGCTCCTAAATTAACCGGACGTTCTCCAACAACGCGAAACGATTCAGCAAAAAGACGAATTTGCAGAAAATTTGTTCGAAACGTGAAATAAATTCCGGCGAGTAATAGAATCAGCGGAATTACGTACGGCTGATATAACACACCACTTATTTCGTTCACTACAGAGTCAATAGCATCAATCATGTTTCTTAAATCCTTTCGTATTCAAATATTTTATGTGACTAAATATACCAGAAATCGCAACTCAAATCAAGCTCAAATCAAGTTCAAAATCTTTTCTTGAGAATTGCGCGCTTGCTCTCGGCATTCAGATTCGCCGGGTGATTCTTGGCTGCGTTCTTCGGAATTAATTTCATACTATCAATCGCCATGTCAGATACCAGTGCGTTTAGCTGTTCGGAAATATCCTTGTCGCTGTCCATGCCAATCGAGATTATCTGCGGCACAAATCCTAACGTCGAGGCTGTGAACCAGTTTCCAGCGTAGATTTTTTTGCCGGTGTAGGGCTTCACTACCGGAGAATTTATCTTGTTGGTCAGATATGCGATCACAAGATTGCGTGAGGGGTCTATCATGATCAGAGTTCCTGTCCAACCTTGGTGTCCAAATACAGAACTCCGAGACTGCGTGCCGAAATAATACGCCCGTTTGTCATCACCTTCGCGCCACCAGCCTATAGCGTAATTCGAAATTTCTAGAGCCTGAATAGCTGTGAAAAAGTCAATTACGTCTCGTGTGAAAAATTTGTGTTCGCCGTATCCTCCGTAAAACATCAATGACGCAAGTATCGCCAAATCTTCCGCATTCGAGAATAAGCCAGCGTGTCCGGAAATTCCTCCCATCGAGTGAAACGCTTTATAATCATGAACTTCACCCTGTAAAACGTAATTCCTGATCCCGGTGAAAGTCATGTTGCCGTCACGAGTGTTGCCGTAAATTTCCGTCGGAGCACAATCTTCGCGCGAAAAATTATTCTTCAGCGGATTATATGTTATGCGATTTAATCCCAGAGGCTGCCAAAAATTCTCACGCATATACGTATCGAGAGTTTGTCCCGTGACTTTTTCCACAACGAAACATAACAACATGTATCCTACGTCAGAATATACGACTTTAGCGCCAGGTCTGTTAATCAAAGGAGTCCTGAGAATTGCTCTGAGAGTTTTCGCACGCGTTTCGGGACTGCCATCGATACCTGTATATAACGGATTCGAAACTTTCGCGTCATGTTTGCGTTTCGAAATATCGTAATTCATATCATGATAGTAAATTTCTGGTGGCAAGCCTGACCTGTGGCATAACAAATCCCTAAGCGTAAATTGCGCATTCGTCATTTCGCGCCCAAAAATATCTGAGACCTTCGCGTCAATATCGAGTCTTTTCTCTGAGACAAGCTTCTGAATCGCGTAATTCACCCCAAGCATTTTGCTTATCGATGCCAAATCATAGAGAGTTCGCGTCGTGATATTTTTCCCCCAGGATTTCGAGTAGACCAGTCGCCCATTTCGGATTATGGCTAACTGCGCACTCGGAAAGCCTCTCGCAATGTCTGAATCTATGATTTCGGATACAAGTTCGAGAGCTTCAGAGCGTATTCCGGATTCTTCGAGAGAGCCTCTTAATATCACCGGATACGGAACATAAACAGATATGACATTCTTGTCTTTCTCGGGATTTATGTTCGAGATTTGTATCGTGTTCACACCGTCAAGCATTAGCTCAGATACGTCGATCTCGTAAATTCCAGCGCGCTTGATTTCAGACGTTTCGATTCGCGTACTGTTCACAAACATGTCGAAACTCTTCAGGCGTTCGGAAGTTTTGAGATAG
Source organism: uncultured Synergistales bacterium (assembly GCA_905233725.1). GTDB lineage: Bacteria > Synergistota > Synergistia > Synergistales > Aminobacteriaceae > JAFUXM01. The sequence continues at coordinate 3,939 of CAJOEM010000037.1, forward strand.
ATTTTGCCCTGAGCGTGCCAGAAGTTAAAGCTTATCGTGTTATTAATCGCTAACGTATCATCGACATGACCAAGCCAATCCGGGAAACTCGCTGTCTTTTGCCACTGAGCCACCGGTAACGACGCAAGCTTCGTGATCTTCTCGAGAGCCACTGACGAAGCCGCCGAAAACAAACTCGAGATTAATATTATCGCTGCAAGAAATTTTCGCACTGCATTCACTCCATGTATATTTATTTCGGGGGAGTTTTCATGCCGTATTTCCAACTCCAGTTCTCGATTGTTACGGGACTTATGCCGTATTCGCGTGCAGCTTGAGTTCGTCCGACTTCATTAGCGCGATTCCAGATTACGAGACGTTCTTCGGCATTGTGTCGTTTCCCGCGTACTGAGCCTGCTGGTGCTTTGCTTGGTGTGACGCTTGGGGGTTCTGGAATATTATCTTCCGTGGCGATCGTGACGATTTGCTTTTCCAATTCCGAATTTAGCTCCGAGATTCTCGCATCAATTTCGCCAATCCATTTCATGACGAGTTCTTTGGATGCCCCTGCTTCTCGTGCAGCGCGTGCAGCTCCGACGAATTTCACACGCGACAAAATCTCGGACTTCTCTCTCTCCGAGAAATCCGTACGCAATGACCTGTGTCGATCATCTGAGAACTTGTTTCTGTTCCTGTAATTCGATGATTCGTAAGTAACGCTTCTATGTTTTTCCATGTTCCATCTCTCCTGAAAAATTTTAGTACATAACATATTACCACAGTAAGAGAAACCTCTCAACATTTTCGAAACATATCACACAAATATATTTCGCAATCGCAAACATTCCGATTATGGCTTCAGCTGCGGAAACTCGCCCTAGAATTTTCTGCAACACGCTATGATCTTTCCAGGCGCAAACGTTCTTCAGCTTTCTTGATCAGGCTGTCCCATTCCTTGAGCTTATCGTCGGGGAACGGCACTGCTGCTTGAACTTTGATCGCCTTAAATCTCCCGTTAGACATCATTTTGCGCACGAAACGAACTGCCTGTCCTTCAGCATTGGGCGTGACTTCGAGAAACACAGCTAATGCAGGATCAATCACGTCAACGTCATCAAACCGGAACAATTTATTTCCAGCTATGCGAATTTCCCCGTGAGGAACTGCCTCATATCTGCGGAAATAATCAATTTCTCCGAGTTCAGACGTATCAATATCATAAAGATCGTCAAGATTATCAGGCTCTGTCTTTGGCTGAGATTGCGTTTGTTCGAGTTTCACGACTTCTCCCAATGTGACATTTTCAACTTCTCGAACGTCATCGGCTGCAATACCGCGTTGATTTTGCGTTAACCGGAACGTAACCTGAATATCAGGCTTCTCAATTTCACCGTTGAGCAATTTTTCACGCAGAATTTCATCCGTTATCTGGTTGATATGCACGAAGACTTTGCCATTGTCTTTGAGCGGAATTCCGGCTTCGATAAGCTCAGGCGACTCGATAAATCCCCAACGTCGATGCTCATCACGCTGAAACGTCGTCAAAACTCCGGTGAATCTGCGATCTGGCAGAACGATTGCTTCAGGCGTTGATTTTGCGGATTTGTTCGAGACTATTGCCTCTGTAGTTTGGGTTGCGGGCTTGTTCGAGACTTTCGGGGCGTTGATTTGCCTGATACCCAGGATTAATTCACGCGACCAAATCTCATGCTCAAACAGCAGGAAATCATCATCGAAGCCCAACAACACACCGGTAACGCTCGGCATATCCTGGCGCAAAAATATCTCGACCTGCTTATTCAAAAAATTCTGGATAAATTCTTTTTTCAAATGCGATAACTCCCTTTCTTGTTCTTGCAGCTAATGATACCAGATGCGAAATTTTACAGCAAACGCAATATACGCAAAATTCCCGGAGATGCTGCTATAATCATGACACACAAAAAACGGAGGATTAATCACATGACACAGAACGAATTATACGAACTGCTGGATCAAAAGCAGATCAAGTACGAGATTACGCAACATGTTCCGGTTTTCACAATCGAGGAAATGTTGGAGGCTAAAATTCCCAATCCGGAAATCATTGCGAAGAATCTCTTCGTGCGTGATGACAAGAAGCGTAATTACTACCTGATTAGCGTGAAGGAAAAGCGCGTCGTGAACTTGAAGGAATTTCAGGCTCAATTCGCAACAAGAAGACTGAGTTTCGCCTCGGAAAGAGATCTCTCAGAAATTCTCGGGCTATATAAAGGAGCTGTGACCCCGTTCGGCTTGCTGAATGATCGCAATAAAATCGTGCAATTTTACATCGACAAGGAGTTCTCTCACGGCAAAATCGGCATACATCCGCTAGAAAATACCGCTACAATCTGGATTAACACTCAGGATTTGATCGCGCTAATCAAAGAACACGGAAATTCTGTCACAGAATTCTGAGATAAAAAACAGCCCTCTCGAAATCGCAAGTCGAAATTCAAGAGGGTGTTCGCAATCGCTATTTTTAATTATTTCTTCGTGCGCAACTTCTGAACTGCAAAAACTAGAGCCAACGTCATGAACGAGAAGCCTGAATCACAACCACCACCGCCGCCACCGCTACTTCTGTGACTCGAGGAATTGCTGCTGCTGTCAGATTTCTCCGAGAGGACTACTACCGTAACTTTCGCATCATAAGTCTTGCCATTCTCCGTGATTTTCGCCGTAAGCGTTGTTGAGCCGGATTTCAGCGCGCGAACTTCGCCCGTGTCGAGAACTTCCGCAACTGAGGCATCTTCATTCTCCCATTCAGCCAAGCCCAACTCAGGTGCTGCAACGTTGAAAATCTTGTCGCGGTCGTTAATCTGCAGGAATAAGTCCAAAGCAACTTCATCGCCGACATTCAGGTAAATCTTCGAGTTCGGTGTGAATACGCGCTTCACGCCAGAGTCCAATATCGGCGGAATTACCAGCCTGACAGGATACGAAACTCTCGTCTTATCTGTCTCAGGATTGTACATCATGTACGAGAGCTCAATAACTCCAACGTTCTCATTTGAAAGCCAAAGCTGATTCTCAAAACTAATATCTCCTGATTCAGCAACTTTGAAGAACTGCGCAGAGCCCTTCATGTCACTTACACGCATGTAAACGTCGTTGTTGAACTTGTTGTCATCATCTTTTGCTGCAGCCGAGAATGTGAAGCTCTGTATATTTATGACTTCATCATCTTCTTCACCACCGAAATATTCTTTCGTGAGTTCTCCGGTATCCAGAGAATCAAGTGAGTCATCGTAAAGCTCAGAATAATCATCAGCATCATCAGCAAGCTTAGCCAGATAATCTTCGTAATTTGCAAGAGCTACATCAAACGCTGCATCATATCGACTTGTTGAAGCCGTGTTCACCATGAAGTTCTGCAAGTCACCCTTCAGGAGCGCAATCACTCTCTCAGCTATGGCGTCTTTCTTGCCGATTACAACATGCGAATAATCCAGACCCTCGAATTTTGTCGTAGCATTTGCCGGGAAATTATGCGTCGCGCTCTTGTCCGCCACACACAAATCGTGCTCATTGCCGTCGAAAAGCGCGTTGAAAAATCCGTCCAATGGCACCACGTTAGCTACCATTGAAATCGTGCTGATATGCTTCTGCAGCGATATAACAAATTGTTCAGGCAGCCACGATAACGAATCCGTAGCGACTACGCCTTTCTTGATTTCACTCAGGGTATTCTCGAGTTCTTCAGTCCCCTCGGTTCCAAGTACGTCGTAAATGCTGTGAAATGGCACGTTCGGATAGCCCAAGTCCGTCAAATAACCGCTGCTGTTGCCAAGTTCACCCATAAGATCACTCACAGGATATTTCTGATCCAAATAAATTTTCAAGATCCCACACGCCAACTCCCAAGCCGAATGACCTTCCCAGGCTTTCCAGGTTGCGCCTAACCTGCTGAAGCCTCGCGAGAAATAACTTCCCCAAGGTGTGCCGTTATTCGGTGCAGCTAACGTTACAACTCTGCGAATCATGCCCTGATTGTACGATAATGCGCTCTTGTTTCCGGTGTCGAGATCGTTCCTGAGAAATTGCCTGGCGATTATGCCGCCCGTGCTGTGCGCTACGAGATCAAGCCTTGTCGAAGCAATTCCGGATTCGTTCAGAGCGTCGAATATGTCAGCGAAATTCCGAACAAAAACGTTATTATCATTTGAGATTAACACTCTGGGTAATTTCTGCCAGTCGTAATTTACGCCTACGACATCAAAGCTGGCTTTCTCCAAAGAGTCCCAAACTCCAATGTTAGTTCCGTGTCCGAAAGTCTTCGCGCTGTCCATGCATAATCCGTGAAGCAACACTACCGTCGGAGCTCGCAGCGTCAAATCCAGATTCTCAGAAACTGCTGAGCCTGTATCAGGTGTGAAATTCGCCGTAACTGTGAAATTCCCAGATGGAAAAGTCAAATCCGCAGGGAAAGTCTCCGGAGCAATCAACACTGCCGAAGCCTGATATTTGCTGCCAACACGAACTGCCTGAACTTGCGTCGAACTAGTCAATATCTCTCTATTCGACAAATTCTCAAGCACGAAATAACTCGGCGCGCTGAAACTCACAACACCTGCTGAATCGCTCTGGTAGCGCAAAATCAATCGCGTGTTGCCGTCAGCAGTCAATCCTGTCTTCGTGTAGCCTGAGCCGGAAATCTGAGACAAAGCCTGCTCTGTTAATGCTTTACCGTTATTGTCAGTGTAGCTCGTCGATGTGAAGTTGCAAATAATATTCCCATTCGTCAAATCACGTTCTAAAGCTACAAATTCTCCCCACGCAGGCACTGTCAAGAGCAAACTCAAAACAATGCCACAAAACAATCGCTTATGTTTCAAAAAGATCACCTCGTATAATTTTTTCGCGTATTCTAGCACGAATACAGCAAATGATCCAGTTTAACTCGATTGAATTTGATTGAATCTGATTTGATACGTAACGCTTTTTGCTGTAAAATCTCGAGTAAATATTATGGATTATTAACCAGGAGTAAAACTTGATGGATTACGCAAAAGAATCTTTAAGGCTTCACGAACAATGGCGCGGGAAAATCGAAGTCATAGCAACAGTTCCCGTCTCAACGAAGGACGACTTGTCACTTGCATATACACCAGGAGTTGCTGAGCCGTGTCTGGCAATTCAGAAAGATATTTCACGCAGCTACGAGCTAACACGCAGACATAACTTGTGCTTAGTCGTAACCGATGGCAGCGCAGTTCTCGGTCTCGGCGACATTGGTCCCGAAGCTGGTATGCCCGTCATGGAGGGTAAATGCGTCCTGTTCAAATCATTCGCAGGTGTTGATGCGTTTCCTTTGTGCGTCAAAACCAAAGATGTCGATGAATTCGTAGAAACCGTGTATAACATTTCAGGCTCATTCGGCGGCATAAATCTCGAAGACATAGCAGCTCCAAGATGCTTCGAGATCGAACGCAAATTGAAAGAACGTTGCGATATTCCAGTCTTTCACGATGACCAGCACGGAACAGCCGTAATCACCCTCGCAGGCTTAATCAACGCGCTCAAAGTCGTTGACAAGAAACTCGATACGATCAAAATCGCCGTAAACGGAGCAGGCGCAGCAGCAATAGCAATCACGAAATTACTGCTCAGAGCCGGTGCGAAAAACATCACGCTGTGTGACAAAGCCGGAATCATTTACAAGTCTCGCGAGAAAAACATGAACTGGATTAAACACGAGATAGCTGAAATAACAAATCCGGAGAATTTGCGCGGGAATTTGTCCGATGCTATGAAAGGTGCTGATGTTTTCATCGGAGTATCTGCTCCACGAAGCGTCAATCAGGAAATGGTGCGTTCAATGGCTCGTGACGCGATAATATTTGCCTGTGCGAACCCTACGCCGGAAATTTTCCCGGATGAGGCTAAAGCCGCCGGTGCGAAAATCGTCTCAACAGGACGCAGTGACTTCCCTAACCAGATTAACAACGTGCTGGCATTCCCTGGAATTTTCAGAGGAGCGTTTGATACCAGAGCCAGCGATATTAACGAAGCCATGAAAATTGCAGCTTCACACGCGCTCGCAGAACTTGTCGAAGCCGAGAAACTCTCAGAGGATTATATAATTCCTGCAGCTTTTGACCCCAGAGTCGGAACAGCAGTCTCAAGTGCAGTCGCCGATGCCGCGAGAAAATCCGGAGTTGCAAGAATATAATCACACACGAAGAATCCCCCGGACAGGAATTTTGCCCTGAGGGATTCTTGTTACATGCGATTATCTGGACTGCCTGAACAACCAGTCTCGAACCGGAGCTAGCTTGTACGCGTAATCAAACGATGCCATATGTTCGCTGCGATCTCCGGCTTTCAAAACGGAACCTGTCTCAAATCTGATCATGTTCGCGCCTAATTCGCGTGCAATCTGTTCGTATATTGCCGCAATATTCGGGTGTTTCGCGTTCAGAGTCACGTAGCTGTAATTCACGTGTGCTTTCTCAAGCATAGCTATGACCTCGTCCTGTCCAGCGGAAGCTTTCTGATCGCCGCCAGCCGTGATGTAAAAGAATTTCTGCCGCGTCATGTTGCCCAGAACTGAAATGTCCCACTGACCCGAAACGTACATGCTCGCCGCGAAAAAATCCGGGTACTTGCTGTTGAGATAAAGCGACGACATGCAGCCCATAGATTGACCAGTCGTGTAAATGCGATTTGCATCAATCGGGAATTTTTCAACGAGTTCTGAGACCAGTTTCATGAGCGCATCAACCTGAGGATCAACGTTCCAGTTATCATCGACGACGCTTTTTGCTAGCGGGCTTGAATCATTCGCAACGTTTTTACGACAGAACGCCGGAACCAGAACAAACGCCGGGTGTTTAGACTGTTCTTCGTTTGTGATCCAGACAGACGCTCCGTAATAATTCTCGACGATCTCACGCGCAGATTTTCCCGCAGCACTCGCATCAGGAATGTATATCAACAACGGGAATTTCGCACTGGAATTTTCAGGCACAAACAAACTGTACTCGAACGAAATATTCGAATCTGAACCTGAATTTGAACCTGAATCGCTAAACACGAACTGCTCGAAATTTGACGCAGCCATCGCAGAATTAACCAGCAACGACATCATGAATAATGCCAGAAATAACTTTCGCATAATTACTAAACCTCCGAAATAATTTGCGTAAATTCTATCACACAATTATCCCTCCGAGTTGTCCTGGAATTTGTGATTTTCATCAGGTAATTTCACAATCGCGAGCAAAATTGTTAATAGTAACATGCTCATGTTCAACGAGTTACAGCCGCCACCGCTTCCGGAACTTTTGTAGAACGAGTGTCTGTCTTCACCGCCGGAGCTGCTCACGTGAAGAACTGCTGCGTTCGAGCTTATCGTTTTGCCCTCAGAGTTTGTGATTAGGCAATGATATTGCTTCCCGTCATCGGACAAGCTGGCTTGAACTACACATTCAGAACCTGTCGCATCGTAAAGTGAACTCCAGCCTTTGCCATCGTTGTAATTAACGAACCATTGATAGTTCAGATTTTCCGTATCTGTTACGACACTGAAGACTGCGCTTTCTCCAGCGTTCACGTATTGATCTTCAGGTTGTCTGGTAATCTTGAACACGCCTTCAGATGAATCTGGCACAAGATAATCGTCAATTATGCCGTCGCCGTCATGATCGATCCTTAGAATTGTAGTTTCGGATTCGTCTGTTCCTGTGTAAATGACGGTTTGCTTCGTGATTGGCACGTCCTCGAAAATGTCTTCCTTATAAATATTCTCGTCCTTATCGAAGAAGCGAATCGAGTAATTCATCGTACCGTCATCAGTTCCGCGCAAAACGACCGAGAAATCTGGGGAACTAGTAATGCACGAGATTTTAATATCATCGCTTTGTCCCAAAATATCAAGACGACCGAATGACGTTCTATAGACGAAATTCTCAGTTGACGATGAGAGAGTTTCACTGCCATGACTGATTGCTACGTCAACAGGACACGCGATTCTAACTACGATGAAACCTGTAGGATTAAAAGGATCTCCGGTGAAACTTGACGCTGAATTATTAAGTTTATCTACGATCCAGTCAAGACATCTGGCTTCTTTGACAACTCCGCCGTGATTTGCATCGAAACTAACTACGCGATCATTCCCGAGTTTCTCAAGTTGTTCGCAAATACTCGCTGAATAATACGGAACAGTTCCGTCACCTTTCTTGCTATATTTTAGATCATCTTCTTTCATTCTTTGATCGACATCGTTGTTCGTGAACTGATACTTTATCGCAGTAATCGTATCTTGGTTGATCCCTAAAACGAAATACGCCTTGTCATATTTCAGCAACGCACTGTAGTCGCCGTCCTTCAAGTTTTCTTGAACTGTGTACGAATCGTCATAACTCGGAAAAACTTTCCTGCATATATCCTGATACTCTTCGAACGAAATTTGATAATCTCCTTGGTTGAAAGGTATCCATGAATCCTTCCACATCGGAATCGCTCTGACGTAATTTTCCGTCGGTAATAATTCCGTGACACCTGGAAGAGCAGCTTTGACTTTGCGAGTCATACCAGCAAAGGCTAGGACTAAATCTTCCCAAGTCGATTTTTTGGTAACATTCGCTCCCTGACCGAGCATATCCCAATTCATAACGCTGTTGATAAGTGTTGGAGAGCCTTCATACGGAGTTCCGCAAGTTATAATGCTGTTGAGTTGATCAGCTCCGTACCTAACGTAATAATTCGACGCAACTAAACCACCCATTGAATGACACACGAGATCGACTTTTCCCGCACCAGTTTCGCGCAAAATTTTCAAAATAGCATCGTTTAGTTTGTTCGCGCTATCAGCGTTGCTCTGTCGCCAATCGTAACTGAAGAAATACACCGGACGATAATTTTCCGTTCCGACGGCGTAGACGCTGCATAAACGATCGATGAGTTTTGCATAAGCACCAGGGTCATCATCATCTTGCGTTCCATATTCGCGCCCGTATGTGAAAACGCTGTTGCCGGAACCGTCATTCTTGTTGAGATCGACGTTTTGATTTTCGCAGGGACGCACATGAAGTGTGTTGCCAAACTCCATTTTTCCGCCAAGATTCACAAGTCCGAATGGAATAACTGGACCCCAAACTCTTGTGCTGTCGTCGAACACGGTATCACTCGTAAACAATCTGCTGCCCATAATTCCAGGGATTATGATAATCGGATTTTTGGAGGTTGGGTTCACGACTTCCTCAGCAATTTCCCCGAACGTAAACGTCAATTTCTC
>CAJOEM010000038.1 GCA_905233725.1 uncultured Synergistales bacterium
CCTCGAATTTCTTTTGTGCAGCTTCAGCTTGTTTTTGAGCTTCTTCTAATTGTTTCCTGACTTCTTCGGCATGGCGTTGAGCTTCGAGTTGTTTTTGGAGTTCCGCTTGTTTACGTGCTTCTTCCTGTTTGCGAGTTTCCTCTAATTTTTTGCGTTCTTCCTCGATTTTTTGAAGTTCTTCTTCGTGTCGTTTTTTCTCGGCTTGAAGGCGTGCTTTTTCCTGCTGAATTTCAGCTTGTATTTTCGATTCGGCTTGTTTTTGAGCGTCATCTAATTCTTTTCGCGTTTCGTTCAGCTTTTTCTGAGCTTCCTCCAGTTGCTGCGTGATCTCATCGATTCGTTCCTGAGTTTCACGCTGCGTTGTTGGGGCGGAATTGTTGCGAACTTCCTCGAATTGCTTATGAATTTCGTTTTTCAAAAGTTCCTCGAGTTTTTCGACACGCTGAGCTGCGGCATTATCGTCATCTGGGTTCTTCAGCTTCCGGAAAATTTTTCGCACTCCCGGAATCGATAACAAAATACCAAAAAGTATAGCGGCAATAATTTCACCGCCAAATTTCTTAATTCCGTCAAGCAATATCTCCAGCAAATTCAACTCTCCCTTAAATTATCGCATCTTTCATACTCCTGACGTATTCTCTCACATATTTCGCAGATTCTGTGCCGTATTTTTCCAGAATTTTTATTATCGCTGAGCCTACGATTACTCCATCCGCAATTTTTGACATGTCGCGCGCCTGTTCGGGTCTGGAAATTCCAAAACCAATCGCGCACGGCAAGTCAGAATTTTCTCGCACTGAACGCATTATCGCAGACAAATCCGTCGTGATATTCTCTCGCGTGCCGGTAACTCCCAAACTCGAAACGATATACAAGAACCCCTCAGCTTCACGCGCAATTTTCGCAATTCGAGCTTCAGATGTCGGCGCAATCATCGAGATCAAATCTACGCCATATTTCCTGCAATCCGGCAAAAATTCCCCCTTCTCTTCAAACGGCAAATCCGGAATTATCAAGCCGTCAATGCCAATCGAGGCGCAAATCTTGATAAATTTCTCAGAACCGTACGAGAAAATCACGTTCGCATACGTCATGAAAACTAACGGGATTGTCACGTCAATTCTCAAGCGTCGCACGAGTTCGAAAATTTTGTCCGTCGTAACTCCAGCGGCCAATGCTCGGAAATTCGCGTTCTGAATCACGACTCCTTCAGCAACCGGATCAGAAAACGGAATGCCTAACTCGATCAAATCCGCGCCATTTTCACACATGGATTTCACACATTCATACGTTACGTTCAGGTCTGGGTAGCCGCAAGTTATGAACGGGATAAAAGCTTTGCCATTCTCAAATGCTTTGCAAATATTACTCACTGATATTCTCCCCTCTGTATCTAGCAATCGCTGCACAATCTTTATCGCCGCGTCCGGAAATCGTTATTACAATAATTTTCTCTCTTGATAATTTCCCAGCAATCTTCATCGCGTGAAAAACTGCATGAGCCGATTCAATCGCAGGAATTATGCCTTCGATTCGCGACAAATATTCGAACGCCTGAACTGCTTCATCGTCCGTAACCGGAACATACTCAGCGCGTCCAGTATCGTGTAAATATGCGTGTTCGGGTCCTATGCCGGGATAATCAAGCCCCGCAGAAATCGAGTACACCGGCGCAATCTGTCCGTACTCGTCCTGACAGAAATACGACTTCATGCCGTGAAAGATTCCCAAGCGTCCCGTAGCTATCGTTGCAGCAGTCTCGAATGTATCTACACCTTTGCCAGCAGCTTCACAGCCAATTAACTTCACGCTCGCGTCATTGATAAAGTGCCAGAAACTGCCGATTGCATTCGAACCACCGCCCACGCACGCAATCACGAAATCCGGCAATTTCCCCTCACGCTCAAGAATTTGCGACTTAATCTCGCGAGAAATCACTGCCTGAAAATCTCGAACTATTGTCGGGAACGGGTGCGGACCCATCACAGACCCAAGACAGTAATGCGTGTCAGAAATTCTGCTCGTCCATTCGCGCATCGCCTGAGAAACTGCATCTTTCAACGTGCCTGTCCCGGATTTTACGCTGACAACTTCCGCACCGAGCAAGCGCATTTTGTATACGTTCAGAGCCTGTCTCTTAGTATCTTCTTCGCCCATGAATACTACGCAAGACATTCCCATCAAAGCAGCAGCTGTAGCCGTAGCAACTCCGTGTTGACCTGCACCAGTTTCTGCAATCAATCGAGTTTTGCCCATTTTCTTCGCGAGCAGTGCCTGACCAAGAACGTTATTAATCTTGTGTGCGCCGGTGTGATTCAAATCTTCGCGCTTCAGGTAAATTTTCGCACCGTGCAAATCTTGCGTCATTCTCTCAGCGTAATATAATCTCGACGGTCTGCCGGCATACTCGTTAAATAATCGCGTTAATTCTGAGTTGAAATCCGCATCGTTTTTATAAAAATCATACGCCTTCTCCAGCTCAATCACTGCATTCATCAGCGTCTCTGTTATATACTGTCCGCCATGAATGCCAAATCGCCCTCTTGAATTACTCATTCTAACATCTCACTTTCGAAATAAACTCTCGCATTCTCGCAAAATCTTTCGCGCCGTCAGATTCAATTCCCGAACTCACGTCCACAGCAAACGGTCGCAATTCACGAATCGCAAGCGCAACATTCGCAGCATCAAGCCCGCCTGCAAGAAAATATTCGCGGCTGATTCCGGATACAAATCCCCAGTCGAATTTTCTGCCCGTGCCATTTCCAGCGTCGAGCAAAACGTAATCCGCAATCGAAGCATTCGCTGCAAAAATATCAGCACTCGAACGAATCTTGAACGCCTGAATGATTTTCGCACTCGTCAATTCACGCAATCTCAGAATATATTCGCAGTTTTCATGACCGTGTAGCTGGATCATGTTGATTACTGCGGAATTTGCCAAAGACGCAACTTTTCGAAAATCCTCGTCAACAAATACGCCTACACTGAGAATTTCTCGCGCAAGATTCTCTCGCAAAATCTCAGCCTGTTCGGGAGAAACGTAACGCTTGCTTTTTTCCCAGAACACGAAGCCGATATATTCAGGTCTCAATTCGTTCGCAAAATCTATGTCGCAAAGTCTGGATAATCCGCAAAATTTCACTCTGGTCATGATCGCAAGTTTTTCAGATTTTTTAACGCAGATTTCTTGTCAGCAGCACGCATCAAATACTCGCCGATTAAAACAGCATCAGCTCCAATTTCGCGCAAAACTTGAACGTCATCATGATTTTTCACGCCGCTCTCGGACACGAATATAACATTCTCGGGAATTAATTCGCGTAATCTACGGCTGTTTTCTGTGTCAATGCTGAAATCTTTCAAGTTGCGGTTATTCACGCCGATTATTCGCGCACCAGATTGGATTGCAAGTTTGACTTCGGATTCGTCATGAGCCTCAACCAGTGCAGATAATCCCAGCGAATCGCAAATCTGCAAATACTCGACAAGCTGCGACTCAGTAAGAATCGCGCAAATCAGCAACACCGCCGACGCTCCGAGAATTTTCGCCTGATAGATCATGTACTCGTCAATCGTGAAATCTTTTCGCAAAATTGGAATCGAGACTTCATTCGCAATTTCCCTCAGGTAATCATCGCTGCCCAGAAACCAGCGTGGCTCTGTCAAGACTGAGATACAATCTGCTCCAGCGGTTTCATATTCACGCGCAATTTGCAGGTACGGGAAATTCTCAGAAATGATTCCTTTTGATGGCGAGGCTTTTTTGCACTCACATATAAACGAAAGCTCATCGCCTTCAAGAGCCTTCTCGAATCTGAATTCGGAATTGCCACTTGAAAGTGAATGAGCTTTTTCACGCAATATTTCCAACGGGAGATTTTTCTTAGCAAGTTTCACACGTTCACGCGCGAAATTTGCAAGTTCGTCCAGAATATTCATGTTACGCATTACTCAACTTGATGAATTTCTCCAGAGTTCTCAGAGCTGTGCCTGAGTCGATAAGTTCAGCAGCAAGTTTCACGCCGTCAGCCAGAGCCGCAGATTTTCCGCCGATGTACAGAGCTGCGCCGGCATTGAGCAAGACCGCCTCACGTTTCGCACCTGCAATGCCGTTGAGAATGTCGCGTGTGATTTTCGCATTCTCAGCAGGTTTTCCGCCGAGTAAGTCCGATTTTTTGCAGCGTTTGAAGCCGAATTGCTCCGGAGTAATCGTGTAGCTCTTGAACCAGCCGTCACGAATTTCGCAAATTTTTGTCGGGGAACTCAGGGAAATTTCGTCGAGTTTATCCTGACCGTAGACGACCATTCCGCGCTTAATTCCCAGATTCACGAGAACTTGCGCCAATGGTTCGACCAGATAATCGTCATAAACTCCGAGTATTTGCATCGACGGTGACGCAGGATTCGTTAATGGTCCAAGAATGTTGAAGACGGTTCTGAAACCCAGTTCTTTGCGAATTGAGCCGACGTATTTCATTGACGTGTGATATTTCTGAGCGAACAGGAAGCAAATGCCGACTTCACGCAGCAATTTCACGCACAATTCCGGAGACTGGTTAATATTCACGCCCAACGCTTCGAGACAGTCAGCCGTTCCGCACTGTGATGACGCAGCACGATTTCCGTGTTTGGAAATTTTTACGCCACCAGCAGCCGCGATAATTGCAGAAGTTGTTGATATGTTGAACGAGTAAGCGTTATCTCCGCCAGTTCCGACGATTTCCAGAGTTTCAAATTCGTGATTGACTTTTTCAGCATGTTCACGCATTGCAGCAGCACACCCAGCGATTTCGTCCGTAGTTTCAGCGCGCGCACTCTTAGTCGACAATGCAGCCAGGAATGCAGCGTTCTGAGTAGGGCTTGTTTCACCGCTCATAATTTCGTTCATGACTTTGTAGGCTTCGTCGTAAGTCAGGTCACCTTTGTTTACGATTTTGACTATTGCATCTTTAATCATGTTTCGCAATCTCATTTCCTAGTTAAAATTATTTAGCCGTATTTATTTATTTCAATCCACTGAGCCATAAAGCTCAGACGTGAAGCTATTGATATTGCCATGCTTCACAGGAGAGAAGAAATGAATACTTTCACACTTTCTCTCTTGCATGGATTATAACAGAAATTCACAAGTTACAAGAGTATAATATTCGGATAAATTTATTTTTGAGAAAGGAATTTGTTTAATGCCAATAACTGATTTACTGGAGCGTAACAGTAAACTTTATGAAAACGAAATTGCACTGGTCGAGATTAACCCGGAAATCCAAGAACCAATTCGCGTAACTTGGAAGGAATACTCGCTGATTCAGCCAACGTCGTCGAAGCCGTATCGCCGTGAAATCACGTGGGGAGTTTTTGACGAGAAAGCTAATCGTGTCGCGAACATGTTATTATCACGCGGTGTGAAGAAGGGTCAAAAAGTTGCGATTTTGCTCATGAACTGTCTGGAATGGCTGCCGATTTATTTCGGAATTATGAAAACCGGAGCGATTGCTGTGCCGTTGAACTTCAGGTACTCGTCTGATGAAATCGAATATTGCGTGAAATTAGCCGATGTTGATATATTATTTTTTGGCCCGGAATTTATCGGACGTGTTGAGAATACGGTTTTATCATCGAGCCGCGAATATTTGCTGTTCTTCGTCGGGAATAACTGTCCGTCATTCGCTGAGAGCTATTCTGAAGCTGTGAGTAATTGTTCGTCGATTGCCCCGAAAATTCTTGTTGAGGACTCAGATGAAGCAGCGATATATTTCTCGTCCGGCACGACAGGATTTCCAAAAGCGATTTTGCATAATCACACAGCTTTGATGCAGTCTGCCCAAATGGAAGCGAAACATCATTTGACGACGCATGATGATATTTTCCTGTGTATTCCGCCGTTATATCACACGGGAGCGAAAATGCACTGGTTCGGCTCGCTGTACACCGGAAGCCGCGCGGTAATTCTCAAAGGCACGTCACCGAAAACGATTCTTGATGTTGTGTCGCTTGAACAGTGTACGATTGTGTGGCTGCTTGTGCCATGGTGTCAGGATATTTTGACGGCACTCGACAGCGGAGAATTGAGTCTCGAAGGCAGGAACTTGAGTCAGTGGCGCTTGATGCACATTGGCGCGCAACCTGTGCCACCGTCGTTGATCAAGCATTGGCTCGAATATTTCCCGAATCACAAATACGACACGAATTACGGATTATCTGAGTCAACTGGACCTGGCTGCGTACACCTGGGTCTCGAAAACATTCACAAAGTCGGCGCAATCGGCGTACCAGGCTATAATTGGAAAGCGAAAATCGTGAATGACAAAGGCGAAATCGTAAAACAAGGCGAAACTGGCGAATTGTGCGTGAAGGGTGCTGGAGTAATGCTTTGTTATTATCACAATCCTGAAGCAACGGCTGAGACGATTAAAGACGGCTGGCTTTACACCGGCGACATGGCTATGCAAGACGAGGACGGCTTTATTTATCTCGTTGATCGCAAGAAGGATGTTATTATCATGGGCGGCGAAAATATTTACCCGGTTCAGATTGAGAATTTCCTGATTACGCACCCGAAAATTCACGATGTTGCGGTGATTGGCTTGCCTGACAAGAGACTGGGCGAAATTTCTGCTGCGATAATTCAGGTGAAAGAAGGCATGACGTGCACAGAAGATGAGATTAATCGTTTCTGCACAGAGTTGCCAAGATACAAGCGCCCGAGGAAAATAATCTTTGCGAAAGTTCCGCGCAATCCCACGGGCAAAATTGAGAAGCCGAAATTACGCGAAATGTACGCACACGCGAATAATAATGATACGGTATTCTTCAAACCTGAGAAAAAGTAGCTATAATATTCGGAATAAATTTGTGAATTTGTAAAGGGGAGATTTTCCAGAATGAACGGATTAACGTTAGTAGGAATTGCGATTGTAGTATTGATCTTGGCGTACGTGTTTTACGGCAGATGGCTCGTGAAGACATGGGGAATTGATGAGACTGCGAGAACTCCGGCGTATCGTTTTGAAGATGGCAAGGATTTCGTACCTGCGTCTCGCTTCACGGTATTTTCTCACCAGTTCAACTCAATCACGGGAGCTGGGCCTGTTACGGGACCGATTATTGCGGCGATGTTTGGTTGGTTGCCAGCGTTTTTGTGGCTGTTAGTTGGCGGAGTATTTTTCGGAGCGGTTCAGGATTTCACGGCGCTGTATGCGAGTGTGAAGAATGACGGGAAATCCATGGGCTTGATAATCGAGCGTTACATAGGCAAGACCGGGCGAAAATTGTTCCTGTTGTTTTGCTGGTTGTTCACGTTGCTGGTAATTGCTGCGTTTGCGGATATTTTGGCGAATACTTTCAACGGATTTAATGCGGACGGTTCGTTAAATACACCTGGAGCTGCTGCTGCGTCAATCTCGATGATATATATATTCGTAGCGATGGTGTTCGGATTTTTCCTGAGATTTTCCAAGGCACTTGAGTTGCAGAAATTTATCGTTGGCATAATGCTTGTGTTTGCGATGTTATGGGTGGGAATTATGAACCCGATGTATTTTGACGCGAACAAGTGGCGTTATGTAGTATTTGCGTATTGTTTTGTAGCGAGTGTTTTGCCTATGTGGTTGTTGAAGCAGCCGAGAGATTATTTAAGCGTATTTTTGCTTTTGGGAATGATTTTCGGAGGAGCGATTGGCATTATAATTGCGAATCCTGAGATTCAGATGCCGGCGTTCGTAGGATTTAACGTTAAGGGTCAGCCGCTATTCCCGATATTATTTATAACGATAGCGTGTGGAGCAGTTTCAGGATTTCATAGTCTTGTATCGTCCGGCACGTCGTCGAAATCTATCTCGAATGAAAGAGACATGTTGACCGTAGGATATGGCGCGATGCTTGTAGAAGTATTGCTCGGAGTAGTGTCGCTTGTAATAGCATGTTCGGCAGCACAAGGAGGCGGACTTCCGACTGGTACACCGTTCCAGATTTTCAGCAGGGCGATAGGCGGATTTTTCTCGATGTTTGGATTGCCATCTGATATTTCGGTTTGCGTTATAACGATGTGTGTTTCGGCTTTGGCGATGACTACGATTGATTCAGTAGCGCGAATTGGCCGAATGTCTCTGCAGGAATTTTTTGCAGGTTCAGAGGGAAATATTCTCGTGAAGATAATCTGCAATAATTACGTTGCGACTTTGATCACGTTGGCATTTGCTTATGCGCTGTGCCTGGCTGGATACGCGAGCATATGGCCGTTATTTGGTGCAGCGAATCAGCTTTTGTCGGCGTTGGTATTGACTTCGCTTTCTGTATTTTTGCGAGTGACTGGGCGTAAAGGCTTTATGTTATATATTCCGATGACGTTCATGTTTGTAGCAACGATGTCGGCGTTAATCATAAGCGTGTATAATATATTCGTGAAGCTTTCCGGCGGGAATTTCGTATTCATGGTTGACGGCTTGCAGTTGATAATTGCGCTTGCATTGATGACGTTAGCTGTATTAGTCGTGTCGAACTGTTTGAAGGAATTATTCTCCGAGAAAGTTCGCAATAACACAGCGAGTGTGAGTGCGTAAAGTGTGAGCGTATATGAGTGTATATCTATTTAGAAGGAGAATGCTTTTTGAGAAGATTTAGCATACTAACGGATATTGCAGCGTAACCTTGGGGGGTTGCTGTAAATTCGCGACCTCCCGGAAGTTTTGTGATTTTACTTTTACTTTCTAGGAGGTTATCTGGTATATGAATCGCGAGAACAAGAAAAAATCATTTGACAAGAATTATTACAGGAATCATTCCTGCGACGAGGCTTTTGTTTGCAAAGTTTGCGGAAGGACAGTTGTCCCGACGGGCGCAGGAACAAGGCACAGGAATCATTGTCCGTATTGCTTATCGAGTCAGCACTTGGATATTGACCCAGGCGATCGAAGTGCTGATTGCGGTGGCGTAATGGAAGCGATTTCTGTTTGGGTCAGGAAAGATGGCGAGTGGGCGGTTATTCATCGCTGCCGTGTGTGTGGAGCATTGAGTTCGAATCGCATTGCAGCGGACGATAATCCCATGAAACTTATGTCACTTGCCATGAAGCCGATTTCATCACCGCCGTTCCCTTTAGAACACATCGAGGAGATGACGAAACTAATGGGTGGCGATGGCGAACTGAAATGGTAACGCTTGATTAATTAAAATAGCTTCTTCGTCTGATGGCGAGGGAGTTATTTTTTTCGCAATCTTGGGCAAAGTAACTCGCTTTTGATAGGATTTTGTGCAATAATAAACAAAATTAATTTTTGGGAGGTAATTTTCATGTGGAAGCAAATTAGAATTTTTCTCGCAGTTTTGTTGGCTCTGAGCGTTGTGTCCGGATTGAGCGCGTGTGCTTATGGAGACGTTGATATTGATGCCACATTTCCTGATCCTGTTCTTCGTGAATGGATACATAATTTAGCTTGGTTCGACGGTTGGAAACAAGTTCCACATTCCTACACAGATAGCCAGGGCGACGTAGTAACGTATTACACATGGGACTACAGCGTAGATTACAAGGACGGGATCCTGAACGATTACGAACTTAATCACAAGGACTTTATCGCCATTACAGGTGAAGTTGCGGATTTGACCGGTATAGATAAACTCCCCAACCTGAAAAGAATCTATCTGGCGGGCACAAAAATCGTCAACGCGAATATCAGCGGCATGTCGAATCTTACTGAGTTTCATTGTACTGGGTCAGAGCTTGTTTCAGTTAATGCGTCGGGGTGTTCAAGCCTTAGAGTGCTGGGTTTTGCTGATAGCGGTACGGTGAAAAATGTCAACGTTAGCGGTTGTAGTTCCCTTCAGACAATCTACGCCACTAATAACCAACTAACTAAGCTGGATTTGAGTGGTTGCTCAAGTCTGCAATATTTGCACTGTGATCATAATCAGCTGGAAAAGCTGGACTTAAGCCCTTGCAGCTCGTTGCGTTATGTATGCTGTGATGAGAATCCGCTGACTGAATTGAATGTGAGTGGCTGCTCAGCTCTCGAACAATTATGGACACTCAATACATCACTGAAGAATTTGGACGTTGGTAATTGTGTAGGCTTGGCTCAATTGGGATGTTTCAATAATCATCTCACGGAACTCGATCTGGAACGCAATGTTAGTTTACATGTTCTTGGTTGTCACGGTCAAACCAGAGATGGCTTGAAAGTTAAGTTTACGTCTGACGGTTACGAAGTTGACTTGAAGAATTGGGTTTCTAACGTTGAGAACGTCGTTGCAGATTCAATTCGTGCGGGAAACACGTTAAGTCCTACGCATTATGACGAAGCGACCGGAATTGCTGTTTTTCCCCAAAGCATCACGGAACTGCACTACAATTATCAAACGCATTCACCCAACGGCACGTTAATGGACGTTACGATCAAAGAATCTATTAACGTGTCAGTTCTGGAACGTGCAAATAGTAATCGTGTGTTAATTCAAGACATAACTGACGGCTCGTACTTGGACGAAAATAAATTCGCAATCACTGAAGGTTACGTTGCTGATGCGCCCTACGCTAGTTACGGCAAATCGGGCTTTACTGCGGATGGAAATTCACGACTAATTCTGAGAGTACAAGCTGAAAATCCCGGAAGTGTTAGATTTGAACTGGCTGATAATATCGGAGCGAAACTTGAGCAATTAACGGACAGAAGGAAAAATTCGACATCATCGCTAGTATTACATACTACTGATCTCGGAGGTTGGGGACATCAGGCTTCTGCTGTGTTAGTTGCTCCAGAAGTTTTCCCGAATAGCAAAAAATTCCCGTCAGATAAATTCAAAGTACACGTGAAATTTTCTCCTGATGATTCTGAATTGGAAACACTTGAACAGGACTTGGAACTCACGATTGAAGCTGCTCCGGTTGTTTTGGTTCATGGACTTTTCGGCTCTCCAAAAACTTTCGGTTTCGGGAAAAATCAGGGAATTTATCAAACGTTGAAAGCTTCTGGATTTGACGTGAGTTTTGCAAATTATCAGAATACATTAGCTCCGAGTAAAGTTATTAACGCTGCTTATTCCGACGGAACATTCAATCGGATTTTCTACGAGTTAGCGAAAGTTTTCAAGAAATATGCTGACAGAGGAATCGTTTGCACACGGGCTGATGTGATTGCGTATGGTTCTGGCGGTCTTGTCATGAGAAGATTTTTGAACGAGACCGGCAAAGAATACAATGATGGCAACAACTGGTCTTATCGCTCGTACAAACAAGGCATGGTCAGACGATTGATAACTGTCGCAACTCCTCATCGCGGTACACCTTGGGCAGATTTGTTGTTGGTACCGGAAAATCTTGATAATTTCTTGAATAATATGACAGATAACAAGTTATTTAACCAATCTATAAAGCTCGCGATTGCATACATGTTCCCGATTCAGGCTTTGAGTGCTGAAGGGTTAGCAGCAATAACACAAACAATCGGGCTGAATGAGTTAGCAACAAATGCAGATCGGAGTTACGGATTTCCGGCGAATGTCCCGATGTACGCAATTTATGGGGATGTACGCGATGAAATGGTGCAGGATTTGATCGGTGACGTATTCGATAAACTTGTACATTTGAAATATTCTGGAGACAAGTTTAGTTACAATTATCGAGATATTCCCGGAGTGCTTTTTACGGCGTTCAAGGAATTTTTCCCGGATATTTTGAAGCGTTACGGATCGAAGACAGTGCAAAAAATCGGTATGAAATTCGTGCCAATTATAGGAGCAGTTTCGATTGCAAAAGATATAGCGGATATGGCAATGTTAGTTCGGAATTTGACATCAGGAATCATGTTTCACGGTGAACGCAATGACGTTTACATCGGAGCTTCAAGTGCGGCGGGAGATTTTGGCAACAGCAGTCACGGCTACTCCGGCGCAGAATACGAGCACAGACACATCGGTCAACAAAATTCTGTTGGCATGAGCATTGCAGCACTCTTGAAAGGTGAGGGATTGGAATTCAAAACGTTCGGTAAAAATTCGGCAGCTTCACCAGTAAAACGCGACACAGCAAATTCTGTCACAAAATCGACAAGTTCGAGCGAAAAATTAAAGTTTATAGAAATGTTTAGTTTTGATGTTGAACCGTCCGTGATAATGCTTTCAGGGAACGATTCAAAAACCGTGAAATTACGAGTGCGGTCGAACGTAGCAATTTCTGATGATATATTCTGTGCGATTGATGACGAAGAAAACGATGATGCTAAAATCTTCATAATTCTGCCGTCAGATGAAACACGAAAAAATTTCTACGCTGAAATTACGTTTGATAGTCAAGACGTTGGCTTAAAAGAGATGTTCTGTTTTTCACACAATCCCAACGATAACAACGGCACAAGTATTTATTCATCGAATGCAGCTAGCGTAAATGTGTTGAACGATTTGAGAAGTGTTGAGATCGTAAGCTTGGATTTCTTCGGAACAGACACGCTCTACACAAACGTAAATTCCGAAGTAGCAGCCGGATTATACGCAGTCGCTAGTGATGGCAGCATGTATGATGTCTCGTCACC
>CAJOEM010000039.1 GCA_905233725.1 uncultured Synergistales bacterium
CGTGAGAAAAATATTTTGCGTGTTGATGATAATCTGCGTGTGTGGAGCTGCGGCTGTTGCGTTTGCTGCTGAAGCTTCACCCGAAGAATCACAAAGCCCGGGCTGCGTCGGCAGAATTTTTGGCGCAATCTGGGCGATGATTTATTATCCGGTGTATTTCGTGTGGCTGTGTATTTACTGGCTCGCGATGGGAATTTATTACGCCGGATATTACTTAATTCAGGGAATCTGGTTTTGCGTTTACTGGCTAGCGATTGGGATTTGGCGTTTGCTCTTGGGAATATGGTTCTGCGTTTACTGGATTGCGATTGGAATTTGGAACGTAATTTACTACGCTGGATTGGGAATTTATTACGCTGTGTATTACTTGATTCAATGGATTTGGCGTTTGCTTTCGGGAATCTGGTTCTGTATAGTCTGGCTATTCAAGAATTTCTACTGGCTGCTGGAGAAAATTCTCGAACTCGGGAAAAAATCCTGGGACTGGTTTGAGAGCAAAATATTTTCGACGTTCGGCTACGTGATCGGATTCGCAATTTTGGCTGTAATCGGGTATTTTGTAAGCAGACTTTTGAAGCCTGTACGCGATCATGCAGAAGAAGCTTATAATACTTACGCGAAAGATTTTGTCGATAACACGCAAGATTACGTTAAAGATAAATGGGAGCAAATTTAGTCGCAAAGTTTGGGAGAAAATGTTTATGAAAAAACTTGTTGTTTACATTCACGGAAAAGGTGGGAGCGCAAACGAGTCAGAACACTACAAGTCTATTTTTCGCGATTGTGACGTTCTGGGACTTGACTACAAATCGCAGACACCTTGGGACGCACGTGTGGAGTTTTGCGATTTTTTCGATGACATGCGTGAAAAATATGATTTTGTAACTGTCATTGCGAACAGTATCGGGGCTTTTTTTGCGATGAATGCGCTATCAGCTCGACACGTGGATTGCGCGTTCTTTATTTCGCCGATTGTTGACATGGAAAAGCTAATTCTGAACATGATGGCGTTATCGAACATAACAGAAAATGATCTGCGCGAAAAACAGGAAATAACAACGTCGTTTGGCGAGAATCTTTCATGGAAATATTTGTCTTACGTCAGGGAACAGCCGATAATCTGGAAAATCCCAACGCATATTTTGTACGGCGAAAATGATGCGCTGACTTCACACGAGATCATATTCGGATTTGCAGACAAAATCGGGGCAAGCCTCACTGTCATGAAGGGCGGCGAACACTGGTTCCACACGGACGCACAAATGAAGTTTCTCGATGAATGGCTGAAAAAATGCGAGCAAATATGATTTTCGGAGGTATAATATTTCGTCGGTAAAATATTTTTTAATTCGGAGGTATTCTTACGTGAAAAAATCATATGTAATGGTAATCGAAAAAGATGAAGGCGGATTTTATGTAGGGAACATTCCAGAATTACCAGGTTGCCATACCCAAGGGCGAACTCTCGATGAATTAAATCGCAATATGGAAGAAGCTCTTTCTCTTTATCTTGAATGCCTTGAAGAGATCAACAATGAAGAATTTATTCCGATAGAATTTGTTGGTGTTCAGAAAGTGAGTGTTGCATGAGTCCTCATTTGCCAGCATTAACGGCACGTGATTTGATTCATATGGCAGAATCCCAGGGATTTCGCAAAATTCGACAAAAGGGAAGTCATGCAGTTTATGCTCACTCAGACGGAAGAATTACAGTAATCCCGATTCATTCAGGTGAAAACATAGGATTAGGACTTTTGCGTGAAATTTTGCGCGACATTGGAATAAATCCTAACGATTTACGTAATTAACTTTTTTCGGAGTATAATATTTTACTGGTAAGATATTTTTAAATCTGAAATACGGAGGTTTTTTCTAGAATGCAATACGGAAAAATTGAAGCGTTGTTAGGCTCTGAAGCTGAGAGTTTATTAACGCATGAATGCAAGGCTGTTCCCAAGGAAATGCTCTCGGTTCCGGGAGCTGATTTCGTTGATCGTGTCATCGCTGGCAGTGACAGACCGATTCCTGTTTTACGCGCAATGCAGACGTTATTCAGTCACGGCAGATTAGCTAATACTGGTTATATCTCGATTTTGCCGGTAGACCAGGGAATCGAACATTCCGCCGGAGCATCGTTTGGTCCTAACCCGATATATTTCGATCCGGAAAATATTATCAAACTCGCAATGGAAGCTGGCTGTAACGCTGTAGCTACAACTCTGGGAGTTTTAGGCGCAGTCGCACGAAAATACGCGCACAAAATTCCGTTCGTACTCAAGCTCAATCACAACGAGTTATTGACGTACCCGAATCAGTTCGATCAGGTATTATTCGCGTCGGTCGAACAGGCTTATGAACTCGGAGCAGTCGCAGTTGGAGCTACGATTTATTTCGGCAGCGCTGAGTCAACCCGACAGATTCAGGAAATCTCGAAAGCTTTTCACAAGGCTCATGAGATGGGAATGGCGACGATTCTCTGGTGCTATCTGAGAAATTCTGCGTTCAAAGTCAAGAAAGATGACAAAGTTCAGGATTATCACGCATCAGCAGATTTGACCGGTCAGGCGAATCATCTCGGCGTTACAATCGAAGCTGATATTATCAAACAGAAATTACCGGATTGCAACGGCGGTTATCCAGCGATGGGAAAAGGCTACGGCAAGACTTCGAAAGAAATGTACGAGAAACTCACGACTGAGAATCCGATCGATTTGGCGCGCTATCAAGTTCTGAATTGTTACGCAGGTCGTGCAGGCTTGATTAACTCTGGCGGTGCTTCAGGCGGTGCGAGCGATTTGTCCGAGGCAGTTCGTACGGCTGTAATTAACAAGAGAGCTGGCGGCATGGGCTTGATTCTTGGGCGCAAAGCTTTCCAGCGTCCGATGAGCGAGGGTGTGCAGATTATCAACGCAGTTCAAGACGTGTATCTGTGCAAAGAAATTACGATTGCGTAAATTCGAGTAAATTGCGTAATATAAATTTCAAGGCCGGAATTGAGGCAACGTGTTTCGATTCCGGTCAACTTATCCCGGAAAAAGACGGCGTGTTCGAGATTGCGATCGCAGGACGTTCGAATGTCGGCAAATCTTCGCTTATTAACGCTCTGTTAAACGCAAAACTCGCAAAAACCGGCTCAACTCCAGGCAAAACTCGCAGCATAAATTTCTATCAAGTAAGTTTCACGGATTCCCAGAATAATAATCCGCGCATATTCAGGCTTGTAGATCTCCCTGGTTACGGTTACGCGGCTCGCAGCAAATCCGAACGCAACGACTGGCAAAGATTAATCTCGGCGTACATGCGCAACAGAGCAAATCTGAAATTCGTGTGTCATCTTGTTGATTTCCGCCACGGGCTTCTCGCAAACGATCGCGAATTGCAGGAATGGCTAAAAAACTTGGGCGTGAATATATTCGTCGTGTTCACAAAAGCTGACAAAATCGCTCGGGGAAAATGGCGCGGAACTCTCATGCAATATGTTAAATCCGGGTTATACTCGCTCGATGTTCCGATTATAACGTCAAGCGTATCCGGAAAAATTTCTGGAATTGACGAGCTGCAGGATTTCATAATCAATCACATATCATAGCCTCGACGAGTTACGAATTTGCCGTTAATAATTCTGCTCTGAGAATTGCCAATTATGAGCGTGCAGAACATATCCAGTTCACTTTCACAATCAGCAATCTCAGAAAGCGTCATAATCTCGCAGCTTTCACCATAACGCCCCCCATTACGCACGAATCCGCACGGTGTATCGGGGGTTTTGTATTCCAGCATAATCTCACACGCACGCCGGAAATTTTCACGACGCTTCGGACTTTTGCTTACCGGATTGAAAACGCAAATCACGAAATCCCCCAAACATGCTGCACGTATTCGACGCTCGATAATTTCCCATCCTGTCAACAAATCGCTCAGGCTCAACACGACGTAATCGTTCATTAACGGCGCACCCAATATCGACGCACAAATACTCGACGCACTCACTCCAGCAATAATCTTAATCTCAATTTGCGAATCGCCATTTGCATCTGCAAGTTCGAGAATTAACCCAGCCATTCCGTAAATTCCAGAATCGCCGCTAGATATAAGCCCAATGATTTGCTGCGGATTTTCACGCGAAATTTTCAGGGCATATTCACAACGTTTGATTTCTTCACGCATCGAATATTCGCGAAAAATTTTCTCAGGGAAATATTTGCGTATTAACTCGACATATTTACGATAGCCAAGAATCACATCGCATTTCTCAAGAGCAGCCCACGCTCCGAACGTCATAGAATCTTTCTCGCCGGAGCCAATGCCGATCACGTAAATCATAATTCGCTAATCATGCTAATCATACTCAAGGCTCTATCACGCTGAAATTTTGCGCGATCTTTTTTGCTGCGGATTTTCTGACCAAGACCAATCTCAGGAAATAATCCCAGGTTAATATTCATCGGCTGAAAATGTTTCGCATCAGTCGTACGCAAATAATTCAGTAGTGAGCCAATCGCCGTTTCTCTGGGAAATTTTCGCAAAGACAGCGCGTTTAATCCTGCAACCAGTCCCATAGCCGTACTTTCGATATAGCCTTCAACACCCGTAATCTGTCCAGCCAGGAAAATATTCTCGTGTCCGCGTATTCTCAGAAATTCGTCCAAAACCGCCGGAGCATTCACCGAAGTATTCCTGTGCATAACGCCTAATCTAACGAATTCAGCATTTTGCAATCCGGGTATCATTGAGAAAACACGTTTCTGTTCTCCCCACTTCAAGCCCGTCTGAAATCCCACGATGTTATATAGCGTGCCGTCCGAATTATCCTGACGCAACTGCACAACTGCATAAGCCTCATGACCCGTCGCAGGATTGATTAAGCCTCTGGGTTTCATCGCGCCGAATCGCAGCGTGTCAATTCCACGATCAGCAATCGCTTCAACAGGCATGCAGCCCTCGAAATATTTCCCGGTCTCGAAATCGTGCGGCAAATTTCTCTCGGCATGAACAAGTTCGTAATAGAATCTCTCGTACTCGTCACGATCCATCGGGCAGTTAATATAATCATCACCGCGTCCGTAGCGTCCAGCCACGAATACCTGAGACATATCAATCGACGATTTCAGAATAACCGGCGCAACTGCGTCATAGAACGAGATATATTCTCCGGCAAAATTCTCTCGCAAATACGCAGCCAAATTATCAGATGTTAATGGCCCCGTAGCAATTATGATTTTCTCACCTGAATCGCAAATCTCGCAAATCTCGCAAATTTCTTTACGAACAAGATTTATCCGCGCATGATTCGTGATTCGCTCTGTTACAAGTCCAGAAAATTTCTCACGGTCAACAGCTAATGCTCCTCCAGCAGGAACTCGTGATTCTTCAGCGCAGGAAATTATCAGCGAGTCAAAATATTTCAGCTCTTCTTTTAATATGCCGGCAGCCGTGATTCTCTCGGGACTATTCTCAGAACCAAGCGAATTACTGCAGACTATTTCAGCCAGATTTCCGGTCTTGTGAGCAGGCGTGAATTTCTCAGGGCGCATCTCGTATAATTCAACGTCAACGCCCCGATTAGCAATTTGCCACGCAGCCTCACAGCCAGAAAGTCCAGCTCCGATTATCTTGATCATGCTATTCACTCACGAGATCTAACGCTTCGGTTTTGTAGCCGCATTTCGCGCAGAAAATATTCGAGCCTCTCACGTACAATTCCTCGCCGCATTCAGGACAAGTTTCGCCAGTCGGTCTGTTCCATGAAGTGTAGTCGCAGTTTGGATAATTCGAGCAGCCGTAGAACGTTCGATTAGTTTTGCTCTTGCGCTTGACGATTTCGCCGCCACATTTCGGACACTTTACGCCGATTGACGTGAGAATTGGTCGCGTGTATTTGCAGTTTGGATAATTCGAGCAAGCTATAAATTCGCCAAATCTTCCGCGCTTCTTGACTAAATCATGGCCGCATTCGGGACATTCCTCGCCGATTTTCTCAGGTTCTGGCAACGGCACACGTTCAGCACCTTCAGCTTCTTGCAACGTAGTCGAAAATTCCTGCCAAAATTCGCCCACAACATCGAGCCATTTTCTCTGAGCTTCTTCGACTTCATCGAGTTCTTTTTCCATTTGAGCCGTGAAGCCTGCGTCAACGATTGATGACAAGTCTTTGCGATTGAAATATTGCGCAAGAAACGTGTCAACAGTCATGCCCAATGCTGTTGGGGAAAATCGTTTTTCTTCGTTTTTTTCAATATAGCCGCGTGAATCAAGAGTTGCTGCAATCGTCGCATAAGTCGAGGGTCTGCCAACGCCGTTTTCTTCGAGAGTTTTTATCAAGCCTGCCTCGGAATATCTGGACGGTGGACGTGTGAATCTTTGTTCTTTTTCGAGCGAGATTAGCTTTAAGATTTCGTCTGGATTAATTTTCGCGATCTGTTCGCCTTTCACGTCGAGATTCCATAATTTGCTCCAGCCATCGAAGACCATGCTCTCGCCATCACAGCGCAAAGTAACACGACCTGCCTGAGCTTTCAACGTTGCCTTGGCTGTGATTGCTTGTGACATTTGACTTGCTACGAATCTCCGCCAGATTAGATCATAAAGTCTGTGCTGTTCGGGTGTGAGAATTTTTCGAGCCTCGTCCGGTGTAAGATTTACGTCTGTAGGTCTGATTGCCTCGTGAGCGTCCTGAACTTTCATGTTGCTGTTTTTGGATTTTGAAGCGTTGCCGAAGATATTTGCTTTTTCCGGAAGATATTTTTTATCGAAATTCGCTGCGATGAAATTACGGCACGAATCCAGAGCCTCGTTTGAAAGTCTCAAGCTGTCAGTTCGCATATAAGTTATTAATCCTACGTGGCCTTTTCCCGGGACATTCAGCCCCTCGTACAGAGCCTGAGCGATACTCATTGTGCGCCGCGGGTTCATGTTGAGTTTTCGTGAAGCTTCCTGTTGGAGTGTGCTGGTTCTGAACGGAGCTGGTGATGCGTGTGGAGTGTCTTTCGCTTTGAAATCCGTGACGATGATTTTATTATTGCGAATTTCGTTCATGATCTCGTCAGCTTTTTCCGGAGTGTTAATCGCTAACGGCAGAGAATTTTTCAGGAGTGTTTTGCCGTCGAGTTTGTCTGGTCTGAGTTCGTAAATGCGATTCGAGTTCTCAGCTTTTGCAGTTATGACCCAGTACGGATCTGGAATAAAAGCCTGGATTTCGCGCTCACGTTCGCATATGAGATTCAGAGCCACAGATTGCACACGACCAGCCGAAAGTCCGTAACGGATTTTTTTCCAGAGCAGCGGGCTTAGCTTGTAGCCGACGAGCCTGTCAAGAATCCTTCGAGCTTGTTGTGCGTCAACTTTGTTCAAGTCGATGAAGTCCGGATTTGCGATTGCATTTTTTATAGCGTTTGCCGTAATCTCGTAAAATCTCACGCGGCATCTTTCGGAAATATCAACTCCCAAGACATCAGCCAGGTGCCATGCGATAGCTTCACCTTCACGATCCGGGTCTGAGGCGAGTAAAATTGACGAAGCATCTTTCGCAACTTTGAGCAACTCGTTTTTCAACGCAGCTTTGCCTTTGACGAGAATGTATTCCGGTTTGAAGTCATGTTCGATGTCGATTGCAAGGCGGCTTTTGGGAAGATCTTTGATGTGACCTTTGCTGGATTTGACGACGTAATTTTTTCCCAAGATTCCGGATAACGTTGCAGCTTTTGACGGTGACTCGACGATAACAAGAATTTTCCCGCGCGAATTTGTGGATTTGGCAGAAGATTTTGCTCCTGATTTTTTCGCAGTGCTGGATTTCCTGGTTGTTGCAGATTTCGCAGATTTCGCAGATTTTTTGGTTGTTGATTTAGTTGCCGTGCTGGATTTTTTCTCACGTTTCTTTGTCTTATTCTTAGCTGGTTCGTTCTCGTTAGAAGCTGTAAATTCAGTCTCAACAGCTTTCTTTGAAGCCATAATCGAAATTTCCCCCTACAAAATTATTTCACGTTCACAAAAATTTCCTGATTCAACATAACGCATTTTAGCGCAAGAGTTGAATTACGCAAGAATTTGTCATATTCTTGTCCCTGAGATTATATAATATACGTAAAATTTTAATATAACGTTTGCAGAAGGGGAAAATATTTTGAGAAGACTTTGGTCTCTTGTGAAATTCTTGATATTCCTGGCGATAATTCTCGCGGCGGGAGGTGCTGCGTTATTTTGGCTGCCGATCGGACGGAGTGTGATTTTGCCAGTTGCTCGTTACGCTGGGAATTATTTTCTGAACCCGATGAAACTAGAGATTCGCGACATTGACGGTTCGATTCATGATGGCTTAGCGATTTCGGATTTGCGGATTATTTCCGGCGATGAGAATTTGCTGAGTTTGGATTACGCATCGGTCAGTCCGGATTGGGATTTGGTCTTGGACGGCGTGCAGAACGAGATTCTTGGGGGATTGCCGTTCGTGAAAAATCTCGAAATTGGCGGCGTGAAATCCAGTCTCGAAAAAGTCATGACGATTGCGAATCATTTTGCGACGAGTGACGATGAATCACCTGATGAAGACGAAGACGAAGCATTTGATATAAACTCGATCAAGCTTAATCCGTTTAACCTGAAAATTCGCGATATTGATTTTGCGTCGGAATTTGCGAACGTGAATCTTCATGAATTTTCGCTGAATGAATCCGGGGATATTTTGCTTAACACGGATATTATTTCGGACGAGAAAATTCTGCCCGTGAAAATTAAAGCACTCATGGATTTTTCGCCGCTGAAGATTTCGTCAAGTGATCTCAGACTCGGTGAAAAGATTTCTGCGCAGGTACTCGGGAATTTGTTGCCGCCGTTTGATTTGCGTGCGGAATTTGCTGTACTTGGACTTGATGATATTTGGCGATTCGTTCCCAAACCTGAAATTGATTTCTCGGGGAAAATTTACGGGCGCGTGTTCGTGAAGAGCGTTAAAGATTTCGCGACACAGGAGGATTTGATAACGGCTTCGGGCGTATTATCTGTTCCGAATGGCAAAGTTATGGACATTCCGTTTAATTTGCGAGTGCCGTTTGACTGGGACGGCAGAAAAGTTTTCGGCCTGACTGATGCGACACTCAAGACAAAAGCTGCAAATGTTAATCTTACTTCGAAACTTGACACGCAAGATTTGCGCCTGAACGCTGCTGGCAGAGCTGAGAATATTTCGCTGCGTGAGATTGGCAGAATTGCTGCTCCGGATGCTAAACTCGAGGGAGAAAACGGCTTCGTGGATTTCAACGTTAAGACTGTTCTTGAGGGCGATATTCTTAGCAACACAGACGGGAGTTTTTATGCGGAAATTCCTGGCATATCGGCTGCCGGTCTGAAAATTCTCAAGGGCTTCAAAGCAAATGCAAAACTCAAACCAGGCCAAGCTCCCAAACTCGCATTGAACGGGGAAATTTTCGGCGGGAAATTATTCGCGCGTGGTGAAGCAACTCAGGATTCTCAGGGTAATTTCAAGCCGCAAGCTGTAGTCTCAATCGTGAATCTTGATTTGCCGACGGTTATAAAAACTTTTCCGGAGCTGGCAAAATCTGTGACAAAACCTGCGGGGAAAATTACTGCTCGAACGGTCATAGCTGACGACTTGAGTGTAAGTGCGAAGATAACGTCCGGGAAATTATCAGCGAACGGCTTCACACTGAATGATATTCTGGCGGAATTGCTATATAATCATCAGCGTGGGCAGGCAATTCTGGAAAAATTCCGGGCGAATTTCGGCAAAAGTCTCATCACGGCGAATGCGAGCGCAAATTTGAACACTTCGGATTTCAGAGCCAATGCGAACGTAAATAATTTCGAACCAAGAACTATTCGTGAATTACGCGACGTGTCTGGAATTTATGATCTTGAAGCGAGTGCTTCGGGAAAATACGACAAAATCCAGACGATAAAAGCCAACGCAAGATTACTCGGCAAAAACGCAGGTTACGCAGGAACTCGAATCGGCGATCTGGAAATTCCTGTGTCATTCGCGAATAATATTCTTAACATTGCGAACTCGAGAATATCGCTTCCTGGTGGCAACGTGAATTTTCATGGCAACGTGAATATTTCTAACACAGCGAATCCGCATCTTGATATTGCAGCGTCAACTTCAACTTCGGGCATAAATCTTGCGAGATTATTAACGGCTATGAAATTGCAGGATAAAAACATGCCTGTCTCCGGACAAGTTCGCGGAAACGTGAATGTAAAGGGAAATCTTAGCAATGCAAGCGTGAACGCGAGTGTCAAATCCGAGAATGTTCATGTAGGAAATCTTGTGAACTCTCCGTATGTAATTCTCGAAGCTAACGGCAACATGCAGAGAATCAATATCACGAATCTTGACGCAAAAATCAACGACGCAAAAATTACCGGCAATGGCAAAGTGAATATTAACCAGCGAAATTTCGACAAAAGCAATCTGGATTTCACGGTGGATTTCAAGAATCTCGAGTTGAAACCGATTTTGAAAGCAGCGATGGGTTCGTCACCAGTTACGGGCAACTTGAACGGCAAAGTCAAGCTCAAAGGCTCTGTCGCGAACCCGGAATTAAATCTCGACGTGAACTCGCCGATTTACGCGAACGCCATGAAGATTCAAGATATTTCTGTTAAGCTCAAATCTCCGTCACAGAATCGTTTTGATATTAATGCAGCTGCACGCATTGACGAATTTCGTTTAGACGCAAACGTTGACTTGCGTGAGAAAAACAGCGTCTGGTACTACACTGTGAATACGAAGCCGCTGAATATCGACAAAGCAATCAAGACGCAGATGCCGGATATGGGCGGACTTGTGAATGGGAATTTGACTGTGAAAGTTGACGGCTCGACAAAAGCGAACGCTCCGATAAACGTGAACGTAAATTCCAGGAAAATCAGCTTAATCGACAAAATCGACGTGAACGACATAGCTATTCCTGTAATTTATTCGACAGCAAAGAACACAATCACGATCAAGAATGGCAGCGCGAATATCAGCAACGGCATTATAAATTCTAACGTTGACGTTGACTTGAACAAATCCACATGGAAGAGCAATATTTCAGTTCGACACCTGGATTTTGGGAAGCTTGTGACGAAATTTTTACCAGAGGGCGAGTTAGTTGGCAGTGTTGACGTTGACGTGAAAGCGAAGGGAAATTTCGGAGTAATGCCCACGAATTTTGCGGACGGAAA
The DNA here is from genome assembly GCA_905233725.1 of uncultured Synergistales bacterium. GTDB lineage: Bacteria > Synergistota > Synergistia > Synergistales > Aminobacteriaceae > JAFUXM01. The sequence goes on from CAJOEM010000039.1 coordinate 11,188, forward strand.
ATTTCACACTGGACCGGGCTATTTGCACAAGATGAGCATAATCAACAAGATCTCACCGACGAAAAAGATCAGCTTCGAGAAAATTCTCGGAACGTTTTTCTGGAATGGCCAGGACTTGTTCCTGAATCCTGGCACACAAGCTACAGCTGACAGGAACGAGCCTTTATACAGATATTTCTCGGTTAATGGCTCTCTGGGGATTCCGGGCAAGGGCCTGCGATTATTATGCGACGGAAGATTCGACCTGAAGATTCTTGACCAACTACTCGGCGCTATGAAAGGAGTTTTCCAGTTAATGACGGGAGGCTTGACTGGCAACGCATTACGTGACGCAGCAGGTAAAGTTTTGGGAGTGAAGAAGCGGGATTTTCAGAACGTGAGATTTACGCTGGCGAATTCATGGGACAAATTGCAATTATTAAATCTCCAGATCACGAAATCACTCGAGGAATTTTTGCCGATAAACGTCTTAAACAAGGACTCCGAAGAGCAGCAAAAGAACGACACACAATTCAAGATGCGTTTGAACATTCCAGTTGGTCAAGGTGTTAATGGTTCAGAGGAAACTTCGACATCGGATCAGTTCAAAGAGCAGTTAATCGATAATTTATTCAACTTCGGATTTTAGACAACAAAAAACAGCTTCAGCGAGAAATTTCACACTCACCGGAGCTGTTAATTTTTGCGCGTTAATGTTTCCTGTTATAACACTTGCGAAGTGTGAATGCTGTTGACAAACCCGTTATTTGCTGTAGAATACAAAAAATTTCATGAAAAATTCATTGTATAATTTTCATAAAGTTTATAAATTTTAGAGGTAAAAAATGAGCGTTATTGATAGTCGCAGATATGGAAAGCCTTGTATGACAAATCTCCCTTCCAACTTGGGAAAAGCAATATTTCAACACATATTAAACACTCCGCCGGTTGATGATGAAAAAATGAAAGCTGAAAGTGCGCGTTTAGTCGCAGAAATGCTCAAAGTAAGAAAAGCTGAAATAGGAGCGGAAACTGAAAATGCCAATACTAAAAAATGATGCGTTTTATTGCGATCATCTTGGCACATCAAAGAATGATATTGCAGATATTCAAAATTTTTCTGTGAAAGATGTTCGTGGAGAAGGACTTGCGAATTATCTTAAAAATATGGCTGTTGACGATGAAAATAATGGAGTTATGAGAACGTACCTTGTGAGAGATAATCATTCTTCAGAACTTGTAGGGTATTTTTCATTGAAAGCAGGTCTT
>CAJOEM010000040.1:0-22748 GCA_905233725.1 uncultured Synergistales bacterium
ATCGCGCGTAATATAACAATGCAGCCAGAGAAATTTTCAAGTTTTCACACCCTGACTGCATATTTTGCTGCAATTTCACGTTCACGCCTATATGCTTATTCTGAGAGCAACAGCCCGAACAGCTACATGCTTCTGAATGACGGCTCATTCGCATGGAAAGAGCTTGACGGGAAAATATATCACGAGTATCGCGTGTAATACTTGTTTTTCTTGCGAAAACGTGTTCTGAATTGTATAATACTTTCAGTGCGGAATGCGTTTTTGCACTAAAATTTTATGTCTAAATAGGAGGGGTCTGTATGACTACCAAAAAGTTTACGGCGATACTAATTTTAGTATCATGGTGCGTGATTACGCTTTGTAGTGCTGTGTATGCAGAAACGGGGGGGTAATTTCTAATGCAGAGGCTCGAGAACACTCAAATTCTCCTGACCTCAGTAGGCTGAAAGTTGCTCCTTCAGCGGTGTTCACTCGTCCACAGAAAATCCGGACTTCAGCGGAAGTTAAGACAGCAAAGGCGGATTTCATATTTCTGATCGATGCGACTGGCTCAATGGGTGGATATATTGATTCTGTAAAGACGAATTTAACTGCTTTTGCGCTGTATCTTGAGAGTAACGATGTTGATATTCGATTTTCGATCATTGAGTTCAGGGACGTGTATTCTGACGGTGAAAATTCCACAGTTGTTCACAAATTTGCTGATGATAACGAGTGGACTTCAGATACATCACTGGTCGAGAGTACTCTTGCTAATATTAGTGTTGGTGGTGGCGAAGATGTGCCGGAAACTCCAACTGAAGCTATTTCCCATATATTCGGAGGATACGCGAATCTTTTTCGCGAAGGTGCGTCGTGTTTTGCATTCTTGCTTACAGATGCTCCGTCTAAAGATTATACTAAGCGTTTTGACAATGGTAGCGAATTCTGGGACATAAATTTTACGGCGCAGAAATTAAGAGAAAGCTCTGTGTATACATCTGTAGTGAGCAGGTCGAGTCTTAAAGCGCATTACGAACCTTTGTATTCGCAGACAGGCGGAATTTTTATTGATATGGACAGTCCGAATTATTACGAATTGATGCTGACTGTTGCTGACTGGGTTATTGAGCAAGCGCGTGACACTGACAGCGATGGACTGCCTGACGTTTGGGAAACTGATGGCGTAGACATTGACGGTGACGGATCTATTGACGTTGATTTGCGAGCGATGGGTGCTGATCCGAATGTTCCGGACATATTCGTATATTACGATTGGATGTATAAAGCTCCGGACTGGGAAATGTTCGGAGTCTCGGTCGGTGAAAAGAACTTGAAACCAGATGCTAACACGCTTGGAGCAGTAGTTTCACAGTTCAAGAATCATGGCATAAATCTACACTTGATAGAAGGTAGAGCGATACCGTACCAAGATGTGTTTGTGCTAGGAGAATACCGGCGCAACTGGAATAGTATGGCTGTAAAGTATTTTCCCGAGCAATACTGGACTGTAGCGAGATACTGCGTTTTCGTGAACGAGATCAGTGATGGATACCATGCCAATATTGATTTAATGGGTATAGCAGAAGTAGCAGAAGGACATCCGGGACAATTTTTTCTCGTTGCGTACGGTTTAATCAAGAATAATTGGGTTAATCTACTTGCTACGATTGAGGAAGGTGAGCAGGTGTATGAAGATATGCACGCAGCGGTAACATTCATGCACGAACTTGGTCATACTTTAGGGTTGCAACATGGTGGAAATGATGACGTTAACTACAAACCCAATTATCTAAGCATCATGAATTACCTGTATAAGAATACGGGTCTGGCTATCAACGACATATTTGAACGAGTAAATTATTCCGAATACGAATTAGTTTCGCTTGATGAGCAGCATATTAACGAAAATTTGGGACTTGATCCTGAAGGACAGACTAACAGGCGGGTCTCGGGACTCAGAGCAAAATGGAAACTCTCAACGTCAAGTTTTTTGGGTTATGAGCGTTATGAACTTATAAAATACACGTTCTTTACTCCACAAGCGTCATCGCCATCACCAAGTCGAGACAATCCGGGTTTAGCAAGGCAGCCGGTAGACTTTAATGGCGACGGAAAAATCGAAGCTAATACAACGGCGGATTTTTACCTGGAGAATGGAGATGGTGCCCCAACTAACTCGAACACCGAAATTATCCCGAAGTCCTACAATGATTGGGCTAATCTCAAATTTGTTGGCGGAGCTATTGGCGGTCTTTCGGTAAACACGTTAGGAGGAATTCCGATGTTGATTTCACCCGACGTGCCTTATCCAGTTGTCGAAGAACTCACACTTGAAGAAGCTCGTGAGATGAATTTGCTCGGTAATCCTGATGATTGCACGATAAGTTCGGTAATGCCGGATTTTCTGTTTTCGAGTGTAAGTAATCAGCGAATCAAAGTTACGATCACGAACTTGTTCAACTCACCGACAACAGCTCGACTTGAATTGACATCACAACTTTTTGACAACGATTTCGCAGCTTCATTTGATCTAGCAGAAAACGAAAGTATAGACGTTCTAATTCCTGTGAAATCCGAAGTTAAAGCTGGAAATTACAAAGTTGATTGCACTTTGAAATGCGCCAATAATCTTAATAGCGTAATGACCGCAGAAATAAACGTTATTGAGAATGAACCGTTTGTTGTAAAAGCAGGTGAATATCTTGAGATAGACGATTCGTTATTCGCGGGTCATACTCCTGTAATTGATGACGCTTCGATCGCGAGCATAGCTGATGGGAAAATTTACGGTGTTGCAGCAGGGACTACGTTCGTGATTTTGCAAGACGAAGCCGGGGAAAATATTTGCTCCATTCCGATTTATGTGACCGGTGACGAGCCTGAACCCCAACCAGAACCTAATCCAGAACCTGCTCCATATATTACTAGATCATCTGGTGGTGGCGGTGGTTGCGATTCCGGAATCACTGCTCTGAGCTTCGGAATAATTTTCGTGGCAATTTTTGCAAAACGTAACAGGAAAATCTAAGTCAAATTTTAGCCGATGTGTTCGCGTACACCGGTTAATTTTTTGCAATCAATTCTTTTGCGCCAAATTTGCGGAAAAATCGCATATATTCCAGAATAATGCCAGCAGCAAAACCAACAAGCAAATTTTGAAAACATTCATCTTGGCAGCCACGAATGCCAGCCCAAACAGCTACATGCTTCTGAATGACGGCTCATTCGCATGGAAAGAGCTTGACGGGAAAATATATCACGAACATCGCGCGTAATATAACAATGCAGCCAGAGAAATTTTCAAGTTTTCACACCCTGACTGCATATTTTGGTTTGCACCATCACTCGCTGAATGAGCGAAATCTCTCACAATGCCACTCAGAATTGACCACGACAGAGCATTCTCAGACAAAGCCGGATTGAATGGCGCGCCATCATACGCAACTGTCACGTCAAGTTTCGAAGCTGACTCCGAATATTCGGCCAAGAACCTGATATTTCCTTTCACAACCGGAAATAATATCTGGCGGATTAACTCTTCAAACGCTAATTGCAAACGCTTCGCAAGATTATACGGCACGAGGTTTTTCGCGCAGAAATTTTCAATCTGAGAGACTGTCCCGGGGAAATCAAAATCATCAGGAGTAATCGCAATATCAAGAACTTTCAAGTGATGTATGAATATGCGGGTTTTTTCGCGCTCGGGATTTGTGAATATCTTCTCAGGTGTCGCGTCCTCGTAAATTACGCCCTCGTCCATGTAGAAAACACGATTCGAAATGCTGCGTGCAAAATTCATCTCGTGAGTTACGATTAACATAGTCTTGCCGGTGTTTGCGAGTTCACGGATTACTGACTGAACTTCACCGACCATTGTTGGATCAAGTGCGCTTGTAGGCTCATCGAAAAGTATCACTTCGGGATCCATTGCGAGTGCGCGTGCGATTGCGATACGCTGCTTCTGACCGCCGGATAATGCGTCAGGATAATTCAGGAATTTACTCGCCAATCCAACCTGAGCAAGTAATTTCATGCCGTAATCGTAAGCTTCCTGTTTCGAGACGTGCTTGATTTTCACAGGAGCAAGCATGATATTCTCAATTACCGTTAAATGCCCGAACAGGTTGAAACTCTGGAACACCATTCCCATTTTTTGACGCAATTTCGATACGTTGTAATTTCTTCGAGTGATTTCTTCGTCGTTGAAAAATATTCTCCCAGATGAGGGCTTCTCAAGCAAGTTCAGGCAGCGTAACAGTGTGCTCTTTCCTGTTCCCGATGAGCCGATTAGCGTTATTATTTCTCCGTCGTGAATTTCTGCGTTTATATCTCTCAGCGGCGTTACGTCCGGATAAGATTTACTCACGTGTTCAAGTTTTATCATGATAATTCAGCTCCTTTAGTGTGCGTCATGCGTGTCAATTCCGCGCAAAATTTCAGCAGCTTTGCGATTCTCGGGTTTCAACTTGTTATGAAGCAGCCTCGTGAAGAAATTCAGACCTCCTGCGAGAACGAAATATATCACGGCAACAGCTATCAACGGGAAGAATGCCTCGTAAGTTCTGCTGCGGACGATATCGCCCATCTTTGTCAAGTCCTGAACTGCTATATATCCTACGACTGCTGTAGCTTTGACAAGTTCCACGATGCTTGATTTATACGCAGGCATGAAATGTAAAGCAGCTTGCGGCAAAATCACCGTGAAGAACGCTCGCATGTCACTGAAGCCTAGTGCGAGTGCAGCTTCAATTTGTCCCTTGTCAATCGCTTTAACGCCGGAAAGAATCATCGCATAAACCGACGCTCCGAATGTCAGCGTGAAAGCAATCACAGCTACCCAGATTCCGTGAATGTCAACTTTGCTGAACACGATATAATACAGGATCATCAGCAAGACTACGACCGGCATTCCGTGAATCAGCCACGCGAAGAAATTTGCGAGTGCATTCGCGATAATATTTCCGTTTCGACACGACATGTAAATCGCAAATCCCAATAATGTCCCGAATAGAATTGCAAGTACTGTGATAACAAGCGTAACGCAGATCCCCTGAATAAACAAGAGCCACCTGTCCTCGCGCACGAACGTCCTCTCAAAACTGGCTGCCAATCCGTCAGTAAAATCAGCAAAATGTGACGAGTCTGAATTTAGAGCCTGTGTAGACTGTGTAGCTTCGTTTTCCGGCTTCGAGATTATCAACACACCTCTGGTTCTGTAAATCGGCTTCGAGAAATTCACAAGTTTTTTGCGCTCTTGAGTTATTACGATTCCGCCTCCGCCAAGGTCAAATTTCCCGGAATTTACGGCTTCGAGCAGAGCGTTTGATTCGACCATGGACATTTTCAGCGCGTAACCTTTCGATTTGCAAAATCTTGCGAGAATTTCCACGTCATAACCCACGAGCCTGTTGTCGCGAACGTATGAATATGGCGGATGTGTCCCGTGTTCAACGCAAGTTATAACGCCGTTCGTATCCGGTAAACTCTCGTAATCCGTCATGAGCTTTCGTGATTCGTCCGTGCCAAACCAGATTTCCTGTAAATTTTCGAGCGTGCCGTCCTGTTCGTTTGTGCTGAGAAATTCGTCAAGTTCTGATAGTAATTTTTCACTTCGAGCGCTCTTGCCTGTGAAAAACGCTGCGTCCAACGTCATGAAAGATTCGGGAATATGCGTCAAACGCGGATTGATATTTTCAATTAAGATTGCTCCCGGCTCATCACGTGCGACCGCGTCAACCTGTCCGTTCAAGAGTGCAGTAATCTGATTCGCAAAATTATCGATATAGACAACTTTCGCATTTGGAAATTCTTTTCGTACTGCAAGATCATACGCTGTGGGTGCAGCCAGTGCGATCCGTTTCCCGTCAAAATCTCTAAGCGAGGGCAGGGATTTTTCATGCGATTTTTCATGCGATTTCATTACCAGCAAAACTATTCCGCCTTTGTAACTTGGCACGGTGAAATTGACTTTCTCAGCGCGTTCAGGAGTTACAGCTACACCACCGCCAGCAATTTCGCAGCGTCCAGCTTCCAATGAAGGGATCATTGCGGATAAATCCATCGTGACGATCTCAAGCCTGTAAGACTTTTCTCGACAAAATCTCGCAAGAATTTCGACTTCATAGCCAACGGTGATATTATCGCGCAAATACGCGAACGGTGCGCTCGCATTATCCTGAGCAAATCTTATTACGCCGTTTGTGTCGGGTAAATTCTCGTAATCCGTCATGAGCTTTTTCGATTCGTCCGAGCTAAACCAGGTTTCGCGCAGATTAGCCAGTGTGCCGTCGGATTCAAGTTTATTTATAAACGCGTTCAAATCGTTCGTGAGTGTGTTGCTTTTTGCCAGACAGAACGCCGTGTCAAAAGTTCTCATGTACTCACGAATGTAAGTCACGTTTGGAGTTTCGGATTCAACAGAGATTGCTTCAGGTTCGGATATGCAAACTGCGTCAAGTTTTCCCGAGGTCAGAGCTGTCACAAGGTCCGCTCGCGTGTCCAGATACATGATCTTCGCGTCAGGGATTGCGGATTTAGTCACGTCGCCATTGATTGAGCCGGTTAGAACTCCGATTCGCTTCCCAGCCAAGTCTTTCACATGCGCGTAACTTGATGCAATATTTTCATCACGAACAAGAATTACGAAATCCGACGACACGATCACGTCTGAGAAATCGATTTTTTCCGCACGTTCAGGCGTAATTTGCAAAGCCGAAGCGATAATATCAATCTTGCCAGCTGAGGCAGCAGCAATCACACCGTTGAAATCATATTCTCGAATTTCAAGCCCGGCTCCCAACCACGCAGCAAATCTTCGCATGAGTTCTATGTCATGGCCGGTTAGCTCGTTGTTCAGGTAGAACGTGTACGGTGGAAGAAATGGTACTGTCCCGACTGTGAGTGTAAATTCTGGATTGTCGGGCAAAGTTATCTCGGGCATCGTGTAGTTTTTGTCAAGTATCCAGCGTTTGTACATGTCCGCGAGAGTTCCGTCGTTTCTAAGTTCAGCGAGAAAACGATTTATCTTCGCGCGCAAATCCGGAATTTTCGACGCACGCGAAATACCCGCAGCAGTTTTGATTTCATATGGCAGAGAATCAGGCAGAACTTTCACACCCGTGAGACCTTCTTCGAACGCAGCATTCACCCACGCACGCTCATCAATCAATGCATCGATTTTCTCAGTTTTTAGAGCCATGAGACCTTCTGCGCCTTCGATATACACGAGCGTAGATTTCGGCAATGTATCCTTCACGGCTTCACGAACCGCGCTCTTCTCACTGAGACCGATCTTGTATTTTGAATCATCGAGATAGCTGAACGAGTTCGCAAAAACTTTTACGGGTAATAACACCAGCAGCAAAACCAGCAAGCAAATTTTGAAATTTCGCATTATGACAGCCACTCCCCCGAAAAAACTTCCACTGCAGGTCCGATTAAGAAGCAGTGATTATCCTCAGCAACACGTATTCGCAAATTTCCGCCTTTCAAATGCACGAGAACTTCACGATTCAATTTTCCCGCGAGAAAGCCCGCATAAACCGACGCTGTAGCACCCGTTCCGCAAGCCATTGTCTCACCACAGCCACGTTCGAACACACGCATATTTATCTCGTCACGCGAAATTATCTCGACGAAATCCGAAGTAGTGCGTTCAGGAAAACGTTCGTGATTCTCAAAGTAAACGCCTTCACGCGCAAAATCTGAATCTGCCCAGGAATTTATATTCGCGATTTCATGATTATCCTGTACAAAGTAAATTGAGTGAGGTGTTCCTGTGTCTATTCCGAAGAATCTCAGTGATTTGCCGTTCACGTTGATTTGTTCAGGGAGTTCGCTGGTTATGACTGGTTGACCCATGTCTACGGAAATGATTTGTGCTTTGCCATCGCGGATCTCAAGAGCGATTTTTTTCACGCCGACCGGAGTATCGACCGAAAATTCGCGTCTGTCAGGTGAAATCAGCCCGTGATCGTATAGATATTTCGCAACGCATCGAATGCCGTTTCCGCACATTGTGTCCTTTGAGCCATCTGAATTGTAAATCTGCATGAACGCATCAGCTCCGTCAACTGGCAAAATCAGGATCAATCCGTCCGCACCAATTCCGTCACGACGATCGCAAACTTTCAGAGCAACATCGCTTGGCTTATCGACATTCTCATCAAAACAATTCACGATTACGAAATCATTTTTGCAACCGTGCATTTTCGTAAAACGCATTAATACTCACACTCCATTCAAACTCGCTACATGTTATCACAAATTATCGAAAATTCCTGATATAATTCCGTTGACGTGTAAATTTATTTTATTATGAAGGGGCGTTTAGCGATAATCAAATGGTGAAGGTCAATGGCGAATTTGTGAAAATTGACGGCAAATCCGTGAGCGAATATATCGAGTCTGCGAATTACGATAAATCACGCGTGGCTGTCGAACTGAACGGGAATATTTTGCCGAAATCCGAATATGATCACACGCACTTGCAAAACGGCGACAGTGTAGAAATCGTGAGCTTTGTCGGAGGCGGCTAATGATTACTCAGGAAGAATTTCTCAACGCTCTGGCTAAAAAACATAGCTCAGAATTGCAGGACAAATTCACAAAATCAACCGTTGCGATTTGCGGACTGGGTGGTCTTGGCTCAAATATTGCTGTCTCGTTAGCGAGGGCTGGTGTCGGAAAATTAATCCTGATTGACTTCGACCGGATTGAGATCACGAATCTGAATCGCCAACAGTACAAGCTAAGTCAAATCGGCATTGCAAAAGCTCAGGCGTTACCCGAAAATCTCAGGGAAATCAATCCGTTTATAACACTCGAAGCTCATAACGTGAAAATCTCGGAACAAAACGCTCGTGAATTGCTCAAAGATTCGCACGTGATTTGCGAGGCGTTTGACAATGCGCGTGAGAAAGCAATGCTGACGAATTACGTACTCGAGAACATGCCGGAGAAATATCTTGTAGCTGCGTCTGGAATGGCTGGTGTAAATTCCCCGAACGAGATCAGGACACGAAAAATTTCGAAGAGATTCTATCTTTGCGGCGACGAAATCAGCGATGTGAACGAACTCGGTGTTTTATTATCCGCGCGAGTTATGTTGTGTGCGGCTCATCAGGCGTTGACAGTTCTGAGAATTCTGGCGAATCTTGAATAACATGAATGCGAACATAAATCAGAAAGGAAATATTACATGAATGACGACAAATTAGTAATCGGCGGACACGAATTTAGCTCACGATTTATACTTGGCTCGGGGAAATACTCGATGAAGCTGATCGAAGCTGCGGTGAAATATGCCGGCGCGGAAATAATCACACTTGCAGTAAGGCGTGCGAATACGAAAGAAGGCGAAAATATTCTAGACTTCATACCCAAGGGCGTAACGCTTTTGCCGAACACAAGCGGCGCGAGAAATTGTGAAGAAGCTGTGAGAATTGCGAGATTAGCGCGTGAACTTGGCTGCGGAGATTTCGTTAAGATCGAGATCATGCGTGACAGCAAGTATTTACTGCCGGATAATCAGGAGACTGTGAAAGCTACGGAAATTTTGGCGCGTGAGGGATTCGTCGTGATGCCGTACATGTACCCGGATTTGAACACGGCTCGCGATTTGGTGAATGCAGGTGCGGCGTGTGTGATGCCGTTAGCTTCTCCGATTGGCTCGAACAAGGGACTTGCTACTCGTGAATTTATCCAGATATTGATCGACGAGATAGACCTGCCGATTATCGTTGACGCTGGAATTGGCAGACCGTCTCAGGCGTGTGAAGCGATGGAGATGGGAACGGCTGCGATCATGGCGAATACGGCGCTTGCTACGGCTGGGGATATTCCGATGATGGCTGGAGCATTCAAGAGTGCGATTGAGGCTGGCAGAAAAGCATATTTGGCTGGATTGGGACGAGTTCTCACACGTGGAGCAGCAGCTTCTGATCCGTTGACGGGATTTTTGCGCGATTGATTAACGGGTGATGTTATGCAGAATTTTTTCGTTGACTCAGAATTTTTGTCGCAACAGGCACTCGAACGCAAACACAAACTCGAATCTGATGCGTCATTCCGAACGAATCACATGCAGTACATGCCCGGAATGGAGATTATTAACTCAGATGTGTATGAAAGCGTAATGTCACACGTGAATAGCTACGATTACGCGAAATACTCAGCCAAGGACGTGAACTCAGCACTCGAACACGAGATTTGCAGCATAGAAGATTTCAAAGCATTATTATCACCGGCAGCCAGGAATTTTCTCGAACAGATGGCAATACGTGCGCGTCTTGAAACCAGCAAACATTTCGGAAACACCGTGTATTTATTCACGCCGTTGTACATTGCGAATTACTGCGAGAATTATTGCGTGTATTGCGGCTTTAATTGCTATAATCACATCAGGCGCATGAAATTATCGCTCGAACAGATCGATCACGAGATGCAGATTATCGCAAATTCCGGCATGGAAGAAATATTAATCTTGACGGGCGAAAGTCGAAGTCAGAGCAGCGTAGAATACATCGGCGAATCTTGCAAACTTGCGCGGAAATATTTCAGGATGGTCGGGCTTGAGATTTATCCTGTGAACACGGACGAGTACGCGTATTTACACGAATGCGGCGCTGATTATGTCACGGTTTTTCAGGAGACGTATGACGCTGAAAAATACGAGACTTTGCACCTGTTCGGACACAAGCGCGTTTACCCGTACAGATTTGATTCGCAGGAAAGAGCTTTGCGCGGAGGAATGAGAGGAGTAGCATTTTCTGCGTTGCTTGGATTGTCGGATTTCAGGAAAGATGCATTGGCTACGGCACTGCACGCGTATTATTTGCAGCGTAAATATCCGCAGGCTGAGATTTCGCTTTCTTGTCCGAGATTGCGCCCGATTATAAACAACGACAAGATTAACCCTATGGACGTTCACGAGAAAGAATTATGTCAGATTTTGTGTGCGTATAGAATATTCCTGCCGTTTGCTGGCATAACAGTTTCGTCAAGAGAGAGTGCGAGTTTCCGTGACGGCATTGTGAAAATTGCGGCGACGAAAGTTTCAGCGGGTGTTTCGACGGGAATTGGCGATCACGAGAGCAAGTACACCGGCAAAGAATCCCAATCTCAGGAAGGCGACGAACAATTCGAGATTAGCGACTCACGCAGCTTTGACACGATGTATCATGATATGTCGAGTGAAGGCTTGCAACCAGTTTTGAACGATTATTTATACGTGTGATTATGAGAAAGTTTGATACGACATTATATTTTATAACGGATAGTACAGGACTTGAAGAGGCGGAATTTCTTCGTAGAGTTGACGAGGCTCTGAAAGGCGGCGCGACTTTGCTGCAATTACGCGAGAAGGACAAGACTACGAGAGAATACATGTCACTTGCTGAGAAAGTTCACGATATTGCGAGAAAATACGACGTGCCATTGATCATAGACGATCGTGTTGACGTTGCCTTGGCTGTAAAATCCGAGGGAGTGCATCTTGGACAGAGCGACATGCCAGTGAATATTGCGCGAGAAATTTTGGGCGAGAAATTCATAATCGGAGCTACGACTAAGACAGTTCCTCAAGCTCTCGAAGCTTATGAACAAGGCGCGGATTATCTGGGAGTTGGCGCGATTTATCCGACGACTACGAAAGTCAAGACTGTATTGACACCTGTTGAGACACTCGACGCAATTTGCAAATCAGTTCCGATTCCTGTGAACGCGATTGGCGGTTTGAACGAGACTAACACGCATGTTCTTGAGGGCGTAGGGATTGCTGGATTCTGCGTTGTGTCTGCGATAATGAAATCACAGGATCCTAGAGCTAAAGCCGAAATATTGCTCGAAATTGCGAAGAAACTGGTGCGTAAATCATGAAAAAATTTGCGTTAATAATAATCATAATTCTAGGGATTGCGTCTGGCTGTTCGGCTTCGACTTCTGGTTCGGAGATAGATTTGCGCTCAATGACGCTACGTGAGAAAGTCGGGCAATTATTCTTGATTCGTCCGGATCAGTTAAACGTGAACTTGAGCAATGATCTGATACACAAATCAAAAGCAGTCGGAGAAACCAGCGTAACGGAAATTATGTTGGATACGCTCAGAAATTATCCGGCCGGTGGCTTTGCGTTATTCGCCAAGAATATTGAAAACCCGACTCAACTGAAAATTTTCACACGGGAACTTGTCAACGCCTGCACAATTCAGCCTATTCTCGCGATTGACGAAGAGGGCGGCATAATTTCACGGATAGCTAATCACAAGAAATTTCGCGTAAAAAAATTCCCGAGTGTGAAATCTATCGGCGAAACTGGAAATTCTCGCATGGCTTATGACGCAGGAGCTGTGATTGGCAAATATTTGCGGGATTACGGATTTAATCTGGATTTCGCACCGATTGTGGACGTGAACACAAATCCGGATAATATCGTCATTGGCAATCGTGCATTCGGCGATGATCCGGAACTGGTTTCTCGAATGGCTGGAGCGTTTCTTGACGGATTACACTCGCAAAAAATCGCTGGCAGCATAAAGCATTTCCCCGGACACGGCGACACGACTAATGACCCACACAAAGGCTACGTTGCAATCTCGAAAACATGGGACGAATTGTTAAACTGCGAGTTGATCCCGTTCATGAGAAATTTCGCGAAGACTGATTCGGTCATGGTCGCGCACATTACACTCAAGAATATCACGCACGACGATTTACCGGCAACTTTATCACAAGAGCTAATCACCGGAAAATTACGCAACGAACTTGCCTATGATGGCTTGATAATCACGGACGCAATGATGATGGGAGCCGTAAAAGAGAATTATTCATCGAGTGAAGCAGCAGTTCTCGCGTTCGAAGCTGGCAATGATATTTTGCTTATGCCGTGGGATTTTCGTGAAGCTTTTGACGGAATAATTCACGCAATCGAGACTGGCAGAATTTCTGAGCAGCGCCTTGACGAGAGTGTTCGGAGAATTTTGGATTTCAAGAGCAAATTCGTGTTTTGAGTTCGTGATGCGTAAAAACTAACTAAATATTTTGACAATTTCGACTGTTTCTTGTAGAATTGCTTGTGTTTTAATTTTTGTAAGGAACGCAGGTGTTTTTTTATGCCGATACAGTTGAAAGAATTATGCAGACGAGCCGATGATGTCAACGAGTTGCTCGCACGTTACGGAGTCAAATTCGGAATTTACAAAGGAGGCAAATTCCACGAACAGTTGTTCCCGTTCGACATGATCCCACGCATAATCGACGCGAGCGATTTTGCATATTTAGAACGCGGACTGAAGCAACGTGTCAAAGCTCTGAACGAATTTATCAAGGACATTTACTCAGAACGAAAAATTATCAGGGACGGAGTTATTGCCGAGGAATTTATTTATTCTGGCTCGGGTTATCTGGTTCAGTGTGACGGGCTGGCTCCACCGAAAAATATTTACACGCATATTTCCGGGATCGATCTCGTTCAGGGCAAAGATCAATCATGGTATATTCTCGAGGACAATTTGCGAATCCCGTCCGGAGCATCGTACCCAATGATGGCGCGCAATCTGTGCCGTCGAAGTGCACCGGAAATTTTCGAGCAATATGCGATCGCCGATAACAGGAATTACCCGGAAATTCTGCTTAGAACGATGAATTACGTGAATACTGGCGGACTGTCAGTTATATTAACGCCCGGAAGATTCAACGCTGCATATTTCGAGCATTCGTATTTTGCTGAGAAAACCGGTGCGCATTTGGTTACGTGTGACGAACTTGTCGTTGAGAATGAGCATTTGTATTTCACGGATTATTCGGGAAAACGTGAGAAAGTCGGCGCAGTTTATCGTAGAATCTCTGATGAGTATCTCGATCCGGTGAATTTCAATCGCGAGTCATTGATCGGCATCGCGCATATTTTCGACGTTTACGCACGTGGAAATCTCGCAATTATCAACGCTCCGGGCAACGGTGTAGCTGATGACAAAGGGATTTATTATTTCGTGCCGGCGATGATTAAGTATTATTTGGGCGAAGAACCGATTTTGCAGAATGCTCCGACTTATTTGCCATATTATGAACAGGATATGCAATACGTTCTTGAGAATTTTGACAAGCTCGTTTTGAAAGACGTTGCTGAAGCTGGCGGTTATGGAGTTTTGTTCGGCAGCAAGTTGTCGCGAACTGAGAAAGAAAATTTCATAGCATTATTAAAGTCCGAGCCGAGAAGATTTATCGCTCAGGAAGTCATAGATTTTCTCGATATTGATATTTACGATAATGATAAATTAGTGCCACGAAAAGCAGATTTGCGAGCTTTTGTTCTGATGTCCGATGAGCCTGTAGTTTGGAAGAGCGGTCTAACGAGATTTTCCAGGAATCCGGATTCATTTATCGTGAACTCGTCTCAGGGCGGCGGCTTTAAGGATACTTGGGTAATGGAGGCGTAAACATGAGCGCGTTATCGTTTGAGAATATTAATAAATTATACTGGCTTGGCAGATATAGCGAGAGAGTTTTCACAAGTTTGAAAGCTTTCGCTGAAAAATTTGATGCTATGCTCAGTTACGGCTCACATGAATCAAGAGCTGAATTTGCGCAACGGATATGTTTTGACAAATCGGATCAATCGTCGATATATTCTGGACTTTTGAAGGCTTATGACAATGCTATAGTCCTGCGTGACGAAATTGGTTCTGAGACGTTCAGTTATGTGCAGCTGGCTTTGTACGAGATGAGCCGTGCCGAAAAAGCTGTGGCTCCGTTGTTACACCTGCAGAAAGTGATTGATAATATTGTTGCGTTTTGGGGAATGGCTGATGATATTATCGAGGACGAGAGAGTTCGCGGAATTATCAAGCTCGGCAAACGCATCGAACGCATTGATTTATTCGCACGAATGGGCGCGCCGGAAAATGATATTCGCCGTGAAGTTCGCAGAATGAGCTATAGAATCGCAAAGACGGGTGTTCGTTACGAGCCTGAAAAACTTTCGGAGATAAATTCCATGGCAAATGAAAGTGTTATTAACCGTCCGGAATTCATAAACAAGTTAGAGGCGTTAATCGAGATTTGATAATGCAAAAGCTGCGATATTCGTATCATATGAAGCTGACTTTTGAGCAGCCAGTTCGGGAGCATCGTTTCAAGCTGCGGTGTTTCCCGCTGAATGACGCTCGCCAGAAAATTTCCAACGAGAGAATAAATATATACCCGGTGCATTTCAGAATTTCTGAGAAAGATTCATTCGGCAACATGTGTATTTACGGAAATAGATATTAACGGGCAATTACGCGCAGATGAACACAAAATCGGGATTTTCAAATTCGAGACTGCGTTGACTAAAGCCGGGAATAATATTCGTGAATTTCACAGGGAGCTTGAACCGGCAGCATTTTATGATAATAATTTCGAGCGCGCATTTTACATGATGAACATGCTTTATGATGAGTTCACGTATTCTCAGGGTGTGACGGATATTTCGACGAATGCGGACGAAGCTTTCAGGTTGAGGCACGGAGTTTGTCAGGATTACGCGCACGTGCTGCTGGCTTTGTGCAGATTGGAGCGTATCCCTTGTCGCTATATCGCAGGAATGATTCCCGGCGAAGGAGCAACTCACGCATGGGTTGAAATTTTCAGCGAGGGAATTTGGCGCATGCTAGACCCGACACATAATCGAGAATGCGATGACACGTATATAAAGATTTCGTCCGGACGAGACGCGAAGGACTGCTCGATAAATCAAGGCGTTTTTTACGGCGGTGGCAGGCAAACTCAGGAGATCAAAGTCGTGTGCAGAAAAATTAACTCGCAATGTCGCACACAGCGCATTTGATCACGCCTATCAAATCTTGCGAGCTAATCTCGACCTGTAAACCAACTCTGCCGGCACGACCAAGATCGTGAATGCGTTCTTACCCTCGCCGCTCCCGTCAATGCTGTCCGATCTGAGTGTTCGTAACACTTGCCTTAACCTAATTCCTAAAACTTCTGCGATGTTGCTTATCTCGTACCTTGTTTGAACTTCTTCAAAAACGCTTGTGATTTGCTGATTTTTCATATATGATAACCTCACTTGTTTGTTTATAATTTAAAAATTTGAAAGGAATATAGCGTAATTTTTCTCAAAAGTCGAGAGAAATTTTAGGCTTTGCGAAATAGATAAGTCTAACGCGCTGTTAGATTACAAAAAAGCTTCTTCCCAAAGATCAGGGAGAATCTTTTTCTGTTTTTTCGAACAATGATTGAGTCCAAAAATCTGCGGCGTTTTCGTTGGCGTTAGTCCATCAAATGCTATAATGCAGAAAAAAAGGAAATCAAGAAATGCCCAAAAGAAACAAATTTGAGCTGAGCTATCTGGGAAGAAGCGTACATTTACCACGGAAAACGAACGACTCTTGATTTGGAAACGGGTTCAGGAAGTCGGCATGAAGCAATCTGCTAAAGAGTACAATCTCAGCGCGAAAACTCTGGAGAATTGGAAGCATAAATACGGTTTTAAACTTGACAAGACACGAAAAACCAGCACGATTGAGAGCGAAAACTCAATTCTGAGAGTATGATCAAAGCAATCTTTGATGCTATAATCTCACAGGAGGAGTTGAAAATTTGATGGCGCAGATGATACCAGAGAGTTTGTCCAGCAGGGCAACTAGCGGTGAGAAACGAGTTTTTGAAGTGTTGCAGAGACTTCCAGACGATTGTGTTGTTTATTATGAAGCATTCGTTAATGGTCGTTACCCTGATTTCATTGTGATTATGCCGAGTGCTGGTGTTTTGGTTATTGAAGTCAAGGATTGGTATATTGGAAACATCGAGAAAATTGATAATAATAACGTTGTTGTCAAGGGAGAACAAAAGGCGCATCCATTACGGCAGGCGAGAGATTACATGTTCGGGCTTTGTGATGCTTGCAAAGTTCCTGAGGGACAAGCTTTGACGGGGAAAAATGGGAGATTCACTTTTCCTGTTGCTCACATGGTGATTCTTTCGAATATTGATCGTCGTGCATTAATGAGCGCTGGGAACATATCAAAATTCTTTCAGCCAACGACGACGATGACA
The DNA here is from genome assembly GCA_905233725.1 of uncultured Synergistales bacterium. GTDB lineage: Bacteria > Synergistota > Synergistia > Synergistales > Aminobacteriaceae > JAFUXM01. The sequence goes on from CAJOEM010000040.1 coordinate 17,035, forward strand.
CGCGATGAACTTTCAGATTTGAAGGACTGCTCAGGTGCTGAACTAGTTGGTCATTTTGTAAAATATTTCACGGTCAAATGGCCAGTGTCAATGACGCCTAAGCAAGTTGATATTCTTCGTGGCATAATTAGTCCTGTGAGCGTGATAACCGGGAGACCACTCGTAATTGATGTGGGTCAAGATGGAAGAATTACTGTGATTGATGATGAAACGTTGCAAGTTTTGGACATTCTCCAAGAACGGCAGGCAAAACACATCGGAAGTGGACACAGATTGCTTTTCGGAGTTGCTGGCTCTGGAAAGACGGTGATTTTGATTGCACGTGCCAAGTTGCTTGCGAGTACTGGCAAAAGAATCCTAGTTACTTGTTTCAACAAGGCGCTTGCTGAATATTTGAAAAGTTGTCTCAAAGATTATGCAAAAAATGTGACAGTTAAAAACTTTCATGCTTTAGGCACGCAAGATTGGAAGGTTCCTTTCAATTCGAATAAAGATTCGAATAACGATTCGAATAACGAGGAGTTTGGTAATTCATTCTTAGACAAAATTAGAAACACGCCTGGAGCAAAGGTTGCAAAGTACGATGCAATTTTTGTGGACGAAGCACAGGATTTTGATTCATCGTGGTTTTGTTGCCTAGTAATGTTGCTGAAAGATCGGGCAAATGGAGATCTGTTAATTGTGGGCGATGGTATGCAGGGAATCAACAACATGAAGAAGGGCAACGTGTCGTGGAGTGATTTAGGAATTTCAGCTGTCGGTCGCACAAAGTACTTGGAGCGCGATTACAGGAACTCAGCTGAGATTGTTTTGGTTGCCTCTGCATTTTCTGGCGACACACAAACTAGCGATGGTAATGGGGTTGAAGGAGTACGGCTTGATGCAAACAGCGCGGTTCGAAAAACTGGAATACGCCCACTTTTGATTAAAGAAGAGTGGAACATGGATAAACTTATTGACGATTTTGTCGCAATTACCCGAGACCTGTTAGCAGGAAAATTTCACGGTGAAACTCTCTCCCGAGCATTAACTCCGAACGAAATCGCCATTGTCTATCCTGCTAGGAAAAAAGAACTTTATTATGCTATTCCGAAATTATGCAACAAATTGAGCAAGATAACGCAAGTTCAAAATATTGCACAAAATAAGCATCGCGTTCTCTTGAGCGGGATAAAAATCTCGACGATTCACGCTATAAAGGGATTACAGTACAAAGCCGTTCTAGTTTTTGGGGCTGAGACCGTGGAATATATAACTGGCAATGATAATACCGTTACTGCTCAAGGGTTAGCATTGATGCGAACACAATTAATGTACGTTGCCCTCACTCGCGCCGAAGATATTCTCGTGGTGGGTTATGTTCCTCTGCAGCAAGGCTCGAAAATTATTAGCACTCTTGAGCAGATAGCTGATAATGATTTCATGTGGAAACAATAAATCTGCCTAGTACTCATAGTATGTTGAGGGTATCAGATTTTTTGCCACATGTCACACAATGTTTCCCCCCCCCAGTTCTCCTGTTTGGCTATTTTTGTCAACGAGGAGTTCTTTCGGTGGGGGGCGTATGACTCCGACGAATTTTATGCACGTTGTGATTTCAGAGCTTCGGTCACATCATCCTTCGCAGGTTAGCATAATAATATTTATATCAGCATTTCTTGTTGCGAGTATTTAGCATTCTTGTGTAAAAATCAAGAGCGATTCTAGCATTTTTGAATCCCTGATTTGCAGCCAGCGTGAACCATTTAATTGCTTCTTTCAAATCTTGTTTTACTCCCTTGCCGTGCGCGTACATTTCACCTAAATTATTTTGAGCGATGGGGTAACCATCTTCAGCAGCCCTGCGGTACCATTTTAAAGCTTCAGCATAATCTTGTTTCACGCCGAGACCTTTTGAGTACATAAGACCAATGTTACTTTCTGCGGAAACGACGCCACATTGAGCGGCAAGTTTGTACCACTTCATTGCCTCCGAGTAATCCTGTGGCACAACTTTTCCATCATAATAGATTACGCCCAGGTAAAAAAACGAATCCGGTGAACCGTACTCAGCAGCTTTCTGGAACCATTTGAAGGCTTCGTGCTCATCCAGAGAAACTCCTTTCCCGTTAAAATACAAATAACCTAATTCCTCCATTGCGTCAACATTGCCTTTTTCTGCCGACGCTTTGAGCGTTTCTATTAAGGAATTTTTTTCGAGTAAGCGAAGTCCTTCAGGAGTGTCGGTAGAGTTTTCTAATGCATATGGATCGATGTAGATTTCGATCTCGCGAATTTTTCCCGATTCTTTAAAGCGAAGCACATAGTCATCGATAATTCCGCCATTCTTATACACACTTCCTCGTCGTTTGTACATAACGGGCAAACCGTCATTTGTTCTGAGATTGTCCAGATAATAATAACTCTCTGGTATACTTAACGCTTTAACCGGATTATCAATGCTTGTCGCAAATGGTTTATCCGAAATTTCCTGCTCTGAGGAAAAAAATTCGAACATCTCTGGGGATTTTTCCCGTTCCCAATTCAGAAAATGTCTTGCAATTCCTTCAGATGTTATAGCATTTTCATGAACTAAGTCATTAGCACAAAAAGCAAACAATAATTTTTCCTGAGCGTTTAATTTATTTGTTGATGGCAAATGCTTAAGTTCGACATATGGCAGCCTTATCATATCTTTTGAAGGTATATTGGCTGCGATTTTTGGATATTTCCCGAGAAGCAAACCCACGAGAAATAAAAGTGCTTGATTAATTTCTGTGTCAGTTAATTTGTGATGAGTCAACTCACCAATTATCGGAAGATATTTCTCCAGCCTGTCCGTAATATCTTGTGGCAAATCAACGCCGTTCGTAAATTTTTTGTTCATTTATCATTTTCCTTTCTTGAGAATTTCACCGGTCACTTCAAGCTCTCGTAATAATCTCGAATGTACTGAGCCATCAAGTGTCTGCGCTTGTCGAGAAATTTCAGATAATTTTTCGCACATGTATATTGTACACTCACGCACGAATAATTGAAAAGCTGAAACAACAATTCTGACTTTAGCCGTATGGGCAAGTGAGACACTCGCTTTGCAAATCATGCTGCTACCATAAATACAAGTGCATCCCAAGTGTTTGATGTTGTGTCCACAACTGAGAAAGTCATTGAAGTTTAGACGAATACCCTACTTTCGAAAGACCGTCCAATCCTGCGTACCGCATTGAATGCTAGAGCCGAGCTCTTCATGACCAGAGACAAAAATTTTCGTGACTTACGAAGCTGACCAGTCCAAATTATCCCTAGGCTGTAATCAAAACGCGCTCTCCGTTCGCATTGAAGTGTGAAGTGTTACGATTTTAACGAAATGATGCTCCAAAAAGAAATTTAGCATATACTGACTCATTATCGCTTGTAATGCACAGAACTACGGCGTAACACCGGTTAATTTTTTCACGCTATGTAGACGCCACTACTCGTGCATAAACCACAGCTTCAGTCAGAGGTTTCCCCTGAACTTACGCCCCATTTCTCTCTGAGAAGCCGGAGAGTTGAAAATCCTTGGATAAATCCGTGATGCAGCCGTGCGGTGAATCTGGCTCGGCGGCGCGTAGAAGTCCCAGACTTTCTCATACCCCACTTCGAGGTGTCTCACTCATCACTGCTGAAGCGAGAATATTCAGAATTCGTCTTACTTGTCGACCGTCGAGAGAGATTCCAGTTTGTCTGCACGTAGTTCCAGATTGTGATTTTTGTGCTGTTGATTGATACTGGAACTAAATCTGTCTCGATAATCGTGCGTTAGTTGATGTTCTCGGAAATCTTGTACGTGAAGGGCATAAAGATATCTGTAACTTCATCGATGGTCAGATGCTGTGACAGCTCGCTAACGCCCAGGTTGATTTCCTTTATTGTAAGGAGCTGCACAAGCGTTTTATAGACCTCAAACTGCTTCCAGACCAAGATTGTTCGTAACACAGTAGTTGTCTACGAAAGCCCAGGCATCAAAACCGACATGAAAAATATGAGAAATATCCTAGATCCATTTGCTGTCCTTTTCGATGTCTGTATTGCAGTCCTCGAAAAACTCATCGATAGTATTAAAAGCGATTGTGATTCGCTGCTGGTTGTCGATCAGAATTTTCTTGCCAGACGAAGGGGCTCTGAATTTCGGGAATAGTGATTTCTCCTGCCTTAATATAGCTGAGGTTTTCTACCAATGTATTGTAATGTATTGTAAAAACGTCAAATGTGCCATGTTGTCGCCTGTCCTGGGTTGCACAGGTCTTCCGGAATTAAATTTCCACCGCCCTGTTCGGGAACGGAAACGTAATGCTTCTCAAAGGTCTTTTTATCGATGTAGGATAAGTTGTTGTCCTTTCTTGAACCCGGCTTTCAATACTGACTTGATGATCGCATTTGGCTTAGCGTTCCTCAACCTCGCCAGTGCTGCCATGATGACCATCTGCAAGCTGGGCAATAGGCGACGGCCTTCTTCAAAACGTCGGCTGCAGTGAGCTTATACTTACCTGCCTCGTTCTGCTGATCGCGGATGATGTCCTGCACGGACTTCGGCAGCTGCGTCACGTTGCGCTGATTCACATACTTACAGATCTTCATGGCTCCTTCCAGATACTCATAGTAGGGATTCTCTCTCCCTATGCCTAAAGTCGAGGGCTTTACGTTCGTACATTTGTAAGAATTATAGCTTGCGTTGTATCGACCTGTGCGATTGAATTTGAAAGAACGTATGCAGAGCAATTTTTTGTTCCTAACTTTCTAAATTTTTATTATTAAATTATTTGCTCCAAAAGTCGGAGTGTAAATAACTTCCTTGGACATTTTCATAATAATTGCGAGTCCGGCCTTTTTTTCTTTTTCTTCGGGAGTGTTGATGAATTTATAATACTCCGTGAGATTTAACGGTTTGCAGTCGTCGCGCATACGGATTATTAATTCTTCGTTCTTTGATACAAGTCTGGCGTTAATAGTATGGGGCTTGCCGTCCTTAAAACCATGTTCAGCTAAAAAAATACTTATCTCTTCGGTAATTAATCCAAAAATTCGGGCGCGTTTTTTATCAGCTCCATGTTCCATTGCGAAAGCTATAGCAACTCTGGAAAGCTCTTCAATTTCTTTTTCCGAGTGAGCTATGACAGAAACTTCATTTTCAGGAGGTATACCGAAATTTCTTGGGAGCAGCAGCATTTTGTCGCGAAAGTTTTCGGCCTCTTTGTTCATGTAAATATAAAATATTGCGATAAGACTCAGAGCTAACGTGTTAATAACTTTTGCAACCCAAGCACCGTGATAACCAAATACATTAAGCAGCAAAAATGTAATCGGAACAAAAGTACCGCATTCGAGCATAAAATCGTAGAAATTACAAAAGCGAATCCGCTTAACTGCTGCAAGATACATAGCAAAGCTATCTACAATCGCACGGAATGGAAGAGAAAAACATGAAACCCGGATACACTCAAACGCCATTATTAAAGCAGCAGGATCGATGGACTTCATAAAAATTTTTGCAAGCAGCTCCGCAAAAACAAAAAACAAAACTGCTATGGTACTTGAAGTAATTAATGCATGAACTAAGGCAATTTTCTGTACTTCTTTGAGCGAAGTTTTGTCCTCTTCACCGATAAAAATTCCAGAAAATGTGAGAAGATTTGTAGCTGAAGAAGCCCACGCTGCACGAACATAAACTGTAATCTGTGTAAAAACTCCATATG
>CAJOEM010000040.1:22869-23848 GCA_905233725.1 uncultured Synergistales bacterium
TTAAAGAAAAAGGAAGACTCAATCAAAAAAGAAACGATATAGCCAAACGAAGTTGCCAGCCCAAGCTCAAACATTCCGCCCCGTAAAACAAAAATTACAAAAGCATCGGCGGCAATATCTATGAACGTCATCATGAATGAACTTATAACGACCCGCTTATACTGTCCTTCAAGTTCCAGATAAGGCGCAAGAATTCTTGTAAGAGCCAAAAACGGCATACCGATAATATAGCCGTAAATATATTGACTTGTCATCGCAAAAATATTCGGGTCTCTTACCCCCAGCACAAAGCAAACACCGCCGGAGAATATCGTGATAAAAAGGGCTGTTGAAAGTGATATGACCCCTCCCAGAATAACGGCGTTTGAAAAAATTCGGTTGGCTTCGACAAGATTTCCGGCTCCAAGAAATGGTGCAGTCTTGACACGAGCTCCATTAGATACGCTGGTTCCTATAAAGCCTAACAATATTACCAACGGGGCAATATAACTCATAACCGTTACACCGTTTATACCGATAAATTGACTTATAAAAAATAAATCAATCATTGGCCCGATTGACTTGGAAACATCTGAAAGTCCCCATGATATTTCTGCTTTTCTGAATAACGTGTTAAGAATTTTATTCTTTGCTTTTTCTCCGTAAAGATTCTCCATAATTTTTTACTCCTAATTTTCTAACTTTTGCGATCTGTGCACTTAGATATTAAAGACCGTATGTATATTGATTTTTAAATCAGGCTTTTTTAAGAGCGATTCTAGAAAAATTAAATTAACCGCAAGAAATAGTGTAAATTTCTTCATGAGATTTTTTCCCCTTTATGCATTAATTCCATAGACATTTTCTTTTTAGCTCAGTCCCTCGGGGACAGAAGTAAATGCGATTCTTTCTCGTCAAATTGCATTGGGTTTATTATGCGACTTTTGCCGTCACAATGACAGAGGTTAAAATTGTCCATTTTTGTTCTTCAAAAACACAT
>CAJOEM010000041.1 GCA_905233725.1 uncultured Synergistales bacterium
GGAAAATAATCTTGACGAATCACAAATTACCTCACGAACATGACAAAAATATTCAGGCTGTTTTGGAAAAAATGCCGGAGAGTAATAAATTTTCCGAAGCAGCCTCGATTTTCCAGCAACTTGGCGACGGCACGAGACTAAAAATTCTGTGGGTTCTGTGTCACAGCAAAGAATGTGTTTCAGATATTGCTGCTGCCGTTGGAATGAGCAAAGCTGCGGTCTCTCATCATTTGCAGTTGTTACGGCGTGGTGGTCTTGTTGACACTGAGCGCGTCGGTCAGGAAATTCATTATTCACTCGCAAAATCACGAGAAGCGATGTTGCTTCACAGGACGATCGATTCGCTTTTCGAGATTACGTGTCCAAATTCAGAGCAATTTTAGACGCAGAATGAAATTTTTCTCTTGACAATTATATTGCAGGCGTTATTATATCGCGTATTCAAATAATCGTTTGAATGTTTGATTTTGAGTGAGGGGAAAATAATAATCATGTCCAAGGAACAAAAAATAATTCTCGCACGGATATTCACGTCCGGAATTTTGCTGGCGATTCTTGCGTTTGTGAATTTGTCCGGGCTTGCGAAATTTGCGGCGTATTTTTGCGCGTATGTTATCGTCGGCTATGATGTGATTTTCGAAGCGTTCGAGGGAATCAGGAATCGCGAAATTTTTGACGAGTGCTTCTTGATGACGCTTGCAACGATTGGTGCGTTTGTGCTGGCGGTGAAATTTGGCGGCGAATATTCCGAGGCAGTCGCGGTTATGTTGCTGTATCAAATCGGCGAATTTTTCCAGGATTATGCGATCGAGAAAAGCAGAGATAATATTGTCGCATTGATGGATATTCGTTCGGATTACGCGAATCTCGAATCTGAATCAGGCTTGCAGAAAGTCAATCCCAACGACGTGAAAATCGGCAGCGTGATAATTATCAAGCCCGGCGAAAAAATCCCGATTGATGGCAAAGTTCTCTCCGGAGATTCGAATATTGATACGTCAGCTCTCACCGGCGAAAGTCAACCTCGGAAAATTTCTGTCGGTGATGATGTCGTGAGTGGCTGCGTGAATCTGTCAGGAATTTTGCGCGTGAAAACTTCGTGTGAATTTGCAAATTCTACGGTTTCGAAAATTCTGGATTTAGTCGAGAATGCTGATTCCAAAAAATCCAAGTCCGAGAGATTCGTTACACGTTTCGCAAAAATTTACACGCCTGTTGTGTGTTTAGCAGCGTTGGCAGTCGCGATAATTCCGCCGTTGATAAGTTCGCAGCATGATTTCGGAATTTGGCTGTATCGTGCGTTGACGTTTCTCGTGATTAGTTGCCCGTGCGCGCTGGTGATTAGTGTGCCGTTGAGTTTTTTCGCTGGAATCGGTGCTGCAAGTCGTGAGGGAATCCTGATTAAGGGAGCGAATTTTCTCGAAACACTTTCACGTCTCAAGTGCATGATTTTCGACAAGACCGGAACTTTGACTCGAGGAGTTTTCGAAGTCACAGCAATTCACCCGGAAATTCTGAATGAAAACGAGCTGCTGCACTTGGCTGCACATGTTGAGAGATATTCACTGCATCCGGTCGCAAATTCTTTACGCAAAGCTTACCCGAATGAATCTGATTCTTGCGAAGTCGAGGATTTCGAGGAAATTTCAGGTTACGGAGTTCGTGCGAAAGTCAACGGGAGAATTATCTGTGCTGGGAATGCGAAGTTCATGCAGGAATTACGCGTTGATTTTCACGATTGCAAAATTTGCAAAATTTCCGGAGAGAAGCATAATTCAGGAAGCGTGATTCACGTAGCGATCGATGGCAAATACGCTGGACACGTGATAATCTCGGACGTTCTCAAGCCAAACTCACACGCAGCTATTCAGGATTTGCGCACAAACGGGATTTCGCGAATTGTAATCTTGACGGGTGACTCGAAAATTGCAGCCTCAGAAGTTGCTAACGAACTTGAGATTCATGAATACTACGCTGAGTTATTGCCCGCCGAAAAATTTGCGAAACTCGAAACGCTTATGAATGCGAATCCGGATTTGAAAGCTGGTTTTGCAGGAGACGGGATAAATGACGCGCCGGTTCTTAGACGTGCAGATGTTGGCATTGCGATGGGAGCTATGGGCAGTGACGCAGCGATTGAAGCCGCCGATGTTGTAATCATGGACGATGACCCGCTGAAAATTTCAAGAGCCGTAAAAATTTCCAGACGTGTAATGCGCATCGTTATGCAAAATATATATTTCTCGCTTGGTGTGAAAATTCTTTGTTTGATTGCGAGTGCGCTTGGATTTTCTGGAATGTGGCTGGCAGTTTTCGCAGACGTTGGCGTGATGGTTCTGGCTGTGATTAACGCGATCCGGATTTTATTGTAGAATATTCGTGGAGGGTATAAAAAGTATGAAAGTACTTTATGCAAAATATATTTCTCGCTTGGTGTGAAAATTCTTTGTTTGATTGCGAGTGCGCTTGGATTTGCTGGAATGTGGCTGGCAGTTTTCGCAGACGTTGGCGTGATGGTCCTGGCTGTGATTAACGCGATCCGGATTCTGTTGTAGAATATTCGTGGAGGGTATAAAAATATGAAAGTACTTTTGATAAACGGCAGTCCTAACAAAAATGCTTGTACGTTCACGGCGTTGTCGGAAGTCGAGGCAATCCTGAATAAAAACGGAATCGAAACCGAAATTTTCTGGATTGGCAAGAAAGCTATTGCAGGCTGTATGGCGTGTGGAAGTTGTTTCAAGACTGGCAAATGCGTATTTGATGACAGTGTGAATGAACTCGCAAAACGCCTCGATGAATTTCAAGCGATAGTGATCGGTTCACCAGTTTATTACGCTGGGCCTGCTGGGAATTTGTTGTCGTTCCTGGACAGATTCTTTTTTGTAAATTCCGCGAAATTGTCTGGGAAATTGGGAGCTTGTGTTGTTTCTTGCAGAAGAGGTGGAGCTACAGCAGCGTTCGATCGCCTGAATAAATATTTCACGATTTGCAATATGCCGGTTGTGTCGTCGCAATACTGGAATCAGGTTCACGGAAATTCTCCAGATGAAGTCAGGCAGGATTTGGAAGGCATGCAGACTATGCGAACTCTCGGAGAAAATATCTCGTGGCTCTTGAAGTGTATCGAAGCTGGTGAGAAATGCGGAATCACAAAACCAGTTTACGAGCCGTGGGTAGCTACGAATTTCATACGGTAAATTTGAAAATGCAGTTCCCCGTGAATTTCTGAGGAGCTGCATTCTTGATTAGTCTTGAATTTTTCTGCGCTGATTTATGCGTTCGAAGAATAATCCCCCGAGCAGAAATATTATTCCAGTGATCGTAAATCCCCAAGCTTTCGGCATGTAGTCGAATATCCTGTCAAAGAAATATCTCGCAGCCAGTAACGCAAAGAACACTCCACCAGCTAAGACTTTTCCGCGATAAATTTGCAGCAGCATGATCGTCGCAAGGATCACAGCCGTCAAAACTGAGAAGAATGATACACCAGCAAATCCAAAAATTTCCTGCCTGAAAAACTCTCCGCGCCAAAATTCCGGCAATGTTAATAATAACCCGAGCAATCCGGACATTAACAAGCCGAGATTCGCAGCGTCACCGTTCATGAATGACAACGCAATCCCAAGAATTACCAGAATTATCAAGCAAGCCGTTCCACCGAAACATAACGTCATTCGAGAAGCAAATATTCCCAGTGTCAGCAACATCGCCAGACTATTCGCAATCCTGTCATGAACGTATCTGCACGTGAAGTATAACGCAATGATTAACGCGAACGCCTGAATTGGTGAGAAAAATTCCGTTATAGATTCTCTCGCCGTCGTCATGAATTGCAGCGCGAAAATGTCAATCGCTCCGGAGAATACGCAATACACGAATGATAATATTTCCAGCAAATACAGCTGCCATTCGTCACGTGAAAGCAAAGTAACGAGTAATACCGCGATAATCCACCAGCCCGTTCCAGAAGTTGCAGTCAGCTTGTAATTATACATTCGAGTTATCAGGAAAATTCCCGCGCCTAAAACGAAACTCCCGAAGATTAACAGGCTTCTCGCCATTTTGGAATTTTTCATGCCCAACACGCAATACGCACAAACACTCGCTGCATACGTCGCACAAATCACGCTCACTCGCAATAATTTCGGAATCTCGAACCAATGCGCGCCGATGAAGCTGATTATTCCCAAGCCGATTAACACACAGCCCGCGATTAACAAGATCATTTTTAACGGACGTTTTTTCACGTCGTATAGAGCAAGAATTTTCTCGCCCTGTTCCGGTGAAATTATCTCGAGATCCTGCCAGACTTGGACTTCGTTTGTTAATAGATCCAGTTCGCGCTTCTTAACGGAATTCATGCTAACTCACCAAACTTCCTAATGGCAAGGACTTGTCTTCAGGTGTGATGAGTGTAAGTTGTTCGGTGTTGCCCTCGGTTTTTACTGTTGCAGCCAAGATCATTCCGTTGCTTTCGATCCCGCATAATTTCGCCGGCTTGAGATTCGTAACGAGTATTACATGTTTGCCTTCGAGTTCTTCGGGCGTGAAGAATGCTTTGATGCCGGAGCACACGGTTCGAGTTTCGTAGCCAAGATCGACTTCGAGTTTGTAGAGTTTTTTCGAGCGTTTGATTTCCTCGACTTTCAAGATTTTCGCGACACGCATTTCTACGCGATGAAATTCTTCGATGTCAATTTCGTGATTTTCCTGATTTTCCTGAGCAACTTGAGCAGCTTCCTGAGTATTTATATTTTCTGACATGATTTTCGCCTCCGATTGTTTTTGATCCTGAGCTTGCTTCTGAGCTAATTTCGCATCTTGAGATTTCTGCCATTCTTTCAAATCGATTCTTGGGAACAGGACTTCAGCCTTGTTGATTTTCGCGCCGCTTTCACAACCCCAGTCGAATTTGTCGATGAACATTTTCACGGGTTCGCCGTCAAGTCCGAGCTGCTGCCAAATGCGCTTTGACGTATGCGGAATAAACGGAGCTAATAATAACGCCGAAATTCTCAGACTTTCGTAAAGATTCAGCAAAACATGATCGAGTTTAGCTTGTGATTCAGTTGAAGAGTCTTTCGCGAGTTTCCAGGGCATAGTCTCGTCGATGAATTTATTCGCGCGCCCGATTAGTTCCCAGATCGATTTCAGAGCCTCGTCGAAGCAATAATTATTCATGCAATCGTCAACTTTCGAGATAATTTTCTCAGCGAGTTCTGACAGGTTCGAAGCCGAATTTTCACACGCAGGCACAATTCCAGAGCGATAGTTATTTATCATTTGCAGCGTACGGTTCAGCAAATTTCCGAGATCGTTTGCGAGATCGCTGTTGATTCGCCCGACCAAAGCCGCCTCCGAAAAATCGCCATCATTTCCGAACGGTGCTTCGCGCAGCAGGAAATATCTGAACGGATCCAGGCCGTATTCCTGAACCATTTCGAACGGATTCACGACGTTGCCTTTGCTCTTACTCATTTTCTCGCCGTTGTAAGTCCACCAGCCGTGAGCGATAACTTCGACAGGTAAATCAAGTCCCAAAGCCAGCAGCATTAATTGCCAAGTTACGCAATGAAATCTGATAATATCTTTGCCGACCATGTGCCGAACGTGAGACCAATATTTCGCGAAAGTTTCTGGATCATCAGAGAAGCCCACAGCTGTCAGGTAATTTATCAGCGCATCGAACCAGACGTAAATCACGTGTTTCTCGTCGCCTGGAACAGGAATGCCCCATTTGAGAGTAGTTCTCGAGACAGATTGATCACGCACGCCGGATTTCAGGAAGCTCATGATCTCGTTGTAGCGAATTTCCGGCAAAATCGCGCGCAAATTTTTCTCGTAATATGCGATTAATTCCGGGACATATTTTGACGCTCTGAAGAAATAGCTCTCTTCCTGCATGATTGTCAACGGTCTGCCGCAATCGGGACAAGTTTTGTTTGGACCCATGCTTGATTCAGGTACGTATGTTTCATCTGGCACGCAGTAATAGCCTGAGTACGTGCCTTTGTAAATGTCGCCTTGATCGATTAATTGCCTGAAAATTTTCTGTACGGTTTTTACGTGTCGTTCGTCTGTTGTGCGAATGAAATCGTCGTTGCTGATATTCAGGACTTGCCACAAATTCTTGAAGTTCAAGTGAATCTGATCGACAAGTTCTTGCGGAGTGATATTTTTTGCTTCGGCAGCGGCTTGAATTTTCTGACCGTGTTCGTCTGTTCCGGTTAGGAAATGCACGTCGTAGCCTTTCATGCGTTTGTAACGTGATATTGCGTCACAAGCGATTGTTGTGTATGCGTGACCGATGTGAGGAATGTCGTTCACGTAGTAAATCGGTGTTGTTATGTAAAATATTTTCTCGTTTGGTTCCATAAATGATTTTGCCTCCGAAATAATTTGCATAAATAATATCACGCGCAAAAAAATCCCGAGAGAACACTCGCAGAATTTCCGCAAATGATCTCCCGGGAAAAATTTCGTGATTCTAATCTAAATTGCCGATTAAAATGCCGGATTCTTGATAAATTTCTCGCCTTTAACTTTGCAGATTGGGCAAGCTTCCGGAGCTGAACCCTCGTGAACATATCCGCAAACCGGGCAAACATACCAGTCTGTGTCTTTGCCTTTGAGCGATTCAAGTTCTTCGAGCGTCTTCTTGTACAATGCGCCGTGAGCTTTCTCTGCCTCGTTAGCATGATGGAAACTCATTTTTGCTTTTGCGTTGCCCTCAGCCTCAGCGTCTTTCAGAAATTCCGGATACATAACTGTGAATTCGTGAGTTTCGCCTTCGAGTGCGCCCTTCAAGTTATCAGCAGTCGTGCCAACTCCGCCCATTGTTTTGAAGTGTGAATGTGCGTGCAGAGTTTCAGCTGATGCGATTGCCCTGAACATTTTCGCAACACCCGGGAAGCCTTCTTTGTCTGCCTGCTCAGCAAACGCTAAATACTTTCTGTTAGCCTGCGACTCGCCTGCAAACGCTGCCGCAAGATCCTGCATTACTTTTGACATGTCAAATACCCCCTTGTGAATATTTATTCGAGATATTATAGCATGATGTTATAATTTGCACTTATATACAGGAAAAAATTTTTACGGAGGAAAATTGTTTTTGAACATGTTAAACTCGAAATCCAAAATCAAGGCTAACGGCTCGGATATATTGCTCAACTGTCTGCTCGAACAAGGCGTTGATACAATATTCGGTTACCCGGGCGGAGCGATTCTGAATGTTTATGATGCTCTGTACAAACGTCAGAAGGAAATTCGCCACATTCTCACGGCTCATGAACAAGGCGCTTCACATGCTGCAGACGGCTACGCAAGATCTACAGGCAAAGTCGGCGTGTGTTTCGCAACGTCTGGACCAGGTGCTACGAATTTGACGACGGGAGTTGCGACGGCTTATATGGACTCGTCACCGGTTGTGTTTATAACTTGCAACGTCAACACGGATTTAATCGGCAGAGACTCGTTCCAGGAAGTTGATATTACAGGCGTAACTTTGCCGATAACGAAATGCAATTACAGCGTCAGTGATATTACCAAGCTTGCTGATACGATCCGCGAGGGATTTGCTGTCGCCAGATCAGGTCGTCCAGGACCAGTTTTGATTGATATTCAAAAGAACGTTACGGCTGCTGAGACTGATTACGAATTTTTGCCGCTGGATCAGCATTTTTCTCACGGAAGATTAGTTCGCTTGCAGAAAACTTTTCATCCGAGCGTAAGTTCACCAGAGCCAGATCTTGAAGCTATTGATAAACTCGCAGACATGCTTGAGAAAGCCGAACGTCCGTTGTTAGTTTGTGGCGGTGGAGTTGTACGTTCAAGAGCAGAGAAGGAATTTCGCAAACTTGCCGAATATCTCGACTCACCTGTCGCAATAACTGTAATGGGTGGAGGAGCGTATTCAGGTTCAGACCCGCTCAAAACCGGAATGATTGGCATGCACGGCTCACAGGCTTCGAATATGGCGTGTGATGCGTGTGATTTGTTGCTGGCTGTTGGCTGTAGATTTTCGGATAGAGTTACGCTGAATCCATCGACTTTCGCACTGAAAGCCAAGATTGTTCAGATTGACATTGACGCTTCAGAAATTGATAAAAACGTTAAGACCGCACATCACATAATCGGTGACGCTAAGAGAATTTTGACGCTGCTTCTGGACAGGCTCAAGACTAAGAAAGATCATTCGGACTGGAAATCTTATGTATTCTCGTTCAAAGTTGAGACCGAATACGACGATCCGCAAGACGGTGTCCTGACACCAAAGCAGGTTTTATCGACAGCAGCAGAAATTTTGCCGGAAGACACGATTGTAACGACAGATGTTGGACAGCATCAAATGTGGGCGATTCAGCATTTCAAATTCTCGTACCCTGGTCAGCTTATAACGTCCGGTGGATTTGGCACGATGGGCTTCGGCTTAGGAGCTGCAATCGGCGCGCAGATTGGCAATCCTGAGAAAAGTGTTTTGCACGTTACAGGCGACGGAAGTTTTCGCATGAACTGTAACGAGCTGTGTACGGAGCAATATTATAAACTGCCGATTATAACGCTTGTGTTTAATAATTCGTGTTTGGGAATGGTTCGTCAGTGGCAGCACTTGATTTATCACGAGAGATATTCGCAGACGACGCTTGATCGAGGCCCGGATTTTGCTGCATTAGCTCAGGCATACGGTCTGAACGCCTGCAGAATTGAAGACGTAGACTCGTTGCGCAAAGCTCTGACCGAAGCTGTAAATTCTCGTTCCAGCGGCAAAGGCTGGGTTATAGATTGCCATATTGATATTGACGAGATGGTTCGCCCGATGGTTGGCGGCAACAGTCACATTGCGAATTTCATGCTTGATTAATTTGGAGGTGTTTTTCATGGCAGATGACAAAGAACTGAAGCGTTACACGATAATAACTGCGATGGATAACGTAGCCGGAGTCTTGTCGCAGGTCACGCATTTATTTTCACGCAAGGGCTTTAATATCGAGACGATTGCTGCGGGCTGGACGACTGATCAAAAAGTCACGCGCTTCACGATTGAGATATTCTCGGACGAAGCGAAAGTGAATCTTTTGTGTAATCAGTTGCGGAAACTTGTGCCGATTCATTATGTTGAAATTTTGCCGCCGGAGAAAGCTATTCGCCGTGAATTGATGTTAGTACGCGTACACGCAGCCGACAAAGCCGCACGAAACGAGATAATTCAGATCGCGAATATTTTCAGAGGCTCTGTGATTGACATTACAAAGGACAGCATGACGCTCTCAGTAATTGGTGACGAGCAGAAAACCGAAGCATTCGAGTCGCTCTTGAAAGAGTTCGGCATAATCGAGTTAGCACGCACCGGCATCGTAGCGATTGAACGCGGTGAATTGTAAATCGTAAATTTTCGCGGGAAATTTTTGGAATGACAGTTTCGGAAATTTCGGGGCTGTCATTTTTTGTGTGTATAATTATGTGAGAGATCTTGAATTTTGGAGGCGAGTTTTTTGTCAGAGAAGTTTGACGCGAGAATTTTGGAGGCGATTGGTCAGCAGCGTTGGTTTGGTTTCAGGGATAGGTCGCGAATTTTGTTTGATAAAACGACCGGATTGCTTTGGGGAGATGTTTCCGAAGATGAGCTTGAGAAGTATCAGGCGATTCAGTTTGTGAAAGATTTTGACGGTGGCGGCTATTCTGGTTGGCAAATCCCGTTTGTTAATGAGTTCGATCAGATTCGTAATAGTTTCCCGTTTACGATGTCGCGTGAATCGTATTGTTTTTGCCAAGATGCTCACGGTTCAGTTATTTCGAAGCATGTCAGACTTGCGAATGTTATTAGCAGGACTGATCGTGGCTACGTGCTCCCGTGCAATGATGTTCTGATTAAGGGTACGCATTATCGCGAAGAATTTATAAAAGCGAATTTCGACGAAGCAACAGAACTCGTTCTGCAACTTTTCATTGATAAAGGACTGATTCCGATCTTCAATTATTCATATATCACAGAACTTTACGAGAAACTTTATTCTGCTTCTATTAAGCCAGTGAAATCTATGAATAAGCCAGTGAAACTTGATGAGCCTGAAATTTTGCACAGTGGTTTGAGTTCTGAGTTTGATTACGCGAGTTTGCTTGGAGATTATGATTTGCCGGAAATTGCGAAATCGCCGATAAAATATTACAAAGCGATTCAGGAATGGACGAGTGAATTGATGTTGAAGCTTGACGTATTTGATCGTGAGAAGGAGAAGACGATTCAGGATTTCAACGAGATAAGTTTGCAGCTTTCCGTAAAATACGCGGACGATCCGAATTTTGCGCCTGAAGAGAATGATTTGTTGCGAAGCCGCCGTGAATTTTTCGGTAGAAATTTTTCGCTAGTGTTGAATGATGCCCGGAAAAAAATCCTGAATTTCAAGAGACAATCTGAAGAACTTGGTACGAGACTTAACGCGCTTCATGAAAGTTCGGATTTGCTTGTGAAACTTGCGGAATTTGAGAGTGAAAAGCTGCCGACGTTTGAGTTTGTTGCGGAAGATACGGCTGAGATAATACGTTCTGCGTTGGAGAAGCTGGAATATTTTGAAGCGAATCGAGATTTTGTGAAGTACGCGATTGAGATGTTTTCGCAATGGAGCGAGGATTACAGAGTTTTCAGATTGATGCGTCATGAAGAATTTCGCAAATTGTGTGAAGAAGACGGAATTGAATCTGAAATTTGGGAGAGCTGGTATTCTGAATGGCAAAAGATTCGTCTGAAGATTGAGCTGAAAATTCTGCCGATAATCGAGTACAAGTTGAAGAATGATTTTACAGCCGAGAAATTTATTGAGATTCTGGACAAGTACAAGCGAGCGATTGACAAATTTTTCCTTGAAGAACGCAAGGGGATCTATCAGGAATTTGAGCAGGATGAAGCCGGAGATTTACAGGAAAAATGGAAGTTAGTTAGCAAATTGTACGGATTGACGCTTGAATTTCAGAATGATTTGTTGGAAATAATTTTTTCGAGTGATAATTTTGAGTCGAGATTATTCATGCTGAATTGTGCCGGTGATTTGTTGGATATGCCGATTGATAATATTATGGAATACGTGAAGGATCAGGAACTTGATGAAATTTCGGTGAATTTGTTTGAGAAATTTTCGCAGTTGAAGCTGAAGAATTACGAGATATTTTTGTCAGACGCGAAGGCATATTCGATGGCGCAATCGGAACGCAAGAAGCAGTTTAACTCGTTATTGTCGAGGATGCGAAAGGATTTTGGGAAATAGAAATATATGTCGGAGTACAGTATTCAAGAATATAATTTTGAGGAGTGAATGAGGATGGGATTTTTCAGCGGAATTATTAGCGCAGTGAAATCGGTTGGAGATTATATTTTCGGGAACAGCGACAAGATAATTGAAACGGTCAGCAATATTTCGAGTTCGAGTTCAAGTTCGAGTTACGTTTACGAGCCTGATCGGGTGAGAGCTGCTGAATTGGATTTAGAGCGGGTTGAATCTGAGAGGAAAGCGAAACTGGAAATTTTGCGCGAAGAGGAAAGTTCGAAAATGCGAGTTGCACAAATTGAAGCTGCAGCCAAGATCAAAGTGAATGAATCAGAACGTGCGAGAATTGAAGCCGAGACTGATTCGAAAATTCGACTTGCAAAAATTGATAACGAGCGTATTGAATTGCTAAAGCGTGCAAAACTGGAAATTATTCAGGAGGA
>CAJOEM010000042.1 GCA_905233725.1 uncultured Synergistales bacterium
CCAGGCTGCTGCGGAAGTTGCGAAGATCAAGAAAAATTCCGAACGTGCGCATTCATACGAGAGCAATTACTCAAGTGTTTTGCCCGAACTCGAATAAGCATAAATCTTGGCATGAAAAAATACTCTGTCGGATCTGATTTTATGATTTGTGATTCGGCGGAGTTGCGAATGCTGTCGTGAATTGCATAAAACACACTCACCCGGAAGCTGAAGGTCTGAACGATTGCCGTAAAATGATGCAGCGTGCGAAGGCTGGATTGCTGAACGGATACTTGTTAGAAGGCATGGCGTGTCCGGGAGGCTGTGTCGGAGGAGCTGGTACTGTCGAATTAATTCCCCAGGCTGCTGCGGAAGTTGCGAAGATCAAGAAAAATTCCGAACGTGCGCATTCATACGAGAGCAATTACTCAAGTGTTTTGCCCGAACTCGAATAAGCCTAATTTGTGATTCGGCGGAGTATTTTCGCGTGAATTATTATTTGCCGGCTTCTGCTTCAGATGCTTTGTTCAGCGCGCAGGTTATGCACTCTTCATCTTTGTGATGTTTTGTGCCGCAGACAGGACACGTTACCCAAACTTCTTTTTCATCCTCGTGTTCGAACAGGAAAATTCGCTGACACTTTGGGCAGGCGTAAATATCAGTGTGAAAGCGATTGCGTGCAAGAGGACTTCCCATAGCGTAACCGTCAGATTTTGTTTTGAGCGCGACATTGCAGACAGGACATATTTTCGACGACATGATTAATTTCTCCTTTGAAATGTGATGTGTGTTGCGATTAATTGCTGGCTGTGTGAATGAGTGTGAGTGTGTCTCTGAGATCCTTCACCTGAATTTGCCCAGGCGCAGAGACTTGACCAGCAGCTCCGAACGTCATACATGATCCGGATAATTCACACGCCATGCGACTAACCATGCCTTTTGCTCCCATCGAGATTGTCAGGAACGGCCGGTCTGAATATTTCGTCTTGAACTCAACAGAAGCAGCCAAGAGCGTAACGACGTCTGAATCATTTTGCGGCATAACGGCGATTTTCGGGACATCTGCTCCAGCGTCCTGTTCACGTTTGAGAGTGTTGTAAATCTCGCTTTGAGACGGCGTGGCTTTGAAATCATGTTTCGAGCCAACAATCAGACAGCCGGCTTTGTGAATGCCATCGAAGTTCTTTTTCTGAAATTCCGGTGTCAAAATCATTTCTACGTCAACGAGATCAGCTTTGCCACTCTCAGCGACAGCGATATTTGTGCGAGTGTAATCTTCCGGTGAAGGTGCAACTTCTCCGCCTTCAGGAATTGTGCGAATCGTGAATAGAATCGGAGTTTCTCCCAAAACTTTTCGCAATTCACCCAGAGTTTCGAGCATAACGGGCGTGTTGAACAAGTCCTCGTAGAAATCAGCGCGCCACTCGACTAAATCGGCAGGGAGCTTTTTAATCTCAGCAGCTTTCTCGAGAATTGCGTCACGAGTTTTCGCTACGATTGGCACGATTGTTTTCGGGACACCGGCACCAAGTTCGACGTTGCGTATTTTTAAGGTGCGCATTTGGTAAAATTCCTCCTGTGAAAAATTTTTTTGCTGAGTAAATATTAACACAAACGCATTTATAATATACTCGCGAATAAATTTAGAACTCAATTAATTTCCATCGTTGGGACCGTTGGGACGTTGGGAAGAAAATTATAGATGTAAAATTAGAGTATGGAGGATTGTTGCCTTTTGAGTGAAGTAAACGATAATAAGAGCAAGAATGAGAAATCCCGGAGATTTTTCGGATTTGGCTTCCCGTTCACATCGAAGTCGCAGTTGCAGAACGTGCATAATTTGACGGAGCTGCGGAAATTTCCGGATAACTCGCATGATTCGAAAAAACTTCCGGATGAATCTGAGAATAAATCTGGGAATGAATCTGGGAATAAATCTGAGCGCAAACCAGAGAATAATCACACAAAGTCACGCGCTTCAAAAGAATATTTGAGTTATATTCCATTGGGCGGAGTCGGTGAGATTGGCAAGAACATGTACGTGATCGAATATTGCGGCGAAATAATCGTGATAGACTGCGGCATGAAATTCCCTGACAGCGATTTGCCCGGAATAGATTATATTGTGCCGGATATTTCGTATTTAGAATCTAATCGCAAGAAAATTCACGCGATAATCATTACGCACGGACACGAAGACCACATCGGTGCTTTGCCACACGTGCTGCCAAAATTGAACGTTCCGGTTTATGCGACGAGATTAACGCTTGGATTCATTCGGAGCAAATTTCAGGAAGACGTGCCGTTTTTTAACCCCGATTTGCGTGAAGTAAAAGCTGGGGAAATTCTCGAACTCGGGAGCTTCAAGATAAGATTTATAGCCGTAGCGCATTCGATCCCAGATGGAGTTGCGCTTTCGATTGAGACACCGATGGGACGCATAGTTCACACGGGAGATTTCAAGCTTGATTCTACACCGGTTGATGGCAGGCTCACGGATTACGCAGCATTCGCCGAAGAAGGTGACAAAGGAGTTTTGCTTTTAAGTTCGGATTCGACAAATGCAGAGCGCAAAGGCTTCACACCGTCCGAGAAAAGTCTCACGCCGACTATTGAGCAATTATTCAGGAATTACAGGTCAAAACGCATAATAATCTCACTTTTCGCGAGCAATATTCACAGGATTCAGCAGGTCATGGACGCAGCAGCAAAATTCAATCGCAAAGTCGCGTTACTCGGCCGCAGCATGGTAAGATTCGTAGAAATTGCGCTTGATTTGGGATATTTGCATATTGATTCTAAGACCGTGATTCAAATCGAAGACGCATGGAAATTCACGGATAATCAAGTGATAATTCTCACAACAGGAAGTCAGGGAGAGCCTTTCTCAGGACTGGTCACGATGAGCAAGGGCGAGAACAAAGCCGTCACATTGGGAGATCATGATGCAGTGTTTTTCCTGTCAACGATAATTCCCGGCAATGAGAAATTAGTCTATAGCATGATTAACAGGTTGTTTGCGCTTGGCTGCGAAGTTGTGTACGAACAGTCACGGAACATACATGCCTCAGGACACGCTTCGAGCGAAGAGTTAAAAATAATTCTGAATCTTGTAAGACCGCAATATTTTGTGCCGATTCATGGCGAGTACAGGCATTTGACGCGACATTCTCAACTGGCTCAGGAGACGGGCCTGTCACAGCGTCGCATATTTATCATGTCAAACGGAGACGCTCTGACATTCAGCAAGAACGCAGCTCCCAAACGCAGGCATCAGGTCAAGACCGGAGCAGTTCTGGTTGATAATAACGCCGTGAGCGGAATCAAGTATGATGTTATAAAAGAACGCCGTGAACTCGCAGAAGATGGCGTATTAATAATTTCCGTTACGATTGATTCGCGCGGAAATCTTGTTGCACCGGTTGCGATTGAAACTCAGGGAGTGTTTATCCCGGATGATTCAAAAGGCGTTTTCAGCGAGTTATATTTGGCATCAGAGAGAGCCGTGAAAGAAAATTCCGGCAGACGCGCAAATGCAGAATCATTGCGAAAAGTTTTGAAGGCGCGTGTTCGAGATATTCTGCGCAAGAGAAATTCATCGTTTGCTGTGATAATCCCGATAGTTTCGATTTGCAAATCTGATTATGACAGGGATGCGTCGTTCGAGAAAGAATTTTTTTAGGGAGTGTGCGTGAATGAGCTTTGATATTCAGACGTTTGTGTTGGGATTAGTTCAGGGAATTTGCGAATTTTTGCCGATTAGCAGTTCCGGGCATTTAGCATTATTGCAGCATTTTTTCGGGTTTGGCGATTTAGGTGAGAATCTTGTTGCGTTTGACTTGCTGCTGCATTGCGCGACGGTGCTGGTAATCCTGATATATTTCCGCGCGAAGATTTTTCGTGTGATTTGCGATTGGCTTTGTGGCTGGTTTTCGCAAGAGAAGCGTAAATCCTGGGGCTGGGCGTATGCTTGGCAGATAATCATTGCGACGTTCATGACAGGATTGATTGGCTTGCCGCTGAGAAAAATCGTTGACGCAATGTCAGATTCGCCCCTAGCTGTCGGCTGCGGATTAATTTTCACGGCGATTGTCCTGTCGTTTTTGCCAGTTAGTTCGAGTCGCCCAAGGAGTAAATCACTCTTTGCGATTGCGCTGGCTGTAGGATTTGCACAGGGTCTGGCAGTTTTGCCCGGAGTTTCGCGCTCTGGCATGACGATTGCTGCGGGAATATTCATGGGCTTGGGTTTGACTGAAGCGTTTGAGTTCTCGTTCTTGATCTCAGTGCCGGCGGTTTTGGGAGCGTCGTTGCTGGAATTTTTGAAGCTGCTAAAGAATCCTGACGCGATATTTTTGCCTGATGGATATGTTTGGGCGTGTGTGATTGCGTTTGTCGCGGGATTCGCTGCGTTGAATATCATGCGTAGACTTGTTTTGCTGGGCAAGTGGGCGTATTTCGGATTATATTGCCTTGTAATCGGCGCTGCTGCGATATTATTTTCACTGGAGATATTCTAGACATGAGAGTTATACTTGCTTCAGGCAGTCCGCGTCGTTCGGAAATTTTGCGCGAATTGGGCTTTGACTTCGAGATTCACAAACCCGAAGTTGACGAAACAAAACTTGAAGGCGAATCTCCGGAGAATTTGTGCCTGAGACTGTCGCGATTGAAAGCCGAAACTGTTGCGAAAGATTTTGCGAATGAACTTGTTATTGCAGCCGACACGATTGTAGTTATAAATTGCGAAATTCTAGGCAAGCCTAAAGATAAATCCGATGCGTTTCGAATGCTTAGTGAGCTTCAGGGGCGTGAACACGAAGTCATGACGGCTCTGACGATTTGCAAATCCGGGAAAATAATCTCGTGCGTGGAACACTCGTTTGTGAAATTCCGCAGCTTGACTGAGCGGGAAATTCTTGCGTATATCTCGACCGGAGAAAGCGATGACAAAGCCGGAGCTTATGCAGTTCAGGGTAAAGGCGCGTTCTTGATTGAACAAGTTCGCGGAGATTTTTATAACGTTGTTGGCTTGCCGATATTCAGGCTCGGGAAAATTCTCGGGGAGTTCGGCTATGATTTTTCATCTTGCGTTACAGGAGGGAATTTTTGATGGAAATTTTCAGGATTAGCGGCGTTCGCATTGATGGCATTAGC
Organism: uncultured Synergistales bacterium; assembly: GCA_905233725.1. Lineage (GTDB taxonomy): Bacteria > Synergistota > Synergistia > Synergistales > Aminobacteriaceae > JAFUXM01. Next base: position 5,134 of record CAJOEM010000042.1, read on the forward strand.
GCGTGCGTGCCGGATAATTTGATTGATAACGAGACTGCGCTGCGTGAATTATACGGCTCGGAGGCGAAAAATATCGTAGAATCTACCGGAATCAAAACTCGCTGTGTTGTGAAACCCGGGACTTCGACTTCTGATTTGTGCGTCGCGTGTGCCGAAGATTTGCTCGCGAATACGCAAACGAATCCCGAAGAAATCGCTGCTGTAATATTCGTTACGTTTACTCCGGATAGACTGCTGCCGTTTAACGCCGCGATTGTTCATGAGAAATTGTCGCTGCCAAAAGAAATCCCTGCGTTTGACATAAATCTTGCGTGTTCAGGCTATGTTTACGGATTATATATTGCTGCGTTGTTTGCGAAATCTCTTGGGAAAAAAGTTTTGTTATTGGACGGCGATACTCAGACTGCGTACATGTCCGCTCAAGATAAAGCTACAGTTCCAGTCATGTCTGACGCAGGCACGGCGACATTGATTTCGAGTTGTGATTGTGATCATGATTATGATTATGAATGGAAGTTTGCGTTTTTAACGGACGGTTCCGGGCGAGAATTTCTTACGATACCGGCTGGCGGTTCTGAAAATCCGTTTGAAGCGCGTCACCTGGAAATTCACGACAGCAGGCGCGACGTTGATATTTACATGGACGGTTTCGCTGTGTTCAAGTTTGTTGCGTCTGACGTTTCGAAATGGCTGGGGAAATTTCTTGCTGAAACTCATGACGAGATAGATTATTTTGCACCTCATCAGGCTAACATGTTCATGATCAGAAAACTTGCGAAAAAACTGAATATTCCCTGGGACAAGACTTGGAAATCCGGCGATGAATTTGGAAATTCCGGCTCTTCGACAGTTCCTGTGACGATTGCGAAGAATGCGCGGGAATTTTTGCAGCGTGACGCAAAGATTCTGGTTTCGAGTTTTGGCTCGGGATTTTCTGCTGGAGCTGGGATTGTTAATCTGGCTTCGAGTGCGTATTATAAATTATTCAGGTTTAGCAAAATTTAAGAGGAGTGAATTGTCATGAAAGATTTGGAAATTCCGGCTCTTCGACAGTTCCTGTGACGATTGCGAAGAATGCGCGGGAATTTTTGCAGCGTGACGGGAAGATTCTGGTTTCGAGTTTTGGCGCGGGATTTTCTGCGGGAGCTGGGATTGTTAATCTGGCTTCGAGTGCGTATTATAAATTATTCAGGTTTAGCAAAATTTAGGAGGAGTGAATTGTCATGAAAGATTTGGGAGAATTTTTTGCGTTTGTAGCAGATGTTATGAATGTGAAGCCGCAAGAATTATCGCTTGAGACACGTTACGGAGAATTTCCTGCGTGGGACTCTGTGATGCATTTGAAGCTCGTTATGGCTCTCGAAGAAGAATTTGACACGGAAATCCCGATTGAGAAAATTCCGGATATTAAGACGCTGCAAGATTTGTACGAGTACACGCATAAGTAATAGACATGAAAATAGCGTTATTATCGAATATAACGATTGATATGCTGGCAGAAAATCTCAGGAAAAAACTCGCCTGCGAAATTTACACGTCACCTGGTTTCGACACATGGCAGCAGGAATTATTATCGCAAGATTCAGGTCTATACGCGTTCAAAGCCGATGCGCTTGTGATTATACTTCACGCAAATTCGTATGCTGATTCCTGGGAAAATATCGCGTCAGGGAAAAATTTGATTGACGACTGGCTTCAGGCTGTGAAAGTTTTCGCCGCAAATTCTGGTTCAGTCCCGGTTTTTGTCTCGTCGATTGATGTTTCGGATACGTGGAACTCGCGTGCGATTTATGCGTCTCAGAAAAGACTGGGCGCGTATTTCGAGAATTATTTTCTTGAGAAGCTGTACTCGCTTGAAAATATTTACGTGTTGCCGCTGAAAGACATTCTGGAAAATATCGCTCGTGTGAATTATTACTCGTCGAAAATCTGGTATTTAGGCTCGATGCCGTACTCGTTAAAAGCGCTTTCTGAGATTTCGGATTTGATAGCGCGATACGTTTGCGGGCTTCATGGCGCGCGCAAGAAATGCCTGGCCGTAGATTTGGATAATACGCTTTGGGGCGGAGTTATCGGTGAGGACGGCGTGAACGGAATCAAACTTGCAAATTCAAAAGAGGGCGCGATTTATCAGGACGCTCAGCGAGTCTTGAAGAAAATGCAGAATCAGGGCGTAATGCTTGCGATATTGTCCAAGAATAACGTCTCGGATGTTGACGCAGCTTTTTCACACGCAGACATGATTTTGAAGCGCGAAGATTTTGTCGCGGAATTTATAAACTGGCAGCCGAAATCGCAAAATATAAAGCAACTCGCAAAAGTTCTGAATATTGCTCTTGATGCGTTTGTTTTTCTCGACGATAACCCAGCCGAACGCGAACAAATGAAAGCTCAGTGTCCCGAAGTTTCAGTCGTGGATTTCCCGAGTGATATTTCGAAATTGCCGGATATAATCAGCAAAGTTTACGACGAATATTTCTTCACGCTGAACGTTACAAGTGAGGACGCGCACAAAACTCAAATGTACAGAGCCGAGTCTAAACGCAGGGAAATTTTCTCGCAAGCAAGTTCTGTGAATGACTTTTTGAAGAAGCTCGACATGAAAATTGATGTTCACGTCATGCAGCCTTCTGAAGAATTACGAGTTACGCAGCTTGTGAACAAGACGAACCAGTTTAACTTGACAAGCCGACGCTATACCCAGGACGAAATTCACGCCTTCGCAAATAATCCAGACAGCGAAATTATCACAGCACACGTCAGCGATAAATACGGCGATCAGGGCTTAATCTCGGTTATGATTCTCGAATATTCTGGCGAAAATGCTTTGATTAATACGTTCCTGATGAGTTGTCGCGTAATGGGTCGTCAGGTTGAGTGCGAAATCATGTCCGAATTGCGAAAGTTCTTGATTGCGAAAAAGATTGAAAAACAGAGAAATATTTCGCGAATCATGGGCGAATATATCAAGACTGCGAAGAATTCTCCGGTTGAAAATTTTTACGACACGATGAAATTCAGGCTTGTGAATCAAGATCATGATCAGGATCAGGATCAGGATCAGGCGCGCAAATTTTACGAGATAGGAATTTCGGATTTGCCAGAGACTACGGGATTATTTGGGAGGCTGAGTGAATAATCATGCTGGAATTTGATCACGTTGGCTATGCTGTGAATAATCTTGAGAAATCACGGAAATCTTTTGAGGCTCTGGGCTATGTTTTTTGCGAGAATATTCATGACGATGAGCGTAATATAAATCTCGCATTCGGCAAACTCGGGGGATTTTGCGTAGAACTTGTTGCGCCGGATGCCGAGTCAAGTCCTGTGAATACGTATTTGCAAAAAATCGGCGTATGTCCGTATCATGTTTGCTATAAATCCAGCGATATAAATCAAGATATGAATTTTCTAGTTTCGAAGCGATACAAGATTACGCTGCCATTAGCTCCAGCGATTGCTTTTGGCGGACGCAGAGTTGTTTTCATGTACGCGTTGAATGGCGGATTAATTGAACTGGTTGAGACGAGAACTAGTTGAAAGTTGAAAATAAATGCGAAAATCAGGGAGTGTGTGAATTGCGAAAAATTTTCTGGCTGGCGTTAATGATTATAATTTTAGCGCGAAATATTGCGTTTGCTGACGTGAAATCAAGTTATGACATAATAATTTCTGGCGGTGGAATGGGCGGAACTGCTGCTGCGATTCAGGCTGCACGAATGGGAATGCAAGTCCTAATCGTAGAGCCAACGTATATGCTCGGAGGACAGGCTACGACTGCGGGTGTCGCGACAATGGATGACATGAGCGGGGTCGAATCCGGAATTTACGAGGAATTCATCGGCAATGTCAAGAAATATTATGACGATATGCGCAAATCTATCGCGACTTGCTACTGGAAATTGAACACACGTGCGTTTGAGCCGTCGGTCGGGCATAAAATTCTGGCTGAGATGACTGCGAGTTCAGACGTGATTTATCATGCACAAATCGTTAGCGTTAATAATAATTCTCAGGATCGCTATGTTGTGATAAAAACTCCGGATTTTACGCGAAATGTCAAGTTCAAGATTTTGATCGATGCGAGCGAATATGGCGATTTGATCCCGCTTGTTGGCGCGAGATACAGAGCCGGACGAGATATTTCACCAGAGATTGGCGACGTGTATATTCAGGACGTAACTTGGACGACGGTTATTCGCAAGTATCCCAATGGTGTCCCGGAACATTTGCGCCCGAAAGAGCCTCTGCCAGATTACGAACGCGCGCGCAAAAATTACCAGGATTACGTCGCAAAAAACGGCACAGCATTCACAGGCAAATATCCGATTAAGATGCCCGTAGACGTTGCTACACATAATGCTTACAGAGCAATTCCTGACTCGTTCACACCAGGAAGCTACACCGGTGCAAGGCGTGACTGGAAAAAAATCACGAAAACAGGCGTTAATTGGGGCAATGATTATCCCGGCATGTACATGATAAATAATTATTATGGCCTGACCGTGAAAATTCTCGAGGACAGAAAAGCCAGAGCAGAAATCGAACGTGAAGCTTTGTTAAAAACTCTGCATTTTATATATTATATCCAGAACGAACTCGCCGAGGATTGGTCAGTTGACGAAGAAGAATACGGCGAATTACCCGAAGCTGCGAAAGAAATGAACTTGTCCGAAGAATGGCAGAATATCGCTCGGCATTTTCCACCGATCCCGTATGCTCGAGAGTCACGGCGCATTCTGGGAAATTACACGCTGAACTCGAAGACTATTCACGAAAATTCCCTGAGTTGGCGAAATAATCACAAGAATCTCGAACTCGAAGACTCAATCGCAATCGCTGGATATAATCTTGACTTGCACGGCGCGGATAACGACGAAGATTTAGAATCCGAACTTGGTGAAAAGCAGCGTTCAATTCACGGCGATACTCCTCAGGGAGCGTTTCAAGTTCCGATGCGCGTGCTGATTCCTGAGACTGTTGATAATTTCCTGACTGCTGAGAAGAATCTTTCGGTTTCGAGACTTGCTTCGAGTGCTCTGAGATTGCAGCCGATTTGCATGATGACGGGACAAGCTGTCGGAACGCTGGCGAGTTTGGCTATAATTAAGAATCTGCAGCCAAGAGAGATCCCTGCGCTACAGGTTCAGAAAGTTTTATTGGATTCCGGCGTAGTGATTTCGCTCGCTATGTATGAAGACGTGCCGCGTGAGAATAAATTTTTCAAGAGTGTGCAGATTGCTACGTTGTACAGATTGCTTGAGCCAAAACGAATCCCGAATTTGCCGCAAAAGAATATTAACTCGTCGAAGCTGGTTATCAAGAAGGGCAGCGAATTTCATCTGGGATATTTCGGCGTTAACGAGAAAATCACACGCAAAGATTTTGATAACATGCTCAAACGTGCTGAAGAAATTACGGCTTCGAAATTGCAGCTTCAGATTGAGAATAAGAATAATATAACGCGCGGAGAAGCTTTAGACTTAATCGTGAAAGCAATGACAGAGTGAGTTACAGATCTATTTCAAAATCCTCGTAATCGAGATTCTTTTTATCGTTCAGAAGGATCTCGTTATGTGTAGGATCTTGTTCTGTGTGAAACGCATGTCCTAGATTCACCATTATCCACCGAGTTCGAGACTACAGCATGTCCAGGAATTTAGGACTAATCCGGCGGTTAATTCTGGTTTCAGCGGGATGAATTGCAAATCGCTATTGCCTGTAACGTTCGCTATGCCTTCGATCGTGAGTAAAATCCCCAGACCTTCGCGCACCATTACTGAGGCGTTGTACATGAGATTATGCGTGCCGATTATGTTGAGCAAATTTACCGGATAACCCAGCCATTCAGAAAATTCCCCGTGAGTTTTCGCCTGATGTGAGAATAACAGTTCGCGTCCGAGCAAATCTTCGGGTGTGATAAATTCTCTCGCAGCAAGTTCGTCGTCGCGGCGTGTAATAATTCCCCAGGTGTCGTGATACGGCAGAATTTTGCAATTATACTTGTTCAGATTCACTTTCCCAACGAATAATCCGAAATCGATTAATCCACGATCCAGCTTATCCGTAACGTCCTCAGCATCTGCACTAATCATTCTGAATGTGATTCCGGGATATTTTTTGCGAATTTGCTTGAGGATTTTAGCGACGTATTTTATACCCTCAGTTTCGCCAGCTCCGATATAAACCGTTCCTGTAATATTATCATCTCCGGAAAATTCCGACCTGACTTTATCTTCGAGTTCGCAAAATTCCTGAGCACGTTTCTTCAAGAGCAAGCCTTCGTCGGTCAATCTGATCCCGTATTTTTCACGCACGTATAATTTCTCGCCGAGTTCGTCTTCCAGTTGCGCAATCTGTCTTGAGAGTGTCGGCTGCGTTATGTGCAAATGCTCTGCTGCTTTTGTTATGCTGCCCTCGCGTGCGATCTCCAGAAAATATTTAAGCACCCTGAGTTTCAAACTAACATCTCCCCTTCAAGTCATAAAAATTTAAGCATAACTATTGCGATATTATAAGCATTAGACATTTCGTGAACAGATTGCGATAATTATCCCAACAAATCTTTATTAAATCTTTAGGAGGAACACTCACATGTTGAGAATTTTTTTTGCGGCATTCATGATCACGATTTTGTGCTTGGGTTCAGTTGCGTTTGCGGCTGATGCGATTCAGGATTTCACGGAAGATACCCGCGTGTTCAAGATCTATCCGGAAGTTCAGGTCAAGAAAGCGCATTTTCATAACCGTTACGGGATTGATTTAGTCGGCGATCTGTATTTGCCCGAGGGCTTTGACGCTTCGAGAAAATATCCCGGGCTCGCAGTTGCAGGTGCGTTCGGTGCTGTAAAAGAACAAATTTCAGGTCTATACGCTCAGGAAATGGCGAAAATGGGTTACGTAGCGCTTGCATTCGATCCGTCATTCACTGGCGAGAGTGGTGGGAATATGCGTGTTCGCTACGTTGCAGACCCGTCGATTAACACCGAAGATTTTTCCGCAGCAGTAGATTTTCTCTCAGTTCAGGATTTCATTGATCCGGAGAAAATCGGCATAATCGGAATTTGCGGCTGGGCTGGAATGGCTCTGAACGCAGCAGCAATGGACACGCGAATCAAAGCGACAGTCGGCACAACTATGTACGATATGTCACGAGTTGTTGCGAACGGATATTTCGATGCCGGGAATAATTCCGACGCAAGATACGAATTGCGAAAGTCCATGAACGCGCAAAGAACTCAGGATTACAAGAATGGCACTTACGCGAGAGCTGGCGGAGTTGTGGACCCATTACCCGATGACGCGCCACAATTCGTGAAAGATTATTATGCGTACTACAAGACCCCACGCGGCTATCACAAACGCTCGTTGAATTCTAACGAAGGCTGGAACGTAACGTCAGGCTTGTCATTCTCGAACATGCCATTGCTCAGTTACAGCGACGAAATCCGCAGCGCAGTGTTATTAATTCACGGTGAAAACGCGCACTCAAGATATTTCAGCGAGGACGCTTTCAAGAAACTCACCGGTGAAAATAAAGAACTCATGATAATTCCTGGAGCTTCACACGTGGATTTATACGACAATTTCGAGAAAATCCCGTTTGAGAAAATCAAGGCGTTTTTCGACACATATCTCAAGTAATTAACGCGCTATTTTTTCACGAAAGCATCTCTGAGCCAGAGCCATTCACGAAACTTCAGCAGGAATGTGATTAACGAGTACGAGACTGCACTCAGAGTTATTACTCCCAAAACCCACAGCGCTCGCATTAATAAACTGGACTCGGCATCATACGGGAAAATGATATAATTGCACAGGATTTTCACGTCGATTATTCGCAACTTTCGCCCTAATTTTTTCCGAGTGAACGCAATCCCCGGAGCTTCACATCTCAAATAACGCGCTATTTTTTCACGAAAGCGTCTCTGAGCCAGAGCCATTCACGAAACTTCAGCAAGAACGTGATTAACGAGTACGAGACTGCACTCAGAGTTATTACTCCCAAAACCCACAGCGCTCGCATTAATAAACTGGACTCGGCATCATACGGGAAAATATATTTACGTCGATTATTCGCAACTTTCGCCCTAATTTTTTCCGAACGTAATGCAGTCCCAGAAGCCCAGACAACGTGAACGCAATTCCTGGAGCAAGTGCAAGTCCGTTATAACTCATCGGGATTAATGCAAGCGAGAATAATCCTGTCGAAATCACGCTGAATAAAGTAACTTTGAAAGCTTCACGCGGCATTGATAACGCATACAGCGCACGCATAACAACCGTCGAACACGCCATCCCTGGCAAGCCCAACATGCTCAGAGCCAGACACGACGACGTAGCTGACCAGGCCCAATCGTTAAATTCACCGCGAACGAATACTAAATGCACAAATTCACGCGAGATTAAAATCACTCCCAATGATGCAGGCAAAACTATGAATAGCGCAAATCTCAAAGCCTGTCTGAGTGTTTCGATAAATTCCAGGTGATCTTTTGCTTTGGATAATTGCGGCAAAACTGCCTGAGAAATCGCAATCACGAATAATCCTAAAGGCAACTGCAAAATTCGATTCGAGTAATTCAAAACCGAAATGCTGCCCTCTTGTAAAAACGACCCCAACATGCGGCTTATGACCGGATTGACCTGATTCAGCGACAAACCTGCTGCGTACGGCAAGAATAATCGCAGAATCTTTCGCAAATTCTCGTCATGAAAATCTGGCTTGAGCGGATACAAGAACGCGCGCATCTTCAAGCCCCAGAGCCATTGCGTTAAAAAATGCGCTGCACCTCCGCACAAAACTGACAACGCTAGGCCATACACGCCGAATTTCCGCGCAAAAAACGGAGCTGTGATTATAAATACAAGATTGCTGCACGCCGGAGACAATGCCGGAACAAAAAACGAGCCTAAGCTATTTAATTCGCCCATCGTTAAAGCTTCGAGCGAGATAAATATCAAGAACGGGAACATGTAGCGTGTTAAAGTAACTGCGAGTTCGTGACTGGACTCGTCAAAACCCGGAGACATGATCTTCACGAGCAGCGGCGAAAAAATTATTCCTAACGCAACTACAATCGTAGTAAGAAATATCAACACCGTCATAGTTTTCTTAGCGAGTTCGATTGCACGTTCGCGACTGTCAACAAGAACTTTCGAGAACACCGGCACAAATGCTGCTGACAATGCTCCCTCAGCCAGTAATTGCCGCGCCAAATTCGACAGCGTGTAAGCTATGTTAAACGCGTCCATGCTGCGAGTTGCGCCGAAAAATGCAGCGATAACTATCTCTCGAACAAGACCTAATATTCTGCTCAAGAGTGTTCCGCCCATCATCATGATTGCGTGTTTCAGCATCGAGTTATTATTATTATTATTATCTTGCAAAATTAATTCACCCTGTCAGAATTATACGCGCTCGCACTACATAAAGTATATGCGCAAACGACTTCAGCTCCGGCATCTTCACACGCACGCGCCAGTCTCAGCAGCGTAGTTCCAGTTGTGCAAACGTCATCAACCAAAGCAATTCTCAAGCCCGAAATATCTTTCAAAATCTTGAACGAGTCAATCGGCATTTCGAATCTTTCGCTCATTGACAAGCTTGCTCTCTGAGGCAAATTCCTGGCCCAACACGCCGCGTCCAGAACTTTAATCCCGAGAAATTTCCCCATGGCTTCCGCAATATCCAGCGACTGATTAAAATCTCGTTCGCTATTCAAATGCAGCGGAACTGGCACGAGATAATCTACAGGCTTCACGACTTGCAATCCGGAAAATTTCTTCGCAGCAGCACGTCCCAGAGGCTCGCATAAATTCCTGTATCCCGGGTATTTCATGGCGACAACAGCGTCCTTCAAGCCGTCATCATACGGATTCGCAGAGTATATGCGCATAAATTTTGAGCCGAATTTCTCATCGCGGATTCTTTCTGAATGTTCGGAAAAAATTTCATCGAGGCAATCATCGCAAATCGCAAATCCTGGACTCAGGCAAATCACGCAAGATTCCGGGAATAGCATGTGCAGCAGGAATACCAGAATATTTCTCACTTCTTGATTTTCAGCAGCATTCCGTCAATCGCACTCACGATGCCAGTTTCGCCAGCTTGCATAATTCCAGACTCAGAAATTGCGCGCCATAATTCTCCGTGACACATAACCTGACCTTCGAGATTTTGTGAAATTTCCGAGATTACGCGAACTTCCAGACCCGTCATTCCCTGAGAACCCGTAGAAACTTTTCGCCGCAAGCCTTTTATCACGAGAAACGCGACTAGTCCCAAACACAAGACCAACGCAATCGTAATTCCAATTATCACTGACATAGAAATTCTCAGCAACTCGCCACCCGGAGCTCTGAATAAAAACACGCCGCCTAAACAGAAAACCGGAACTCCCAAAAGCGACAAAATTCCCGAAGTTCCAGCGAAAATATCAATCGCAACCAGCAAAGCTCCCGCCAAAATCAGCAAAATTCCAGCCCAGTTAAACGGCAGCATTTTTAAGCCAATCGCTCCGAGTAAAAGCATAACTCCGCCAGCAGTTCCCAACATGAAGCCGCCCGGAGTAATCACCTCGAAGAATATCGCCATCATTCCGCCGCTTAATAATAAATACGCAATTTCCGGATTCGAAACAAACTGGATTAATTTATCGCGAAACGACATTTCTGCACGCAAGATTCTCGAACGCGAATTAATATCAATCATTTCAGTTCGAGAGCCAGTCTTAACAATTCGTCCGGATAACGCACGGATTAGCGCATTAACATCACCTGCGATTATATCTATTACGCCGGATTTCAGAGCTTCATTCGCTGTGAGTGAAATACTTTCTTCGATCATTTGCTGAGTGATTTCCTGATTTCTGCCGCGTAATTGCACAACCGAGCGCATCTGTGCTTTCAAATCGTTCATGATTTTTTTACTCATGTCGGATTCTTTTATGTCCTCGCCGGACGCAACGACAGGATGAGCAGCTCCAATATTCGTGCCAGGTGACATTGCAGCAACGTGAGCCGCCTGAACTATGAATGCTCCAGCCGACGCAGCCCGTCCGCCAGGTGAAACCCAAACTGCAACAGGAACACGACTAGCCAAAATCGACTGCACGATTCCACGCATAGCTTCGACCAATCCGCCCGGAGTATCCATCTCGAAAATTATCAAGCCAACTTGCGACTCGTCAACAGCTTCCACAACTTCCCGGACAAATTCTTCCATTTGAACTCCGACAGTTCCGTTTAATTCCGCGAGAATAATATCTTTAGAATAAGCTGGTTTTAATGAGAACGTAAAGCTTAAAAACAAAATTATGAGTAAAAATTTTCTAATCATGATTTTTCCCTCCGTATATATTATATTTTGTAAATTTCGCGCCTATGACCAATTCGAATTACTTCGACAGTTAAAATATTATCATGAATACTGCAAAT
>CAJOEM010000043.1 GCA_905233725.1 uncultured Synergistales bacterium
GGGTCCTGGTGCTGGTCTGAAGCCTGGTCTAGGTGCCGGTCCTGGACGTGGCGCGGGGCCTGGTCCTGGTCTGAAGCCTGGTCTAGGTGCCGGTCCTGGACGTGGTGCTGGTCCTGGGCCTGGTCTAAATCCTGGTCTTGGTCCTGGTCCTGGACGTGGTGCTGGTCCTGGTCCTGCTCTAAAACCAGGTCTTGGTCCTGGTCCTGGTCTGGGTCCTGGAGGAGGAACTCGCCCGGGTCTAAATCTGGGCGGCGGAGGCGGTGCGGAGTGAACTGCACAGTCGCGTCTCGTGCTGAGCGTGTTGACTAACATAATGTCAAGAATCGTGTCCAGCACAAAATCTTCAGGTCCATAATTGTAACGAACGTATGAAAATGCCAGCGCAGAACTCGCCATCATGACACTCACGAACAACGCTACGATTAATACCGAAGTCGCCTTTGCAGCTTTGAATTTCTTTGTCATTGTTAATGCTCCCTTCCTGTTTAAATTTTTGAAATTCTTGTGTTACTAATCCGAAGCTCTGATTATAAATCTCTCAGAGCAGACACATTGCGCAAAATTCAGATTTATTCTCGGCAATCACGCCACTGTTCCTGAATACTTTTCCAAATCACCTTCTCTCACGAAATCCACAGCGTAATAATATTCTAGCATTATGGAAAAATTATAGCATTCACATGAAGATTTTATGAGGATTTTTTGTGTTTAATCTCGTCGTATTTTCTCAGAACTTGTTTCTGCGCGTCATTCTTTTCAAGTTGTGAAAGCTCCGTGAAATTTTCGACAATCTCGCTTGACTTCTCGTGACCGAACAAAGCCGACAGACAGTACCAGATATACGCAAGCTTGAAATCCTGAGCAACTCCCTCGCCGTTGTAATAGCAATTCGCAAGATTACACTGTGCTATCGAGTTGCCATGTTCGGCTGAAATTCTGAACCAGTACGCAGCCCGTTCGAGATTTTTTTCGACACCGTTGCCGTTATAATAGCAAATCCCGAGATTATTCTGTGCAGCGACGTTTTTTTGTGAGACAGACATTCTGAACCAGTGAACAGCTTCCGAGTAATTCTGCACGAGACCGTCTCCGTTGTAATATCGAACTCCCAGATTATATTGCGCGTTGGGATCTCCGGACTCAGCTTTCTTGAGCAATTTAGCGACTGGTGATTTGAAGCTTGATGGCAAAATCACGATTATCGCAGCAAATATTAACAGACCGACAACGATTATATGTTCGCCCCAAAATTCCAGATTTAACGCCAAAGCCCACGAGTCACGATTTATGATCAGGATCGCAGCGACTATGATCGTGATTAAGGCAAACACGATGAAACTTGCAGCTTTCTCACCGAACGAAGCTTTCTGATTTTGATTTTCGCTAGCCGATGCAAACTCAGATTCTGATTCAGATTCGCGTTGTGCTTCCAAGTCGAACTCGTACTGAACTTCATCTTCGTATTTCCTGGCGAAAAATTCCGAGCCTGTGTCATTATTATTATTATTATTTTGCTTGAGAGTATATTTTCTTAATCCGGATTTCTCCTGCAATCGTTCCTGAGCTGCCTGTCGTTGAGCTGCTAGTCGTTCCTGGCGTTTGAATTCGATTTGCTGGCGATTCACATTCTCGTTCTGAGACTTAAGCTCCTGTTGAATAATCTTCTCGGCTTGCCTGGTTGTCTCCTGTAATTTTGCGCGAACTTCTGACAATTCATAAAGATTCTCGCTAGTCTGAGAAGCGGAATCCAGAATCTTTTCCTGTTCACGTAATTTTTCTTCTTTGAGGCGAATCTCTGAGAGCTGAATCTGAATTTGCTGCTGAATTTGCTCAAAGCGTTTCTGAGATTCTTCGGCGCGTTTACGTTCGGATTCTTGTTCTGCCGCGAAACGTTCCTGTGTTTGCTGGAATTCCTCGAATAATTTTCTGAGCAGCTCGTTATTCAGTGCCTCAGATTTTTCCTGCTCATCGTTCTTTTTGTAGCGTAACAGCCACTTCTGCAATTTCGGGAACTTCCACATGCAAAACGCGAATAACACGCCTGCAATAATCTCCGCAGAAAACTTCTTCAAGCTATCAAGTATTATTTCAAAAAACGCTTCCATATAAAAATCTCCGTTACTTGCTATTATTCATATTGCGCTTGATCTCGTTGTATTTTTCTTGAGCTTCGGATCGTGCGGATGAGGCTTCTGAAATTGAGACTTTCGCACTGGTGAACAAGCCGCCATTCGTCAAGTCCCTGTAAGATTTTCTCGCGTAGGCATGTCCGGAAAGATCCGCGAGGTAGTACCACATGTAAGCCGTCCTGTAATTTCGCTTGACACCTTTGCCATAATTATAGCAATCTCCCAGCCTGAATTGCGCGCGTGAATTTCCCTGCTCAGCTGACTTGCTCAACCAGTGAAAAGCTTGTTCGTAATCCGTCCTGACACCGTCACCGTCGTAATAACACTCTCCCAGGTAACATTGTCCCCAAGCGTGTCCCTGTTCGGCAGCTTTCCTGAACCAGTAAGCGGCTTTATTATAATTTTTGCTAACACCCTCACCGTTATAATAGCGCACTCCCAAACTACTTTGAGCGTCGGCATCACCTTGTTCGGCGGCTTTTTCGTACCAGAAGGCGGCCTGCTTGTAATCCTTGTCAACTCCCCAGGCGTTCACGTAACAATTTGCCAGATTATTTTGCGCGATCGAGAAGCCCTGCATTGCTGATTTTGTGAAACACTCGAATGCCAGATTGAGATTTTTCGTCACACCATTGCCTTTGTAATAGCAAATTCCCAGCATGTTTTGAGCTTCGGCGTGTCCAAGATCAGCTGCTTTACGATACGAAGCGACGGCTTTAGAATAATCTCCCGAGTTGAAATAGCCATTCGCTGTCAAAAAATTTTCCTGTGCAATCGGATCTGGAGGCGTAACTTTTGGCGACGGCTGCGGCAAATCCTGGAACGTTTGCGAATCATCATTGCTTGCAACAGAATCAACATTCACGACATAAACTATCGCACCAATCACAGCGACAATCAAAACAATCGGCAAAAACTTTTTCAAGGGCATTCCGGCAAATATAAACATGCGGCTCAATCTAGACTCTTCCTTTCTTTCGCATCTTTCGCAAAATTCCAGCAACTCACGAAATGGCTCTCAGAAATATTTCGCAACTCAGGCTTATTATACATGCAAAATTCACTCGCATTCTCACATCTTTCGGCAAAAGCACAGCCCGTAAATTCTCGCAGCAAATTCGGCGGCTGTCCTTCAATCGGGAGCAATTTCTCGCGCGGCTTCTCAGGATTCGGGATCGAGCGCAATAATCCCAGCGTGTAAGGGTGTCTGGCTTGATAGAAAATTTCGCGTCTCGTGGCAATTTCGCAAATATTTCCAGCGTACATGATAATAGCCCGTTCAGCTATTCCAGCCAAAACTCCCAAATCATGCGTAATCAGAATTATCGACATTCCGTACTGGTCGCGCAAATTTCGCATCAATTCCAGAATCTGCGCCTGAACTGTAACGTCTAACGCTGTTGTAGGTTCGTCCGCAATCAGAATATCGGGCTTGCAAATCATCGCCATCGCGATCATGATTCTCTGACGCTGACCACCTGAAAATTCGTGCGGATACTGTTTCACACGCTTATCCGCCGGAACTATGCCAACTCGCTCTAAAATTTCCAGCACTCGCAAACGTCGGGATTTTTTATCAAGTTCGGGTTCATGACGACTCAAAGATTCTTCAAGCTGATAGCCCACACGCAAAACCGGATTCAAACTTGTCATCGGGTCTTGAAATATCATCGAGATTCGCTTGCCACGGATTTCCTCAAGCTCCGAGATTCTCAGCTTAGTCAGGTCTCGTCCATCAAAAATTATTTCGCCGGATTTCACTCGCCCGGAACTTCCCAGCAATCCCAAAATCGACAGCATCGTAACACTTTTACCGCTGCCGGATTCGCCCGCAATTCCCAGAACTTCACCGCGCTCTAAATCAAACGATACGCCATTCACCGCACGAACTTCTCCGGAAAATGTCTCGAACGACGTGTACAAATTCCTGATTGATAATATGCTCATGATTCACAGCTCACTTTATTCACAAATTCACAAATCACTTTCGCAATCTCGGGTCTAACGCGTCACGCAATCCATCGCCGAGAAAATTAAAAGCCAAAATCGTTATCGAAATCGCTGCTGCAGGGAAAAATAATTGCCAGGGATATATCGCGAGTGTGCCGATAGCGTCGCTGCTCAAAACTCCCCAACTCGCCATCGGTGCGCTGACTCCAAGACCTACGAAACTCAGGAACGCCTCAGTGAAAATTGCGCTCGGGATCGAGAATGTCAAACTCACAAGAATCGCTCCCATTGCGTTCGGGAGCAAATGCCGGAATAATATCCGCGAACTCGAAGCTCCAATCACGCGCGCTGCCAAAACAAATTCCTCGTTCTTTAGGCGCATGATCTCAGCTCTGACAATTCGCGCCATCGAAGCCCAGTATGAAATCCCAAGCGTTATGAATATACTTTTCAAGCCTGAGCCAACGACTACCATTATTAAGATCACGTAGATCATCACGGGCACGCTGTAAATCACGTCAACGATTCGCATCATGAGATTATCAAGTTTTCCGCCGGCAAATCCAGAAATCCCGCCGTAAATTACGCCGATGAAAAGATTTATCAAGCTCGCGACAAATCCGACAGACAACGAAATTCTCGCACCGTACAGAACTCGCACGAAAATATCCCGCCCGAAAATATCCGTGCCGAAAACATGATTCATGCTCGGAGGTTCGTTTGATTCCAGAAAATCCTGAGCGTCATATTCGTAACTCGACAAATACGGCGCAAATACCGCCATGAATATCACGATCGCAATTATCACAAGCCCAAGCAACGCCAGTTTATCACGCCGCAATCTCAGCCAGACATCCTGAAAATAATTTCGCATCAAAAACACCTCTCACTTTAAATTTATTCTCGGGTCAACGAATGACAGACACACGTCCGCAACCAAATTGAACAGCACGAGCAATGCGCTATAGAAAATCGTCACGCCCATGATAGTCGTGTAATCGCGATTCGTTATGCTCGTTACAAAAAACGTTCCAAGACCCGGCACTCCGAAAACTTGTTCGACAACAAAACTTCCCGTCAAAATTCCAGCCGTCAACGGTGCAAGATACGTTATTACCGGAATCAATGCGTTCTTCAGAGCGTGAATGTAAATCACGGACATTTGCCTCAGACCTTTTGAATACGCCGTGCGAATGTAATCTTGCTGCAAAATTTCCAACATGCTCGAACGAACCAGTCGCGAAATGAACGCCGCCGGATAGCCAGCCAGCGTCACAGCCGGTAATATTGCCGTAGAAAATCCTTCCCAAAATCCCACGGTCACAAGTCCCCATTTGTACGCGAAGAAATACACCAAAACCGTCGCGATTACAAAACTCGGAATCGTCACGCCGAATGTCGCGAATACAACCGAGATTTTATCTTGCCATTTGCCGTGCTTCAGAGCCGAAATTATGCCAGCAGGTATGCCAAGCAAAAGCGAAATCATCAGCGCAATTCCTCCGACCATGAATGATGCGGGAAAACTCCCAGCGATTAGCTCATTCACACTCAAGCCCTCATAACGATACGACGGTCCGAGATCAAGTTTCAGAACGTTCAGCAAATAATTCCCGTATTGCACATAAATCGGATCATTCAGGTGATAACGTTCGAGCATTTTCTCAAGCACATGCTCAGGTATCGCGCGCTCCTCAGTGAACGGTCCGCCAGGGATCGCACGCATCAGGAAAAATGTCAGCGTAATCACGACCCATAGCGTAATCAAACTCGCAAAAATTCTGCCGGTAATATATCTAAGTCTCAAAATCAAATCCTCCCGAGAAATTTTCACGAGATATTATATAATTTATGTGATAAAATTTCAGGTAAAATTACTCATGAATGGAGCGTAAATTTATGAAGAATAACACGATTTGCAGGTTTATCGGAATTTTCGCGGCAATATTAATTTTCGGCATTGCAGTTGACGCAGCTCTCGCGGTTGATTACATTGATAACGATGTCGGTGTGTTATCGTGGGGCGGTCTTGAGCGTTCAGAAAGCGATCCATTGATTCTCGAACAGGATAGCGTTTACACATTCAGAATGCAATTTTCCAGATTCGTTTACGATTTGCTGGACATAGCTTGCAATCCTGACACTCAAGACGCAAACGATCCGATTGAGTACATGACGATTATGCGTGATGATTCAAATTCGAGTTCGGTCGGATATTCCGCGATAGTTACGATTCAGACATCGAGTTCGGAAATTGGCACTGCTAAATGGTTCTTGACGTATCGAATCATGGACGATGCCGAAGAAACAGATGCCGGAGCTTGGGATTGGAACGGCGATCTTAATCAATTCGTCGCAAATACAAATCACACGGGCAAATATGATCTCTACACCGTGACAACTTCAGCTCACGAAATTCAAGTCGTCAGCCAAAACTCAAACACAACCAGCAACGAATCAGCAATATCTTCACTCGGCGAACTCGCAACTAGTCCGTTAGAAGTCGAGCAAAGCCCATTCCCCTACGTTTACTACGTGCAATTCAACTCCGAATGCGCAGGTGTAAAAGACGAGATAATTTGCAACTCATACTCGGATCCATTACAAGATGCGGAAATGTCAATCACAGATCAAGAACACAACTCAATCGGCTGGCGACTAGAAATAACTTTGCAAACCGGAACTCGAACCGGCTCGATTTTCTGGTCGATCCCGTATATTAACAAAGACGGAAATTCATACTACACGACAGAGCGCGAAATCCAGATTGTCAAAGCATCTCAGGATATAATAATATCATCGGACGTTTCTGGGGATATTTCGGGTGATATTTCGGGTGATATTTCGGGTGATATTTCGGGTGATGTTCCGGCACCAAGTCCAAGCCCAACGGTTATAGTCTCAGATGACGCAATCGAATCTTTCGGGGGACTTTCGGAGGATTTGTCATTAAGTGGCAAGAGCAATTCAGTCTATAATTTCGAGATTCAGTTTAACGAGCTGTGCTATCAAGTTGGCGAAATTGTTTACGTAGCGTCTTCAGTTGAGAATCCGATTTCATCAATGGAAGTCGTTGAAGTCGAGAGAAATGCCGTCGGATTATGCGCGGAAATCGAGTTAATCTTGAGCAACACAACTGGAAGCGTCGAATGGTGGATTACGTATTATGATATTTACGGGAATTTCTGCAGGACTGAAACACGCAAAATTAACGTCGAACACAAAGTCTCAGGTGGTGGCGGTGGTGGCTGCGATTCTGGCTTCGGAAACTGGCTGCTAATGTTCGGGATAATTCTGCCGATATTAATAATGCGTTTAGGGAACAAGAATTACTAGGAAAAATTTGGGTAGGATTTCAGGGACGTTATGTTATAATAGTGTTACGAAAAAGAGATTTCCTCGGGAGAAATTCATCGGGGAAGTCTCTTTTTTACAGCTACATTTACAGCTACAGATTTTGCCCACGAAAAACATTCTGCCGAGTGCGATTATCCCGTGAAAAAATTGCACGATTTTCACAAAAAACGAATCCGGATTATTCGCGCGAAAAAATTTTTCAGGATCACACGCTTTCACAAATTCCACGACTCGAAAATATACCAGCAAAATTACGTATTGCAAAATTATAAAACTCTCTTAAAATTGCTTGTTGACAAATTGGTGATATAAAGTCAAATTCGAAAGGAGATTTTTAATTCAAACATGGATATTAATAAATTAACTCACAAAAGTCAGGAGGCGTTGACTCAGGCGCAAAATATCGCAAGCCAGTACAATCATCAGCAAGTCGATGTCGAACACTTACTCGCTGCATTATTAAACGACGAATCTGGATTAATCGCACAATTACTCAAGCGCATGAACGTGAATCTCGCGGCAATTTCCAAACGTGTGAACGATGAACTCGCGAAACGTCCAAGAATCTTGAGTGGCGGAACTGAACAGGGGAAAATATTTCTCACGCACAGGCTCAATAACGTTTTGACCGATGCCGAAGAACGTGCGAAAACTCTCAAAGATGAATACGTCTCAGTCGAACATTTGTTCCTGGCAATCCTGAACGAACATAATAAGATCTTGGCTGAATCCGGAATCACTGACGAGAAATTCCTGCAAACGTTAAACGAAGTCCGAGGCTCTCAGCGTGTCCAGAGCGCAGACCCCGAAGCAACTTACGAAGCTCTTGAGAAATACGGGCGCGATTTGGTGGCAGAAGCTCGTAACGGAAAACTCGATCCCGTAATCGGTCGTGATGACGAAATTCGGCGCGTAGTCAGAATATTATCTCGCAAAACGAAAAATAATCCGGTATTAATCGGCGATCCTGGTGTAGGCAAAACTGCAATAGTCGAAGGACTGGCTCAGAGAATCGTTCGCGGCGATGTCCCAGAAGGCTTGAAAGATCGCAGCGTGTTCGCGTTGGATATGGGTTCGTTAATTGCGGGCGCAAAATATCGCGGTGAATTTGAGGAACGTTTACAGGCTGTTTTGAACGAGATCAAGAAAAGTGACGGCAGAATTATATTATTCATCGATGAGTTACACACGATTGTTGGAGCTGGAGCTGCTGAAGGCTCAGTCGATGCTGGGAATATGCTCAAGCCGATGTTAGCGCGCGGTGAATTGCACTGTATCGGAGCTACAACAGTTGATGAATATCGCAAATATATCGAGAAAGACGCTGCACTCGCTCGAAGATTTCAGCCCGTAGACGTCGAACAGCCTACAGTTGAAGACACGATTTCGATTTTGCGCGGAATTCGTGAAAAGTTGCAGGTTCATCACGGTGTAGTAATTCGCGATAACGCACTCGTAGCATCAGCCGTATTATCAAACAGATACATCACGAACAGATTTTTGCCGGATAAAGCTATAGATCTCGTAGACGAAGCCTGTGCAATGATACGCACCGAAATAGACTCGCAACCTTCTGAATTAGACGCAGCCTCTCGAAAAGTCATGCAGCTCGAAATCGAAGAAACAGCTCTCAAACGCGAGAAAGACGACGCATCAATCGAACGCCTGAAAATCTTGCAGAAAGAATTACAGGAAGCTCGCAATGAGGCCGACGCTCTACGCGCACAATACGAATCCGAGAAGCAATCTATCTCAGGAATACGCGACTTACGCAGCAATATCGAATCCGTAAAATCAGAGATCGAAAAAGCTGAACGCTCCGGAGATTACGAGAAAGCCGCTGAGCTTAAATACAAGAGACTGCCCGAACTCGAAAACGCTCTGAAAAATTCGGATAATGATAATAATAACACAACTCATGCGAATAAATTACTGCGTGAAGAAGTTACGGAAGATGAGATAGCCGATATAGTCAGCAAATGGACGGGAATACCTGTTACGAGACTGCTCGAAGGTGAGCGCGAGAAATTGCTGAAACTGGACGAGATTTTGCATCGCAGGGTTGTTGGTCAAGACGAGGCTGTGCAACTTGTAGCGGACGCTGTGTTACGTGCGAGAAGCGGCATACGTGATCCAAAACGCCCGATTGGCTCGTTCATATTTCTTGGACCAACAGGTGTAGGAAAAACTGAGTTAGCCAGAACTCTAGCTGAAGCATTATTCGACAGTGAAGATAACATGATTCGAATCGATATGAGCGAATACATGGAAAAGCATTCAGTTTCGAGATTAGTCGGTGCTCCTCCCGGCTACGTTGGCTACGATGAGGGCGGACAATTAACCGAAGCTGTTCGACGCAGACCGTATAGCGTTATATTATTCGACGAGATTGAGAAGGCACATTCAGACGTGTTTAATATCTTGCTGCAAGTTTTGGACGATGGCAGAATTACAGACAGTCACGGGCGCGTTGTAGATTTCAAGAACACGGTTATAATCATGACGAGTAATATAGGCTCAGACGCTTTATTAACCGGAATCACATCGGACGGAATTATCTCACTGACGACTCGCGAAGAAGTAATGGAAAGTTTGCGCGCATCATTCAGACCGGAATTTCTGAATCGTGTTGACGATATAGTATTTTTCAAACCGTTACGCAAAGAAGAAGTTCAGGCAATCGTGAGAATTTTGCTGGGACATTTGAGCGATAGACTGTCAGAACGCCAAATCGACTTGAATTTCTCAGACGCTGCGATAAATTTCATAGCCGACGCTGGTTATGATTCAGTTTTCGGAGCAAGACCGTTGAAACGCTACATAACTCACAACGTTGAGACGAAACTTGCACGGGCGTTAATTGCAGGCGGAATTGTTGAGAAAGCCAAGATAAATATCGACGTGAAGAACGGACAGCTGAATTTCGAATACTAGACCAGATATTGCAATTACAAAAATTACAAACCGGAGCCAAACACTCCGGCTGTTTTTTA
>CAJOEM010000044.1 GCA_905233725.1 uncultured Synergistales bacterium
CAAATTTATTTTGTGAGAAGGAAGAGTTCAAGCCGTTGAAGAAGGTGCATTACTGTGTCTTTTTCAGTTGGACACACTGGATCGATCAGACTTCAGCAATCCAAACTCATAATTTTGCAAATTCTTCAATTTCTTCAATCGGTAAGTCCGTTGCTTTGGAAATATCAGAATCACTCAATCCCATTGCTCGCAAACGACGCGCCGTCTCAAATTTTTCTTCGCGCCGACCAGTAATAGTTCCTTTATTTAAAAAATATTCCTCAACAAAACTTAAAGTCATCGTGTCTCCATCTCCTTCAATTACTCGTGTAAATTTCTGCCTTAACGCAACGTCTTTCAAATTCACTGCCCTGACGATAAAGTTAAAAATGTCTCTGCGATCCTCTTCGTTCCAGCCTTTTAATGCCAACAAGCGTGTGAGTGTCAGTAACTGAGCGAATTTGCTTTCTTCACGCACGTTCGCCGTCTTTTTCACAGCGTAAAACATCAAATCGAACGGATTATCCGAGTTCAAAAGTTCTTCATCGTCCAGATTATAAACCTCGAAACAATTATACTTGTATGAAATTCGCGTGCCATATTGTTCCGCTGCAAAAATTCCCGTTTTTTCTCCCTTTGGGCGAGGCCGTGTGAGAATCGCCAAACCAACTGGCATTCTTCGGTGGTGTGAAAAAATCAGGCAATAATAAAGATGCATACGGAACGAAATATCCTCGCCACCACTGCCCTGAATTTCAATATGAAATAGCACCCACTCTATGCTGCCATTTTTCATGAAAAGTTTTATCAATTCATCGACAAATAATGGCGGATTGTGCGAATCTGCAATGGGACGTTGAATAGTATCGCGGAGTTCCTGTGATAAAAATTCTGGTTCTTGCGAGAAATCAACGTCACCGTACAAATCCGGCAAAGTTCGCATAATCAACTGCGGAAGAAAACGTTTTATTGCGTCCTTCCACAAGCCATCGAAATACAGGAATATTATTTTCCAGTTTTACACTCATATTATAAAACAATTACATTGTCTTGTTCATAATATATAGCCTTAAACTCCTGATACTTGCCAAGATTTTTCCAAATCACGACGAGTTAAACTGTTTATGTACGCTGTGATATTTCCGCGGAAAAAACTAAGAATCGAATTATACTCCGTCATACAATTCAAGCGGGATCGCATTAGGACGACCTGCTTTGCGTGGAGTTTTTTGCACCGTACCAGAATTTCCCTTTGACATTATTTCAGCACCTCCAGTATTTCATCGACAAAATTTTCTATAATTTCAAGCCACGGATATTAATCTTGATTATCTTGATTATTATCAGGTATTGCGAAAAATATTTTGCGAAAATATGCTGACGTTTGAAAAGCCAGTATTGTGTATAATTGACACAGATTATTATTTTGTGAAAGGGCGTGTCTTATTCAGGTGCGATATTTGGAAGTTGATGAAAACAGAAAGTTAGATATTATATTCTTGGGACGCATTGCGATCGATTTTAATCCTGCGTACACGGAACTCGTGAAGGAAGAGTTCAAGCCGTTGAAGAAGGTGCATTACTTCGAGAAATTTGTCGGAGGCTCACCTGCTAATACGGCGTGCGGTGTTACGAAACACGGAATGAAGGCTGGATTTTTTGCGACGGTATCAGACGATCAATTCGGCGATTACGTTATAGATTATTTCAACGAACGCGGCATTGATACGTCACACATTACGAGAGCGAAACACGGTGAAAAATTGGGCTTGACTTTCACAGAATTGTTATCATCGAGCAAGAGCCAAATTCTCATGTACAGGAACATGGCTGCGGATTTGCAATTAAGCGTCGAAGATATTGACGAAGAGTATATCAAGCAATCAAAAGCATTGTTAATTTCGGGAACGGCGTTGTGTGAGAGTCCGTCACGTGAAGCAGCTTTGAAAGCAATGATGTTGGCGAAACGTAATAATACCCGGGTAATATTCGATATCGATTATCGTGCGTATAACTGGAAAAATGACGATGAGATTTCGATTTATTATTCAACAGTTGCGCGTGAAGCTGACATAATTCTCGGCTCGCGTGAAGAATTTGACTTGACGGAAAAACTTGTCAAACCCGGCATGAATGATATTGAGAGTTCGGAATACTGGTTCGCGTACGGTGCAAAAGTCGTCGTGATTAAACACGGAATGGAAGGTTCGACAGCTTACACGTCAGATGGTCAGAAGTTTTCGATTAAGCCATTCCCTGTTAAGGCTCGCAAGGGATTCGGCGGCGGTGACGGATACAGTTCGGCGTTTTTGTTCGGGATTTTCTCAGACTGGGAAATGTCGGAGTGTTTGGAGTTCGGTTCGGCTGAAGCGTCAATGATGGTACGCAGCAATAATTGTTCGGACGATCTGCCAAATACGCAACAGGTTCGCGATTTTATCAAACAGGAAAAAGAAGAGTACGGCGAAATGGTCGCTAAAGTATAATTTATAGGAGGAATTTTTGTAATGTCGATTGAAAGAAAAGGTTATTGTATTGACGGTGAGTGGCATGAGTCGAAAGCTGAGAAGTATTTGACGATTACGGATTCAAGTACGGGCGAAGCGATTGCGGAAGTTCCATGTTGTACGGAAGCTGAAGTCGAGGCTGCGATTGCGTCTGCGGATAAGGCGTTCAAAGCATGGTCGAATTTGTCGATTAGCAAGCGCGTTCAGTACATGTTCAAGTGGCGAAACGTTCTGGTTGAACACGAGGAAGAATTGGCGGTCTTGTGTGCGAAGGAACTCGGCAAAAATTTGAACGAGGCTCGCGGCGATGTCAGAAAAGCAATCGAACCGACTGAGTTAGCTTGTGCGTTGCCGTACACAGTTCAGGGAAAAGCTGCTATGCAAGTTACGACTGGATTTGATACTGCGACTTACAGATTTCCGTTGGGCGTAATCGGCGGCATTGTCCCGATGAATTTCCCGGCAATGATTCCGTGGGGTTGGATGGTTCCGTTGGCGATCGCGTGCGGAAATACTGTTGTGTTGAAAGCCAGCAGCCAAACTCCATTGACAGCGATGCGAATCATGGAATTATTCTACAAAGAAGCCGGATTCCCGAAAGGCATAGTGAATCTCGTAACGTGCAGCCGTAAAGAAGCGGATTTGTTGCTTACGGATCCCAGAGTGAAAGCGATTACGTTTGTAGGCACGACAGGTGTTGGCAAGCAGATTTACTCGGTTGCAGCAGCTCATGGAAAACGCGTTCAGGCACAGTGCGAGGCGAAGAATCACGCGTTATTACTCGAAGACGCAGATTTGGAAAGTGCTACGAGTGCGATTATTAACTCGACGTATGGTTGTGCAGGAATGCGCTGCATGGCGTTGCCGGTAATCGTCGTTCAGGAAAGCATTGCTGATAAATTCGTCGCGCTGTTGAAAAAGAAAGCTCAGGCATTGAAAGTTGGCTGTGCATATAAAGAAGACACTCAGCTCGGACCGGTTGTGAGTGCGTCTCACCAGAAGAAAGTCTGCGATTGGATTCAGAAGGGCGTTGACGAGGGCGCGGAACTTGTACTCGATGGCAGAAATTACAAAGTCCCTGGTTATGAAAACGGATTCTTTGTTGGACCGACGATTCTTGATCACGTGAAGCCCGGCATGACTGTTGGAGATTGCGAAATTTTCGGGCCTGTTACGTGCGTGAAGCGTGTGAAGAATTTCGAGGAAGGCATTGCAATCATGAATGCTAATCCGTTTGCGAACGGCTCGTCGATTTTCACTCAGAGCGGCTATTATGCGAGAGAATTTGCGATGAGAACAGACGGCGGCATGGTTGGGATCAATGTCGGAATTCCAGTTCCGTCAGCGTATTTCCCGTTCTCAGGCAACAAAGACTCGTTCTTCGGTGATCAGCATGTTCTTGGACTTGACGGCGTGAGATTCTACACCAGAGCCAAGACCGTCACAACACACTGGTACGACGAAGAGAGCGCGAAGAAACCGATGGACACATGGGAAGGCACAGTCGAGAGAGATTAATTTAGTAAGAAAGAGTTAGTAAGAGGGAGGTATTAGCATGAATATCGGGCTAATTAGCATATTTGTAGCGATTGTTCTGTTGTGGATTCTCGCGTATAAAGGCTGGTCAACGTTATGGCTTTCACCGTTGGCTGCTCTGATAGTTGCTGTTGCGTGTAAAATGGATTTGCTCGAAATGTACACGAAAACTTATATGGAAGGATTCGCAGGATTTGCGCTATCATGGTTTCCGGTGTTCATGTTAGGAGCGATCTTCGGGAAATTGATGGACGAGACGCGAATGGCGCAATCGATAGCGACGCACGTTTCGAGAATGTTCGGGTCTAAATGGGCGATCGTTGCTGTTGTCATTGCCGGTTCGATCTTGACGTATGGCGGCATCAGCATGTTCGTGTGCGTATTTTGCTTGTACCCGATGTGCATAGTGTTATTCCGTGACGCTGATATTCCGAGAAGATTGATCCCCGCGACGATTACAGTCGGAGTTTTCGAGTACACAATGGTATGTTTGCCTGGAACACCGCAAATTCAGAACTTGATCCCGACTCAGTATTTTGGGACGACTGCAATGGCTGCTCCGGTTTTGGGAATAATCTGCGGAATAATCATGGGTGGCGGCGGAACACTTTACATGATCTGGCGAGCGCGTCAGGCTAGGAAACGTGGCGAACATTTTACTGAACCATCGAATGCGGTATTGATTGATTTTGATAACCTGCCGAATTTCTGGGTGTCGCTCATTCCGTTAATAATCGTAATTGTTACGTTGAACGCGTTTCACTGGAATATTATCGTGTCGTTGATTGCGGCGAATTTGTCAGTATTGATTCTGAATCCGAAAGATTACAAGAAATTTGTCCCGGCAATTAACGAGGGTGCGAAGGGTGCGATGATGCCGATTATCAGCGTGAGTGCGATTAACGGATTCGGAGCTGTTGTGAAAGCGTCTCCAGCATTTGCGCAGTTAGTCGAGAGTTTGAATCAGATCCCGGGTTCGCCGTTAGTTTCGATGGCGGTTGCGGTGAACGTAGTTTGTGGTGCGACAGGCTCAGCAACGGGAGGAATTACGATTACGTTATCAGCACTTGCGGATCGTTATATTCAGATTTCGCAGCAGACCGGCATTCCGTTATCAGTTTTCCACCGAATTTTGGTAATTGCAGCGTCCGGCATGGATACAGTCCCGCATAACGGAGCGATTCTTACGTTATTAGCAGTTACTGGAATGACGCACAAAGAAGCTTATCGTGATATTCCGATGTGTACGATAATTTTGCCGTTAATCGCCACAGCCGTTGGAATATTCCTGGTTTCGTTAGGAATGGTGTATTAGCATGATTAAAAGATGGTCACAGATACGCCGGGATCCTACGCCGAACGCACGCGGTGGTGAAGGTGTCACAGTTTTCGATCACATTCTTGAGAAAAGCGAGCTCAAAACGAACTGCCGAATGTTCACGAAGATAACGCTTGAACCAGGTGCCTCGATTGGACATCACGGACACACTCGTGAGGAAGATATATATTATATTTTGAGCGGAATTGCTACGGTTTATGATAACGGTGAGACGCACAAAATTTACCCGGGCGATGTTGCCTGGGTTGGAGACGGTGGCAGTCACGGGATCGCTAATGATGGCGAAGTGCCGCTGGAATTTATTTCGGTGATATTGACTTACGATCCGCCGGAAAGATAAAGATAATTTTGCAAGAATCCCCCGTTTGGAATTAGTTTTTCGAGCGAGGGATTTTTGTTTTGCTCAGGAAATTTTCGAGATAATTCTTGATTATGCGATTGAGTATTATCTCGATTTTAGTATTACCGTTACTCAGGCACCATTCAAAGACGCAGCCCTTCACGATTGTGCAAATATCCTGACAAATTTCGTGAATGTTAGATTCATTGCGAATAATTCCCAGTTCGAGAGCTTTTTGCATTTCGTATTCGGATCGCGCCATGATCGTGTTCGGAGCAAATTTGCCGTCCGACTCGCCCATATATGCCGAGAGAGATTTGTTATTCGTCGTGTAGAAACTTTTCATGAAATTCTCGCCAAGCGATTGGTATTTGTGAATCAAGATCATGTATAACTCGCAGATTCGCCCTGAAATATTTTCGAGCGGAGTTTGCAATTCGAAGCCATCAAATGAAGTTTCGCGCAAAAATTGCATCATGAGATCATCTTTGTCGCTGAAATAATGATAAAACGTCCCGGTTGACACTTTAGCAGCTTCACAAACTCGCCGAACTGTGACGTAATCCGCGCCAAAATTGTTGATTAGTTGTGTTGTAGCGTTGATAATTTCCTGTTTGAATTCGATTTGATATTGCGATTTAGCAGGTCTGCCGATTTTTTTGAGCAATGTTATAGTCCCCCTTCGAGTTCCAGATTTGCGATTGACATTATAGAACACGTTGCATATAATACAAATAGAACGCGTTCTAATTTTTGTCAAGAGGAGCGACATAACTTGAAGAACTTGAAAATCGTTTACTGGTCAGATTACGCTTGTCCGTATTGCTACATAGCTGAGGCTCGCTTAAAGAAGGCGATTGCTGCATTGAAAAATGAGAAAAACGACGTTGAGATTGCGACTGAAATGAAAAGTTTTCAGCTTGATGTGAATGCCCCGTTGAAAGCGAACGGCGACACACAGACGAGATTTGCGTTGAAATACGGAATTTCGCTGGCAGCAGCTGGTCGTCAGATTGAGAATATTTCTCGAATGGGAGAATTTGAGGGCTTGAAGTTCAGATATGCGACGACGTTATTCACGAACACAATGGACGCGCACAGGCTTACAAAACTTGTTCAGACTAAGCATGACACGAAATTAACGGAACGAGTTATAAATAATTTATTCGCGGCGTATTTCTCGGAAAATCTGGAACTTGCTGATCATGGTGTGTTGCGCAAAATCGGAATTGACGCCGGGCTTGTTTCAAGAGAAGTTGACGAATTACTCGCGTCGGATAGATTTGAATCTGAAGTGAGAGCCGATGAACTTGAAGCGCACAATCGCAATATTCATGCCGTGCCGTTTTTCGTGATCAATGACACGCAGAATATTTCCGGAGCAGCTCCGACTGAACAAATGATTAGCGTTTTGAAAGAAGCTTGCCATGTATTATAAAATTTCGGTCAAGGGCTATTTCGCTGTAAATTCATATTTCTACGTTGACGATGACACACACCGAGGCTTCCTGATTGACCCTGGCGCAGAAGGTCAGCGTTTGCTAAAGTTCGCGCGGGATAACGGAATTCTGATCGAGAAAATTTTGCTTACACACGGACATTTTGATCACATTGGCGGAATTTCCGAGATTAGGCGCAGCAATGATATTCCGGTTTACGCGTATGAAAATGCAGATTCGTATTTGCTCGATCCGTTAAAGAATTTGTCGCGATATGCTAAGAAAGATATTATGCTTCGAGACGTAAAATATTTTCACGATGGCGATATTCTGGACTTTCACAAGAAAACAGAATTTTCACTTAGAGTTATTCACACTCCCGGACACACTGAAGATTCAGTCACGTTTTACAGCTCGAAGGACAAAATAGCATTTGTTGGCGATACGATTTTTCTTGGCAGCATCGGCAGCACGATTTACCCGGGCGGAAATGGCAAAGACCTGAAAGAAAGCATCACCCAGAAAATTTTCACGTTGCCTGACGAGACTGTGTTGCTTTCCGGACATTCTGACGCTACGACAGTCAAAGCTGAACACAGACGCTACACGTTATATCACAAGTGAGAAGTGATAATCTGAGAATCAAAAAATCCCTCGTTTTGTACGCGATGTCATTAAGTTAAGAAAAACAAACAAAATAATAATAATTCTGTAAAAATAACTTTTTCAGCCTCATAACCAGCAAAGCCTAATTACTTGAGAGGGGCTGAAGCGGATACGCGTCCTTTTGCTCTCTTCATGATGTAATTTGGGTGGGCCTTCCATTTGCGTTTTTCGCCTTAACTTCAACTCCATAAACACAGACGGTGTCTTACATCATGGCTGATAAGCCATTCAAAGGGTGGAGGAGGGGGGCCTTGATTCCATAAACTTTTAAATTATCATTTTAATTTAATGTCGCATTAGATTAAAACATTTTAATTATTTATATGAAATAACCTATACCTACCTCCACCCTCGTCCATAAAACCTTGTAATCACTGGCTTTCGCCTACTGATGATTTTAAGACATCCTCCACCCTCGTCGTACATTATCGTACATCATTGTCGGGGTTATGGCGACATTATGCTGGCATTACGCCGTCTAAAAAAGAAAAAAGAAAAAAGAAAGCTGATGAACCGCCTGTGAGAAGCACTGATGCGCTGTTGAGCCTTTTAAGCTCGCTGGCTCGTACCCCTCCGCTTCACCTTGTTCAGATGAGACAGAGGGGTAATTGCGAATTTAATGACATTGACTTGTTGACTTGTTGACAGAGGGGTTATCTATGTGCCGTTAAATTTTTCGTCTTCTATTTTCGTCTTCTAATTGAAATTAATCCGAAAAGAATTATTCCCGCAAAACTCATTCCACCGTTACAACCCCCGCCCGAACTTGATATTGTTACGGGATTTTTCTGCGTGTTGTCGGAAGCGTCAGAGCCTTTGTTAGAATCGTCATCGGTATCATCGGTATCATCGGTATCATCTTCTTTAGCTGAAATTTTCGCCGCAATATATACAGGCGTTGAATCGCTGTGTGTTCCGTCGCCCGTAACTTTGCACCATACGTGATAATTTCCGACCTCAACAGCTTCAGGCATTTCCGAACTGTATTCTGTCGTCTCGGTTACGTCGTCAGAGCTTAAACCGTACATAAGCCTTATTCCGCCCTCGTATTTATCATCAGCATTAACAAGAATTTTCGCTGTTCCGTCATAAGTGTTTTTCGTGGCTGTCGGAATACGTGTAAATCTTGCAGGCGCAAATTTTTCAGCACTAATCGCTACCCAATCCGAATAATATTCTCCGCTCTTAATTCTTACATGATAAAGCCCCGTTTTAGTAAATGACACAGTACCGTCTCCGGTGATTGTTATGCCGTCAGTTGTTTCGCTTTCCCATGTGTAACGAAGCGGAATTTCTTTCCCTGCCGAGTCATAAGCCTTAACTTTGAGTTTCTGCAATCCTTCAATTTTTTCGGGGTCTGCACTCGTTACTCCTCCGACAAAATTCCCTTCTATAACAAAAACCGTATCGGCATCAGCGTCAACACGCATTTCATCGGGGATTTCTTCTTCTTCTTCTTCAGACGTATCACCATCATCGCCGCCCATATATTCAGCGTTTATTTCTTTCCATTCGCTGTAATGTATTCTGCTCGGACTCATTGCTCGAACATGATAACGTCCCGCACGTGAAAATTTAACAAACCCGTTTTCCTGAAGTATAATTCCGCTCATCTCTTTTTGATCCCATATATGAGAAGCTGTGATTTCTTTGCCGGTTTTGTCGTAAGCATGTACAGCAAGGTATCCGTTATATTCATCGCCTTCGATATTTTCCGGATTTGCATTTCCTTCCGCATCTACGAATCCGATGTAATTACCGCTGACTTCATAAGTTACAGCTTCTTCATCAACGTTAATTTCCATTACGGCCGTTTTTGTGAGATCGTCTTTTGTAACGTATTTCGTTGAATTTACGGTCTGCATAGGGTAACTCTTATCATCAATTATAAATCTCAAATAAGCCTTTCCGCCTTTAACAGCTCTGCATTTAGTTTGACCCGAAGCTGAATCCTTTTCAAGAACTACTGCGCTGCTTCCGTCTTTAATTTCTTGACCGTTTGAATCTGTTACAATCCATTTCCCGTAAGCCTTGAAATTATAATAAGGGCCGTTTTTCTCGTTATATCCGTTAAGTTTTATGTTATCGGTTATGAAATAATTTCCGATCTGCATATTTTTTGTTGCGTTGCTTTCGTTTGCAAAGGCAATATATCTCAACGGATAAATCGGTGCTAATTCCTGTACCTGATACAATTCCGTTTTGCTGTTGTATTTTGTCGTTGCGCCAGTTGCAGAAATCGGAATATGAGTCGTGATTAACTTAACCGTCTCTTTTGTTGTATTATTCTTGAGGAATGTTTCCCAATCAATCGAATTTGGGTCTGTCCTTTTCACACCGTCAACAAGCGCACGTTGTTGAAGATCGCTGACTGCGTTGCCACCGAACGTATATTCATAACTGCCTAATGATAATGTATTTGAAGAATACATAAGTGTAACTTTATATGAAACTCCGACAGGGCAGTTATATCTTGTTGTCGTAGTGGTATCGGTATTTGTTTTTTTCAACAGTAAAGTCGTGTAAGGCTGAGCAGTTACTGAAACACCGTTATTTTCGGTTCTTGTTTTTGATTCTGTATCCGTTTTTGACCAACCGTCCGTAAATGACTGTTGAAATTCAGCGCTTATTTCGATGCTATTTTCGGCTTTTACTCCAAAAATCTCCATACCGAATTTGGTTCCGATTTTTAAGCCTTCTTTGTAACTGTAAGTAGCGGAATGATTAAATGAAGTCTGAAATCCCTGAGTGTAGGAATTTGTTACGGAAGCGTTCAAAGTAGCCGTTATTGCGGTATCATTTCTCAATCCTAAATCTGTCGGGACTACTGTCTGAGTGGTTGTAGGAGTGTTCTCGATTGTAGTTGAAATATAGTGATCCGAATTTTCGGGCATCAACGCAACAATCGAAAAATCCGAAAAACGTGCGATAAGTTCAGCCGTGCCTATGTCAGTATACATTTTACAGCTTGTCTCTACATAACTGCCTTTCCATGTCGGAGCACTGTAAGAAAAGCCATTTACAATATATGATCTATCGTATGATGTATCAGATTTTCCATTTAATAACCAAGACTGCCAAATATCTACTAATTTCTGTCCATTAGCCAGCTGGATGCTTGCGCCTGACGTATTAATTAACCCTGCACCTAACATAAGCCAGCGTTTTGCAAGTGAAATTCCGCCGATTGATGAATGATTAGCATTGAATAAATCCTCGTAAAAAAGAGCAGGACTATTAATGTGAGACGAATTGATGTTGTAATAAGTAATGCCGTCAATCACATAAGTATCTTTTAACGACGGAGGGTCTTTAGCGTAGGCTGTACCCCCCCCGAAACCGAACAGCAGCGTTCCAAGTACCAAAGCGAATAACATAAAACTTTTCGAGGTTATATTACTCGCAAAAATCTTAACAAAAT
>CAJOEM010000045.1 GCA_905233725.1 uncultured Synergistales bacterium
TATCAAGCATTATTTCTGAAAGTTCCGGAAATCTTCAAACGGCGCTCGTCGGGAGATTGGACGATATTATTTCGCAAGTTGGCAATAAACCTGAATATGATAGCAGCTCAGTTAATGATCTTAGCGAAAAAATTGCAGCCTTGAGCGAAGAGTTAGGGAAGTTGCCGGAGAAAATTCAGAACAGTGCCATCACAAATTTCGAATCTGAAATCAAGACGTTCACTGACACTGTGAAGAATATGTCCGATGATCTGACTCAAAATTGGAAAGTTATGAACAAAAAGCAACATGATTTAATCGGAGAAATCACAAATATGACATCGAAAATTCAGAGCGTCCTGACTAAGGGAACTGAGGATATTAAGAGCAGATTTGCTGACACGAATAAAACGCTGGAAAACATGATCAATTCGTACATGCAACGAATTTTGAAAGATTACGAGAATAATGCTGCGAAGATTTTTCAGAACATCGCTGATAATTTAGCAGAAATAATAAGGAGGGAGAAGCAAAAAAATGGAAATTAATCCAAACGAGATTTGCAAAAGCCTGATAGATCTCAGAAAGGAACTCGGTGCAGAAGAGATTCACACAAATTTCACGCTGCAACCGTTGAGATTCGTTGTCTACGATCCGTCGTCAAAAGATTCGTGCTTTCACATCATGCCTTGTAAAACAATTTGGAAAACAGAAGATGTAAATAGACGAAAATTCCGTCGCACTAGTAACATTTCGGGAAAATTCAGACTTTATGAACTTCACGATTTTGCTGAACAAGAATTGCAAGTTTGTCAGAATTGCCTCAGTGAGTGGAATAATGGAGAAGGCTGGAAAAATTTCACTCGTGCATCAAACTTGGAAAAAACCCAAATCAGAAACAATTTCAGGATCGACGAATTCTTTGCTCAGTCTGAGTACGATCCAAATTTATGGCTTGGCTGGGATATTCCGGAGTTTTGCGATCAAGTTCACGACAAATATTTTCTGCTGTACAATCCAACGTCTAAAAAAGTTGATTTTCACTTCATGAAATGCAGCCATATTCGTCAAGATATAAAATTCGGTTGGCTGAAAACATACAGATTTACGAGCAGAACTTCGGGATTTTTCGAAAAATATTCGGTCTTGAACGGACAAAGTTTGAAAACAAGGGCGAATAGAGTTTCTCTAGAAAAAGATTTTAGCAAGTTTACGGTTTGCGAAGATTGTTTGCGTGAATACAGCGATGAAGGTTGGAAAGGATTCAATAATACGACTAACGATTGGAAGACTATAATCCGAGATAGTTTCGACATCAAAGAATTTTTCGACAGCTGCGACCGAGGCGAAATATCTCATGACAAACTCATCACTCTTGACTTCATACAAGAACACGGGATTTTGTCGTCAATCGTCAGGAATGATTACCCGTACAACTGGAGCGAAATCACGAACATGCGCAGAGCATCTCGAAGTTACCGTTGCGAGGAATGCGGAATTGATCTGACTGAGTATATAACTGAACATCCAGACTTCATCGTCACTCATCACAAAAACGGCGTTCACTCGGATATATCTCCTGAAAATCTGCAAGTTCTGTGCAAAGCATGTCACTCGAAGAAACCGTATCACCCAAAACTTTCACAACAAGAAGAGCAATTCTTCCAGCAAGCGCGTCAAAAATAATCGTGAATCACAAAACAGCAGTTTCTCAGAAATTCCCGGGAGACTGCTGTTAGTTCACGTTGCTACATTCTGAAAATCGAAATCGCGCACCAAAGCAAAATTATTCCCATCGCAATATTAAACGGTCTGTAATATTTCGCCAAAAATTTCTGCAATAATCCCCCAGCCAATCCCCACATCGTCCAACTCACTGTAGAAACGCATATGATAAATATCCCGTGCAGCAAAATCTCGAAAAATCCCGCTCCACTCGGAATTATATACGCCGTGAAAAGCGTCATTAAATACAAAATTACTTTCACGTTCGTAATCGACAAAATAAATCCGCTCCAAAATGTCATAACGCCGTCATGTGTATCTTCGGGTTTACTCGCCGCAATATGAATCGCCAGCCATGCAATATAAATCGCACCAACGTATTTCAACGCATCGACTAATTTCGGCACATAAATCGACAGTTCGTGACAAAATATCGCGCACGAAAACATCACACACAAAAATCCAAACGCAATCCCAAAAATTACTCGCAAACCACGTCTCCATCCCAAATTACTCACAACATACAGCGTCATCAAATTATTCGGCCCTGGCGTAAACGTCGTAACTAAAACATACGGCAAATACGAAAATATAACCTGCAATTTACAAAATCCTCCCGTAAATTATTACACGTAATTCTACACTAAAGATCCATGATTTATAAATTCAGATTGATTTAGTATGTAATTTATGGCATAATTCTCGCAATAGTTCTTAATAGATTCTTAGCAGTTTTTGAAGAGGAGAAAATTTTTATCATGGCAGCTTTTTACACGTCAATCGATCAGCTAATCGGTCACACGCCGTTACTCGAACTCACTCACATCGAGAAATATTTCAACCTTAACGCGAAAATTTTTGCGAAACTCGAATACTTCAACCCGGCTGGCAGCGTCAAAGATCGAATCGCTAAGGCAATGCTTGACGACGCAGAATCTTCCGGCAAACTCAAGCCCAACTCTGTCATAATCGAACCTACCAGCGGCAATACCGGAATCGGCTTATGCTCAGTTGCAGCAGCTCGCGGTTACAAAATCATGATCGTTATGCCAGAAACTATGTCAATCGAACGCAGACAACTCATGAAAGCTTACGGCGCAGAATTAGTCCTGACTGAAGGCGCGAAAGGCATGAAAGGCGCAATCGAAAAAGCCAACGAACTCGCACATGAAAATCCAAACAGTTTTATTCCCGGACAATTCGTGAACCCGTCTAATCCCGAAATTCACAGGAAAACTACTGGTCCGGAAATTTACGAAGCTCTCGATGGCAAAGTCGATATTTTCGTCGCTGGTGTCGGAACAGGCGGAACTCTCACAGGCACGGGCGAGTTTCTGAAATCCAAAATCCCAGGCGTGAAAATCATCGCAGTTGAACCAGCAGGCTCTCCAGTCTTAACTCAGGGCAAATCAGGCTCGCACAAAATTCAGGGCATCGGCGCAGGTTTTGTCCCGGAAGTTTTGAACACGAAAATTTACGATGAAGTTCTGGATATTAAAGATGAAGACGCTTTCGAAATCGGCAAATTAATCGGACGTTCTGAAGGCTTCTTGGCTGGCATATCATCAGGCGCAGCAGTTTACGCAGCAATTACGCTGGCAATGAGACCCGAAAATTCCGGCAAAAACATCGTCGCAATATTACCTGACACCGGCGAAAGATATTTATCAACAGCTCTGTTCGCAATTTAACTCATGACTTCCTCCAGAAAATTATCAGACGCAATCGCAAATACAGCAAGTGAACTCAACAAAAATTTCCAGACCGGAACGTCATACAGCGGCTTGAAAGAACTCACCGAGTCAGCATTCCAGAATATTTTGGCGGCAATGTTCCCCGAACACATCGGCACAGAGCATAATATCAACTCGAATCTCGAACGTGCTGCCGAAAATTTACAGCTGGCTCTGTCACAAGTCCTGAATAATCCGGACAATTCCGAGAAATTCACGATTGATTTGCTAACGAAATTACCGGAGATTAAGCGCATTCTTTGGACAGATATTCTGGCGGCTTATCAGGGCGACCCTGCTGCGAAAAGTCTTGACGAGATCATTCTTGCGTATCCGGCTTTCACGGCAATCAGCGCGTATCGAATCGCTCACGAATTATTCCTGATGGAAGTTCCGTTAATTCCGCGAATAATAACCGAGTATGCTCACAGATTAACCGGCACAGACATTCACCCGGGCGCGACAATCGGCGATTATTTCTTCATCGATCATGCAACCGGCGTCGTAATCGGCGAGACTGCGACAATCGGCAATCACGTGAAAATTTACCAGAACGTGACAATCGGCGCGAAAAGTTTCAAAGCTGCTCCGGACGGCTCGTTAATAAAAGGCATAAAGCGTCACCCGGATATTGGCAACGAAGTCGTAATCTACGCAGGCGCGACAATTTTGGGCGGCGAAACTGTAATCGGCGACAAGTGCGTAATCGGCGGCAACGTCTGGCTCACACACTCAGTCGAATCCGGCAAGACAATACAGAACGAACAGTGATTAAATTATTCAAGCTCATCGAGTTCAGGTAAATCCGAAAGCTCGTTCAGTCCGAATATTTCCAGAAATTTGCGCGTAGTACTAAACGTAAGGGGTGAAGCATTGCCCCTTTTTTTGCGTCCTGAGATTTTTATCACACCGTTCTCGAGTAATCTTGCAACGATTCCGTCCGAACGAACTCCGCGTATTTCATCAATTTCGCCACGTGTCACCGGTTGATTATACGCAATTATCGCAGCAGTTTCGATCGCAGCCTTAGTCAGATTCGCCTTACGTTTTTTTGACTGATCCGCAGCCCTGAATCGTGACAATAATTCGCAAATTTCGGGACTAGTTTCCAGCACAAATCCTCCAGCAATCGCTTTGAGAATTATGCCGTGATTTTCAGATTCGAGATTCATTCGCAATTCGTCCAGAGCAAGTTTCAATTCATGAGGCGACACTCCCAAAACTTCGCGCAATTCACGTTCTGAAACCGGATCTTGTGACAAGAATAATATAGCTTCAATTTGGCTCGCAATACTTGATAACATTTCAAAAATTCCTGATAATTTTCACGTCAGAAAATAACGCGTCCTGTCTCACGAAAACTTTTCCCATTCTGCACATCTCAAGCAGCGCAAGAATTGTCACGACTAGAACAGCTCTCGACGAACTGCAAATATCATTCAAGCTCAAGCACTCGTAATCCTGCAAGATATTCTCAAGCTCATTAATCCGAATCTGTATTTGCTGCACGTCATCGCCCGAATTTTGAAATCCGTCCCAATCAGCGTTACTCAAAGCATCACGTTCAGCCTGCAATTTCTCGCGCAATTTCTCAAACTCGTCATGTAATCTGCGCCACTCACTCACGAGCAAATACACGCCGTTCTCGATAATATTATATTCAACGGGTAATTTTGGCTTCTCGGCGGGTTCGTCCGTAACAATAATTTCGCGCCGGAAAGACTTTTGCTCCTGCGAAAATTTCTCAGACAGCAATTTATACGCAGCCCTGTATGGCTTGTAGCGTTCGAGTGATTGCATGAATTTCTCGTCACGTTCGAGATCCTGTTCGTAATCAAGTTCGCGATCAAAATCATAATCCTGAATCTGAGCCTGATCTTCAAGTTCTGTGTTCGGATTCGTGTTCAAGAGTGAGCGTGTTTTTTCGAGAATTAAGCCCGATGCCATGTAGACAAATTCCGCGAGTGTATCCGGTGCGGCTTGCTTAGTCTTGATCAAATACAGCCCGTAAATTTTCACAAGCTTCGAGACTTTAATATCACACGCCCTGAACTTGCGATTCTCAACAAGCGAACATAACAAGTCAAACGGTCCGGAAAATCCTTCGATTGAAATTTCCAAGTCAAAATTTTTCATGAGTTCTATAATGAGTTCTATAATAAGTACGGTAGTAAATTACTTCTAAAAAAATTTATCATTTCCCCAGTCTCATTTACATCATACCACATATAAAAATTTTTGGTGTAATTTTGAAACCAAAATGCTATTTCTCTGTTACGTCTTGGATCTCTTGTTATGTCTCCTGCGAAAATAATCCAAAATGGGAGAATTTCATCTGAAATATTACTTTTTTCTCTTAAGATCTGCAGAATACCCGGTGCAAAATATTTACAGCATCGTTCATGTGCGTTTCCTCGACCTGCTTGCATACTTGTAGTTTCTACCCAACCGTCTTGACGCTTTATTTCACCAAATAGCGTTTTCCCGTTTTTTAAATTTCTTATGGCAAAATCCATAGAGATTCCCCACTGATATTTTGCTTTTCCATTTGATTTAATTTCGTTCACGTTAATATTATAAATTTTATCAAGTACATCTTGTGGAAGATTATATGTCGAATAAATATCTTTAAATTCTTTAGGGTGCCTTTTCACAATGAATTGTTCTGGAAAATTCTTGCTTAAATAACTCTGTAACGATTGCTGAAAAATAACTTCCACTTTTAAAGCCTTACTGACAGTCGATGTTTGCCAGTTTGCTCTTTTCCTGAGTTCTTCGGTAGCCATAATAATTTTAAATTCCCCTGAAAAGTTCTTCAAGACTTACTCCAAGTCCATTTGCTATTTTGTATATGTTCCTGATAGAAACATTTCTTTTTCCACTTTCTACTGAAGCAAAATAAGTTCTGTCCATGTCAATTTGAAGAGCAAATTTTTCCTGACTCAGATTCCGATTTTTGCGCAAATGCTTAATTCGTTGACCCAAAATTTTAGTAATCATGCGTTTATATTACCTTAAGTTGCTTATAAATAAACGGACTATAAGTAACAATAATGTATTATAATTTGGAAAAAATTTTATGAAAAATTGATTGAGGAGATTTTTTAATGTCTTGTAGTGGATATTCAAAATATAATCCAGAAGCAAAAAAACGCGAAAAAATAAATCCATTAGCTCAAATTTACCCACCGTTGCCAAAAAATAAATACGATATTATTTATGCCGATCCTCCTTGGGATTACGGTGGAAAAATGCAGTACGATAAATCTTGTATAAAAAATCTCAATGTGAATTTTGAAAAAAATATATTCATAAGTGCAGCAAATTTCAAATATCCCACACTAAAGCTTAATGAATTAAAAAATCTAGCCGTACAATCAATTACAGCGGAAGATTGCATTTTATTCATGTGGACTACAGGGCCTCAATTTGCTAAAGCGATTGAACTTGGCTTATCGTGGGGATTCGAATATAAAACTGTTGCATTCGTGTGGGATAAAAAGATTCATAACCCCGGAAGATATACACTTTCACAAACTGAATTTGTACTTGCTTTTAAAAAAGGACGTTTTCCAGAACCTCGAGGCGCAAGAAATATTAAACAATTAGTTTCTGTTTATCGTGGTGAACACAGTGAAAAACCTGAAAAAGTTATAGAGGGTATTACTTTAATGTTTCCGACACAACGCAAAATCGAATTATTCGCAAGAAAAAAATATTTGGGTTGGGATAATTGGGGACTTGAAATTCCTGATAATAAAATAAAAATATCGTCACCTAAAGACATAGATGACGCAAAAAATAGTAATACTCAGATACTGTTAACTTTTGAATGAATAGAGAATCTTTCAGAACATATTCCAAAATTTCTCACGCTTGATTAACTCGTTTGGGATTCACCAGCAAGCCCATCGCCGGATAAATCATGCTCATCGTTTCACGCGCAACTTTCCCTGCACGTTCTGCGCCGTCAGCAAGAATTTCGTCGAGTAATGCTTTCTTGCCCTCGTATTTTGCACGGCGTTCTCGAACCGGAGACATCATTTCCTGAATGTGAGCGTTGAGTTTCTTCTTGCAATCTATGCAGCCAATCCCAGCAGTTTTGCAGCCTTCACAGATTTCGGATTTCTCGGATTCGTCCGGGTTAAAAACTTTGTGCAGATCCCAAACTGGACATTTGTTCGGATCGCCTGGGTCTGTCTTGCGCATTCGTGCAGGATCCGTCATCATCGTTCGCAACTTCTGCCACATCGAGTCCGCACTCTCGGAAATTTGCAGCGCGTTACCGTAAGATTTGCTCATTTTGCGCCCATCTGTTCCAGGAACTTTCGGAGTTTGCGTGAACAGCGGCTGTGGCTCCAGTAATAAATTCTCCCCGAAGAAATTATTAAAGCGTCGTACAGTTTCGCGACTGAGTTCCAAATGTGCGCTCTGATCTTCTCCGACTGGCACTAATTCCGCACGATACAGCAAAATATCCGCTGCCATCAAAACAGGATAACCCAAAAATCCATACGTGCTTAAATCTTTGTTCTTGATATTCTCAATCTGCTCTTTGTACGTCGGGTTCCTGAACAGCCAACCCAACGGAACTATCATTCCTAATGCAAGCGCAAGTTCGGCGTGTTGTGGAACGTGTGATTGAACAAACAACGGGCTCTTCTCCGGATCAAGTCCAACTGACAGCCAATCCAGCAACGCTTCGTAACAAAATTCGCCAGTATTCGCAGCGTCAGCATAATTCGACATCAATGCGTGCCAATCAGCTATCGAGTAAAAACACTCGTAATTCTCATCGTTCTGTAACTTCACAAAATTGCTCAAAGCTCCAGCCATGTGTCCCAAATGCAGCGCACCCGTCGGACGCATCGCACTTAATACGCGCTTTTTCATGTGTAATTCTCCTGTAAATTCTTAAATTCTAATCGGCTCTCTCAGAGCTTTCACGTCTAGCAAAATAATTTCCAGTTCGGGATTTATTCCACGAATTTTTTCCGCAAGTTTCGGCAAAGACGCACGTTCCATTTCGCCGTGTTCAGGTATTGCAAGCGTTAAACCAGATTTCGTAGCGTCGATTATCTCGTGATATTTCATGTCAGCCGTTACGTAAATATCAGCTCCGGAATCTCTCGCAGCTCGCCAAAATTCCGCGCCAGATCCGCCACACAAAGCTACTCTCCTGAGATTTTCTCTAGGATTATAGCAGTCCAATCGCG
This sequence comes from uncultured Synergistales bacterium, assembly GCA_905233725.1. Classification (GTDB taxonomy): domain Bacteria; phylum Synergistota; class Synergistia; order Synergistales; family Aminobacteriaceae; genus JAFUXM01. The sequence goes on from CAJOEM010000045.1 coordinate 8,654, forward strand.
ACAAGTTCCAGCAGGATTTGATTCGCATCAACAAGTCTTCAAGCGAAATTTTCTCCGGCAAATTCCCGACCAATCCGTAATTCGCTTCACATGTCAATCTCGAAACTTCACGCAATCCCAGCAATTCAGCAAGTGTAGCGTTCACTCCGGATTCTGCGCTGTCCCAGTTCGTATGCGCCGAAATTATCGAAACGTCACGCCGAGCTGACTCGTAAATCGCCCGTCCCAAATCCGAATCAAGATTTATGTTCTTAATCGCCCTGAAAATCAACGGATGATGCGTTAATAACACGTCGCAATGATTTTCACTCGCAGAAATCACGGCTTCAGCAACAGGGTCCAACGCAATCGCAACTCGCTTCACATCAGAATCATAACTTCCGAACATAAGCCCCGAATTATCCCAAGACTCAGCCAACGCAAACGGCGCAAAAGAATCTATTACGCGCAAAAATTCCCTGATTGTCATGCGAATCTCTCCGGGAAAAATTTCTTCACGTCATTCAGGAACGCATCGACACGCTCGGGTGTGTTGATAAATTCCGGGTCTGACAAATCAAGTTCCAACACCTGAAAATTCCCGGGCATCTCATTTTTCACGAAATCCAGGAACGGCTCATACGCATCGTAAAGCGATCTCCAGTAATCTTCGCCAGCATCAATCTCATCTTGACGACCGCGTGATTTGATTCTGCGCATAATCTCATCGAACGGACATTTCACGAGAATTAGCAATTTCGGCGGCGTAACGTATCTCAGGAGCGAATCATACAGCGTCAAATAACAGCCAAGTTGACTGTCTTTGAAATATCCGCTGCGATAATACAGCATCGCGTAAACTTTATCCCCGAAAATGCTCCGGTCCATTACGAAATTATTTTCCTCCGACGCACACAAATACTGCGCAAAACGCGTCACCAGAAAATTCAGCTGCATCGGAAACGCCCAACTCCTATCATGATGGAAACGTCCCAACAAATCATTCGGGTCGCGAAATTCTTCCGGCATAACGGCAAATCCCAAACGCTGCGAAATTAGCTCAACGATTGTAGATTTTCCACTTGCTGTCATTCCCTCGACGATAATTTGAATCTGTCCCAAAATATTATTACTACTCCTTTCAAGATTTGCGATTCTGATTTTCATTGTATAATCTTAACGGAAAATATTTTTTGTTCAAGGAGGAAATTTTTTTAATGAAACGACATTCTTCCATTGCTACGGTCGTTGCAGTCGCGATTCTGTTGAGTGGTGCGCTGTTCTTCACGTCGATGAATGGTCGCGCATTCGCAGAGGATTCTGAAGTGATCGAGATGCTTGAGATTCCGGATTTTCAAGCGCCGGATTTTTCGCTGTCGGAATCAGAATCAGAACCCAAGTCACAAACCCCAACGCCACCACCGCAAAAACCCAAAGCTCCATCTTGGCCATTCGGTTATCAGCCGGATTTTGACGACGATGATGAGCCAGGACTTGCAGAGATTCCAGAGCTACCGGAAATTCC
>CAJOEM010000046.1 GCA_905233725.1 uncultured Synergistales bacterium
ACGCATGATTTCATGAATTTTCGCTGGATCACTCTTCGATGCGTTTGGTTTTGTATCTCTGCTCACGATTGACTCGACTATGACGCGTCCATCTTTTAAATCTGCAGCAGCTCTGAGTAAATATGCGTGATATTTCGGCTTTGGTTCAGAATCTGGTTCTGCTGAGGCGACATCATCTGACATTGTTGCTACGAATTTCTCGATGTAATATTCGCGAAGATCAGACGATTTAAGATCTTTATCTTCAGTATTGAATATCTTTGGAGGATTATTTGGATCATTTGCATTCTGAACATCAAAGCTGAGATTGTAGATCCAAAGATTTTTTGCGTTAGCGTTACTTGTGAAGCGTATCGCCTTTGAACTATCAAGCCTAAGGTAATAAGCACGTTTTTGCAGATCCAGCACGAACGGTTTCGGAAGATCATTCGTGTTGTGTATCGCGAGCCAATATTTCCCGTACTCGATCTGACTTTCAAGATTGCGAATGGTTCTTGAATTGTTCTGAATATCAATCGTTGACAAGTGCGACCATTCCAGCAGCAAAAACAATTCGCCGATCACTGTTGCAGCAACGACCATGAATATCAAAACCGATATGAACGATGCTCCGTTACGTTTGCGTATTTTCACGTTAATTCTTCCTTTCAAAATCGAATGTGTTTTCGTGATTCCTGATGAATAATTCTATTTCGGCTTCACAGAAATTCCTGTACTTGCATTGTTCGCATAATCTCGAATCGTAAGCTTTCGGGGGAATTTCTTTAAGAGTGTACATTCTGCAAATTGTCTCGAACAAATTCGGCAGCGCAGACTTTATCATTTCATGAACTTCGCCTGAACTGAATATATTCGCAGGATTTTCGGATTCGCTCAAGTGTACAATTTCTATCTCCGGATAAATCCCAGTTTTCTCATGAACGAGCCACGCATAAATCACGCTCTGAGTCAACGGAACTGTCACGTCGGATTTCTTGTAGCCTTTGAACTCGAAGATTCGTGCCTGCTTTTCGTCCGGATTGAAGATCAGTGCGTCATACTTGCCAACAACTGTCAATTCAGTCTGAACTCCGTCTATCTCAAGATCATACGAACTTTGCATATTCCCGGAATTTTGCTTTTGAAAAACGATCGGCATAATCTCGCGTGGAAATCTCATGAGTGACGGCATCTCTGATAAAGCTTCCCACAGAACTTTCAGCCAAGTTTCAGTTGCGGCTGCAAGAGCGTAAATTTGCGAACTCGGATAATTTTTGCCTTCTGACTTCACGAACTCGAAAAAGAAATCTTTGCGTATCAACTCGTGAAATGATTCGTAGCCGTGCTTAAGCGAGTTTGCTATCTTGTCATTGAGTTTGCTATGGAAATCTGAAGCTGCGTCGAAGAATCTTGCGGCGATCTTGCTGTGAAAAACCGAGCCGTAAAATCCTGTGCCCTGTATTCCGACGAAATTTGTCTTGCGTTTCATGAATATCGCGTAGAATGCGAGTCTTGGGCATTTCTGACACAAGGCTAAATTCGTGACGTTTGCGTAATATCGAGTATCATACGACATGTTATCTCAGTCCTATCTCAAGCCTATTTCAAGCCTATCTGGAAATCATTGCGATTCTGCATCACGTAGAAATTGCTCTCAGATTGCAAAAAGCTGAATAACTGGCTGCGAGTTACGGATATGTTTTTGCTCTTGAGTTTCTCCAGCGCGAATTTTCCGTCGATAATTTTCATTGGGGCAGCTTCGAGTGTTTGCGTTAATATTTGCAGAATAAGATCATAATTCTTTTTGGGAGGAGTTTCCAGTATTTCTGCCGGTGTAGTTATGTACGTGAAAATTTTCTCAATATAGGGAAATTCGTATTTGCGCAGATATAATTTCAAGTCGTCAATATTCGCTACTCGTTCACCAGTCGATAATCTCAGAGTTACGTTTGAATTATGAATCTCGCTGATTAGTGCAGCCATCGCATAAACAGGAACGCGCGTTCGTTTGCCGAGCAATATATACGTTCCGCCGATTTTCTCAAGTTCTTCGAGTTTTTTGCGGGTAGACCTGTAGCCGGATTTTATGATTTGACTCTCGCCGATGAAACAGCAGCGTCGTTCGAACATGCCGTTAGTTTTTTCCTGCATAAATTTCATTCCGTGGTCGATTAGCCTCATGATTTGCATTGCGTTTTTCGACATCGTTGTTATAAATGCAAATTCACGCAATTTCTTGTAATATCCGAACAAATTCAGGAGCGAATCTTTCGATGGTGTTATCGACAAATTATCTTTTGAACTCAGCCAGGTTTCCAGCACAAGCAAAATTTCCTTCGAATTCGGCGGGTAAAAATCCTGCGTCTTCGCTACGTCGCTGCAAAGTTCCTCGTGTCTTTCCTTGAGAGTTTGCAGAATTATGCTTCGATCGTCAAATCCTGAAAGTTCTGGATCCGGATTCGTTTTCAGTCTTAGCGTTGAGTATCCGTCGGTGCCGTGTATAAGTTCGAGTTCTGCTTCTGGCTTCCAATCTTCCCAGACAACATCGTTCGTAATTTGAATCACGCTTCGAGGTGGCATACCTGCTGTAAATCTACGCTGAACTTTGTCGAGCAAAGCGTCATATATTTCGCCGGATTCGCCATCTTGAAAATGATTCTCGATTCGCGCTTTGAGAATTGCTTTTGCCTCGTCAATCGAACAGCCCTGCAACGTCATAGTATTCGCTGAAATTCTATCCTGAACTGCTTGATCAAGATATTTCTTGAACAAATTATTCCAAGTGTCGCCACGAACGCAAACCAGCGGCAAAACCCCGAACACGTTGTTCACAAGAAATCCAAGAGCATCTCCCCAAGCGTTGATAATTTCCCGTCCCTTCATGCCGTCAATCTGGTCAAAGCAAACTACAGCAACAACTCCAGAATATTTCAGCGTCAATCCGAGCGATATAAGGAAATTTGCAGCGTCTCTCTCGCGTCCGAAATTCGTCATCGTTGACAGATCGCGCGGCGGCACAGCCAGTAATTGCGATTCGTCATTCGAAAGCCCGTTGCGAATCCACTCGATTAATCTCTGCTTTTTGAAATCACCGTCGGAGTCCAAATCTGCTTTCACATAAGATAACAGGCACGAAGCGAACGACCTGTCAATCGCTGGAATATCATGTGAGAGTAATACAAACGGATTGACTTGTGCGAATTTCATGAACATTGTCCCGATAAATTTGCGAAATATCCCGGATGAACTTGAACCTGGTGCTTCAATATTCGTATTATCGTCTGAATTTGAGAATGTGTTCCTGTTGATTTCAGAGTGTAAAGCTGAGAATCTCTCGAAGAATTTGCGAATTATCATGTCGAACGGGGAATATTTTTGCTCAGAATCGTCTATGCTGTTTCTGTGGCTCATGCTCAGAATAAAGCCTGACAACATGTCCTGCATCGCACTTTCCGGGTCTTTGAACTCGCGAATATTCACGAAGACTGTTCTCTCAGAAATATCTTGCGTGTGATTGAGTATGCGTGAGAGCATGTGAGTTTTGCCAGTGCCAGCTCCTCCCAGAATCAGACCTGCAGTTGGCTGCTCTGGATGTGTGATTTTGCTGCGTATCAGGTTTTCGATACGTTCTGAAACTGTCCTGTTGATTTCGCGAACGTCTGACTCAAAATTATAGAACGGCAATGGTGACACGGACGTTCTGAAAATATTGCTATCCCGGAGCTTTTGCTGAATCTCGTTATCTGTCATTTCGGATTACTGTTCCCATTCTGAAATTATTTTCGTCTATGAAGCAATTCTCAATCTCGTCATCGGTCATGAGCGTAACGTCGCCCTCGTGTAATTGAATCGTGGCATTGTCGCGTAATTTCACGAGCATCTTGTCAAAATTCTCGCGTGACCAGTTCAGTTTCTTTCGCAAATCGCAAATTCTCACGAAGATTTTCCCGTGGTCAAGCTCATCAAACGCACTCATGAAATTTTCGGGTGAGACTTCCTGATACGAGTCATATTGCTCGACAGTTATATCCGGCGCGTTAATAACCGGAGCTTTGTTCACGTTCTCCAGCCATGATCGCTGCTTATCCGTCAAAAAAACTTTCGGAGCAAAATTTTCATCGAGCGTAATACAAACTCGTCCAGAAATCGCTAATTGATTCATGATGCTAACGAACTTGTTAATATAAAACGGACTTGAAAGCTGCAATTTCTTAAGACTTCTCGGCCCCTGCAACGTCGCTAAACCCACAAATCGCCAGATTAATTCCACCGGCGAAATCTCCGGAGCAATGTAAATCACGAAGCCCTTCTTGTAAAAGCAGAATTGATTCTTCACGTGCGGCTCGATTGCCCTGTGAAATTCTGACACGCGCGTACTCGAACTCAAGCCCAGATTTTTCAAGAGCGTCTTGGGAAATTTTTTGCTGAGACTTGATAACGGAATCAGGATTTTATTATTCTTCGTGAATATTTCGCTGATATTTTCCAGTACTTCGAAGCTGAGCGATTTTGACTTTGCTTTCATGTGAGATTCTCCTTCTTGATATCTTATCTTAATTGGTCTTATTGGTCGAGATAGTGATAATATGTGTAATTATGACACATGAACCTGTAATGTTAAACGAAATCATAAATTTTCTTGAGGCGTGTTTGCGAACTCGTGAAAAAATGCGAACGCTTAGAATACTCGACGGGACTCTCGGAGCTGGCGGCTACACTCGTGCTATCCTGGAAAATTTCCAGAATTGCAGCGTAATCGGAATCGACCGTGATGAATTTGCGATTGATCTTGCCAGCGAAAATCTGCGTGATTACGAATCAAGATTCAGGCCTGTTCACGGAAATTTCGGCGAACTTGATAATTTCGAGCTTGGGAAATTTGACGCGCTTGTGTTTGACTTGGGCGTTTCTAACATGCAGATCTCGATTCCGGAGCGGGGCTTCTCGTTTCAGAATGACGGCGTACTCGACATGCGAATGGATCGTGATAATCCTGAATTACTCACGGCCTCGGAAATTCTTGAGAAACTTAGCGAACGTGAACTCACGAAAATCTTTAGGGATTACGGCGAGGAAAAATACGCTGCGTTAATCGCTCACGGAATCAAGAAACACTCTCAGCGAATCAAAACAACCGCCGAACTTGTGAAATTAATCCGCGAAATTCTGCCGCAGCCTGTTCAGCGCAAAATGGGAACTCATCCCGCACGAAGAATTTTCCAGGCATTGCGAATTTATGTGAACGACGAACTCGGCGAACTTGAAAAATTACTCGCGAAGATTCCCGAATTTGCGAACCCAGACGGCGCGTTAATCATAATCGTATCGTATCATTCACTCGAGGACAGACTTGTTAAACGCACGTTTCGAAACTGGAAAATCGAATTCAACGCCGAATTACTCACACGACACCCGCTCACGCCATCGCCTCAGGAATGCGAGAGAAATTACAAATCCCGAAGTGCAAAATTGCGCGCAGTTTTCCTGAGATAAAATTAGGTATTTTTTGCAAATTGTGATATTATATTCGCATCAGATATTTCAAACTCAAAAATCAACCTAAAATCAATCAATTCGGAGGCGAAGAAAAAGTGGGAAACAGGAAAATCAGCAGCCCTTTCAAAGTGGGCTTGAAGTTCATCATAGGATTTGGCATTTGTCTTACGCTCGTGCTCGGACTCGGAGTGCTTCGTTTCCATGCTGCGAGACTTGCGTATTATCTCGAATCCGTGAACAAATCGATTCAGAAATATTCGGACGAAGAAGTCGTTTTACGTCAGGAACTTTCGGCGTTGGTCGCTCCTATACGAATTTACACGTACTGCAAAGAAAGTTTGGGAATGCAGAAAGCAACACGCGCTGACACGATGATTATCAAGTTCAAGACCGAAACTGTCGCTAGCAGACGAAATAACGAACGCAAGTCTGAATCCGAAAGCAACAAGAACTGGCGAACGAGACTTTCCTGGCTGTTTGGGAAGTAATGCTTCATGAACAAGTCAAGAATAAAAATCAATCCGTGGAGTTTATTCACGCTATTCTTTGTCGTGATTGGCATAACTCTGACGGCACGACACTGTTTCCCAAATCCGAAAATCGTACAGCAATCGCAGCATCAATACTGGCGCAGAATTAATCTTGAGCCGACGCGTGGCATAATTCAGGACTCAAGAGGCAACGCGCTTGTAATTTCTGAATCATTGCCAAGTTTTGCAGTTGACCCCAGTCTCTTGGAAGATGATGACTTCGAGGAGCTGGGGAAAGTTTTATCTCAGGATTTAATCGCGAAAATCCGCAAAGCAAAAACTTCACGCTCAAGATTCATGTGGATTGGACGCAAAGTTACGGGTGATGAGTTCGAGCAGTTAAGGCTGATTCGTCGCAGAGTTCGCGGTGTTATGATTTATCCGGAGCAATACAGACGCTACACGAACAAAAAATTAATGTCGCATGTTCTGGGATTTTGCAATATAGACAATCGCGGTCTAGCCGGAATCGAACAGTATTGGGACTCGGAATTATACAGTCCTCCGGGTCAAAGAATCGTAGTACGCCGTCCGGGCAGCCAAGCTTCAACTTTGATTCAGCAAGATCCAGAACAAGAATCAATTCTGCCGGTTGTCACACTAACGATTGACAGCAGGATTCAATACGTCGTCGAGAAGCATTTGTATCAAGCTGCGTCGGACAATGGCGCGAAATGGGCATCTGCGATTTGCATGAACCCGAACACTGGCGAGATTATAGCGATGGCGAGTTACCCAACGTATGACGCTGCGGATAGACGCGGTCTTGCGATTGAAGCTCTCTCGAATTGTGTCGTAAGTCGCGGCTACGAACCTGGCTCAACATTCAAGCCGATATACCTGGGAATTGCTCTTGAACGCGGCTGGGCAAGAAAAGACGAAATATTCGTGTGTCCTGCGAGATTAAAAGTTGCTGACGGCTTCATAAAAGAATCTTATCCTGTAGCTTTCGGCAATATCGACACGGCGCAATTACTAATCAAGTCTTCGAACGTTGGCATGGCTCAAATCGGAATCAGAACTGAAGCCTCGAAAATTTACGACAGCCTGTTATCTTTGGGATTCGGCAGTGCTACGAACGTCGAATTACCCGGAGTTGCGCGCGGAATAGTTCCGTTGCCAGAGAATTGGCGCGGAGTTACTCCTGCGAATATTGCGATTGGCCAGGGACTTGCAGTGACACCGTTGCAGCTTGTTACGGCTATGGCAGCAATCGTGAATGGCGGAAAATTAATGAGCCCGTATGTCGTGAAAGAAGTCACGGATTCAATGGGCGATGTGATCTACAAAGGCAAACCCGAAGTCATGCGCGAAGTCTTCACACCGGATACGACAGCTTGGATTCGCTCTGCGATGCGCCGGGTAGTTCTGGAAGGCACAGGCAAACGTGCAGCAACTGACGTAACAGAATTAGCAGGCAAAACCGGAACAGCACAAGTTCCCGAACACGGCAAATATTCACGACACAAATACGTCGGCTCATTCATCGGCTTCTGGCCATACGAAAATCCGCAATACTTGATGCTAATCACAATCGGCGAACCCACCAGCGGCAGAATTTACGGTGGCGAATTGGCAGCTCCTCCGTTCAAGAAAATAGTCGAGGAAATGGCGGAACTGGAATATTTTTCATAGCGATTGAAACACAGCGAAATAATTTGCTCTCGGATTTGCTAAGATTCACTCACATTCGGGGGCATTTTTTGTGTGTATAATATCCTGAGAAAATATTTTTCAGGAGGCGTGCTTATATGGCGAAGGGAAAACGCGCAAAGATTACGGCTGGAATGAAGAACATGAAGAACGTGGAGAAGAGCGATAAAAAACTTGTTGCGATTCTGTTTTTTGTTCTGACGGCTGTTGGCGGCTGGTTATTACAGAGAGCTGCTGATAGAACACTCGGAAAATCCGTCGATGCTGCAATAGATTCCGTGCAGTCTTACGTGTCCGGAAATCCAGATGAGAATGCTAAATCAAAAGATCCGGAAGCTATATTCGAACTCGGTCTGAAATATTTCAAAGGAGATGGAGTTTCTCAGGATTATTCTGAAGCGCTTACATTATGGAAAAAATCCGCAGAATTGGGAAATGCAAATGCTCATTATAATCTCAGTGTCATGTACGATAATGGCTACGGAGTGAAACAGGATAAGTCCGAAGCTATCAAGTTGCTGCAAAAATCCGCAGAATTGGGAAGTTCAAATGCTGAATTTAATCTGGGCTTGAGATATTACGAGGGGTACGGTGTTGCGAAAAATTATTCCGAAGCTTTCAAATGGTGGCTACAGGCTGCTCAAAAAGGACACGCACTCGCTCAGTCAAATTTAGGCGCAATGTATTACAGCGGAGAGGGAGTTAGCGAAAATTATCCTGAAGCGATCAAATGGCTGCGATCTGCTGCTCAAAAAGGAGAACGTAAAGCTCAACAAATGCTTGGAATACTAGGTGTACGTTGGTAAAATAATTTGCTCTCGGATTTGCTAAGATTTGCTCACATTCGGGGGCATTTTTTGTGCGCGTTTTCTGGCTCAAGTGCTAGAATTGAGCTTTAACGTAAAATTTTCAATATCAACTATCAACTATCAACTATCAACGGAGGAATTTAGCACTTTGGAAGAATTTAGCAAAATCAGATTCGAAAGCGATTATCAGGAAGGCTGTCACCCGAAAGTCCTGGAGCGAATTTGCAAATCAAATCTCGAACAAACGTCTGGCTACGGTGTGGATTATCATTGCGAAAATGCTGCAAATCTGATTCGAAATCTAATCGCAAAACCCGAAGCTCAAATATTTTTCCTGACCGGCGGCACTCAAGCTAACGCGGCTGTAATCAAGCACTTACTCAAGCCATACGAAGGCGTAATCTGTGCTTCGTCCGGACATATAAACGTACACGAATCCGGCGCAATCGAGGCTACCGGTCACAAAGTCATCGCTCTCGAAAATTCAAACGGCTTGCTTAAACCAGAACTCTTGAGAAATTATCTCGAAAATTTTTATTCAGACCCTACGTTTGATCACATGGTTCAGCCCGGGCTCGTGTATATTTCACAGCCGTCAGAATGCGGGACGATATACTCAAGTTATTCCTCGATGGCGCAAGATTAGGCGTTGGATTGACAAGCTCAGAAAATGATCTCAGCGCGTGTGATATTGCAAACTTGTGTGACGTGTTCTACTTCGGCGGAACTAAGCTCGGCGCATTGTTCGGTGAAGCTGTCGTGTTCCAAAATCCAAAACTCGCGAAAAATTTCCGGATACTCATGAAACAACAGGGCGCGTTACTCGCAAAAGGCAGATTACTCGGCGTACAGTTCGAAAGTCTGTTCGAGAATGGGCGCGAGAGTCTTTATTACGAGATCGCTCAAAAAGAAAATACTCAGGCTTTGAAAATAAAACGCGCGTTTCAAGAAAAGGGAATTAACTTGCTGTATGATTCTTACACGAACCAGCAATTCCCAATTTTGACGCAATCCCAGTACGATAAATTATCCCGGAATTTCGTGTTCGAGTTATGGCAAAAACTTGACAACGGAAATTTAGCGGCTAGATTCTGCACAAGTTGGGCAACAAGTGATGATAATATAAACTCGTTAGTAAACGCTATAAAGGAGCTTTAGTAAATGGCAAAGAAAACTAGAAATCGCAATCTCGAGAAAAATTATTCTCCGGATTCAATCGAGCAAAAATGGTACGCAAAATGGATCGAGAACGGATTATTCAACGCCGAAATCAATCCCGAAGCAAAAGCTTTCTCAATCGTGATCCCGCCGCCGAATATTACAGGCTCGCTTCACGTTGGACATGCTTTTGATCACACGTTTCAGGACATAATGTGCCGCGCAAAAAGAATGCAGGGCTACGAAGTTCTCTGGCTGCCAGGAACTGATCACGCCGGAATCGCTACTCAGAACGTCGTCGAAAAAGACTTGGCTAAACAGAATATCTCACGCTACGATCTCGGACGCGAAGAATTCGTCAAGCGCGTTTGGGAATGGCGAAAAATCTACGGATCAAGAATAATCGAACAAATGAAACGCCTGGGCAATTCCTGCGACTGGCGACGTGAAAGATTCACTCTCGACGAAGGCTTATCTCGCGCTGTCAGAAGCGTTTTCGTGCGATTATATAACAAAGGCCTGATCTACAAAGGCAAATATATCGTGAACTGGTGTCCAAGATGCAGCACAGCAATTTCGGATCTCGAAGTCGAATACGAAGAATCTCAGGGAAATTTCTATTACGTGAAATACCCGTTGGTCGAACATGTCGAGAATGCAAGCGAAATCATCGTCGCAACAACCAGACCGGAGACTATAATCGGAGACGTAGCAATCGCTGTTCACCCAAGATCGCAAAAATACAAGCACTTGATCGGCAAACATGTCCGCGTGCCTTTAACTGATCGCGTAATTCCTATAATCGAGGATAATATGGTCGATCCGGAATTTGGCACAGGCTGCGTGAAAATTACTCCTGCTCATGACCCGAACGATTTTCTCGTTGGCTTGAATCATAATCTCGAACAGATTCAGGTTATAGACTCGAAAGGCATCATGAACGAGAACGCCGGAAAATATCAGGGCATGACGATCGAAAATGCGCGCAAAAAATCCGCCGAAGATTTAGAATCGCTTGGCTTGTTGCTCAAAACCGAAGTTATTAATCATTCCGTCGGACATTGTCAACGCTGCGGCACAACTGTCGAGCCGTATTTATCCGAGCAATGGTTCGTGAAGACCAAGCCTCTCGCTGACAGAGGAGTTCAAGCCGTAAAAGATGGGCGCATAAAATGGATCCCGGAACAATGGGAGAAAACGTATTTCAACTGGATGGAAAATATTCGCGACTGGTGCATCTCGCGTCAACTCTGGTGGGGTCATAGAATACCTGCGTGGACTTGCGACGATTGCGGACACATAACCGTTGCAGAAATCGATCCGACTGAGTGCGAACACTGCCACAGCTCAAATATTCATCAGGATACGGACGTTCTTGACACCTGGTTCAGCTCAGCGTTATGGCCGTTCTCAACGATGGGCTTCCCGGACAAAACTCCCGAACTGGAATATTTCTATCCGACTTCGTTGATGGTCACTGGATTTGATATTATTTTCTTCTGGGTTGCGCGCATGATCATGATGGGACTGGAATTCATGGACGATGTGCCATTCAGGGACGTTTACATTCACTCGCTAATCCGCGACGAACACGGCAAGAAAATGAGCAAGACCAAAGGCAACGTAATCGACCCGCTAATCATGATCGATAAATACGGCGCAGACGCTCTGAGAATGACCTTGGCTGCTTTATCAGTTCAGGGACGTGATATTTTGCTCTCGTCAACGCGAATCGAAACGTATAGATTTTTCATGAACAAACTGTGGAATGCTGCGAGATTTGCCCTGATGAATCTTGACGACGAAGTTCACGAGATTAAACCGGAATTCCTGCATATGCACGACAAATGGATTCTCACGCGTACTCAGGAAATGGCTATGAAAATCCCCGAGTTAATAAATTCTTACGATATTGGAACAGCCGCGAGAAGCTTATACGATTTCGTTTGGGGAGATATTTGCGACTGGTATCTCGAGATGAGCAAGCCGGCTTTGAAAGGCGATGAAGGCGAGGACAGGCGCAAGACTACTGCTGGAGTTTTGGAACACGTTTTCAAGACGACACTGACACTTTTGCACCCGTTCATTCCGTTTGTAACCGAGGAATTATGGACAGCTTTTGGCTACGGTGACGAATTTATCATGCGTGCGGGCTTTGTGAAGGAAAACAGCGACCTGAAATTTGAGGATTCTCTCGAAAATATGCGAGTATTTCAGGAAATCGTGCGCTCTCTCAGAAATTTACGCGCCGAAGCTCACGTAGCACCACAGCAATGGCTCAACAAAGCAGTCATTCGCGTAAAATCTGCCTCACATGATCTGGAAATAATACGCGATTCGATAAATCAGGTCTCGAATTTGTGCCGGGTTCACGAAATCTTGCTGGAAAATCCTGAATCAGAATATACTCACGGAGCTTCACTGTCATCAGTCAGCGGCGATTCCGAGATAAAATTACCCGTCGGAGATTTTCTGGACGTTGCGAAAGAAATTTCCAGACTCAAGAACGAGATCGCTTCAATCGAGAAAAATATTGCGTCAAGCCAGGCTAAGTTAAACAAGCCAAGTTTCGTCGAACGTGCACCGGCTGAAGTTGTCGAGAAAGAGCGTGCAAGAGTTTCTGACGGCGAAATTCAGGCTGCCAGATTAAGAGCAAATCTCGAAAGTCTGAGCAAATAATCGTGTGTGCGTGTGTGCGTGTACGTGTATGAAAGTTTGATGCCGTGAAAAATTCGCGCAAAATTTTCGTGACATAAAGCCATTTGACCAGATAATTTATCTGAGCAAAATCTGTAGCTGTAGCTGTAAATGTAGCTGTAAAAAATACAGTCCCCAGACCGAAAAGTTTGAGAACTGTATTTTTTTCGAACAAGCTTATTCTATCACACGTTCAATTATTATTCTTGAACAGCAGCGTCATGAGATTCAAAATTTCGCGCCCCAATTCCTGATTAGTCTTCGCGAGCTGTTCGGGTGAGGGATCTGTGTTTTCGCGAACTCCCAGAATTTCACACGTGCGTGTCTTCAAAGCCGGATTATTCTGAAACTCGGGCAGGAAACTCAAAAAGTTCAGGATAAAATTCTTCAGGGTAATTCGTTCGTGACTCGACAGCCACATGCTGACAAATTCACCGTAAAATTCCGCGTCATGCTGTGTCGGCAAATTCAGCAATCGTTGCGCTTCAAGGCGAATATTATCATCGTCCGTCAACTGGAAATAATCGTTCAGGTGCTGCCTCAATGGCTCGAATAATCTTTCCTCGTCCGTCTGAACCAGCGCGCAAATGAACTCAATCAAAAACGAAGAGATGCGATACGCCTGCGATAATTTCGTGCCCGGTGCGAGGCGAATAAACATGATAAAATCGCTCCACTGATAATTTCGCCCTGAGATTCCAAGATCCGGAACAATCTGCCAACCTTCAACCTGCGCAGTATCCACCATGGATTTGCGTTGTTTACCGGTGATTTTCGCTTCAGGTGACGTGTCGAACTTCATCAGGTCTCCCAAATTCCCAAGCGTCGTCATTAACGGCAAATTGCTTCCCTCGGGACTAAGCGTCTCGATAAAGCCTTCGAAATCTGGACGTTCTCCGAGAGAATCTGCTGCTTTAGCTTCAACTTCTCCGCGCTCAACCGGCGTCAAACTCGTCAGGAAAACTTCCCAGGAATTTCTCAATAGCTTGAACTGTCGCGTGTCCTCGAAAAAATCCGGGATCTCTAGCGGCACGCTGGATTTCTTATCAAGCTTCACTGTCGGATTCGTCGGCGTGTACAAAATCTTCTTGTTATTTTGCGGCTTTGCGAGAATCAATCCTCCGCTGCAAATCTCTTTGTAAATCGGCGTGAATTTCTGCAACAATTCGTCCGAGTGTGACATAATCGCAGCATTTTCCCCGCGCAATTTCGCACTCGTTCGCATCAAAGTAAACGCAACCGATGAAGGCAAAGGCAATTTCGCATTCGCATACGAGTTCAGCAAAATACACAGCATGTTTTCCGGCGCGGTATTCATTCGCATACAAAGCGATAACATGTCCTCTTCCGGCAGCCAAATTCGAATCGCAAGCCATGTTATGAAATTCACGAGATTTTCCGCCATGACTTCCCAACGCATCAACGGCAGCAATCTAAAAACTTCATTTATGCACAGACTCAAATCCAGCTTGTCGATTATTGCTCTGCGTTCGATCCCGTAAAGCCAAATCGACGGGTAACAAATATGCAACGGTGGCTGAATCCTCGCGCCAGACAGCCAAGTCAGGTAAATTCCGCGCTGCAACGGCGACATCTCAGCATACGACGCTGCACCATCTGCCGGCAAATCCTGACCATGTTGTGGAAATTCTACCGGCAACTCGACATTTATGCACGAAGGCTCCGGCGTTGAACTCTCACCGTTAGCCCAGTACGCGACAGGTCCGGGGATCACGAATTTTTCGATCTGGATTGTGCTTGTGCGTCCACACCATCGAAGCAAATTTGACGAGGCTTGAGCTTTTTTCTCGGGAGCTGCTGAGAGACCATACGGCGAACTTTCTCCGGCTGGCGCATGTGTTGAATACGTTGCACCGTCAACTGTGTCCGGCGAAGTCATCGGTTTTGCTGATAATATAAACGAACTTTCTGACTCAGATTCAGAACTTGCTTCTGATTCTCCTGATGCTCCTGATTCAGCTTGCGAATCTTCCTGAACTTGCGCGTCCGGTAAATCTTGATTTTGCTGCTCAGTTTTCCCGGAATTTTGCTGCCTGAAGAACACGAACGCTCCGACGGCTGCCAAAATTATTACGATTACATAAAGCATAAATTCTCACCCTTCAAAAATTAATCCGAGAATCTCAACGTGAATTTTCGCAGCATTTTCACCGGATTATACGACAGTTTCGCTTCACGCAGGCCAGGCTCGTCCAAATCCTCTTCACGATTTGCAAACTTGTACGCAAAGCCATGATTCTTCAAGAACAACTGATTCATCGCTTGATAACTGCCCGAATATTCCGCGAACGCCTTCTCAAATTTCACATCGAGACTTTCTCCGTCTAAATCTTCGGCAATCGTGTATGCAATTATTGAATCATCGATTTTCAGCATCGCACCCAAAAATTTGAAATCATTCCAGTGTTCGAGCGTTAATTTTATCGCCCTATTCTCGTCCTGAAGCGATTCGATTTCTTCGCTTTCGAGTGACAAATCGCGATTCAGGCGCCAACGTTCCTGAAAATCCATAATATCCTGAAAATTCTCTGGCTTTATCTCGTAATAATCCCATTCATAACCAGTCAAAAATGCGCGCAGACGATTGCGTTTATGAGCGAAATTTTTCCCCTTCAGGCTAATTAATTCCTGCACCGAGTACACGTATTCGTCTTGACCAGGCTCGTCGTAAAATTGCAATTTTGCCGCAAAAATCTCGTGACTTGATAATATCTCTTTCACTTGTTCCGGCACGTCATAAATAACCGGATTAGATTCTAAATCTAAATGCGAGAGCGCGTCTTGCCAGTCGATATTTGCGTCATTCCAATCACCAACGGGTCCGCAAATTCCATCAGAAGCCAAATGCTCAGCCTTGAACTTTACCCAGCACAGATTATTTTTCCTGTCGAACGCGAGTTTCAGCGGATAAGCGTCTTTCCATGTCCACAGATTCGAAAACGAATATTCGGCGTAATGCACGGGTGATTTGCGATAAAATTCCTCGTATGAAGCTTTATGTTGCCAAGTTAATTCCTCAAAATCCAGCATGAATTAATAATTTCCCTTCAAAAAAATTTGCACAACTTATGAAATCATGAAAAAAGCGGCTCCTGAATTAGAAACCGCCTGTAAAAACCTAAAACACCCGCATTATTTCTTTTTGTCGATATTAGCGTCAAGAACTTTCTCTTTGAGTTCTTTGCCCGGACGGAACACAGGAACTTTTTTCGCCGGAATGTGAACGATCTCTTTGGGATCTTGAGGATTGCGACCTTCACGTGCGGCACGCTCTCTGACCTCGAAAACTCCGAATCCAACGAACGTGCATTTTTCACCACGAGACAACGCGTCCTGAATCGAAGCAAACACTTCATCAACTACCGGAGCGACGTCCTTTTTTTTCATTTCGAGTTTTTCAGTTACAGCGTCGATAAGTTCAGCTTTTGTCATGAATAACACCTCCTTTTAAAAACTTTCTGCATTCTATCAGCTTTTATCAAATATGCAAGTGTTTTTTACTGATTTTCACAGGATTTTTGAAAAACATTCTCGCTAAATCACGATAAATTCCGCAATCACCGGCACATGATCCGATGGACGCTCCCAAATTCTAGGGTTAATATCGACTTCACAACTTCTCGCACATTCCGAAAATTTTTCACTCGCAAAAATATAATCGATTCGCCAGCCGATTTTCCGTTGCAAAGCATTTTTCACGCGATAATCATAAAACGTGTAAATTTCCTGATCCCCGTGAAATTTCCGCAGCAAATCAACAAGTCCGGATTTCGTCTTCGCAAATATTTCTCGAATTTCGTGATAAAAGCAAACGTGTTCGAGTTTATTCTGGGGATTCGTCACGTCAATATTTTCCGCAGCAACGTTCAGATCGCCGAGCCACAGAAATTTTTCATTCAAGCGATCCTCACGTTCCAGAAAATTTCTCACCCGCGCAAAAAACTTTTTCTTGACCTGAAAATCCTGATGCGTAATTTCTTTCCCTTGAGGCACGTACGTATTCAGGATTTCGAGATTCAAATTCGCAATCTTCAGCTTACAATCAAGAACTCGCGTGTCAAAATTATTTTCGTCAAGTCCGTCATTAAAGCCAAAATTCACGCTGATATTCCCGTATTCACAAATATTTTTTTTCACGATAGCAGCGACACCGTTATAACTTTTTTCGCCGTGAAAATACGATTTATAATTCAGCTCATCGAAAAATAATTCCGGGAAAAATTCGTCCTGAGTTTTCGTCTCCTGCAAGAACAGCAAATCCGGCTTCGCGTCAACCAGCCAACGCTGCAAAATTTCCAGTCTTGCCCTGACAGAATTTACGTTAAACGTCGCGATCTTCAAAACAAATTACCAACTTTCACCGAGCGATTTGAGTACTTCTTGAGCTTTTGCATGTCCTTGTTCAGCAGCTTTCCTGTACCATTTCACAGCTTCAGATTTATCTTGCGCAACTCCCTCGCCGTTGTAATACATTACACCGAGATTGTACTGAGCTTTTGCGTATCCTTGGACAGCGGCTTTCCTGTACCATTTCACAGCTTCAGATTTATCTCGCATCACACCCTCGCCGTTGGAATACATTACACCGAGATTGTACTGAGCTTCCTTGTGTCCCTGGTCAGCAGCTTTCCTGAACCATTTCACAGCTTCTGATTTGTCCTGCGCAACTCCGTCTCCATTGGAGAACATAACGCCGAGATTGAATTGAGCTTTTGCGTGTCCTTGTTCAGCGGCTTTCCTGTACCATCTCACAGCTTCAACCTTATCCTGCGCAACTCCCTCGCCGTTGTCATACATTACACCGAGACTGAATTGAGCGTCTGCGTGTCCTTGTTCAGCAAGTTTTCTGTACAACTTGAGCGCATTGTCATAATCTCCGCCGAAATAATACACGTTCGCCAAATTATACATAGCTTCCGGATCATCATTTGCAGCTTTGGCTTCGACCTGCTGAATCGTATTTTTCGCGAGATATTCCCGTGTGTCATCTCGTGCCTTTGCCATTTTCTCATCGACGGGTTTTGTGAGTGCGTCCAACGC
>CAJOEM010000047.1 GCA_905233725.1 uncultured Synergistales bacterium
GAGGGCGTTTTGAGAGTGCGCAGAGTTTTCGAGAATTTGTAATTTTACGCAAAAACCCCTGAAATCTTGTTGCGGATCTCAGGGGAATTACTTATCGCAAGATTTTGAGTTTTCGTAGCATTATCACAGCAATATGACGTAAAGAATAATACGGATACTTTAGGAATGCCTGCACGTACTCTTTCTGATAGAACAATCGCCAGCAATCAAACGAAGCTATTCTTGGAGATAATATATCGTCGAATGCTCGATTCGTATGCTCGTTGATTTCGCGCAAATATTTTATAACGCTTGTCCAGTGATGCAGCCAGATTTCGAAATGTTTTTCTGCCTGTGACGTTTGCGATTCAGGATTTTCGATTCTGAAACACGACATCACGCGTGCTATATAATGTATCTTTCCCAAAGTAGTCGCGTAAATCGAAAGTGCCCAGTCATCAACCCATGCCATGTAAAATTCTTTCGAGCGTTCAAAAGCAGTTTCGCGTTTGCAGAAAAACGAAGTCGTGTGAAAATACCGTCCACCCCCTAATAACATTTCCCGCATTCCGTAATCCTGATCTTGATCGCTGCCATTCAATCGCCGCAATTTTTCGCCGTCAAGATTCACTAACATCGTATCATGCACGCACATTGAGCAATCCGGATGCGATTCCATGTACTCAGCTTGAACTTGTATCTTGTTCGGATCTGTCCAGAAATCATCACCCTCACAAAACGCTACGTACTTTTCATGAACCAATGGAGCTATTATCTCGCGATATATTCCGCCTAGACCGTCTAAACGCGAAAACTGATTCTCGTCCTGATATATCATCGTGAATAGATCTGGGTATTTGCTCTCGTATTCACGCAATATATCCGGAGTTGAATCAGTCGATGCGTCATCGTGAACTATAACTCGAAACGGGAAATCAGTTTTCTGAGCAACGAATCCGTCCAGCGCGTTACGTATGAATTTCTCTTGATTATACGTTAGACATACCGCACAGACCGATACCCCCCCGTTATGTATCTATTATCTGTCATAATAAAGCCTCCTGTTAATACATCATATTGAATTTTCGCAGCAAATCTCCGGCTAAGTGTTTCGCGGAATAGTACGGGTATTTTACTAAAGCCTTCACAAATTTATGTTGACGCAAAAGACCTAGCGATTCTATCGAACGTATTCGCATTCGGAAATACGTATCGTATTTTCTGTTCGTATATTCGTTAATGTTCCTGAGAAATTCGATTATGTCTTTGCCATCGTCTTCGTGTTCATAGGGTTTGCGCGTATCCGGTTTGCCAGTGAGCGAGTTCGGATTGCCCTTTCTGAAACACGACATAACACGCCCGATGTAGTGAATCTTTCCCAAAGTCGCTGCGTAAATCGCAACAGTCCAATCATCGCAGACAGTTATGTAAAATTCGTTCGGTCTCTTGAAAAATATTTCCGATTTCATGCAAGTTGATGTAGAATGAAAATCGTGTCCCCAATTCATCAACATGTCTTTCATGTAAAGATCATGATCCTGATCGCTGCCATTCAAGCGTCGAACATTTTCACCGTCGAAATTCACGAACATCGTATCATGAACGCACAACACATAATCCGAATGATTTTCCAAGAAGTCAACTTCGAGCTGAACTTTCTCAGGATCGCACCAAAAATCGTCACCATCACACGTCATGAAATATTTCTCGTGAATCATCGGAGCTACTAACTCACGCAACCATTGCCAAGTTTCGTTATGTTTCGAATACTGATTCTCCGTCTCGTAAATCATCGTGAATAAGTCCGGATATTTCGCCTCGTATTCGCGCATGATTTCCGGTGTCGAATCTGTCGACGCGTCATCGTGAACTATTACACGAAACGGATAAGTCGTTTTTTGCGCAACAAATCCGTCAAGCGTCTTGCGAATGAATTTCTCGTGATTGTACGTCACGCATAACGCACACACCGAAGCTTCCTGAGATTCTTGTGTTCCATGTAATTCCGACATAAATTTGCAAATCCTCCGTTATTAATTTTAATCAGCGATTTTTGCATTCTAGCATTTGAGAAAAATATTGACAAGTTCATTTCAAATTGTATAAAATATTCCAGAAATTATTGCTTTAGAAGGAGAGGTTTTTTCTAATATGAAGAACATGAACAGAGTTTTTGCGATCGCATTGGTTTTCGTGATGCTGATGGCTTGTGGGGCGTTCGCGGCAGCACGTCCGGGTGGAACAAAACTGATTTTCACAACGGGTGGCGCTCAGGGAACTTATTATGGCTTCGGCGGAGTTCTCGCAGGGAAAGTTACTGAGAAAACCAGCACAACTGTTACGGCGATAACTTCCGGCGGCTCGAAAGCTAACATCGAAGCTATGGATGACGAGGACGCTCAGTTAGGATTCGTTCAGAGTGATGTCGGCGCTTATGCTTACAAAGGTCAGAGATTATTCGACGAGCCAATCAGGAATTTCTCAACCGTCGCGAATTTGTACATGGAACAAGTTCAGATCGTAACGCTCAATCCCGAAATCAAAAGCGTCGCCGATTTGAAAGGCAAAAGTGTTTCCGTTGGTGCAGCGGGTTCGGGAGTTTATTTCAACGCCGTTGATGTCCTCAAAGCTTACGGGCTAGACATTGACAGAGATATTAAGCCAACGTATCAATCATTCGGTGACAGTGTAGAAGCTCTTCAGGACGGAAAAATCGACGCAGCATTCATCGTAGCAGGCGCGCCAACTACAGCCGTAACTTCACTCGCGGCTACGAAAAAAATCTATCTCGTCGGATTCGATGACGATCACATCATGAAGCTAATCGTAGAATCCCCGTATTACAGCAAGAATGTGATCGCTAAAGAAGTTTACGGAACTGATGACGACGTTACAACCGTTGCAGTCGGCGCAGTAATTATCGCTCGTGACGATGTGTCGGTGAACGACGTATACAATTTCCTGTACGCAATATTCGAGAATCAGGACGAAATTTCCAAAGCACACGCAAAAGGTCTCGAATTGGATTTGGGATTCGCAGCTTCGTACACAGCAGTGCCGTATCATCAGGGCGCAGTCGAGTATTTCGGCGAGAAGGGCATCAAAGTCTCTGGAAAATAATTCTCGCGCCTAAACTAATCTAAACATGTAATTTATTATCTCAGCGGCTGTGGATTTGAACATTCATGGCCGTTTTTCATGATCATAACATAACACATAAAAGGAGTGAATTTCAAATTGGCGGACGATTTCCAGGCAACTATTCAAAAAGACGTTGAAGCTGTCATGAAAAAATACGACCGCGAATCGAACGTGAGAATCTGGGAAGGATTGCCCAGACAAATCGTGCGATTCTTATCCGTAGCGTTCTCGCTGTATTGCATTTGGACGACGTTATTCAGCACAGCAATGCCCGAAATCAGATTAAACGTGTTTCTTGCGCTGATCCTGATCATAGGCTACATGAATTACCCAATCACAAAACATCACGTGCGAGTGAATTACATTCCATGGTACGACATAATAATCATGTTATGTGGCGTGATACCGTTCCTGTATTTTGCGTTCAATGCCGAGAGCATAATCAAGCTCGCGTTGCGTGTGACAAGTCCGAGAAATCCGAATTATCACATGATGCTTGCAATGGCGATTCTTGCGATATTATCAACAATGGAATTATGCAGGCGTTGTGTTGGCATTCCGATTTTGTGCGTTGTCGGTGCTTTGATGTGTTACGCGTTTTCAACCGTGAGATTCGGCAAAGTGATTTACGATTTGTATTACTCAACCGGTGACGGATTACGCAGCACGCCAATCGAAGTCTGTGCGAAATATATCGTCGTGTTCATAATATTCGGGGCGTTTCTCGAACGGACAGGAATCTCTACGTTTTTCATAAATTTTGCGAATGCTATAGCCGGTGCGAGTGCTGGAGGTCCTGCAAAAGTCGCGGTCATATCTTCAGCATTATGCGGCATGGTCTCTGGCTCGTCAGTTGGCAACACAGTTACGACAGGCTCAATCACGATCCCAATGATGAAACGTACGGGTTACAAACCAGAATTTTCCGGTGCAGTCGAGGCAGCAGCTTCAACCGGAGGACAGATTATGCCGCCGATTATGGGAGCAGCAGCTTTCCTGATGGCAGAATACATGGGCATTCCGTACGCGCAGGTTGCTTTGAAAGCGATTTTGCCAGCAGTATTATATTTCGCTGGAATTTACATAGCTGTGCATCTTGAAGCGAAAAAACTCGGTCTCAAAGGCATAGAAAAATCCGAACTTCCAAGATTGCGCCAATTACTCCCGAAGATATATTTGCTCTTGCCGTTAATAATTCTCGTAGTGATGGTCTCGACGAACATGTACACGATGCAATTCTCAGCGGCAGTTGCCATTGGTTTTGCGATTCTTGCGGGATTATTCAACTCGGACGAACGCGTAACGTTTGCGAAAATAATTGACGCTCTCGAGGCTGGCGGCAAAGGCACGATCACAGTTGCTGTAGCTTGTGCGATGGCTGGGCTTGTTGCTGGCTGCATAACTTCGACGGGGCTTGCTTCGGAGTTAATAACTATGGTCGTGAATATTTCCGGCGGACGTGCATTTATTGCTTTATTGCTTACGATGCTGTGCTGCATAGTTTTGGGAATGGGCGTTCCTACGACGGCGAATTACTGCATCATGGCTGCGACTTGCGCACCGATCTTAATGGCACCTGCAATCGGTATCGAGAAAGTCTGCGCGCATTTCTTCGTGTTTTATTTCGGGATCGTAGCTGACATAACGCCGCCAGTAGCCCTCGCTGCATATGCCGGTTCTGCAATCGCAAAAGCTCCTCCGATGAAGACAGCTTTCAACGCGACAAGACTAGCAATCGCTGCATTCATAGTCCCGTATATTTTCGCGTTCACACCTGCGATGTTATTCGAGAATTTGCAGCCGATAATTCACGTTGCAAATGCGTCACCGTTGCTGAATAATTTCCTGATATTCCTGGAAGTTGCCGTGATTTGTGCTACGTCATTGCTCGGAATTTTCGGAGTTGCTGCTGCGTTGAACGGCTACTTGTTCATGCCGATGAATTTAATCATGCGTGTGATAATTTGCGCGGGCGGATTGTTCATGATGATCCCGGGATTGCTCAGCGATTTTATAGGCTTCTGGCTTGTCGGAATGATCTGCATGATTCAATATATGCGCTCAACTCGACAGGACGAGACACAAGACTGAGATTTTCATTTTCACAAGCTCCTCGGATTTCATCAATGTCATTAAGTTAAGAAAAACAAAAAGAGCCCCTGAAAAAACTCAGAGGTTCTTTTATAATTACTCATATTTTTAATTACATTGAAACTTAATTCGGGAGAGCAATTTTTTTCCGCGTCTTAATGCATTAATTTGATTTTTTCATAACAAATGCTAATCCTAAAATCAGACTCGAAATTCCGAAAATTCCTAATCCAGCGTTGCAGCCACCGCCTCCGCCGCCTCCTGAACTTCCACTAGAACGCTTATCATTATTACCAGATTCGTTTATCGTGAGGCTCAGAGTTTTTTCATCTGAACTACTACTATTTTCAGCAGTAATATTCACGTTATAACTTCCAGCTTGCTTTGGAGTTCCAGTTATGTTACTACCAGTCAAACTCAAACCATTCGGAAGATTTTTTACACTCCACGTTATTGGTGTTGCCCCAGTCGCTTGCAATGTGTACGAATAATACTCCCCTACTGTTCCTGATGGTAAACTTGTTGTTGTTATCGTTACGTCATCAGACGTTTTGTCATTCACTACAAGTTGAAGCGTTTTCGATGCAGTTCCTTTATTATTTGTTGCCGTTACGGTTACTGAGTAAGTTCCGGCTGTCGTTGGAGTTCCAGTTATGTTATTACCGCTCAAACTCAATCCATTCGGTAATCCTGAAGCTTTCCAAGTTATTGGCGTTGTTCCTGCTGCGTTAAGATTGCATGTATAAGCTTGACCTACCGTTCCTACAGGAAGATTTGTTGTCGTTATGCTTGGCTTGCCATCTACTGAAATTGCTACTGTAAATGCTCGAATACATGCGTTACAAGACCTTTTTACGTTGCTGTTATCAGTGAGAGTTTTTCCGTCTTTCCAGTCAGCTGAAACAGGAGTTCCTGAATATTTATACGCGAAATAACTTTTGCCGGCAATATTCACGCTTGCTCCTCTTATATCGCCAGTATCTTCGACGGCTGAAGCGTATTTATATGCAGCTCTTGAACTGAGTTTCACTATTATTGAAAAATATTCTCCTGCGTTAAACTGAATCGGATTTGTTAAAGTTATCGTGTGATAACCTGCATAAGGCATTTTCCCACTTGCAATGGCTTTACCCAAGATTCCAGGAGTTGCGGGTTGTTTCGTTCCATGATTATTAACATAAATTTCGTACTCAATATTATTATCTCTCGTATGGAAAGAAATTTCCTTTAACTCTTCAGCTTGGTTAGTTCTGAAAACATTAGCTGCCCAATTATACGAAATCGAATTATCCGCAGCTCGTGAATCATGCCCATAACCGTATGAATTTGAATCACTATTATTTCCAGCTATAAACGTAGCAGTTGTTAATAAAAATTGCTCGTATGACATCCAGAAATATCCTTTATCTGCCCAACTCGTACCCCATGAATTTCTAACAAGCCATGCTCCATTGCTGTTAGGTTTGTAACTTCCTGTGAAATTATCTCGCGAATAATTATCGTCCCAGCCTACTGCAACAACAGCGTGATTATGTGTATTACTCGGATAATAATATGAGTTATTTCCTAATCCGTTACCTTCTTTGTGTTCATAAGAAATTGTTACAGCACCATAATTAGTAATTAATGTCTTAATTATGTTTTGCATATTAGTTCTGTTATTTGCTGAAACGCGTCCAAGTTCGTAAGCTTCTCGAAGCATTAAGGGGTGTGCGTAATCTTCCGGTAACTTGTTTTTGGG
Organism: uncultured Synergistales bacterium; assembly: GCA_905233725.1. Lineage (GTDB taxonomy): Bacteria > Synergistota > Synergistia > Synergistales > Aminobacteriaceae > JAFUXM01. The sequence goes on from CAJOEM010000047.1 coordinate 6,953, forward strand.
AACAATATTTGCAATTTTAGAGTCATTAGTTGAAGCGTTATCACTTCCATAACCGGAATAAGTCGCGCTACTATACGGTAAATCTGTTTCTTTCGCCGGACCAATCCAAGATAAAAACGGTATAGCTTGGCAATAATTACCACCCTGATTAAGTGCAGAGTTGTTTTTATTATATAGTGGATAAGAATATCCAGGTCGTGAATCTTTATAAACAAACCATGCTTGATGAAATTCTGATAAATCCGGTGCAGTTGTTCCGAAACCTTGAGCAATATAACTCGTTTCAAGAGCACCAATCGACGCAAATGACCAGCAAGTTCCGTATTGCTCCTGATTTCTGACTGGAGGAAGTCTATTTGAATTTCTCGGGTCATACTTTGCTGGAAGAGCGGCAGCACGTGCAACATTATTTACGTTGTCAATTTCTGGAGGATTATTTTCGAGGTGTGACCAATCAACAGGCTCAGGAATTAATCCGTAAAAATCACCACTTGAAT
>CAJOEM010000048.1 GCA_905233725.1 uncultured Synergistales bacterium
TTCCTGAGAAAATATTTCCCGAGATTTTACGGTGTGATTACTGGTGACAGAAAAATTTGACAATTCACGAAGACCGTTTTTTCCGATGATGCTGGATTTGCAGAATAAGCGAGTTCTGGTGATTGGCGGAGGAAAAATTGCTGCACGTCGCGCGAGAACGTTTCTGAAATGCGGTGCTGAAGTTGTCGCGATAAGCCCGGATTTTTGCGAGGATTTTCCGGATCATGATCATGTCACGAGAATTTGCAGGGAATTTTCGCCTGAAGATATTACTGATGAATTTGTACTTGTAACTGCTGCAACTGATAATCGTGCGGTGAATAATCTCGCAGGGATCGCAGCCAAGTCCAGGAATATTCCGGTTAGCGTCGCAGATTGCAAGACTGAGTGTGATTATTACTTCCCATCGCTGATAAATTCAGAGGCGAATCCGAATATTGCAGCGTCGATTTGCAGCGCAGGATTTGACGTTTCGTTGACGAGAAAACTTTCGGATAAATTGCGCGAAGTTTGGGATTCGTGGCTTCGAGAATTTGTGAAAACTCCGTGACGTTTTTATTTAGTGTATCATAATCTTTCACATTCAAATCTTTCAAAGGAGCGATTATTATGCAAGACCCAGTTCAGAAAGTTCGTGATGCTTTGGACAATGCCGGAGCAAATGATATTGAGATTCGCGTTGTTGATAGCACAATTTTCACGGTCGATGATGCCGCAAAAACTATCGGAGTAAATCCCGGCGAAATTCTCAAGAGTCTGATACTCGTACTCGACAAAAAACAAGCTTGTTTGATTCTCATGAGTGGCTCGAATCAGGTCGACTCTAAAAAAGCTGCTCTCGAATTAGGCGCTAAACGTTCACGAATGATGCCTCCAGATGAAGTCTTCGAGCGTTACGGATTCAGAATTGGCGGTGTACCTTCAGTTGGTTATGACGAGATTTTGCCGACACTTTTGGACGAGGATTTGTTCAAGTACGAGATCGTTTGGTCTGCTGCCGGAACTGATCACGCATTCTTCCCGATTCAGCCGCAAAGATTACTTGAAATTACTCACGGCAAAAAAGCTGCGATCAAAAAAATTTCAAGTCCGTGTATTTTTCCTAAAACGGTAAAGCTTCGTTCTATTTTATAATTAAAATGGCTTGAAAACAAAGACAAAGTCTGATATAAGTATAAAAAATAATTTTACCGAACGGTCGTTATTTTTCCCGGTAATTTTATTTTGTCGCATAAGTGGAGAGTCCGTTTACCGCTTTGCGTGGATTGAAATAAGTCCGTCAGTGCTATAATTAGTCAGGTAATTATTTATTTTTCAGAAAGGGGTTTTTACTCAAATGTCAACAATCGGATTTTATGACAGCGCAAACTTCAAAAAAGTTTACCACGCTCAGCCACGCACAACAATCGAGTCGCTTTTCTACGGAAATAACGTTCAGCAGGTTCTCGATCTCAAAGAAGCCTATAATCTCGCGAAAAATAGCCCAGGCACAGTCGAGTTGACCGGAATGCCCGTCTATAAACCAACAGAACAGGAGCTCCCTCAAGATGCAAACGTCTTGTTATTCAACGATGGCGCAGTTTTCGGACGCACCGCTGCAGCTCGCAGAATCGTCGGCTATCCTGATGTGAATGTTACGGCTCTCTGCAAAGTCGTTCGTGAAGCAGTATTCAACATGCGCTACAGGAAATTATACAAGGCTGATGCTTACGTCGGACTTGATCTTGATTTCATGACACACGCGCACTTAATCGTCCCGGAAGGCTACGAGAATAACTTGTACAACTGGATGATCAATTTCCAGTACGAGAACGAGAAATACAAGGAAATGTACGCAAAATCACGTCAAATTTCTGACCATGACGGCGACATTTTCATTTTTGCTGACCCGGATTGGTCACACCCTGATTTCCCGTTAGGACTTGCGTTCTTCTCACCCGAGGAAAATTGCGCCGCGGTTTTGGGCTTGAGATATTTCGGCGAACTCAAGAAAGGCACACTCACACTCGCTTGGGGAATTGCTGCACGTAACGGCTACGCTTCATGCCACGGCGGCCTCAAACGCTACACGACCAAAGACGGCAAGAAATACGTCATGGCTGCATTCGGACTCTCCGGCTCAGGCAAATCCACAATCACACACGCGAAACACGATGGCAAATACGATGTCATGGTCTTGCATGATGACGCATTCGTAGTAAACGTGAAGGACAAATACGCAATCGCTCTCGAACCGACTTATTTCGACAAAGTTGCGGATTACCCGATCGGCTGCCCGGATAACAAATTCTTGCTCACAATGCAGAACTGCGGCGTAGTCTTAACAGAAGATGGCAAGAAAATCGCCGTAACTGAAGACGTTCGTAACGGAAATGGTCGCGCAATCAAATCAAGACTCTGGTCACCTAACAGAGTTGACAGAATCGACGAGCCGTTAAACGCAATTTTCTGGCTGATGAGAGACCCAACGTTACCGCCAGTTTTGAAACTCGAAGGTGCTTCACTCGGCGCGGTTCTCGGAGCAACGCTTGCTACAAAACGTACGAGTGCTGAAAATCTCGCGCCCGGCGTTGACCCTGATGCTTTGGTCTGCGAGCCTTACGCGAATCCATTCAGAACTTATCCGCTTGGAATGGACTACGAGCGCTTCAAACAGCTTATTTCTGACGGAGTTGATTGCTATATTCTTAACACCGGCAATTTCATGGGCAAACCAGTCGGCAAAGAAAATACTCTCAAAGTCATCGAAGCTATCGTCGAAGGCAAAGCTGAATGGAAACCGTTCGGAAAATTATCCGGCGTGAAAACGATTGAGCTTCCGGGATTCGTTGCAGACCTGAACGATCCGGAGTACAAGTCACAGCTCAAGAAGAGATTCCAGGATCGCTTGAATTTCATCGAGTCACGCGACACTGAACGCGGCGGCATTGACAAATTACCGGCAGATGCTCACGACTGCATCAAGCAGTTAATCGCTGAGATCGGCTAAAATTTCTGGATAATAATTGGCAAGAATCTCTCTCGGGAAAAATTTCTCGGGAGGGATTTTTTGCTGTAGAATTTGTTGTAGAATTATGGGAAATATTTTTCAGGAGGAATTTTGATAACTTGATCGAACTTACACACGTTGTGAAAAATTTCAGCTCACCGGATAAACACGACGCTTCGAAATCAATTCATGCCGTGAATGACGTTAGCTTGAAAATAAATGACGGCGATATTTTCGGCATAATCGGCTTCTCAGGCGCGGGAAAATCTACACTCGTTCGCTGCATAAATCTCTTGGAACGTCCGGACTCAGGCAGCGTAAAAATCGACGGTACAGAAATGACACAGCTCAAACCCAAAGAATTATACGCAGCTCGTCGAAAAATCGGCATGATATTCCAGCAATTCAATCTCATGCCATCGAGAACAGTTTTTGACAACGTCGCTTACCCGCTGAAGCATATGCCCAAACTCGAGATTCAAAAGCGAGTTCGTGAATTGCTCTCTTTGGTGGAAATCTCGGATAAAGAAAACTCTTACCCATCAGAATTATCCGGCGGTCAAAAGCAGCGTGTTGCGATTGCGCGTGCGTTGGCGAATGATCCTACTATATTATTATGCGACGAAGCTACGAGTGCGTTAGACCCTCAAACTACCGGAGCGATTCTGCAATTACTCAAGGACTTGAACGCGACACTGAATCTCACAATCGTAGTTATTACGCACGAAATGGAAGTTGTGAAGAACATTTGCCGAAAAGCTGCCGTAATGGATCACGGTGAAATCATCGAGACGGGCGATGTCTTCGAGATATTCTCAAATCCTCAGCACCAGGTAACGAAAAATTTTGTGCGAACGACTTCGAATTTGTCAAAGATCGAGAATTTGCTGCGTGAAAATTCCCCGATGGTTCAAGTTAAACCCGGAGAAGTTATGGCTCGTCTGGTTTACATTTACGCTGATGTTTCAGACCCGTTAATCTCGTTTGCGTCGCGTGAATTTGATCTTGTGATAAATATAATTCTTGCGGATGTTGAGATTGTTTCGGATATTATGGTCGGAGGCACAGTTGTGATTTTCAGCGGCGATTACGCGAAAATTCAGCAAGCTATCGAATATTTCAAGAGCAAAAATGTCAGAGTGGAGGTTTTGAAAGATGCAGCAATTTCTGAGTGAATTATTGCCGAACTTAATGCGCCGAACTCCGGAATTTTGGAAAGCGATTTGTGACACGTTATTAATGGAAGCTTGGGCAGGATCGATTTGTTTCGTGATAGGCTTGATATTCGGCATAATCCTGACCGTAACGAAGCCCGGCGGAATCATGGAGAACAGACCGCTTTATCAAGTTTTGGACACGATCATAAATCTTTTCAGGTCGATTCCGTTCATAATATTATTGACAGCGTTGATGCCGTTATCTCGATGGATAATGGGGACGGCGATTTACGTTCGAGGCGTGATAGTTCCGTTGGTATTTGGTGCAGCACCGTTTTTCTCCCGGCAGGTTGAGAGCGCGCTGGCACAGACCGACAAAGGCTTAATCGAAGCTGCGTTATCAATGGGTTCGAGTCCGCTGGAAGTAATTTTCCGAGTATATTTGCGTGAGAGCATTGCGCCAATCACCCGAGCGACGACAATTACAGCAATAAGTCTGCTAAGTTTGACGGCGATGGCTGGAGCGGTAGGAGCTGGTGGACTTGGAGATTTTGCGATTCGCTATGGTCATGATCGAAACATGATTGACATAACGTGGGTGACGGTGATTTTGTTAGTGTTGGCGGTGAGTTTTGTTCAATGGCTGGGAGAAATGTTTGCACGAAAAAATACGCACTGAAAAATCGTTAGAACTCGCTAAAAATTCCCCAGAATTTGCAACGACTGTAAAGACCGAGTTTGTGAAAGTTATTGCTCTTGCTAAAAATAATTTTCGCTGATACAATTCAGAAATCTTGATGGTCTTGTGGGTGAATTAAGAATTTTGAGAAATTTGCCGAAGATTATCGCGTGAGGTTTGATGGTTAATAAGTTTAGGAATTTGGGTTAGAATCCCGTTGGTTAGAATCCGAATATTTGAGAAAAATTATGATTTGAGGAGGAATGTTTTTCATGAAAAAAATTATGAAAAAATCGCGCAAAGGTTTTACGTTAGTTGAGTTGTTAATCGTCATTATCATTTTGGGCGCGTTGGCAGCAACGATGATGTTGAACTCGGGAAAATCCGTGGCTAATGCGAAAGCAAGCACAATCATCAGCAACATGTCAACGATTAAGTACGCCGTAATGCAGTATTATGCCAATAACGTCAATAATGCTAAACTCACAGATTTCAATGCTAGCGATTATTTGGGCAAACTTGGTATGCAGTCAGGTGGGAATGTCTCGTATGACGTTGTAGATGACAACAATAGTTGGTACGTTAAGGCATTGTTGCTTGATGATCCAGATCTCTTGAGTCAATACCAACAGAAGGGTGAAGCACGCGGATGGGACCTTGATATCGAAGCACTCTTAGTACCATACGAAAATCTATTCCAAGCGTCATGAGTTGCGGT
>CAJOEM010000049.1 GCA_905233725.1 uncultured Synergistales bacterium
TAAAATTGTTTTTTATACTTATATCAGACTTCGTTTTTGATTTCAAGCCATTTTAATTATAAAATAGAACGAAGTTTACCATTTTAGGAGAAATACACGCTCTGGAACTGGTCATTTTTTTGGGGCAAATCTGCTTACTTGCTTACTTGATAAAGCTGACTTGCTTGCTGATTTCCTTCACTTGCTCGTCTTTCTTGACGTTGTATTCGAGCTTCTTCTCCTCGAAATAATTCCTGCCTTCTGAATCAATCGAGACAATCAACGGTCCAAATTCTTTCACGCGACAATTCCAGAGAGTTTCGGGCATTCCCAGATCGCGCCATTCAGCCCTGACGATCTCCTCGACTTCGACAGCAGCCACAACAGCATTGCCAGCCGGGAAGACGCAATGAATCGCACCGAAATCTTTGCACGCGCGCGCCGTATTTTCACGCATTCCGCCTTTGCCAACGATAACGCGAACTCCGGTAATCTTCACGAACTCATACTCGAACTTTTCCATTCGCATTGAAGTCGTCGGACCGACTGAGACCATCTCGAACTTGTCATTTTCCAACGGTCTGATAATCGGACCAGCGTGTAAAATTGCGTTATTGCGAACGTCAACTGGAATTTCTCGACCTTCTTCGACTACACGCCTGTGAGCAACATCTCTGCACGTCGTCAAACTGCCGCTCAAATATATTATGTCGCCAATTTTAATATCTTTCAAATCTTCGGCACTGATCGGCGTTGTCAAAATTTTCTTGCCGTCCTTAATTTCTACTGACATTATAACGTCACCCCCGAATGCGATGTGATCTCGTAATTCAGATCTTTGTCAAATATTATGTGTCCTCTTCTGTGACTCCAGCAGCCAACATTCACAGCTACACCTATTGCTGACGGGTGACGCGCCGTGTTCTCGATATTAACGCCCATGACAGAATATTTTCCGCCCATTCCCTGAGGTCCAAGACCTATCGCGTTAATTCCATCTTCAAGAAGCTTCTCCATTTTTGCGGCTCGCTCGTTCGGATTGTGTGAGCCGATCGGACGCATGAGAGCTTTCTTTGACAATAACGCAGCAGTTTCAACCGACGTAGCAACACCCACACCGACTAATAACGGCGGACAAGCATTCAATCCGTAAGTTGTCATTCTGTCAAGCACAAATTTCGTTACGCCTTCGTAGCCTTCACCGGGCATCAAAACCATCGCATGACCCGGCAACGTGCAGCCGCCACCAGCCATGTACGTGTAAATTTCGCACTTGTCCGAATGAGGCACTATATCCCACCAGACAGTCGGAGTTCCTTTGCCAACGTTTTTGCCTGTGTTGTACTCGTCAAAAGTCTCGACAGAATTATGACGCAACGGAGCTTCAAACGTAGCTTTAACTACAGCTTCTTTCAATAAAGCCTCAAGATCGTCGATTAACGGAAATTTTGTGCCGCACTTGACCCAGAATTGCAAAACTCCGGTATCCTGACAAGACGGGCGATTCAATTTCACGGCGAGTTCCTGATTCCTGAACATCGTGTCGTAAATAACTTTCGCCATCGGGCTGTCTTCTTTTTCGCGCAATTCCTCAAGCTTAGCGATTACGTCATCGGGAAGTTTCTTGGCTGTGTGAGCGACGAACTTCGCGATCATTTCCGTCATCTTTGCAACTTGATCCATAAATATTACCCCCTTCAGAAATTTCAGAAATTCTTGATCTATATATTACGCCGCCGGGAAGAATGGGAACGCCATTGGCAGTAATATCATGGCTATAATCGTAGCGATAATTATCAGCGGCAAACCTGCTTTCACGTAATCCATGAACGTGTAATCACCAGCTCCAACGACCATTGTATTAGCTGGCATTCCGATCGGTGTTGCGTACGCGCATGATCCACCGATTACGCAAGCCATCAAAACGGCTCTCGGATCAGCGTTCATTCCCTGAGCGATTGACAGGCAAATCGGAGCCATTAACGCAGTCGTAGCTGTGTTGCTCATGAAATTTGTCATTACACAGCAAAGAATGAATACGACGAACGTGAACATTGTCGGTGAAGGATTCTCGCCCAACATGCCGATAACTTTCTCAGCGATTAATCTGCCTGCACCGGTTTTGTCCAGAGCTGCTGCGAGTGAAAGTGTGCCGCCAAATAAAAATATCGTCTTCAAATCAATCGATTTCAGAGCGTCATTTTCGGAAATTACGTTGCATAATATTAACAGGATTGCACCGATACAACCCGTGATGCTGAGTGAAACGTGAATCTGTTTCTCGAAAATCATTCCCAACAGCGTGACGACCAAAATCACGAGTGAGAGTGTCTTCTTCCATTGAGGAACTTGGCTGAAATCTTTCTGAGTGTCAAAAACTCCGTCGCCTTTGGGATCATGATTCGGCAGCAAATAGAATCCGACTGTTGCGTAGAAAATGATTCCGACCAGCAAAATTGGCAAACCAACGATTGCGTACTCGAAAAATCCGAAGCCTTCGAACCCTGCTTTTGATAACGTACTCTGAGCGATCATATTTCCTGGTGCGCCGATTAACGATAAATTTCCGCCCATTGCTGCTGCGAAAACTAATGGCATTAATAATCTTGAACGTTTGAAACCTGATTTTGCTGCGATTCCGATTACAACTGGGATTAACACGGCTGCTGTTCCCGTATTGGAAAGTACACCGCTCATCAAGCCTACAATAGTCATGATTGCGACGATTAACATTCTCTCGCTGCTGGCAAATTTCGTGACGAGCCCGCCAATTTCGTTAGCCATTCCAGTTTCGAACAACGCGCCTCCGACAATGAACATCGCGACAAACAGGATTACATTTCCATCGATGAAACCCGAGAATGCCGTCTTAATATCGAGCACACCCGTAACAACGAGACCTATACAAACGATCATTGACGTTAAACCCAGAGGAATTTTTTCCGTAACGAACATCACAATCGCAAATGCTAAAAACAATAACGTAATAACTGCTGGACTCATTTCAAAAATAGCTCTACTTTTTTGCGAACAAAAATTTTTTATAACAAATAATGTATCCAGAATAATAATACATTCCACTTCTCGAAAAAATTTCCAGAATCGCTCCGAGTCAAGTCAAGTTAATCGAGTTAATAGCGCGTCAACATGTCCTCCATACTTCGCAAAATATGCAAGCGCATCGCCATCGCAGCAGCTTCTGAATCATGGGCAGAAAGTTTCGAAAAAATTTCCAGATGTTCAGCATGAGATTTCTTCGTGTACTGTCCTCGTGTAGTGCGCAATCCAACAGAAAGACCGTTCCATAATTCCGACAATATATTCACAAGTCTCGAATTTCCCGCCGCTAACCAGATATTATAATGAAACGATTGATTTAAATCCGAATATTGCGAGGCTTTATCCTCAGTCAAGAATTTCTCCGAGGATTTCAGACAATGTTCGATTACGCTCAAGTCCGAATTTTTCTCACACGCAAGTCTACAAGCTTCTGCTTCAAGTGCAGCTCTGATCTCGTAATGTTCACGGATATTTTTCGCACTCATTCCCAAAACTACAGCAGCGCGATTTTGCGACAACTCAATCAAGCCATCACGAGCCAAAATTTGAAACGCTTCTCTAACCGGCGTAACCGAAACTCCCAAAGCTCGTGCCGTAGATTCCAGCGTCAATACTTCACCTTGCTTGAACTCCTGAGTTATTATCGCCTCACGCAATGATGCAGCAGCTTGTTCACGAACGGGCAGCATTTTAACGGGTTTCATTTTCACTCACACTTTCTTTTATACACGCTCTGAAAAACGCGAACTCACTCGCAAGAATTTCGACATATAACCTGTAATTCTCGCGCAAATTCTCCAGATTCATGTCACGAAGCGAACGCAGCAAATTTTCAAACGCAGAATTTACACGTTCAAGATTCTTCGCATTATCCAGAACGAATCGCAAATATATTTCCGTCATAATCTCTAGAATTTTCTCACGAAACGGCTCTCGGACATAATTACGAATCAACCTGTGAAATTTCATCTGGGAATCACACGCCGATAAATCCAGAAATTTTTCGCGAGGCAAATTCTCCAGAACGTCAAGCTCAATCGACGCAAAATCTTGGAATATAACAAAAATATTCTTCTCGGTTAATTTCGCAATTCGCACATGTTGATTCGATTCGCGTTCGAGCAAACCCTGATATTCGAGAGCAATCAACGCCTCACGCACGGGCATTCTAGACACGCCTAAATTTGCAGCTAATTCGTTCTGAGTGATTTCGCCGGATAATTCGCCCGACAAAATCGCTTCCTGTAAAATTTCCAGCGCAGTTCCAGATTTGTATTTTTTCGTAAGTTCTAACATGTCAAATTTTGTATCCAATATTATTCTCATTAAGAAACAAAATACCAGACAAAATCCGCAGCGTCAAATTTCAGGCTATAATATTACGTGAAAGTGAGTGTGTTAATTCGTGAAAAATCGCGACGAAAAAACTAATGTGTTGCGCGTACTCGATGCCAGGAAAATTATTTACTCAAGTCACGCGTACAATCCAGATTCAAGTTTGACAGGCTCGGACATTGCGAAAATTCTCGGTGAAGAGCCTGCGTGCGTGTTCAAAACTCTCGTAACTCAGGGCAAAAGCGGAAATTATTACGTGTTCGTCGTTCCCGTCAATCAAGAACTCGATCTCAAGAAAGCTGCAAAAGCCTCAAACGAGAAATTTATCGCGATGATCAAGCAACGAGATTTGCTGTCCTTGACTGGCTACGTTCACGGAGGTTGCTCCCCGATTGGCATGAAAAAGCAATTCCCAACTTTCATTCACGAGTCCGCTATGAATTACGAGAAAATTTTCGTGAGTGCCGGCAGAGTCGGTCTACAGGTCGAGATTAACCCGCAAGATTTGATAGGCGTGATCAAATGCGCTGTGTGCGACATTGCGAGTTAATTTTTCTGCACACGACTTTGTTCTCCTGAGTTTGCCTGCCATCGCCGTAAAAAACGCCTTGATTTATCATATACGTGTCATTGCATTCTCGATTATGTGTCGGGTCTAACATGCGCCAAATTCCCTCGCTGAAAATTTCAACCCATGCGTGAGTTGCTCCTTCGCCGGGGATCATTCCTGCAATGTAGCGACAAGGGATCCGCTCTAATCTGCACAAAGCCAGCAGCACGTGCGCGTAATCCTGACAAACTCCGTCCTCAACCTGAAAGCTTCGTCCGCATTCGTCGAAATATCCGTCACACCCTGAGAATACGTGAACTCATCGTACAGCATGTTCATCATGTAAAATGCGCGTTCGAAATAATTAGCGTAAATGCTGCCGGCTCAAGCTCCCTGTGAAATTCACGAATATTATTCCTGATTTATCTCAGAGTCGCCCTCAACGTCAACAACAAAAACAAAGTGATCGTGAATCTGATTCGCCGTCCCGTAAATACACATGTTGCCGAATGAATCTTTCTCAGAAATTCTGAAATGCACCGGGTATATATTTATTC
>CAJOEM010000050.1 GCA_905233725.1 uncultured Synergistales bacterium
TAAAATCAGTATCTTCACACCCCTTGAGATAACGCAGCGTCCATTTTTGTTCAATTTCATCCGTCTCTGCATTAATTCCAACCTCAAAAAGTTGATCATCACGTACCGACGACGGTTTTCCGTCTTTCCTCGGTCGAGCATTTACTCTAATTTCGACGAGTATCCACTTACCATCTTCGCTGATAGAGGATTTCCACCCTCCAAAACTCCACATTAGATTCGTTTCAAAATCACTTGTTTTTTTAACGAGAAGGAAAGGGTCACATGAGCCTCCGCATCTTTTGAGATAATCAAACGCAAGTTGCTTATAATCGGGCAGTTTCCTGTTCCCCACACACGTGGGGTGATCCCCGTCACTCGAAGGAGTGTAACTTGCGTTCGCACTGTTCCCCGCACACATTGTGAGTAATCCCTCTGATGTGCTTCGCAGTTTGGATATAGAATGAGAAAAAGGAATAATGGAAGATTTGGTGTTAGAAGCATTGACGGAAGACAAAGTAACGTATCGCTATTATCCTGAAGACGGCAAAGAATATGGGATTGTTGCGTTAATGCGTAAGACTGGAGAACTTATCCACGAGAAAGAATGTCCTGATACTTTGTCTAATTATCATTGCCATGCGTGGAGGCGTTTAGAAAAATATCAAAGAGACGATAATTTCCCTGAGAAAGATTTAATAGCATAGTGTGAAGAATATGGTACAGGTAAGTTTTGCTCATTGTGAGAACTGTTCCACGCACACGTTGGGAGTAATCCCTCTGATGTGCTTCGCAGTTTGGATATGGAATGAGAAAAAGGAATAATGGAAGATTTGCTGTTAGAATCATTGACGGAAGACAAAGTAACGTATCGTTATTACCCTGAAGGTGGCGAAAAGTTCGGAATTGTTTCGCTAATGCGTAAAACTGGCAAACGCATACATGATAAACCGTGCTCGGGTGAGCGTTCAGTGTATGCAGGACAAGCCTGGCATCGTATAGACGAATATCAGAAAAAAGGAAAATTTCCGGAAAAAGCTTTAGTAATGTGCTATTAAGGGAGGTATGACAATGCAAGTTATCGCTTTGCAAGAGCTTATAAATTGTTCCCTACACACATGAGGGTGATCTTTTTCACACTGAAGATAGTGTATTATAATGATTAAAAACAATCTGAAACTGGAGGTCGATTTCATGCTTGCTTTTGTTATGGGCTTTGTCACGTTGCTGATATATCTTTATTATTTTCTGTGGTTGATTGGTTTGGTACTTGCGATTTTTAGGAACGTAATAAAATGTGTAGGGAATTCTATAAAAGAATTTTGGAATTTCCTGATTAAAAAACAAAAATATTCTGATGACCTTATGGACAATCGTTCCCCGCACACATGAGAGTGAGCTTGGTATCTTGGAAGCATTCATTTGAAAATTCCTACTGTGACATAATTTGAGACATAGCTTCCGGTGTCATCGCCGTCGAAATCACCCGTCAAAAGTTCCGCGTCCCAGCTATTTGACTTACTCTGGTATCACGAACCTTGCGAGTGTCTTACAGAATTACGCAAACTGAATCCGCAAATCTTACGCTCTCTCAAGCTCTCTCATCTCTGCTCCGTCACAGCGAATCAGGGACATAATCTCAGGACTAATCGAACAGAAATCCAGCGAACTCAACTTGAAAATGCAACGCTCAACGCGCCATATCCGGAATCAGGCTTTCAAAAAAACTCTTTCAAAGCCAAATCCCGGAAATCGAGAAAAATATCTCGCGCTCGTGTGAATTTATCATCCCATAAAATCCATAATGTCACTCAATGTCCTGAAGTTCTTTATATCATCGACCTTGAGAGTTTTTCCGCACTCATCACCCATCATGACTATTAACGCCATTTTCGTCATCGAAGAAGCCCAAGCCTCAATCGCGTCGAGCTCCATCTCGGGCTTGAGCGTTCCTTCTTCGGCTTCGAACAGATCTTCAAGCAACACCATCTTTTCCTGAGCCGTCATATCTTACACGCGTCCTCCTTCCTGAACTGCAATTATGCTCATCACGACAGCACTCCAGCATCGTAATTCAACGTTCCGCCGGTCATGTACTTGGCTGCGTCACTCAAAAGAAAACATATCGCTTTAGCTGCGTACTCCGGAGAAATAATTCCCAGATACTGCTCACGAAGCAATTCCTCGTTATTGCCGCCAGTATCGAGAAAAGATTTATACATGTCCGTGTCTACCATGCCAAATGCAACGGTATTTACACGTATCTTCCTGACTGATAATTCCTTCGCGAAAACATGCACAAGCGCGTTCAAAGCTCCTTTCGAAGCAGAATATGCTCCCTGAGTTTTGTCGCCTCGAACAGCTGCTACAGAACTTATGCCAACGTAACTTGCTCCGTCATTGCTACGTTTCTTTGCAGCTGCCGCTCGAACAAGTTCAACGAATGCAAAATAATTTATCCTGGCAATCTGCTCGACAAATTCCGGCTTTGAAAACTTGATCATGCGATTCGCACTCATGCCGGCACAATGCACAAGACCGTCAATAGCTCCACGTTCAGTTGCAATCTTCGCAATCAGAGAATCTATCGCGTCAATCTCAGCCAAGTCCTGAACATACGAATCATGTCCAGCTCCAGTCATAAACGAGAGCGTCTCGTCAAGTTTCGCGGCGTTCCTCGCAACAAGACTAACTCGCGCTCCTAATTTACTCGCCTGAATGCAAGCTGCACGACCAATTCCAGCCGAAGCTCCAGTCACGATAACATGCCGTCCAGTTAAATCCATCGGATTGTCCGGATTATTCACATTATTATTCACAGCTCATTCACTTCCTAACAATCACAAGTCAATTACTCTCGCAGGATTCCCGAAAACTTTTTTCCCGGCAGGTACATTACGCACAACAACGCTTCCCATTCCGACATACGCATCTTCGCCAATTTTGTGCTCCGGCAAAACGCACGCGTGATCCGCCAGAAACGCTCGTTTACCAATACGCACACCGCGCGTTAATCCGCAATTCGAACTAATCGTAACAAAGTCTCCAATCACTGCATCATGTGGCACAGCACTCGCAAGCAACGTCACAAAATTTCCAACCTGACAATTCGGATTCAACACAGCTCCCGGGTACATAACCAAGCCCTCGCCCCATTCCGCAAAATCACAAATCTTCGCTCCAGGGTGAATAATCTCCGCAAAAACTCCGCCTCTAGACTTGAGCAAGTTCGTGACATTTTCTTTCACTTGGGGATTAGCTATTGCCAGAGCAAATTCTTCGTTCTCACTTGGCTGCCAATCCTGAATTTTCCCAAGGAGCCCGTAATCGCATTTTTTCCCGTCAAGAACTTTCAGGTTATCGTCCAGAAAACCCTTAATCTGCCATTTTTTCTCAAGTCGGTTAATATCCTTCACCCACTGCAACAATTCACGGCCAAATCCGCCAGCACCTAAGATGATCAAATCCTTCATTTTTTTTCACGCCTTCACGCCTTCACGCATCAAAGCATCTCTTGATAATTTCAATCACACGAGCCTGATCTGACTCCGTGAGCTTGTTATCACTCGGCAAACACAAGCCGCGCTCGAAAATATCCGCTCCGACATCTTCGCAAGTTTCCCCGTCAATATATGCGTTGGTGCTTCCGCGAGCGTTGCCGGATTTCGTGACAAACGCGTTCATTCTGTAAATCGGCTGCATGTGCATCGGCTTCCAGATCGGACGACCCTCGGCATTGAATAATTTCATGGCATCGAGAATTTCCTGAGGGCAGGATTTGCCGCTCTCACTCCTGAATAAATATTCTCTCTCTCCGCGAACACTCGCACACATTCCCTCTCGCTTAATCAGAATGCATGATAGCCAAAAATTCGGGCAGGAGACTTTCTCATCAAACGGATTCATCTCAACCGGAAGATTCTTTAAGCCAGTTTTATACCTCTCATAAATCGCGCGTTTTTGTGCAATATGTTCGTTCAGGTACGGAATTTGCCCGCGAATAACTCCTGCGATAATATTGCTCATCCTGTAATTATAGCCCATTTCCTCATGTTGGTACCACGGAGCAGCTTCTCGGCTTTGTGTGCTCCATTTGCGAATTTTATCGGCATCGGATTTTTCCTGACACAAGAGCATTCCTCCAGTTGAACCTGTAATTATCTTGTTGCCGTTGAACGAGATTACGCCAATATCTCCGAACGAACCGGTTTGCTTTGACTTGTACGTTGCTCCCAAACTTTCCGCGGCATCTTCGACGATTAACGCGTCATGTTTTTTCACAATCGCTCGCAATTCGTCAATTTTAGCTGGAGTGCCGTACAAATGGGCAATAACTACGAGTTTTACATCCGGATAAATCGCAAAAGCTTTCTCCAATGCTTGGGGATCCATATTCCAAGTGTCGCGCTCAGTGTCGATGAAAATTGCCTCGCCGCCTTCGTACGCAACCGGATTCACTGTCGCGTCAAACGTCATGTCCGAGCAAAAAACTTTCCTGCCTTCCAAAGTTCCGTGACCGAGCTTAGCCTGACCGTACAATTTTTCCGCAGCCAAACGGATCGCCAAATGCAACGCAGCCGTGCCGCATGACAGAGCCACAGCGTATTTCACGCCCAGCAAATCTGACATTTGTTCCTCGACAGAATCAATATTTTTACCGACTGTCGAAACCCAATTAGTCAGTATAGCGTCATCAACCCAACGACGTTCGTCAGCGTGCATCGTTGGACTTGAGAGCCAAATCTTATTTTCAAACGGCTGGATTCCTGTGAATCTGGAATCTAGTCCCAAATCATTTTCATTCATAATTTTTTGCACTTTATCCTTTGCGTTATCCTTTTATAAATTATCTGCAATTATACCACTCGACTTTAAAGCGCCTCAAATCGCTCGAATCG
>CAJOEM010000051.1 GCA_905233725.1 uncultured Synergistales bacterium
GATTGTACTCAGACTGAGCAAAGAATTCGTCGATCCTGAAATTGTTTCTGATTGCGTCTTGTTCCGAGTTTGATGCACTAGTGAAATTCTTCCAACCTTTTCCATTATTCCACTCAGACAGACAATGCTTACAAACTTGCAAGCTATGTCGCTCCAATGTCCAATACACCGCGAAATTACCCGACATATTCGTTGTGCGTCTGAAATACTTGAGATTTCCATTTTTCCTTGCATCCCGAATTGTTTCACAAGGCATTATGTGAAAGCGCGGAACGTATTTTTTTGACGACGGATTGTAGACGACAAATCTCAACGGTTGCAGCGTGAATTCTGTGTGAATCTCTTCTGCACCGAGTTCCTTTCTGAGATCTATCAGGCTTTTGCAAATCTCGTCGGGATTAGTTTCCATTTTTTTGCTTCAACTCCCTTATTATTGCTTCTAAATTACCAGCGATGCTCTTAAAAATCGTCGTAGCAATTTTCTCGTAACCTTCTAAAATTTGATTCCTGTACGAAGCGACCATTCCTTTCAAATTGTTATTCGTTTGGGCAAATTCGCTCTGAATCTCCTCAGTTTCCTTAGTCATGACGCTCTGAATTTCCAATATCATTTTTGAGACTTTTCCGATCAAATCACGTTGCTTTTGGTTCATATCTTCCAAATTTCGAGTCATATTCTTCACAGTGTCAGTGAACGTCTTGATTTCAGATTCGAAATTTGTGATGGCACTGTTCTGAATTTTCTCCGGCAACTTTCCTAACTCTTCGCTTAAAGCTGCAATTTTTTCGCTAAGATCATTAACTGAGCTGCTATCACCGTCAGGTTTATTGCCAACTTGCGAAATAATATCGTCCAATCTCCCGACGAGCGTCGTTTGAAGATTTTCGGAACTTTCAGAAATAGTCTCCGGCAACTTCCCTAACTCTTCGCTCAAGGCTGCAATTTTTTCGCTAAGATCATTAACTAAGCTGCTATCATATTCAGGTTTATTGCCAATTTGCGAAATAATATCGTCCAATCTCCCAACGAGCGCCGTTTGAAGATTTCCGGAACTTTCGGCAATAGTCTCCGGCAACTTCCCTAACTCTTCGCTCAAGGCTGCAATTTTTTCGCTAAGATCATTAACTGAGCTGCTACCATATTCAGGTTTATTGCCAACTTGCGAAATAATATCGTCCAATCTCCCGACGAGCGCCGTTTGAAGATTTCCGGAACTTTCAGAAATAATGCTTGATATTGTCGTGTTAAGATCGTTTTTGTCACAAAATCCCGAAATTTTCTCAGCAACTTGCTTCAACGCCTGTAGCTCACTCACAATACTTCCGAGAATCGCGCTATCATTCACAGGAGCAGCGTTTGAGTTCGTCTGCACTTGTGAGATTGCGTTCCCAAGTTTTTCGCCGATTGCATTTTGTGAAGCCAGAGTCTCGTCCTTCAGCGATTTGATTCCGTCAGCGATTACTCTCAGAATTTTTGAAGTTTCCTGCACAGCGTTATTCAGATTTGAAAGTTCAGTCTCAAGTTTTTTCAGATCGAGAGTTTGGGCAGTTTGGGGAATATTCGCTGTAAGTGAGTTCAGTGCGTTGTGCAGATTCTGTAAGCGTCCGACGATCTCATCGCCAGCAACTATTAGAACCTCCGTAACATTATCGCGAAGAAAATTCTTCATGCCCTCGAAGGCACGCCAAATTATCGCCGCGCAAATTATCAGCAAAACGCCAAAAATTCCCAACGCTGCGACTATAACGAAATTCGCGTCCAAATTACTCACGCTCCCGAATCACGCGAATATTTTCTGAATGCCGCCTCTCGTAATATCAACGTAGCCTTGATCCGTTATGCGCAATTCCGGAATTACCGTCAAGCACAGGAACGACAAGACCATGAACGGGTGTTTGATCATTATGCCGAGATTTTCCGCGCTGGTTTCGAGTTTCGTGAGATTTTCGGAGACTTCGTACGGGTTCAGATAACACATCAAGCCTCCGATTGGCAACGCAAACGAGTTCAGAACTTTTTCAGCGTCCGTGACAGTCAAACCACCGCCCATCTCAGCTAAATTTTTCAACGCCGTAATTATTGATTCGTCATCAGCTCCGGCAACAACGTAATTATGCGCATCATGTGCGACTGACGAGCCAAAAGCTCCGCGCTTAATACCCAATCCAGAAACAAATCCTACAGCAAATCGTCCTGTATCTCTGTGACGTTCAAGTACTACGATTTTCGCAATATCGCGTGATGAATCCGGGATCACATAGCCGTCTCGAATCAGTGGCTTGAGTTGCAGTGTCTTCGTGATAACCGTGCCTTCAGTTACGCCGATTACGTTTATGTTTTCCGCGCCTGAATCCGGAAGCTTAATCTTGATTTGTTCGAGTGTCGGGATATTTTTCACTCGCGTTTTCAAAACCGGTGCAAGAAAATCCGAATTATTTTCGCGCGTGAATACATCATCGTCACTCATAATTTGAAGCCCGTTCTTCCAAACTTGCTGAACTCTGAAATTTTCGTCGATTCTGTCGCTATCAAGAAGCGCAAAATCCGCAAGTCTTCCCGGAGCAATCGCGCCTCTGTCGTATAACCTGAAGTATTCAGCCGGACTCAACGTAACCATTCTGAGAGCAACTAACGGGTCAAGACCTTCACGGCACATGATTCGCATTTTCACGTCCATGTGACCGTTTTCGATCAAATATCGCGCAGTAATGTCATCACTCACAACCATGCAGCGCGCCGCGTTCAAGACATTTTCCTGAATTAACGGCAGCAACGTTTTCAAGTCCAGGAACGACGCTCCCTCACGAATCATAAGCCACATTCCCAGGCGCAATTTTTCACGAGCTTCGTCAAGATTCACGCACTCATGATCCGACGAAATACCCGAGACTAAATACGCGTTCAGATTTTTACCGGATACTCCCGGAGCATGTCCAGTTAATGGCACGTTACCGGCAGCGAGAATTTTCCCCCAGATTTCAGCGTCACCGGAAATTACAGCCGGAAAATTCATGACTTCACCCAAATGCTGACACAGATTTTTGTCGAACATGTTTTTGATCGCGATCATGTCAAGTTCATCATAAGGTGTCTCGAAATCCGAAGCCGGTACACACGACGGTGCTCCGAAAAATATATCAATCGGCAATCCCTGACTCGTCTTGAACATGTACTCAAGCCCTGACATTCCCAACGCGTTCGCAATTTCGTGAGGGTCTGCCATTACTGTGCTTGTGCCATGTATCGCAGCAATTTCAGCGAATCCCGGCGGTGTCATCATCGTGTCTTCGATATGAACGTGTCCGTCAATCATTCCCGGGATCATCACACGGCCATCAACGTCGATAATTTTCTTGCCGTCGTAACTTCCAGATTTCGCAATTCCCGCAATTTTCGTGCCACAAATCGCAACGTCAACAGAATTCTCGTACTCAAGCGTGAAAACATTCGCCAATCTCGCGTTTCGAATCACAAAATCCGCCGGTAATTCTCCTCTAGCAACTGCAACAAGTTTGTTCATGAAAATTCCTCCTAAAGATTTTTCAAGATTTTTTCCCCCTAAATATTACGATTCTTTTTGTGCCAACTCAAGAGCGCGCAAAATCACCGTGTCCATGTCGTAATATTTGTACTCACCAAGTCGCCCGCCAAAAATTACGTTCGGAATATTTCTCGATAAGTCGCGATATTTTTCGTACAGAGCAGTGTTCTTTGCGTTGTTAATCGGGTAATAAGGCTCATCACCGCGTGTAAATTCCGCGCTGTACTCTCGCGTTACAACCGTTGAGGAAGTCTCGAGTCCGGGATAGAAATGTTTGTGTTCGATTATTCGTGTGAAGGGAGTGTCTTTATCCGTGTAATTCACAACAGCGTTGCCTTGAAAATTATCGGTGTCATTCAGGATTTCGGTTTCAAAATTGACGGTTCTGTATTCGAGCGCGCCCAATCTGTAATCGAAATAAGCGTCGATATTGCCAGTGAAAATTATTTTTTCAGCGACGGATTCGAGTTCGGATTTGTTTTCCAGGTAATCGCAATTCAACTTGACCTCGATACCGTCGAGCATATTCTTGATAATCTCGGTGTAGCCGTTATCTGGGATTCCTTGATACAGCGCGTTAAAATAATTGTTGTCATAAGTGAAGCGCACCGGAAGACGCTTGATAATTTCGGCGGGCAATTCGCAGCAAGGACGTCCCCATTGTTTTTCGGTATAACCCTTGATGAGTTTCTCGTAAATATCAACACCTACGAGACTAATAGCTTGTTCTTCGAGATTGCTTGGAGTTTTTATTCCCGAAGATTTTCGCTGTGATTCGATTTTTGCTTTTGCCTGCTCAGGAGTAATTACGCCCCAGATTTTGTTGAACGTGTACATGTTGAACGGCAAGCTGTAAATTTCGCCCCTGTAATTTGCGATTGGAGAGTTTGTGAATCGATTGAAACTTGCGAATTGATTGACGTAATCCCAAGCGATTTTGCTATTTGTGTGAAAAATATGCGCCCCGTATTTGTGTACGTGAATTTTCTCGATGTTCTCAGTGTAAATATTTCCAGCTATATTCCCGCGTTTATCGATCACCAAAACTGATTTTGAATGCAATTTCATTTCACGAGCGAAGACCGCACCGAAAAGTCCTGCTCCAACTACAAGATAATCATAATAGTGCATGTATTATTTCTATTTCCTTTCGTAGACTTCGAATATATCTGCCTCAGATGCTCTAAAAATATCAACAGAACGAATCATAGCATATTCATTCTCAAGTGTATTTATCAAAGCGTTGAAATTTTCAGATTCGGCGTAAGGATTATCAGGCGAAATTACCAAGTTTCTGCGTCGAGTTATTAACACGTCGTTTTTGCCATTGATGACAGAAGCAATTTGCGAGTCAATCGGCAACGAAAAATTTTTGTAAGAACTTCCTGGAATGTAGAAATATTTCTCCTGAGGGATAATTCCATTATACACGTAGAATTCGCATACATTTTCCAACACAATAACGTTCTTATCATCTTCTATATCGATACCTAGATTGTAGTTGCGAGTACTAGTTCTGATAACGTAATATCTTCTGAGACATATCGCACCGGCAAATAATACTGCGAATACCGACAAACACAAAATTGCGGTTTTAAGGGAAATTTTCTGCAAAAGCAATTTCGAGAACCAACATAACGCCGGCATCACAAACGGAATAACATACATGTAATAGTGTCCATAAGCTCTGCCGGAAATAGATATAGCTACTATACTTGCGAACAACATAGAGAAATAGAATACTCGTTCAGTAGACGAGATAATTTTACTGCGAAGAATTACGATACATGAAACAAAGATTGCTACACAAAGCGGTATTTGCATGATAATATGGAGCACTATCACTCGAAGACTTACTGTATTGTTGCTAATGTATGTGAAGTTGTATATGAATGTACCGAATAATACGTCGTAAAGCGCATTATTAACCCAAGCATAGATAA
>CAJOEM010000052.1 GCA_905233725.1 uncultured Synergistales bacterium
GAGAGATTTGCTCAAGAATGGCGCGAGTGATTTGCGAATTTACACGCGTTAGTTAGTTAGTGAGTTAATCAAGAATAAGAATCAGATTTTGCTATCGGCTACGTGAGAATTCTTGCGTGGCCGATTTTTTATGCGAAAAGTTCGTCGAGTTTACGTGCAAGTGTATCGTCTTTCACATAATCCAACACATTCACCTGACGAAAATTATGCTTCGAGATTTTTTCTCCATAAGCATCGAAACCCAGAATAAAATTAGTCGCAATCCTGTAAATAATCTCAGTTGGCGCAAGTCCGTAAACCTGTTTCGCAAAAATATGCTGCAAACGCTTCGTCGGATTCGGGTAAGAAATTTTCATAGCACGTGACCGATACAGGCGCTTAACAATCTCAGCAATATATAATCCGGATTTCATGTACAAGTCAACAAAAGTCTTGTCAGGATCATCAAAACACCCTGGATTCTCTTGTTCAAGCATATCCAGCATTCTATTCACGATCGATTTCGGCGTGAAAATCTGATTCGTCCTCTGAGGTGGAATGTAATCGAAAATATCTCGCGTGTGTCCATCTTCGAAATAATTCGCAAGTTCTTGTCGCAATCGCATAAACTCACGAACTGAATCATCAAACACGACTGGATCAAATAAATTGCTGCTATCTCTCAGAGCCCTGAATTGTTCAAGCGAAATACTCGTCACTTCACGAAAGACTGAATCCGGAATTATCTCGTCAAAATTCGCAAGTGTTACGGGATCTCTCTCGTTGCCGTATGCCATCAAGAATGACGGAATCGTTCGGGCAAATCCTCGCAAACGATCTCGCACTGAACTTTCAAATTCATCTTTCGTCTCCTGAGCTTTGTTCGTCTCGACAGTTTTTACCAAGTCTCTCTTGGCTTCCTGCTCAATCTCACGTAAATTATCCTGCAATTCCTGAGCATTATTATCGAGATTATACATTACCGTTGCTTTATCAACTTTTCGTGACACAGATTTATCAAGTTTCTTCCGGAAATTTTTCGCAATTTCAGATCCATAATGTTCTCTCGCTGCATTAATCACAGGGTTCAGAATTTTATCGCAAAACTCTTGCTTGATAGATTCTGCTGGCGTATCTGGTTGAATGTCAATCGCTTTTTCCGAGTAAATCTTGTTACCGAAAATTTCTTTCTCACGTCCGATTACATATTCATCGTCAATCTTGATATTACCGTTCTCATCAATCGGGATCTCGCGTGCTTTGTCAAAATCAATCTCGAAATTCTTGGCTGCAGATTCGCTGACTGGCGTAAATTGGTTTATAATCTCGAAAACTTCCGGAGCGTTAAATACATGGCTGATATTCTGAAACAGGAAATCAGACATGAAGCCGCGATTTACAACTTCACGTGACTTGATCTTGCGTGGAATCGATAATACTTTCTCAGCATCAAGTGCGAGCATACTTCCGGAATCGTCCTCGCCAATTACCGGAAAAAAATTCAGCAGCTCCCGAACATGTGATTTGCGTTTATCTGAATCACCGTGTCCGCCACTTGTGCCTTGTGTTAAATCATTCGCAAATTCCTCGTAAATTACAAGCGTGCGTGCCGGATCAAAATCGAATACGTAGGCGTTCTCCTTGCGATAATATTCTTGCGTTTCAGTGTTGCGAAATACACACGGATTCTGTGCGCGAAATGCTGCCTGTATGTACTCCGATGATGAGCGCATATTAGACAGCATTAACACTCCTGTCCATTCAGGAATCGTAACACCGTTCGTTAATTGCCCAACTGAGAGCGTGATCGTTTTCTTGTGTTTCCTGATCGCTTTGACAACTTTATCGTAAGATTTTTGCCTCTCATCGTCATCGTAAATTTTCCCGTCGCCAGCTGCCAGAATTATCTCGTAATTCTCGAACACCGGGTGAGCCTTCAATTTTTTGCTGAGCTGTCTGGCTGATTCAACACGATCCAATAACCAGAGCGTATGTCGTAATTCATCGCGCAATTCGGGCGTAGAAAACGGGTATTTCTCCTGAGTAGTCAGTGCGTTTAGAAATTTATCAATCTCAGCATCATGCACAAAACCATTGCTGTTCATCGCAAAAAATTCGTTCAGGTCAAACGCGTATTTCTCAATCTTGCCGTCTATCTCAATTCCCTGTGAAATCTCGTCGTGAATAATTTCGCTCATCTTATACGTGAATAAATTCAATCTTGGCATGTCTGCATACGGATTTTCACTCGAGGACTCCAGTTCATGTTTCTTGCGCTGTTCATCAGCATATGTCCAGTTATAAACAGCATCATTCGAAAATTTATCGTTCGCAATCGCCTTGAACGGTGTTCCTGAAAGATGCAGCGTGAATTTCGGTTTGATAATTTCGAGAGCTACTTCAGATTTGATAGTGTCAACACCCTCGTGAGCTTCATCAATAATAACTACGTCCCAAGGAATTTCCTTGACCTCTCGCAGCTTGTCATTATCGCTGTTTTTGTTAAAATATTTCGAGCCTTTCAGACCTTGCAGAGATACAAACTCGATTAAGCCCATTCGTTTGGCATTGGGATCTTCTGCGCGTCGTTCCGCATCATTCGCGTATTCTTCATACGTAATAACTTGTGGCTTATCCTTCAACGCGTCTACAATGCTTACGAAAAAATATCCGCCAACACTTCCGATGAATTTCTCGTAATCACTGTACCATGAGTTTGCGATTGCTGGACGGTTCGTCATAATCAGAACGTTCTCAGCTTCGATTCGCTTTATGAACTCGTACACGGATAACGTTTTGCCGAATCGGGGCTTTGCATTCCAGAGAAATTTCCCGTTCTCGTGAGTCCGGTAATAATTCACAGTTTGTGTCACGGCATCGAGTTGTTCATCACGCAGCTTGTACGGAATGACAGTTTGATGATAATCAGAATTTTCTACACGACCGCGATTTTTACGAAACTTTAGAAAATGTTCAAGCGATTTTTCCGGGCTTACATGAAACCATTCGTTACGATCTGATTCTTGGAAATATTCGTTGCCCTCGTCCTGTGGTTGTCTTACGCCAAGTTTTCTCAAATACGCATGAAAATCCACATCCCGGAAATTTTCGCCACTATTCTCGAACGTTGCCTCTCCCTGCCATTCCTTCTTAGCCAGAATGCCGGCGGTGTGAGTTTGTTGACGTATTCGCGCGTCCACATCACGCTCAGTGTAGCCGATCTTGATATATCCGTCATGATATTCCACTCCCGGAGTTGTATAGGCGTAAATCATCGGCACAATTTTTCGCGAGCTTCTGATCATGTTCGTGATATTCCGCTGCATGTTACGACATCTCCTTTACGTGCGTCTCGATGAAATTGATCTCCTCGTCAGACAATCCGTACTTGCGATAAAGCTGCTGATCGATTTCCGCGATTGTTGCTGACCAATCTATATCCGATTCGGGAGCGAAATTCTGAAGGGGAACAAATTGCCATTTTTCGGGCGGATTATCCTGCGTAATCTTCAACACACCCAGCATCACGCGACAAAATTTTGAGTATACGTATTTGTAACAGGCGTTGGCTTCTTCCTCAGTACCAAATGCTCCAAAACTGATGAACGATTGCGTATGACCGATTGATGGCTCTCCGATTGACGGTTGACCGATCACCCGTGCCATAGCGACACTGCCAAGTTCACTTCTGCCATTTGCTGCTGGAAGAAA
>CAJOEM010000053.1 GCA_905233725.1 uncultured Synergistales bacterium
TGCGATAAGTAATTCCCCTGAGATCCGCAACAAGATTTCAGGGGTTTTTGCGTAAAATTACAAATTCTCGAAAACTCTGCGCACTCTCAAAACGCCCTCGATTTCTTTCAAGCGTTCTACAGTATCTACAGGCATTGCGTGTGAAATGTCGAGTAACGTGTAGGCATATGCGCCACGAGCTTTGTTCTGCAAATTCTCTATGTTCAAGCCGTTCTGACCAAAGAATGACGTGATTTGTGACAGCATGTTCGGAATGTTTCTGTGCAAAATCGCAACTCTGGCTTCGGTCTCGCATTTTCCTGCGTTAAGTGCGGGGAAATTCACGGAGTTCGTAATATTTCCGTTGTCGAGATAATCCTGCATTTGTTCAACAGCCATGACAGCACAATTATCCTCGGCCTCTTCAGTTGAAGCTCCCAGATGCGGCAAAATTATCGCGTTAGGAAGATTCGCGCTGATTGTGTTCGGGAAATCGCTGATGTATTTCGCAACTTTCCCAGATGTTAATGCTTCGGTCAAAGCTTTCTCGTCAACAAGAACATCCCGGGCAAAATTCAGTATTTTGATCCCGTGTTTCATGCGAGAGATTGCCTCAGAATTTATCATTCTGCGCGTTGAATCCAGTGCCGGAACATGCAGAGTAATAAAATCGCAGCTCGAATACAATTCCTCGACTGTATCAGCGTGTTTGATCATCGGGCTTAACATCCACGCGGACTTCACGGACAGGAACGGGTCATAGCCAAGAACGTTCATTCCGAGAGCGACAGCAGCATTCGCAACTCTGACACCAATTGCACCCAGACCAATTACGCCCAATTTGCGATTATAAATTTCGTTGCCGGAAAATTTCTTCTTAGCTTTCTCAGTCAGTTTCGCAATCTCGGACTCAGAAGCGTTTTCCTTAACCCAGCTAATTCCGCCGAAAATATCTCTCGACGCTAATAATAATCCCGCAATCACAAGTTCTTTCACGGAATTTGCGTTTGCTCCTGGTGTGTTGAATACTACGATGCCCTGTTCCGAACATTTCTCAATCGGAATATTATTCACACCGGCACCAGCTCTGGCGATTGCGCGTAAACCGTCGTGAAAATCCATCGACAGCATATCCGCCGAACGCACGAGAATACCAGCAGCCTCGTCAGCATTTTCTATTTCTACAATTTCGTAGCCAGTTCTGAATTTATCAAGGCCGATTTGAGCGATATTATTCAGACAGAGAATCTTTCTGTGTTTGGGATCGAGCATGATCTACACGCGCCCTTTCTCGAAATTCGCCATGAACTCGACAAGTTTTTTCACGCCTTCAGCTGGCATTGCGTTATAAATCGAAGCTCTCATGCCTCCGACAGAACGATGACCTTTGATATTCTTGAAGCCGGATTTAGCAGCCGCACTGACAAATTCTGCGTCAATATTTTTATCACCAGTTACGAACGGCACATTCATGAACGAACGGTCTGATTTATTTGCGACAGTAGCGTGGAATAATTTCGAAGCGTCGAGATAATCATAGAGCAAATTCGCTTTAGCCTCGTTAATTTTGCGCATCTCAGAGACACCGCCGAGTTGCAACAGCCATTTGAACACGAGACCGCATACGTAAATATTATAGCAAGGTGGTGTATTATAGAGCGAATTATTATCCGAATGTGTCTTGTATTTCAGCATCGTCGGAGTGAATGGCAAGACGTCGTCGCGGATCAAGTCCTCACGAATTATCACGATTGTAACGCCAGCAGGTCCGATATTTTTCTGAACGCCGCCCCAAATGATCCCGTATTTTTCGACGTCAAGAGGCTCACTCAAAAACATTGACGAAACATCAGCCACGAGAACTTTGCCCTTTGTATTGGGTAATTTGCGAATAGTTGTTCCGTGAATTGTCTCGTTCTGACAAATGTAAACATAATCGGCTTGTTCTGAGATATTCAAGTCCGACAGATCCGGAATGTACGAGAAATTTTTATCTGCTGAACTTGCGACTTCGTTGACTTGCCCGTAAATTTTTGCTTCGGCGGCAGCTTTTTTTGACCAAGCTCCAGTGATGATATAATCGGCGATTTTGTTTCGCATAAGATTCATCGGTATCATTGCGAACTGAGTGCAACCACCGCCCTGCAAGAATAATATCTTGTAATTTTCCGGAATATTCATGAGTTTACGCAAGTCTGACTGAGCTTCGTTGAGAATGTTTTCGAAATCTTTTGATCTATGGCTCATTTCCATGACGGACATGCCGGAATCTTTGTACTCGAACAATTCCGCTGCTGCAGTTTTCAAGACTTCCTCTGGCAAAACCGCCGGGCCTGCGCTGAAATTAAAAACTCTGCTCAAATTCTGAAATCCTCCTGTTAAAAAATCAAATTCTCAAACGGGTATTATATAACACAAGATGATTTTGTTCACGCGAGATTTACCCCGAGAGATTTTGCAATGGCGAAAATCGTGTTTTCAGCAAGACGACTGTATTTGAGAATTTTTGATAACGGCTCGCCTTCCATTATCATGTCCGCAGCCATTCCTTTTCTGGTTTCGTCAATGCCCTCAATTCTGCCCTCAATTCTGCCTTCAGCAAATTTTTCAGCTTCCCTTGATAATAACAACATATATTCACGCCTCCATGTCACATTTTCTTTCGCTGAATTGCAATTTTTCACGCGAGATTTACCCCCAGAGACCTTGCAATAGCAAAAATCGTGTCTTCAGCAAGACGACTGTATTTGAGAATTTTTGATAACGGT
>CAJOEM010000054.1 GCA_905233725.1 uncultured Synergistales bacterium
ACGCTAACTGTCATCGAAAGTTCTGTCACAAAATCACAAGCTCCTGCACGAGAATCTACGGAATTTCTCACGCCTGAAGATTCTGAACCTGAACCTGAACCTGAATCCGAAGCCGAAACCGTAACTCAATCGCAAAATATCATAACCGGCAATTCACGTACTCAGGAAAATCTCACGCAGCAAGAAATTTCACAGCTCGAAAATTACGAGATAATTGCAATTCTCCCGGAAATTCATGTCTCAGTCAGTGCCCAGTACGATTTCAAAGTCGAACTTGATGATAACGCTGAAATCGGCGCGAAATTATTCTGGTTTGCATTCTCTGATGAGCCGTCTGAAGATGATGAGATTGTGGATTTTCTTGACGAGAACGGAGCCTATATCGAAACAGTTCCAGAAAATCATTTGCTGACAGTTTCACCTTGGCTGAACGTTGGGAAAATTTATAGACCAGTGATCGCCGTGAAAACAAAATAAATCTTGATTAAACTGTTATAATCTACGCAGGAGGGAAAGCGTGAAAATATCCTGTTAGATTGAAATTGGGGATTGAAATAAACGAACATGAAAGATATTTTGACGGCAGAGTTTTTTGTCGAGATGGTCAGGACTGCGACGAACATGTACAATCACGGCTGGGACGAGCGTAACAGCGGGAATATTTCGCTATTGCTGGACGAATCCGAAGTTGCAAAATACGTCGATGTGAATCGGGTTTTGCGGACGTTACCGACCGGCTTCAAAGCACCGGAATTGAACGGCAAATATTTTCTCGTGACTGGAACCGGAAAGTATTTCAAAAATGTACAGTATGCTCCGGACGTGAATCTCGGACTTGTGAAGATAATCGATGACGGAATGAACGCGCAGTTGCTCTGGGGATTTTCTGACGGCGGAAAATTTACGAGCGAGTTTCCTGCGCACATGATGAGCCATGCTGCGAGATTGTCAGTTAATCCTGCGAATCGTGTTATCATGCACTGTCACCCGACGAATATTTTGGCTATGACGTATGTTCACACGCTTGACGAGAGAGAATTTACGCGAACTTTATGGCAGATGTGCACGGAATGTATAGTCGTTTTTCCGGACGGAGTGAATGTTTTGCCATGGATGCTTTGCGGCACGAACGAAATCGGAGAAGCTACGGCTGAGAAAATGCGTACTGCAAGATTAGTAGTCTGGGCGCAACACGGATTATACGCAGCAGGCGCTGATCTTGACGAGGCTTTCGGATTAATCGAGACGGCGGAAAAAGCTGCGGAAATTTACCTGAAGATCGCACACTTGCCACTCGTGAACACAATTTCTGACGAGGCGATGCACTTGCTCGAAGGCAGATTCGCCGTGAAAGCTCGCGACGGGTATTTGTCATAAACAGGAACTCAAAAGCAATAACGCTTTGAGCGAATAAATATTTTTAATTAAGAAGGAGAAGTTTTATAATGGCAGACAGAATAGTCTTAAACAACATTTCCTATCATGGAAAAGGCGCAATCGAGAATATCGCGAAAGAACTCAACGCTCGCGGTAAGAAAAAAGTTTTCGTTTGTACGGACGCTAGCTTGGTGAAATTCGGCGTGTCGAAGAAAGTCACGGATTTACTCGACGCAGCAAAAATCGCTTACGAAGTCTACTCGGACATCAAGCCCAATCCGACAATCGAGAACGTTCAGAACGGTGTCGCAGCTTTCAAGAAGGCTCAGGCTGACTCAATCGTTGCAATCGGCGGCGGCAGTGCTATGGATACGGCAAAAGCAGTCGGAATTATTATTAATAACCCGGAATTTGCGGACGTTCGTTCACTTGAAGGTGTTGCTCCGACAAAAACTCACGCTGTATTCACGATCGCAGTCCCCACGACAGCAGGCACAGCAGCAGAAGTTACGATTAATTATGTCATAACAGACGTTGAGAAGAAACGCAAATTTGTCTGTGTCGATACGAATGACATTCCTGAAATCGCAGTCGTCGATCCGGACATGATGGCTTCAATGCCCAAAGGACTAACGGCTTCAACTGGCATGGACGCTTTAACTCACGCAATCGAAGGTTATATCACGAAAGGTCACTGCGCAATTTCTGACATGTTCCATCTTGAGGCAATCAAGCTAATCAGCCACAGTTTGCGTGGTGCAGTCGCCGGAACTGATGAAGGTCGTGAAGGCATGGCTCTTGGGCAATACATCGCAGGAATGGGCTTCTCGAACGTCGGTCTCGGGATCGTGCACTCAATGGCTCACGGCTTATCGGCACTATATGACACTCCACACGGCGTAGCTTGTGCGATTATTTTGCCGTACGGTCTCGAATACAACGCTCCTGTCGCAGGCAAACGCTATCGTGCAATCGGCAAGGCTATGGGTGTTGACGGCATTGATTACATGGACGACGATGAAGCAGCTAAAGCCACGATTGCAGCCGTGAAAAAATTGTCGGTCGATGTAGGAATCCCAGCGGATTTGAAAGGCATCCTGAAGGAAGAAGACGTGCAGTTCTTGTCGGATAGTGCGTTTGCTGATGCTTGCTGCCCAGGTAATCCCAGAGACACGAACGTCGAGGAAATCAAAGCTTTGTATCGAAGCATGATGTAAT
>CAJOEM010000055.1 GCA_905233725.1 uncultured Synergistales bacterium
TAAAAAAATTGAAGAGCAAGTCGCTGAAGGAAAAGCCGACATCACGGAACTGGAGGATATCATCCAAGAGCTCACCAGTTTTGTCGAGGAGAAACCACTCCAGCTCTATGTTGATGACATTACGACGGAAAAGTTGGCATCTGTCACGCCTGCACCGAAAAACGCGAATACTTCATCTCAGACGTAAACGCCTCAAAGCAAAATCTGAATCAAGACACAAATATCTTAAACTGGCAAAAATTCACACCGATTTTCAAAAACGAATGCGTATCATGTGAAGCTCTCGGAATCTGCGGAGGAGGCTGTCCTGTTAATGCACGAAGCTTAAACGAGATTGACAGCTTATTCTGCGTTCATGCGAAAAAATCTCTGGAATTTCTGATCTCGAAGTTATATTCTGTCATGAACGATTCGCGAATTTCTCCCGAAAATCTGACATAATATCGCCCATTCCAGCCATGATCACAAACAGCCATGTTATCGGAAACACGAGCGCTAAACACGCAAAAATCTTCGCGAGACGTCCAAACTTGAATCGCACCGTGATTAGCCATAACAGAAACGACAATCCCTGCAAAAACACGAACACGTTCAGCAATAATTGCAAATTAAACGCGAACATTGCGCCCTCTTCCCACACGCGGAAATCCGTGAAGAATCCCATAATTAACGCGAATAATAACGCGAACAAAATCGAATTCGGGAATCGCCACGTCAGGAAATTCGGAATCTCTGGGAAAAAATTTCGCTTTCTCGTTAGTCTGACACATAGCGAGTAATTCAAAAACGCTTCGATGCCACAATACACGATCACAAGCAACGGGATCATGTTCGGGAACAAGTACAGCGTCATTTGCAACGCTTCGAGTAACGCCGGCTGCTCACGATAGACTTCGTTTAGTATAACCTCGAGTTGAGGCGCGTCCGGAAACATAGAGTTATGCCCAGTCAAATACCAGAACACGCTCATAAGAATCAATTTCGCAATAATCGATACAGTGAATATTGCAAGAATATTTTCGCCCGCTGTGAGTGAGTGAGCCTTCTGCAAATCTTTCAGCGCACAAATCATTCCCGCAACGGGTGCGTATCCCACAAAAAAATACAGAGCCATGTACGGCGACACAAGCAATAATAACAAGGCTTCCGCGATTAACTCAGCGATCCCGGCACGATTGCGATTTTCATTGCAGCCAAGAATCGCGAGAGGCAACGGCGACAAAATCAGCCCGATAAATCCGAATACCGGCGCAAAATTCCCGCACGCAACCAACGCAGCAGTCAATCCACCGTAGGCAATCAACCGTAACATAGCTCTGAATTTGTGATTAACGCGATTAATTTTTAGTCAAGCGAATACGGCAACAACGCCATGTAACGCGCTCTCTTGATAGCTTCGGTTAAAAGCCGCTGATGTTTCGCACAATTTCCAGTCACACGTCGCGGAATAATTTTCCCACGCTCACTGATATACTTGCGCAATTTCTCCACGTCTTTGTAATCGACTTTCTCCTGTTTTTCGACGCAATAGTAGCAGAATTTCGGTCTGCGTCTTGATGGTGCCCTGCGTAAACCGCCACCGCGATTGAAGCCGCCGGGTCTTTGTTCTCTTGAGTCTCGTGAATCTCTTGCTTCTCTTGCTTCTTTGGGTTCACGATTCGTTGTGTTCTCACGTTCGTTCATGTCTTGAAAAATTAGCTCCTTCCTGAAATATTATTTTAGAACGGCAAATTGCTCTCGCTATCACCGTCATCGTTGTTGTTCACGTCGTTATTCTTGGGATCGAAACCGCCAAAGCCCGAGTTAAGATCGTCAAATCCGCGCGAAAAATCCCCACCGAAATTATCATCGTTGAATCCGCCGAAATCTCCGCCTGGCATCGGTGAAATGTAAACATCACCTTTGGGATTATTATTGCGAGCTTGTGTTTGCGATTGTGGCTGCGAATTGTAATTTCCGCTTGACGAGCCAGAACCCGAACCCAGCAGAATAATATTGTCGGCTTGTACATCAGTAGTGTAATGCTTCACGCCATTCTTCTCGTAACTACCGCTACGTAATCTTCCCTCGACAAGTACAGGGCTACCCTTTCGCAAATATTTCGCAACATTTTCACCAATCGCTCCCCAAGCAACTACGCTTATGAAATCTGTGATTTCTTGATCTTCACCAGCGTTATTTTTGAATCTGTGATTAATGGCAACTGTGAAACGCAAAAATGCGCGCTGATTAGCCGTGTATCTCAATTCTGAGTCTCGTGCTAGATTTCCGGCGATTATGACTTTGTTATAACCTCTCATGATTCGAAAATCCTCCCGAAAAATTATTCCTGAACAGTCACAAGCTGTCTGTAGATATTCGGACGCAAACCAAGAACACGTCGCAACTCAAACGT
>CAJOEM010000056.1 GCA_905233725.1 uncultured Synergistales bacterium
GATTCAGCCAAGAAACCCGACACAAATTCTGACGCAAAATCTGAATCCGGATCTGAAGCCGAATCCGAATCAGAAACAAAACTCGAATCAGAATCAGAATCTGAAGCTAAATCCGAATCTGAATCCGAATCCGAAGCAAGCTCAGAATCTCCGGAAGTTTTCTTCACGGGCAATCCGTCTTCCGAAACTGTCGGCAATATCATCAGCGTAAACGGCAACGATTACATGATAATCGCAACGTTACCCGAGCTTGAAGTCTCTCAGAGTGCGCAGTACGATTTCAGAATCACGCTCGATGAAAACGCACCAATCGGCGCAAAATTATTCTACTTCGCAAACGCCAGCAGTTCCGAGGAAAATCCTAACGATGATGACGAGATAATCGACTTTGCGGATGAATCCGGTCAGGAAATTTCCGAAGTTCCGGACAACCGTTCGATCATTGCGTCACCGTGGCTCAATCCAAACACTAGCTATAAACCTGTAATTGCGGTAAAATGCGAATGAGTCTATAATACACAATGCCTCCGATGAGAGTCGGGGGTATTTTTTTGCGCAAAATTTCACTTTTAACATTTAGCTTTTAACACTTAATTTTTAACAGGAGCGTTTAACATGAAACTTGAAAACTTACTCGAAAAAATTCGCCCGTTAGATTCACACGCGATGTCTCAGGCGCAAATCTTGCAGAATAATCTCATCAAACCAGCAGGAAGCCTCGGAACTCTCGAACAAATTGCAATTCAGATCTCAGGCATAACCGGTCACGTGAAAAATTCCGTTTCGCGAAAATTGCTGATTTTATTCGGATCGGATCACGGAATTTACGACGAAGGCGTTTCCTCAGCACCGCAGATTTTTACGGCGAAGTTAATGCGCGCTTATGCTCTCGGACAAAATGCTGCGATAAATATCCTCGTGAAAAACTCAAATTCTGAATTACAAATCTTCGATCTAGGCGTGAAAAATTTACCCGAAAATTCCTGCGAAAATATCATCTCACGAAAATTCATGCCAAACGGCTCGAATAATTTCGCAAAATCTCGCGCAATCCCGTTAGAAATCGTTCATGACGTGATTGACTTCGGAATCTCGCAGGTTTGTGACGCAAAATCTCGGGGAGTGAAAATAATCGGCACAGGTGAAGTCGGCATGGGCAACACAAGTTCTGCGGCTGCGTGTATTCTCGCTGCGACAAATTCCCGTGACGAAAAATTCATCGGGCGTGGCGCTGGTCTTTCGGACGAAAAATTTGCTGTGAAAAAATCCGTCATTCTCAACGCTCTGAAATTTCACGAGGAAAATTTACGTGACCCGTTCGAGATAATTTCCTGCGTTGGAGGTCTTGATATTGCTGCAATGACCGGCGTTTTTCTGGGTGGCGCAATATTCAGAATCCCAATCGTGATTGACGGCGTAATTTCGATTTCTGCTGCGTTACTTGCCTCAAAAATCGCACCTGAATCCGTGAATTTCATGATCCCTTCACACGTTTCTCAAGAACCTGCGTTCGAATTAGCAATTCAAAATCTCGCGCTGAAAATCAGTCCGTTCCTGAATTTGCAAATGCGCCTTGGCGAAGGCTCCGGTTGTGCAATCGCGTTTCAAGTGATCGATCAAGCTCTCGCGATAATTAATAATATGCAAACTTTCCAGTCATTCTAAGCCTTTACGAACTCGAAAAATTCCGCAAAATTATTTCCTGCGAATCAGTAAAATTACGTATTCACTTTTGCGAATTACTAGTGTATTATACTCGACGTGTTACGGGAATTACGTAGTAAGCAATCGTTAAACCGACGCATTACGGAAATCCTCGAAGGCAAGAAAGTGAGGTGTAACAATCCCCGATTTGCCAATACAGGAGTTCGAGATGTGCAAAACGTGAAAAATCCCGGGACTGTCAAAAGCTGACAGAGGTCGTTTCAGATCCGAAAGGAAACAAGGCAACTTTCAGACTACACACCCCCGAGAGGCTCAGGACAGTTGAGGACTGAGAAACGTTTCTAACGATTACACGTGACACAAGCAAATTGACAATTTAATAGGGGGTTTCAATTATGAAAAAATTCGCAGTAATTATCGCGGTCGCAGTTTTGGCAGCTTTCGCAGCTCCTGCGTTCTCCGCAACCAACCCGTTCATGGACGTTCCCATGAATCACTGGGCTTATGACGCAATCGGTCAGTTAGCAGCACACGGTATTCTCTCAGGTTATCCTGATGGAACTTACAAAGGCAAGCAGCCGACCACTCGTTACGAGATGGCTTCAGCTTTAGCCAGAGCGTTGGCAGTCGTCGATATGACCAAAGCCAGCAAGCAGGACGTCGAAATGCTCAAGAGATTAGTCGTTGAGTTCAGAGATGAACTTGAGGCTCTCGG
>CAJOEM010000057.1 GCA_905233725.1 uncultured Synergistales bacterium
TCACGACTAATTCTGAGAGTACAAGCTGAAAATCCCGGAAGTGTTAGATTTGAACTGGCTGATAATATTGGCGCAAAACTAGAACAACTAACAGAAAGAACGAAAAATTCGACATCAACACTCGAAATAAAAACTACTGATGTTGGAGCGTGGGGACATCAGGCTTCAGCGGTGTTAGTAGCTCCGGAAGTTTTCCCGCGTGATAAAAAATTCCCGTCTGATAAATTTAAGGTACACGTCAGTTTCAAGCCAGATGATGACGAACTAGAACTACAAGAAAAAGACTTAGAACTCACGATTGAAGCTGCTCCCGTGATTATGCTTCCTGGCATGTTTAACCCGGGCGGATTTACGAACGTGTTTGCTGCTGCAAGTATTCTGGCAAGTGCAGTTAATCCCGGAGATTCTCAACACACTTTTGCTCGCATTCAACAGGAATTGTTGGACAGAGGCTTCAAGAAAGAGCATATTACTTTCTGGGATCACAACGGCAGGCAAGGCATAAAAAATCTCGTCGGTCATGATTACAATCACTTGTTCACGATTTTGGCTAACATGTTCGAGCGCTATGCTCAAGAAGGAATCGTCTGCACAAAAGCTGATGTCATTGCTCACGGAATGGGCGGGCTGATCGTGCGTGAATTTCTGAACGAGGCTAACAAATCTAACGCTGACGACGCGAACAACTGGTCGATGCGTTCGTACAAGCAGGGAATGATTCACAGAGTTATAAATATAGCTGTTCCTCATAAGGGCACTCCTTTGGCAAATATCTTAACCGGAGATTTCAGCGTGTTACATGATGTTGCAATCGGAAATGATGCTCTCGCACAAACTTGTCTCTGGTTATTACGCAACAAGTACTTGAAAATATATTCTGATCCATTCTTGAAAGAAATTGCAGTCGGCAGCGATTTCCTGAAGCTTCCATTGCCTGCGAATGTACCGATGCATTTCGTGTATGGTGATGTGAAGGGTTATCTGGATTCGTTCGAGGAGATCAAAGACACGGCGTTCATGCTATTGAATCTGGCAGAACTCGCAAAATCAGCCGGCAAGAACATAGCGAAATACCAGAAACTGTCTGAGTACTCGGATTTTGTGAAATTTAGCAATTGGGTGGAAAATTCTAATCCGAAGAACAGCCTCGAATTGCTTCACAAGAAGCGATTATCAGAGATATAATGACTAACAAAGAATTTCGCGCGTTTGCATTATCCTTCGCTGGAATGGTCTCTCAGAATCCGGTATTAACTGGTCTTCTGCAAGTTGCGGGAGTTTTGAGCGATGGTGTTGATGCTCTTAATCCCGTAACGTTGGCTTTTGATTTGTTTCCTGCAATGCAGCGAGTGATTTTCTCTGATCAGGCTCATGACATGTTTGTTCCGGTGGCTAGTGCAGTCGCAGGCTTACAAGAATATTCAACAGGTTTTCCGGAATCCGGATTTGAGAGCTGGATGGATTGGCGCTTCAGATATTCGACGCTTTGCCAACAAGGTGACGTAGCTTACGCTGTAGCGACAATTTTGCGAAGAAATGACATGAACGATTTCGCAATTCTCAAAAAATCCGTTCAACTTGCAAATTCATCACCTCAACGAACGAAAGCAAGTTCTACAAATTATAGCGAATTAAATCTTGAAGGTCTCGATCTCGAAAATCTAAGCGTTACAAATTTTGTTCTAACTGCCAATCAAAGTGCAATAATTATTCCTGACACAGGTATAGGAACAAGCATCGTAAAATTCACAGCCAATGCTAAGAAAAGCGTGAACAATGACGTGCAACTCGTGATTCAGAAAGACGGTCTCGACAGAACTTTCCCAATGTACACTGATGACGGCAAAAATTTCGAGATCAATATCGAATTTGCGAGCAGCGATTTAGGAGCAATGACGGCATATTGTTACGCCCCGAATAACAAGAAGCTTTACGTGTCAAATATAATCCAGTTCTCGTGCATTCAGGATTTAAGCAACTTTGAAAAAACTGAAATAACTGAGATAAGTTTCTTCGGAACAGATACGCTCTACACAAACGTAAATTCAGGAGTGCCGGCTGGTTTGTACGCAGTCGCGAGTGATGGCAGCATGTATGATGTCTCGTCACCGTTAATCGGAACTCAATGGACTGTCAAAAATCCCGGGATTGCGAAAGTGAATGATGCTGGTTATATAGTGGGATTACGTACAGGCGACACGAATTTAACGGCTACGTATCAGAATTTGAGCGCGTCAGTGAAAGTTGAGGTCGCAGCGGCGTTAGAACTTCCTGAAGAGCCGGACGAACCCGAAGAGCCGGACGAACCCGAAGAAATTGCTCCGGAAATTTTGACGACGGAACTTACCAACGGTGTTTTGAAACGCGAATATTCTTTCCAAATCAACACTACTGGAACTTCTCCGGTAAAATTCACAGCCAAGAATCTCCCAACCGGATTGAAAATTGATAGCGATTCGGGCTTAATCTACGGTACTCCGACAAAAGCCGTTACGAATAAGAAATTCACAGTCACAGCAACGAATAAGTTCGGGAAATTTACGCAGACGTTCACGCTCTCAGTTTTTGAAGCCCCGTCAATCACAACAGCCAGTCTCAAAGCCGGAAATTCCAGCAAAAATTATTCACTCACACTCAAAGCTAAA